>JAYTDC010000110.1:0-12599 GCA_043736115.1 Segetibacter sp. | reverse complement strand
AATAAAATCGTAACCGTAAAGGCAGAACCAACCCACAAAATGAAGGGTATTATCCAAAAATTATTGCCACCGCACTAAAAGGGACAAGTCGGGAAAAATAAACCACAAAGGCACTAAGACTCAAAGTAACACAAAGAAAAAACCTTTGTCTCGTTGTAATCGTTGTCTCGTTGTGTGAAACCAGTTTTCACGAAGTGTGAAACCAAATAAAAAAGCCTGCACTTTTAATAGTACAGGCTTTAATATTTTTAGAAGTTATTAAGCTTTCTTAACTTCTGCAGTTGGTGCAGGCTTTTCAGCTTTTTTAGTCATTTCCTTTGAGCCTTTTTTGCAGCAACCTTTATGGCTTCCGCAATTTTTTCCTTCTCCTGCAAATGCTGCACCTGTAATTAAGAAAGCGGCAACTGCCAATGTGATTATTTTTTTCATACTGTCTTTTTGTTTAATGATTAATAAACGATAGACCAAATATAAAAATTGCCCGTGTATTAAACAACTTTCAATCTGTTAATAATTGATAAAAGAAATCTTAATTAACTAAATGGTAGCCAAAACTGTTACACCACCTTTTACCACTTGATTCAATTCTACATTTACTTTTGTACCAATAGGAAGTAACAAATCAACCCTGCTTCCAAATTTAATAAAGCCTAATTCATCTCCCTGATGCACTTCTTGCCCAACAGACAAATAATTAATAATGCGTTTAGCCAATGCTCCTGCAATTTGTTTTACTAATATTTCAGCCTTGCTGTTTTTTATTACTACGCTGTGTCTTTCATTTTCGGTAGATGATTTTGGGTTCCAGGCCACAAGATATTTACCCTTATGGTATTTGTTATAAACCACCTCGCCACTTATGGGGTTACGGTTTACATGCACATTTGCCGGACTCATAAAAACGCTCACCTGCAGCCTTTTGTCTTTGAAATATTCCTCATCTACCACTTCTTCTATGACCACCACTTTGCCATCAGCCGGGCAGATTACCTGATTTTCTCCTATAGTTAAAGAGCGGTAAGGAATACGAAAAAAAGAAACAATGAACAGGAACAAAAAAGCAGAAACTACCAATAATATGCCTTGTGCTGCTGAATTATCTTTCAAAAACATAAACCCGGCAACATTGATAGCTGCAAAAATTAAAGCTGCAATACCAATACTCTTATACCCTTCTTTATGAATTGTCATGTGTAAAAATTAGTGTGCAAATATAGAACCGTTTCTCGTTCCTCGTTTATTGTCAATTGTTTCTCATTATTCTTACTGTTTTCGCTTATACATTAAACATCCATGTATACAACCAAACAAACGGCGTAGCCAACAGCAAACTGTCAAACCTGTCCAAAAAACCTCCATGACCAGGCATAATTTGGCCGCTGTCTTTTATGCCGGCCATTCGTTTTAGTTTACTTTCCAACAAATCTCCGGCAGTGCCAAATATTGCCGCTATCGCGGAAATGACTATAAGCGAGGTTATGTCTTCAATTTTGAAAATATAGTAACCGCCGAGTGTAACCGCTAAAACACACAGAATTGCACCTCCTGCAGTTCCTTCCCACGTCTTTTTGGGAGAAATAGATGAAAAGGGAGTTTTACCGATAAATGAACCTACAATGTATGCCATGGTATCATTTATCCAGATAGAGGCAATTAATACCAGGGGAATAACCATTCCCGTATCCATCAAAACAGTGGAACCGCTGCTGACTAATCCATGGCTTCTTATACCCATCATTAATGCCCATGGTAGCGAAATGTACAATAAACCCATTGTTGATATACCCAGGTTTTTTACAGAATAACTTTTGCGAAGCACAACCAAAAACAACGGTAATACAATACCGCAAACCAGCAAAAGCAATAAGCCTAAACCACTCATTCTTGTACCTTTAAGTACAAATGCATTGTTGGTCATTGACAGCATGAACGCCCAACCCGCCACCATAAAGCCATAACGTTGAGTTGGGGTAATATTGTGGAAATCAGGATTTATTAGCCCCATAATTTTTTGATATTCTACCCAACATCCAAAATGAATAATGGAGAAAAGCACCAAAAAACTCCAATGGTTCCAAAGCAATCCGATCATCATAACAGCTACAAAAACCACTGCTGATAATGCCCGTGTCTTAAAGGTTTCAATGTTAAAAGCCATATTGCAAAAAGTATTATGGAAAAATAAGTACGCAATGTACAGGTATTGCCGATTTAAAAACGATTACAATGGCAATTGAAAACAGAAAGAAAATCAGTGTGGATACAAATTCGATTTTTGCAACTTTGTTGCAAAATCGTTATCTTTGAATTTCATGAATTTGAAAATAAATTGGGATGCATTAGGTATTACTACTTCTATTGCCTGTGCTATTCACTGTGCAGTTTTACCACTAATCTTTACAAGCCTGCCAATTTTTGGTATTAATATAGTTGAGAATATTTCTTTTGAAATTGGAATGGTTTTATTAGCGTTTGCCATAGGTATTTATTCATTATACCATGGTTATAAAAAACACCATCATAGTTTTTTCCCTATGCTTGTATTTTCTGCAGGCTTTTCTTTTTTAGTGCTAAAACTATTTTTTGTAAAATATGAAAACTGGCTTTTAATTCCCGGTGTAATTGGAATTATAAGTGCACACTTAATCAATTATAAGGCTTGTCGCATTCACAATCATGCACACAAAGAAGATTGCAATCATTAAATAATTTTTCGCATCTATTCCTGCAATAGAATAAAACCATCTGCATCTTTCCAGAATGGCATTTTTTCCCGTGGGTTTTCAATATCTTCTTTTTGTAGTGTAAAGGTTTGCACATCTTCAACGTGTTGTTTATGGTAAATTACTTCGCCTAATGGATCAACAACCATGCTATCACCGCTATAGTATAGATCCTTTGCATCTTTGCCAACCCGGTTTACCCCAATACAGTAGGCCTGGTTTTCAATAGCCCTTGCCTGAAGCAGAGTTCGCCATACATGGCTTCTTCTTTCTGGCCAATTGGCCACATAAATCAGTATATCATATTCCGGTGAAGCCTTTTCGTCATCTTCTTTCAGGGGTTGTGGATTCTGACGTGCCCAAACGGGAAAACGCAGATCATAACAAATCATTAGATTTATTTTCCAACCCTTAACCGAAGCAATTAATCGTTTGCTACCCGGAGTATAATATTGGTCTTCGTTTGCGTAAGCGAATAAATGGCGTTTGTCATACACACCCATTTGCCCATTGGGCAACATCCAAATCAGCCGGTTATAAAAATTCTCACCATCTTTTATTATTAGGCTGCCTACCAAAATGGATTTTTTTTCTATTGCCATTTTTTTCATCCATGCTACAGATTCACCGTTCATATCTTCTGCTAATGTTGCCGCATTCATACTAAACCCCGTGGTGAACATTTCAGGGAGTATGATAATTTCCGTATTCTCTTTTATGCCATTTATTTTTTCTTCCAGCATTTTAAGATTGGCGGCTTTGTCTTCCCAATGCAAGGCAGTTTGTATAGTAGTGAGGTTAAGTGATGACATATTCTATATGATTAACTGGGTGATTTTAGTTGAATAATAGCCTTGCTAATAAGTGCAGTTTCGTATCCTTTTTGTACCAAAAATGCGTAGGTTTTGGCCTGTCTTACAAGGTATTGTTCTTTTTTAAGGCTTGTCCATTTGTTCAGTGCCAATTTATTCAATGTTGAAAGGTATGCTTCATCGCCGATTTGCTGCAGCGCTAATTTTATCAAAAAACTACTAATCCCCTTTTGCTGCAATTCATATTGAATTTTTTTCTTTCCCCATTGTTTTATTCTGAATTTTCCTCCGGCAAACTGCACCGCAAAACGTTCTTCGTTCAGATAATTTTCTTCTATCAGGTAACTTAATATTTCTTCTACTTCGGTTTTTCTTAGCCCATATCCATATAGTTTTTCCTTCACCTCACGGTGACAGCGTTCCTGGTAGGCGCAGTAAGGCTTTATTTTTTCTAAACCCTGCTCTTTGGTCAAACGGTTTTGCAGCTGCATATATTGGCAAAAATAAGTGCAGAATGTTATTAACTTTAGCCCCGCAAAAAACTACAAACTTTGTGCAATTGACAAATTGCAGTAGGTTTGTTACTTTAGATTATAAACCGAGCAATAAGACCTTTACACAGGCTCATTTTTTTCTGATTGAAAAATATGAATTTGTAAGGTTACATTCTGCCAATAAAAAAAATAAATAAACGAATGAAATTTATTGTTTCTTCTTCATCTCTGTTGAAACACCTGCAGCAGATTAGCGGCGTTATCAACAGCAACACAGTATTACCAATTCTTGAAGACTTTCTGTTTGAAATTGAGAACAAAAAACTCAACATTATAGCTACCGACCTGGAAACTGTAATGCGGGTTCAAATGGATGTTGAAAGTAAGGACAACGGCAGAGTCTGTATTCCTTCCAAAATATTGTTGGATTCTCTTAAAAACATAGCAGATCAGCCGCTCACTTTCAATATTGATAAAAACTTTGCCATAGAAATTACCAGTGACAATGGTAAGTACAAGGTAATGGGTGAGAATCCTGACAACTTTCCTAAAGAGCCTTCTGCGGATGATACTACAGCATTTACAATGCCTTCAAGTGCATTGGTTACGGCTATCAACAAAACCATTTTTGCTGTAAGCAACGACGATCTTCGTCCTGCAATGACCGGTGTGTTTTTTGAGCTTGACCCTAAATACATTCAGTTTGTAGCTACAGATGCACACCGTCTTGTGCGCTACAAAAGAACAGATGTAGCCTGTCCCGAAGTACACAATTTCATTGTACCTAAAAAGCCACTCAACCTGTTGAAAAATGCGCTACCGGACAATGAAGATGAGTTGAGCATTAGCTACAACAGCAATCATCTTTTTGTATCGCATGGTACCACTCAATTGATTTGCCGATTGATTGATGCACGTTTCCCGGATTATAAGGTTGTAATTCCACTTGACAACCCATATAAGCTGATTGTTGGTAAAAGTGAGTTTCAAAATGCTTTACGCCGTGTAAGTGTTTTTAGTAACAAAAGCACCAATCAGGTTGCGCTAAGCATTAGCGGCAGCGAACTTAAATTGGCTGCTCAGGATATTGATTTTAGTTTTGAAGGAAACGAACGCATGACCTGTCAGTACGATGGTGAGGATATGCAGATAGCCTTCAATGCCAAGTTTTTGATAGAAATGCTTAACTCCGCCGAAACTAATGATGTAAAGGTGGAATTAGCAACAAGTACCAAGGCAGGTATTATTAAGCCAACAGAAATGGATGAGAATGAAGACTTGCTGATGTTGGTTATGCCTTTGATGTTGAATAATTAATTTCATGTCTGAATTTATAAAAAAAACCTCTGAATTTTCAGGGGTTTTTTGTTTAATGAAAGGTTTAGCTACAGAAATTTATGCACAATTATTGTTATCCGGTTGTAATTTTAGGATGCTAACAAACTTTTTAATTAATTTTATTTCAAAACAAATACGCAATGACATCTGCAGAAATAAAGCATCAAATCGATATTATGAAGGAGGTTGCGGAAATGAGCAAGCAATCAAAGGAATTTGCACTTAAGTTTCTGAAAGATGCTGGCATCCTGAATATTATAGAAACACCTACTAATCCAACTGACAAATCGAAGTAATAATAATTGCCACATCATCAGCCTTTTGAAATAACCGGATTCCACAGTTGTGATAAAAATATCGGACTGTCTGTATTAAATGGAAAAACGGATTTAAGACCAAGCACCAATATTTGGGATTGGCTGGGGGAAGGAATTTATTTTTGGGAGCAAAACCCCATGAGAGCCTTAGAATATGCGGTAGAAAGTTCTCAAAGAAAGCAATTTAACAAAATCCCCATTAGTATACCCTTTGTTTTAGGAGCAAATATAGAACTCGGGAATTGCCTGAATTTGATGGAACCTGAATCACTCTCAATTTTAAAAGAAGCTTATGAAGGACTTAAATCTTACTGCAAGGAATCATGTGTTGCAATGCCGGAAAATAGCTTAAACAATCGTCGATTAGATTGTGCTGTTATTATGTACGCTCATCAATCCAGAATATTAAAATCTGAAAAACCTTACGATACTGTAAGATGTGCCTTTCCGGAAGGAGACCCTGTTTATCCTGGTACAACATTAACATCAAGAGGACACATACAGGTTTGTGTATTAAATGAGAGTTTAATCAAGTCTTACTTTTTACCACGTCCAATAAGTGAGTTTAATCCATTTTATTAAAAGTGAATGAGCCAAGATTATGATAAATTCTACTTCAAAAATATTTTCCACCATAGCAGTTATACCTGCCCGTTATGCAGCCACACGTTTTCCTGCAAAGCTGATGCAGATGCTAGGAACAAAAACTGTAATACGGCACACATACGATAATACATTAGCAACAGGCTTGTTTGACGAAGTAATAGTAGCAACCGACAGCGAAATTATTTATAATGAAATTACGAGTAATGGTGGCAAAGCAGTTATGAGCAAAAAAAGCCACGAAAGTGGTAGTGACCGCATAGCCGAAGCTGTGGCCGACATGCAGGCTGACATAATTGTAAACGTACAAGGCGATGAACCCTTTGTTCAAAAAGAACCACTTGAAAAACTGTTACAGGTTTTTGAAGGAGAAGAAGGAGCAAAAGTTCAGGTTGCCTCCCTAATGCAGTTGATGAAAGAACAACAGTTTATCAATGATTCCAACTATGTAAAAGTAGCTGTAGATAAAAATATGAATGCTTTGTTTTTTAGCCGTTCAGTTATTCCTTATCCGCGTAATACACAGTTGACCATTCCATTTTACGAACACATAGGTGTATACGCATTCAGAAAAGAGGCACTTATGAAGTTTACCAATTGGGAAATGACGCCGCTTGAAGCCGCAGAAAAAATTGAATGTCTTCGCTACCTGGAGAATGGTGTTTCCATAAAAATGGTTGTGACAGATTATATGGGTGTTGAGATAGACACCCCCGAAGATTTGGAAAGAGCCGCCCGATTATTGGAACATAAATAAACATTTTCCGGGAAATAAGAATTAATGAAAAGGGAAGATTAATTAATGGTCTAACCTAACACAAACACCAATAAACTAATTAACCAATAAACCACTTAACCCGCCTCCCCGCCAATTTGATCTATCAATATTTCTATCTCACCGGATATTTTATCAATTTCATCATTGTACTTATCAGTGTCCTGCTTCATTGATTTGTAGATCAGTTCAGTTTGCTTAATTCTCAATTGCGCATAGCTATGCAACAACTTCCGCTTTTTATTAAACTTTTCATCTAACCTGTATTTATCTGTTTTGTCAATTTCTTTTTGAAAATTTTTCCAAAGTGGCAATGCTTCTTCCTTTAGAGTTTTGGCTGCATCTTCATTGGTTTCGGCATCCTGAAGGCGTTGCATTTGTGTCATTGCTTTTAGTTCTATTTGATTCAATTGCATCACAGCTTTTTCAAAACGCAATGAATCATCTTTTCCGTTACGTATGTACAGGAAAATTAGCAAAGCGGCCGCCAGCATTATTTCTATTGAAATACGTGTTCCGCCAGACCTTGCAAGATTTTTTTTGAAATGGAAAAAATAAAAGAGATATCCGACCACAATCCCTGCTACTAAACCGCCAATATTGGCCATATTATCGGCCCCATTATTGAGTCCAAACCAAACAATAAAACCAAAATATAACAATACCCCTGAAAACCAAACCGTGTTGAATTTTTTATTGATATAGCCTGTAGTTGCAAAAGCAATTAAGATACCATACAGTCCGGCTATAGCGCCTGATGCACCGGCAGTAACGCCATCACCCACAAAATAAATACTTACAAGACTTGCTAAAGCACCGGTTGCCAGATAGCCAATCAGAAATTTTATTTTACCCAAAATTGTTTCTACCATTATACCGATGAAGTACAAACCAATCATATTGGCAACCAATAACCGGACACCCATATGTACAAACAGATTGGTAACCAACCGCCACCAATCTCCTGCCGCCACATACTCTCTCACATTACCCCCCCACAAAGTAATGCCTTCGGGTGATGGATTGTACATATCTACACCCCGGGCAATCATGGTAATAAAAACAACAAAATTGAGGAGAATAAGAAAGAAAGTAATTTCATGGTCCCGTAGGCCAAAAGTTATTTTGTCTCCGGCAACTCTGCCAGATTTTAATTGGCCAAGCGTTTCTTTTTTAAGTGCTTCCGCTTCATCCTTTAGTAGTTTATCCGAAACATTTTCCCGAAGGGATAAAAATTTTGGCAATAAAAATTCGTCTATATTTTTTTTGTTGCGGCCACCTTCATAAAGCTCCAGGCTTTCGCCCTGACTTTTAAAAATAATCTCTTCTCCCTCCCGGCGAATCGTAATGATTTCTTCGCTTAAAGTCCAATGAACGGGTGTTGTTGCGGTAAACAAATTTTCATCAACAACCAGATATTCCCATTCCAATTCTGCACAAGCCTTTCCTGCAAGGGTAAATATTTCCCAATTGCTCAAGCCGGCTACGGGTAGCCTTTTCTCATATTCAGTTTTCCAACCTAAAGCCATAGTTATTTATAATGCTTATACAGACAATAAAATTGTGTTTGTTGATGCGAAAAAAAATAAAAAGTGAATAAGTAGCTTCAAGTAAAACACTATTCACAATTGCTATAATTTCGTGCCTTAAAAATGTAGCAGATTATGAGTAAGTTTCGCAACTTTAAGATGGTGGATTATGTGGTGTACGGCAGAGGAAGTTTTAACCAACTGGGAGAAATACTACAACCACACAGAAAAGCTGACCTGCCGATAGTTTTTCTGGTTGATCATTTTTTTGAAAATGAAACTGCTCAAAGCAAATCGCTCATAAACAGAATTCCCGCAGAAGGTAAAGACAAAATACTTTTTGTAAATGTAACTGACGAACCCAAAACAAAATATGTAGATAAAATAGCTGCTGAACTAAAGGACACATTTGGCATGGTGAGTGGTGTAATTGGCATTGGCGGCGGTTCTACTATGGATTTAGCTAAAGCCGTAAGCCTAATGATGACCAACCCCGGTTCATCTGCCGACTATCAGGGTTGGGACCTTGTAAAACAGGCCGGAGTATATAAAGCAGGTATACCAACATTGAGCGGTACAGGTGCAGAAGTTTCACGGACAACTGTGCTTACAGGCCCTACCAGAAAGTTGGGTATGAACAGCGATTTTACTCCTTTTAACCAAATTGTACTTGATCCTGAATTAACTGCTAATGCGCCTGTTAATCAACGCTTTTACACGGGTATGGACTGTTACATACATTGTATAGAAAGCCTGCAGGGAACATTTTTAAATGAGTTCAGCAAAAGTTATGGTGAAAAAGCATTGGAGCTATGCCGCGAAATATTTTTGGAGAAAACCACATGGAATGAAGAAAGCGATGATAAACTAATGATGGCAAGCTATGCAGGCGGCATGAGTATAGCTTATAGTCAGGTGGGTGTTGCCCATGCAGTAAGCTATGGATTAAGTTTTTTATTAGGTACAAAACATGGTGTTGGAAACTGTATAGTTATGAACCACTTACAGGAATATTACCCTGAAGGTACTGTAGAGTTCAAAAAAATGGTAGAAAAAAACGGAGTGGAAATACCACAAGGCATTTGCAGCAACCTGACCGAAGACGATTTTAATAAAATGATGGATGTAAGTCTTGGAATGAAACCACTTTGGGAAAATGCACTTGGAGCTGATTGGGAAAAAATAATGACAAGAGAAAAGCTGAGGGCTTTGTATGAAAAGTTGTAACAGTTTTCAATTCTCTACAATTCTAAATTAATACTTTCTCCATATAAACTACATTGGGCAAGGGATTAGCATAATATGCTGATGTGTTTACAAAACCATGTCTTTCGTATAATCTAATTGCAGACTCTAAACGGGTAAGTGTGTCCAAAACCATTTTGCTATATCCAAGCTTTACAGCATCCTCTAGTATGATTTGAACCAATTGATCGCCAATACCATGCTTTCTGTAATCGGGTAGTACATACATTCTTTTCATTTCGCAAACACCCTCTTCTTTTAGTGATTGAAGCGCTATACAGCCTGCAGGTATATTGTTCCAATATGCTAAAACCAGGCTGCCCTGTGGTGGCCCATATTTATAAAGCGGATTGTCCATTTCCTCGTCCCACTGCTGAAAGCATAAATCTTCGTTAAGTTCCGATAGATATTGCTGAAACAAATCCTTTACGTCCTGTAATGCAGAAGTTGGTTGTGTAACGTGTTGGATAGTAAGCATTGATAAAGTCTAATATTGGATGCGTTCATTTACTCCTGTTAATTAAATCTAATTAGCAACCTTGGTTTTACTTTTAAATTTCTCAATAAAACTTTTGCTGTAATCGCTCAATATCAATCTACCGCTTATGGCAGCTCTTTCTTTTAGCAATTCATCCCAATGCTCGGTTCCTTTCCAGAAAATCT
The DNA here is from genome assembly GCA_043736115.1 of Segetibacter sp. GTDB lineage: Bacteria > Bacteroidota > Bacteroidia > Chitinophagales > Chitinophagaceae > Segetibacter. The sequence continues at coordinate 2,100 of JAYTDC010000110.1, read as the reverse complement.
TTTTTAATTCTCTCATAGCTTCGGGATTACTATGACTAAGGGTAAATGATAACCGCTCAATTGATTCGTCCATACCCTGTATTTCAGGATGCAATTCGGCAAACAAACCTTTTCGTTTTGCCCAATCAGATGAGCGCCACATTGACGCATCTATTGTAAGGTGAGAGAAAGGTGTTAACCCTATTTTTCTTTCTACAGCGGGTCCTACCACAAACGGGCCTATACCAACAGCCAATTCACTTAGTTTAATGTCTGCACCTTCTACCGCTATTGCATAGTCTGCAGCTGCAGCTATACCCACCCCACCGCCTATACACTTGCCTTGAATTCTTGCAATTATAAATTGCGGCGCTTTACGCATTGCATTAATTACCTTGGCAAATCCACTAAAAAAAGACAGGCCTTCATTTTCGTTTTGTATAGCCTGTAACTCATCGAAGGAAGCACCCGAGCAGAATACTTTTTCACCGGCAGATCTTAGTATAATTACTTTGGTATCAGCATTTACGCCTTCGCTATGTATAGTTTGGGCAAGGCTTTCCAATAATTGTCCGGGGAGAGAGTTGCTTTGCGGATGATAAAATTCAATGGTGGTTATACCATGCTCTTTTTCAACTTTTACATGGCCTTCTTTAATTTCAAGCATCATATCGTTTTCAGTTTAAGGGATGAAGCAATTATGAGGGGTGTTGTATACTTCTTTTTATGAATGGATTATTGTAATGTTTTGTAAATTTAAAATCATTTTACCTTCCGAGGTATTTTAACTTTAAAATTATGAAATAAAAAAACCTTCCCGGTGGGGAAGGCAGTGCAGTCGGTATTGGATTGTCTGGATTAATTTTTCCTTTTGTCTATTTCTTCACAAAGACTATCAAATATTTCATTTACGGTTCCTTCGCCAGGTACCCTAACCACTTTGTTGAATTTTGAATAATAATCAGCTACTGCTGATGTTTTTTTATGATATTCTACTATTCTTGCTCTTATCACCTCTTCATTGTTATCATCGCTTCGGCCACTTGTTATACCTCTGTTTAATAACCTTTTAACCAATTCTTGTTCACTTACATCTAACGCTAATACAACTCCAATTTCAGAATTCTTAAGTTTAAGTAATTTGTCAAGTGCTTCAGATTGCGCTTCAGTTCTTGGAAATCCATCGAACAAAAAACCATTAACATGCGGATGAGTATCTACACAGGTGCTAATCATACCTATCACCACTTCATCGGGAACTAATTGGCCTTTATCCATCAGGCTTTTAGCTTCTAGGCCCAACGGCGTATTTTTAGCAATTTCCTGTCTTAGTAAATCACCTGTAGATAAATGTTTGAATCCATATTTTTCAATAAGTCTTTCGCTTTGGGTTCCTTTGCCACTGCCCGGAGCTCCAAATAAAATAATATTAAACATTAACGGATTTGCCATATATGAAGGGCAAATATAAGTGTTGGCCATTAAATATCCTTTAACATTTACTTCCAAACAATGATTTTTTATTTAATTTATTTTTTTATAATGTAATTAATTTTACCTGATTTATTCTTTTTAAGCTATAAGCAACTAAAAATTTTTGCTGATGGCATAATATTTCAAGTAATTTTAAAACAAAATTGAACCTAAACAAATAATTGAAATTAAGGCTATGCAAAATGAAAAAAATCCTGTTTATTCAACTACAAATACAGAAAAGGTTGTGTTGACCGATGAAGAATGGAAAAAAATATTAACCCCTGAACAATATCATATTGCACGCCAAAAGGGTACAGAAAGACCTGGCACAAGTGCATTTGAACATTTGGAAGAAATAGGCACCTATTATTGTGGGGCCTGTGGAAATCCACTGTTTCAAAGCGATACCAAATTTGAAAGCGGATGTGGTTGGCCAAGTTTTTACCAACCTATCAGTAAAAGTTCTATCATCTACACTCCTGACAATACATTTGGAATGAAACGCACAGAGGTGCAATGTGGCCGATGCAAAGCACATTTAGGTCATGTTTTTGAAGATGGTCCTAAACCTACCGGTCTTCGTTATTGTATAAATGGGGTGGTACTCAATTTTGAAAAGGCGAAAGAGGCCGAGGAACAATACAA
>JAYTDC010000109.1:0-8510 GCA_043736115.1 Segetibacter sp. | reverse complement strand
TAATGAATTTGACATATTGAATTATATAAAAGACCAAATGTAAATAAAAAAAAGCAAACCAAAAAATTGGTCTGCTATGAATTTCAAATTGGTATTATTACTATATGCAGCCGCAGCTATCATAGGGGTTCCGGGGTTAAGCGGTAAATCTGTAGCAGCAACAGTACCTGTTTCAGGATTTAAGCGCAAGTTTTGCCCGTTTGCAGTAACCATTCGTATACGATCAACCGTAGGATTAAAATCGAATCCAACAATAGAGCCGCTAATGGCAGGTGTAAACGATGTGGTTCCTAAAGCAAATGCTGCTCCGGTTTCCTGATTAATGACATATAACCTGCTACTATTGCACAAGCCATATAATTGTCCTGTAGCAGGCCTGAAATCAATAGCTATTATTTTTTCACCTACCGGAATACCGGTAATGATGTTGGTAGCAATAGCTGTTTCTGATGCATTAGCATTATACTTAATTAACTGATTATTACTGCCAAGTCCAAAAAATATTATATCCGGTTTTGTAAACGGAGTTTCAATGATGTCATCATTTTTAGTACATGATTGTAAAAAACTTACCGCAATAAAAGTTGCGATAATGAGGTGGAAGGTTCTTCTTAGCATAAATTTTTTTTTAAGTACGCTAAAAAAACAAGGGTGGTTTTTTATTATTCAAATATTATCTGCTGAAGTGTTAGCGGGTTGCCATTGTATTTTTGATGCTAAATTAAAGAACTTAACCGTTATTCAATCTCTCCGTAGTTTACCGGTCGCACCGTGTCCTGCACTTCAGTCGGGAGACCTGGTTTTCATGTTGTATTGAAGTTACGCTACGCTTAAACTTCAACAAGCCCAAGGAACACTTACGCTAGCAGGGGATAATAGTTTGGGCAATAGCACCATACTGAAACGTTGAACAAATAAGCAGGTATATGAGTTTTTGCATGGTGGGTGTTTTTGCAACTTAAAAGTAAGGGAATATTGCCGGAGGAAGAGTTACAGTATAAAGATTATCAGTCAATAAACTGATTACAATATACCCTTTTATAAAATAGTTTACCTACATCTAAATGCTGCTAGTGGCAAATGCCCCCATGAACGACCATTCGGGCAGGAAAGTTAGTGGAGCATTGGGAAGATTATGAGTACAATAGCGCCAGGCTTGTCCGCGTGGGGTCTCCTGCAAGGGACCCTGCGCTGTTTCCAAAAATTGCAATTAATCGCAAAAATAAGACATCTAAATGCTGTTAGAGGTAAATGGAAGTTAGTGGAGCATTGGAAAGATCATGAGTACACTAGCGCCAGATTTTATGTAAAAAACAAATTAGATGGTATTTTATTAATTCATATTGGAGAATTTTCTTGATAGCAGTTACCCGAGCCGGGGTTCCTTCGCTAACTCACAAGGCTAAGAAAGAAGGCCCCGGCAGGCAATGTCATTAAGTTAAGGATTAGCGCTCCTTAGGAGCGCCGTGTTTATAGTCAGTCAAACCCAAAAGCTTCTTCAACTCCGTAAGAGTTGCGTAAAACACAGGGCACCTCCGGAGCCTTGTCGCCTAAAAATCACTGTTTCTATAAACACGAAGCACCTTTGGTGCTTAACTTAATGAGTTTGCCACAACAGGACAAGAAAAAAATAGAAATTAATGTGTAATTTTTACACATTAATTTCTATTTTTGCAAAAACTATTTATTTATGAGAAAAATTCTTGCCGGCGTTTTACTTTTATTATCCCTTACATCTTGCACAAAAGAGATTGACAAACAAACTTATAAAAACGATGAAATTGTACAATCTTCAACTAATATAACAGGTCAAAAATTAACTGGAACTGAAAAGGTAAAATTATTAAAAGCAAGAACTGTTGCTACTTATTATGCCAGTTCATACATACGTGAAAAAGCTTTTTATGTAGAAGTTGATAGCATTCCTTATAGCAAGTCGGTGATTGTTCACCACAAAATGTCAGATGGCTCCTGGAGAAATTTCCCGTTAAAGAAAATAAGTTCTACAAATACCAAATCAGAGATTTGGGGATGGGAATTAAATTATGGTGTTGGTACACCTGCTGCTGCAACCTTTGCCAGCGTAGGTTTTAGCGATGAATTTGTAATAAAATATGCAGTAAACGGCCAGGTTTATTGGGATAATAATTATGGAAAAAATTACAGCATTTCTAACCCGTTAGTTACAGACGGAATGTTTATGCAGGATGGTTTAAATGTAAGTGCAGATACCTACCACAGCAATTTTACGGCTGCTACCACTAACAATATTTTAAGGGTTTATGCTGACATCAGAAACATAGCCTATGCCAAAGAGGTATCATTGGTTTACACCACTAATGATTGGCAAACTGTTAGTTATGCCAATTTCAATTATGCAAACACTTATGGATTTGGAGGTTCGAATTATTCACTCAATCCTTCATCAAAGAATTTTGAAAAATGGTCTGTTTTGGTCACTTTACCCGTTGCTGCTACTACAGTTAAATATGCTATTCGTTACAAAGTAAACGGAGCAGAATATTGGGATAACAATTATGGCAAGAACTACATTCAGAAAAGAATATAACTCACAATAAAAAGAACAAATAAAAATGAAACGCTGTCTTTGGATGGCGTTTTTTTTATTTAAATGCTGGTTTTTAAACTCGCTTTACCAGACACAAGACCAATGACTTTTTGCTTATTCTAAGGTAGTAACAGACTGATAAAAATTCAACCACAAAGGTTTCCAAACCAGTAGGTAATGCCATTATTTTTTTGAGACTGATTTGAAAGAACTTTACTGATATTCAATCACTCCTTAGTTTACCGGATGCACCGTGTCCCGCACTTCAGGTGGGAATCCTGCTTTTCATGTTGTATTGAAGTTACGCTTCGCTCAAACTTCAACTATAGCCCAAGGAACATTTACGCTAGCAGGGCAGGGCCCAAGAGAATAATAGTCCTAACGCAACAACTGGAGGATGGAGCGATTGCCTATCATGTAGTATTTGAAAACCTTTGCAAAGTTGGTAGCTAATCCGAAAAGTCTTTGTGGGATTGTGGGTTGGCAGAATTAGAATATGGAACACAGCTTATCCCGATTTTTTTTCGGGAGACTACACGAATGGTAGGGACTTATGGGGGATTTTTTTGGGGAGGCGGGAACTGGGGGGATTGTGTGAGGAAGTGATGTTATGAAAAAAAAGGCGGATCGGAGAAGGTTTTGCCTTTCAATTTATCAAAGACCATAGCTGTTTCTTTATCCTGGTATGACTGCGCTAATGCTACATACCTAAAGAAAGATTTGCTCATGGGGGTGTGGCCGCTTATTTTTCTTACGAGGTGTTCGGGCATGCCGAGGCAAAGCATGGTGGTGATGGCTGTTCTACGCATGGTGTGTGTGGTTACCAAGTCGCAAAAGTCATAGGAAATATGTTTATCGCTTTCGTGTTTTAAAATTTCTTTTGGTACGCCTCGCTTATTCCTTGTTTTGCACTGGGGATGTGCAAATCCGGCAAGTTTTATCAGTTGCTTTACATAGAGATTGAGGTTTACATCATTGAAGCGGGGTAATAAAAAGCCTTTCTTTTGTGTAGCATATTTTGTCAGCACATTTATGGCATAGTCGGGTAAACACATTTGTGTGTCTGTACCTGTTTTTTGTGAACGGACTTGCAGGTACCATTTGTTTTCTACAACCCTGATGTTGGTCTGCTTTAGTGCCATTAAATCGGAAAAGCGGAGTGCCACGGTGCAGCCAAAGACAAATACATCTTTGACCTGTTGCAACTTGCCTGTCAGCGATGCCTGAAAGGCTTTGTTGTAAATGAGGAAATTGAGTTCTTCAGGCAACAATGTAATGACAGGTATATCTTCTTTTGTTACATAAAAATGTTGGTGAAAATCACCAATGTTGAGCAGCAAGTGTTTATTGCAATAACCCCAAAACACTTTTATTATTTTTATGTTTTGGCCTACATAATTGTCAAAAAAGCCACAATTTTTGTAACAATAATCTGTCAGTTGTTTGTAGAAACGAATCCAATAGTTTTTCTCAACTTTCATTTCCCGCTGTGTCAAATGCTTAATGGACCTAAACCTTAATTCAAAACCGGTATCGTTGCAAAACTTTTTCAGTAGTTTTAGGTTGCAAACGTAGGCGACTATTGTTCCGGCAGCTAATTTTTTGCCATTGGGTTGCAGGCGGCGGCCCGACTTACTGTCCCTGATAAAACGGGCGTACAATTCAAAAAAGGGCATTTCTTTTTTTCGTAGAATCTTTTTCATGGTGGGTTTGTTTAAAATTAAATACACTTGAATTGAGCACAAAATTGGCATATTGTGCTTAATTTCAGCATTCAAAAGTTCTTTGAAAACCTTGCTGGTAAAGGAGTGCCTGAAAAGGGATTATTATCCCTTCGGGTTGACAATGGCGGGGATAAGTTCTAAAGCGGCGGGTGGTGTTGATAACAGGTATAAGTATAACGGCAAAGAAGAACAAAGAAATGAATTTAGTGATGGAAGCGGGTTAGAGTGGTTGGATTATGGGGCTAGGATGTATGATGCGCAGATTGGGAGGTGGATGGTGTTAGATGAATTAGCAAGTAAATACAATTATTCATCACCATATACATACGTGTTAAACAGGCCTACAATCGCAATAGATCCTGATGGGAAAAAAATCTATTTTGTCAATAATGGCACTGTCACTAATGTTAATAGCAATAAAAAACTAGGAAATGGAATAAGAACTGCAGTAAGAACTCAGTTAGGTTCTGACCTTTGGAATAAGTATTCTAAAAGTACTACTCATGATATTTATATTGGTATAAATTCTATAACATCAACACATGCAGATGCCGTAACTCGGGCAAATATAAAAAATAGTAATGCTAAAGACATTGTAGTTATTGGCAATACATTAAATGTAAACCATTCCGACTTTAGGGAATTTGATAAGATTAATGTGAAACGATCCGAAGGGAGAGAAATTTCATTAATAACTATGGATGAAAAAAGTTTGAATTCAAATGACAAATATACAACTGGGGAAATTATAACTCATGAAGTTGGAGAACATATTGATTGTTTTTTAGATAATCCAGTGAAAGAGCATGAACAGGCAGGGGAATATTATTCAATTGATAAGGATCGATATGCTGAATCACAATATATAAAACCAGGAACTTTTGCATATTATTTAAGGATGCAAATGAACCAAGTTAGAGGGGAAGATGGAGTAGCCCCAGATTATTTTGGTTTTGGCCGAAAAATTGATTTTGATATAAAAAAAGATAATCCAAATATCAAACTTTATGAATTTCCCGGTAGCGTAACACCTCCGTGGGTAGAGCCTAAACCTATGCCTAGCAAGGATAAAAACTGAAAAAATAGTTAACTAAAATAGTAAAATATGAATAAAATACTTTTTTATATGTTTCTGCTTATTAGTTTGTGCTCAAAACAAGTGTATAGTCAGCAGATTGCCAAATGGGATGGTTCATCATCTGGAACGCTAAAATTTTCATGTGGCAAATCAATGAATTTTAGGGGTAAAATTTACGATTTGAATTTTTATGTGGGTATATCAAAAATGCAAGTAAGGATTGGGGAAAAAAAATATAGAAAATTTATTTTTGGTTACGACTCAACCAAAATTGCAGGCCTCATACGAATCAAAAGGGATACAATTTTTTTGTGTAATGGAAAAAGTTATAAAGAAGTGCCATTTTTAACTATTTCTAAAAAAGAAAAGAAATTCAAGTCAGTAATTCAACCCAAATTAGATGGCATTTTTAATGGTTATATGACTATTAAGCAAGATACATCCTTACCTAAAGATATAATAAGCGAAAAAAATAAAAATGCAATGATGTTTAATATTATACCGGAAAAGACAGACGATGCTGGGTATATATCAGCTATTGTTATTAATGAAATAGGAATTGTTGGGGTAAATATTGTTTCAGGAATAGGAGATACTTTTAGGTGCAAATGCGATTGGTAGTGGGCACCTACCCCAACAACAACGGCAACCCGCCTTATAACAACAACCCAAACAGCAATGTAAATGACGAGAGCCTGAAAATATTTAGATTGGGTGGCGATGGAGTACCTAAAACAGGATTAAGTACTGTAATTAGAGTAATGGCAGGTGACAATGTCAATATTTTTGGCAGATCATTTGTATCGCAGCAAGAAGCTACTGATGCTGATAACGGATATCCCATTACACAATTGTTTCAGGATTTTATACTACAGTTTACCGGCAGCAAAGCTATACTTACAAATCACGGCCCTACAGCAAATGCAGTCTTTAACAACCTTAACACTACCTCTACATCACCCGGGACTTTGTACAACTGGATCAGTACACAAGAACCGGCTGCACCAGGCATCAGGGCTTTTGTAAGTTGGATATTGTTCGACGAACAATTTAAGGTAGTGGCAGGTAGTTCAGGATTTGACGAGGTAGGTATTGGAGTCATAAAACCACATAATATTCCCGTAAGCATTTTAAAGAATGGTTATCTTTATGTTTTTTGCAGCAACGAAACCGATAGGACTAAAGTTTATTTTGATAACTTACAGGTGATACATACCAAAGGGCCGTTGGTGGAAGAAACGCACTATTACCCATTCGGGTTGACGATGGCGGGAATTAGTTCAAAAGCGGCGGGTGGTGTTGATAATAGATATAAGTATAATGGTAAAGAGGAGCAAAGAGAGGAGTTTAGTGATGGTAGCGGGTTAGAATGGTTAGATTATGGAGCACGGATGTATGATGGACAGATTGGGAGGTGGCATACTATTGACCCAATGGCAGACAATTACACTTCTTTTTCTTCGTATAATTATTGCTTAAATAACCCAATAAACACCATAGACCCAAATGGGATGGATGTTGCTCCAATTAATCAGGATCCAGATCGAAATCAGAACAATAATCGAAATTTTGTATATAGGGTTGAGCAGCATTATATTGCATCAACTCATACAGATAAGAATGGTTATGTAACAGGGGTCTATAATGATGGAGACTTGGGTGTTTACAAACACGATGGTAATACAGTAACAAAGATGGGTGAAACTAAATATTGGGACTCATTTCTTGCCTCACATCCAAATGGAAAAGGTAAAAGGGAGTCCACAAGTAGTTCCGGTAAACCATATAAAATCAATTTTGATGAGAGTTGGGATGGAGAACTTTCCGCAAAAAGACTTGAAGCGGAACGAATAATGCAAACAGATGGAGCATTAGGAGTTGCGAAGGCTGTAGAGGGCGGACAATCTTTATCACTTCAGGATCAGCCGAATAATACAGGTATTGGGAGAATGTTTAATGGTGTATACGTTTCTGCTGAAGAAATTGGTAATTATTTCGCAGGTTGGGTGGGCAATTATGTTGGTACGCCGAGTTATGATGGTTTTCAAAGGGTGGCGGGTGCCTTAGAATTAAAAACTCATGGTTACAATATACCTTTTGGTACATGGGATAAAATTAAGCTTATTTTGGGAATAACTTCTTATGGAACACATCCCTTACATGGTGAATTAATTCAACAATACAGGTGGAGTACCGAAGGTTGGAATGATTGTTTGTGTATAGATCCTACTCAAGTAAAATAAAGCCACTAAATATGATTTTAATTTAAGGAAAATGATAATAAAGCCCATATATATACTACTAATATTATTTGTGTTGTTATATAGCTGTGGAGAGCAACCGGAACAAATAAAAATAGAGAAAAAAAATATTGAAAATGAAATAATTAGAAATTTTCTAATTAATAAAAATGCATTTGAAAAGCTTAATACTTATTTTAAGCTAAATCATATTAAAGTTATTGAGTTCCCTAAAAATAACTTGGTTTGTATTCAGTATATAGCTAGCAATGAAAGTAATAGAAGCGAATGGATAAAATTAGAAAATAAAGAAATTCCAAATCAAGATGTAAATAGTGTATTAAGATTAGATAGTTTGAGTTTAGAGAATTTGTTACAACTTAAGACTAATTTAGAAAAAATAAACACTTCCGTTTTTTGGCTAATTGATATTTATGACATTAGTAAAAGAAAATATATTAAAGCAATAGATTTAAAATATATAACTAAAATGAATGGCCTAACATTTTACTATCGTATATATCAAGACCCTATTAATTCGATTGAAGAAAATTTTTATAGCACATTAATTCGAGATGATTCAACTGGTGGCATAATAAACAATCATCTCATTTGGTATTATAAATAAGATGGTGTAAGATAGTATTGGTTAATGTTCCAGATTTGTTGTTAAACTATTTTAACGTGCTAGCGTAAGTGTTCGTTTTGCTTGTTGAGTTTAAGCGTAGCGTAACTTCAATACAACATGAAAAGAAGGATTCCCGCCTGAAGTGCGGGACACAGTGCATCCGGTAAACTACGGAGTGATTGAATAACAGTTAAGTTCTTTAAATTAGCATCAAAAATACAATTGCAGCCAATAAAAGGAATTTGGAAAAACTAATATACAGCATTACAAA
>JAYTDC010000108.1:0-51354 GCA_043736115.1 Segetibacter sp. | reverse complement strand
CTTCAATATTGGCTGCTACACGGTTTGCTTTTGAAATATCCTGTGTCCAGATTGTGGCTGCCAAACCGTAGTTACTGGCATTGGCCAGTTGCAACGCTTCGGTTTCACTTTTGAAAGATTGCAACGTGACAACAGGGCCAAAAATTTCCTCCATATTTGTTTTACAATTTGCCCCTAATCCCTCAATCACAGTGGGTTCAATAAAGTATCCATCTGAACAACGACCTTCAATCTTTACTGCATTCCCGCCGCATAATATTATTCCTCCTTCTTGCTTTGCAATCTCTATGCAATGCATCACTTTGTCAAAATGCATTTTGCTTACAACGGCTCCTTGCTTGGTCTTATCATCCATTGGGTCACCAACTTTAAGCGCTTTTACTCTTTCAATAAATTCTGCTTTGAATTTCTCATAAATACTTTCTTCAACCAAAATCCGTGAGCCGCAAAGACATATTTGCCCCTGGTTGGCAAACGATGATTGAATGGTAGTCCGCATCATTTTATCCCAATCGCAATCAGCAAAAATAATGTTGGGGTTTTTGCCGCCAAGTTCAAGCGATAGCTTTTTAAACTTAGGTGCGGCAATGCTAGCAATACGTTCGCCGGCACGTGTACTGCCGGTAAATGAAATTGCCTTAATGTCTTTGTGCTGCACTATTGCTTCGCCACAATCCTGTCCTGTGCCATGAACAATATTTAGCACTCCTGCAGGCAGCCCGGCCTCTATGCAAATTTTGGATAAAAGATAAGCCGTCACTGGTGTCACTTCACTTGGCTTTGCAACCACGCAATTTCCGGCGGCTAATGCCGGGGCTATTTTCCAGGTAAATAAATACAGCGGCAAGTTCCATGGTGATATGCAACCAACAATACCAATTGGTTTGCGCAAAGTATAGTTGATTGCTTTGTCTTCCATAGCATGGCTTTCACTTGCAAAGTGCATAATGGCTGTTGCAAAAAATCGAAAGTTTGCTGAAGCTCTGGGAATGTCAACTTTGGTACTTAACCAAAGCGGTTTACCATTGTCTGTTGTTTCAGCAAGTGCAAGAGAGGCAAGGTTTTCGTCAATCAAATCAGCTATGCGATTGAGGATTTTAAACCTATCTTCAACTGGAGTTACTGACCAAGTTGGGAAAGCATTTTTTGCCACTTCTACAGCTTCATTTATATCCTGATCATTACTTTCAGGGATTTGTGTAAATACTTCTGCGGTAGCGGGGTTAATACAGTCAATATATTTTTTGGTCAACGGTTCTTCAAGTTTTCCGTTGATATAATTTTCAAGTTTGGTTGGTATCGTTAGATTCATGATATTTTTTTGTTGCACACAAAGTGACAAAGGAAACAAAGAAACAACGTTTATTTTTGATTATTCCATTTCAAATGTTTTCCTTACCCCTTCTTCAAAACTAATTGGATTATAGTCGAGTTCAATTTTAGCCTTATCAATTTTCAAACCTGAACGTTTGGCCCTTTTTACTGGTTCAGGAAAAGTATCTGCGGTAACTTTTTCTATTAAAGTACTATCTAATTGCAGGACCTTCGCTGTAAATATGGCCATATCATAGGGCGATAAAATTTCCTTTCCTGCAAGATGAAAAATACCTCCTGATTCTCTTTCTATTATTGATTGAATTCCTTTACAAACATCCTTTACATAGGTGGGAGTCCGCCATTGATCGCTTACAACTTTTATTGGTTTCTTTTGCTCAAGATTATTTTTTACCCAATGTAAAAATGTTGGTTTCATACCCTCCCATGTTTTTCCATACATAAATACGGGTCTTACAACCGAGGCCAAATGCATACTATTCAAAACTAATTGTTCAGATTGTAATTTTGATTCGCCATAAAAGTTTAAGGGTCCTTTATTTTCATCCTCACTATGTGGGCCATTTTCACCAAAAACAAAATCAGTTGATAAGTAAATGAAATGACACTTTTGGGCAGCTAATAAATATTTAGTGGAGTTTACATTTACATCAATAGCAAGTTGTTGGTTGTTTTCGCATTCGTCAGGTTTGCTTAATGCAGCATTGTGAATGATTACATCAGGTTGAATTTTTTTCAGTAAAATCTCAACTTCATTTCTATTGGTTAATTCCACTGTTTCATAACAAATGGTCGGATCCAACAATCTGTTTTCTCCTTTGCCAGTAGCTATAACCTCAAAACCATTTTCTTTCAAAAAAATACAAAGGTGCTGACCTAAAAAGCCATTTGCTCCGGTAATTAATACCTTCTTCATTTTGTAAAAATACAAAACCAATTCATCTCAATAGCTAGAGTCTTTCATATTATAAAAAAGAATTTATAGCTTCTTATTTTATTAATATCTTTTTGGTGGTAATACTCTTTTCACCAATTAATCTTAACAAATACTGTCCGGACGGAATTTTGGCATTAATGGGTATAGCGATATTGCTGTTGTTATTTGAACTCCAATTCAAAACTATTTGCCCTATAGAATTGATCAATTCAACCTTAGCATTGTTATAGTTTTTTACATTGACATTTAAAACCTCACCCGGTTTACAGGATTGGGAAAAGTTGTAAAGTCTTTTATTTCTTTAAAATTCAATTTCCTTACAGGTGTAGATGTAAACCTTCCATCTAAATCCACTTGCTTAAGCCGATAATAAACAACAGCTGCATCAGGATACAAATCCTTATAAGCATACTCTTTTGTTTTGTCACTATTGTTTGCTGCCAATACTTTATCAATTTTATAAAAATTTTGACCATCTACACTTCGCTCAATGTCAAAATGACTGCTGTTTTTTTCTTGTGCGGTTGCCCAGTTTAATTGTGCAGTGTTGTTTATAGTTTTAGCATTAAAATACAACAATGATATTGGAAATCCAATGGGCTCAGGTTCGCAATTAAGATAGTGTAACGTGTGAGAGGAGGTATCAATAATAATATTTTCATCGCCTGCCTGATAAGGCAGATAAGCAAAATAGATCAACATCATTTCATCTGTGGTTGCTTCTCCCTGACTTACATTTTGAGGAGGACTGTTTGGATTTTCAGGATTATTTATTGTGTTATCATAATATGCCATACCATGTAAAACCGTACCGGCAGGTATTTTTATAGGTTTTTGGAAATTATGTGACCCTTGCCAATGGAAATCCCAATCATCTATTTTAATGAGTTTTATTGTATCTCCCACCAAAGGTTTTGCATATACTTCAAACTTCTTACAAATCAGGTGTGCATGAGGTCCTACAGAAATGATAGTAACATTAGCCGGTACAACGTATCGGGAGTAAAACGTACGAAAAGAATCTGCCGGTATGAACAATGGGCCATTCGTCATATTAAATGTATTAAGAACCGGTCCTATAGTAACATCTCTCAATGAGGTTGATGAGAACTTTAGATTTATTTTTGTAGAATCCATTTGACCTGCTGAACCATCAGGATAATGAATTTGCACAACCAACCTTGCCCCCGCATTTAAATTTATACCCATTCCCTGAGGCAAAGTATATACATTTGAACCCGGCACCCATGTTGCTACCAATTTGGCTGTAGGGCTGCCTATGCCTCCAAATGAAATATATCCCGGACCGGCAGCAGCACTATCATTGGCAACAGGCTTATAAGATGTATCCTGATAAACCAAAACGTGGTGAACTATATTCCTATTTCCCGGCAATACTTCAACTTGTGTTATGTATTTGGCTATAGGGGTAGGGTTGGTAATAACAAATGCCTGATACAAATCGGCTCCTATATTTGGTACTGTAAAGTTTGGTATTCGTGCAGTAAGGTCAGGAGAAACAATTACCTGAGTTTGGTTATAAACGGGTGCAGGAAGAATTGTTGAAGTATCACCTGCGGGTGCTCCACCATTTACCCAATCGCTGATCAGATTTTTTTCAGCATCTGTCAATACCCTGGCATTTGCCAAATGTGAATAATTTACATTGGGTAAATAAGGGGGCATTTTATTAGTGGATACTTCATTTAATATTCCAAATCTTTTATTAAAAGCATCTGTATATGAAATCAAAGAAAATGGTGCAAGGCCATTTGGATTATGACAACTTGTACAATGAGAATAGACAATACAAGATATTTGTTTGCTCCATGTGGGTGTTTGTGATTTGCCGGCTACAAATATTAAAATGTTACAAAATAGCAAGAATAGAGACCTCATAATGTTCAGGTTTTGAATGAAAAGTTACGATATAGAAAGAAATTAGAAGAATTAGTTTAATTACAATTGAATTAAAAAAATTGAAAAACAAAGTAATTATAATCGCCATTAAATTTTATTTACTCTTAATTTAAAGACAATATCAATAACCCTTATATACAGATTAGCTAGTTTGTTTCTCTTTAACTTCAAATCCCTACATTTGTGATGTGTATAAAATACACAATAGATTTTTTATATTTGTAATTAAATTTAAAGAACTTACAGCTTATATGGTTTCAAAAGTTTCAAAAATTGGTGTTCTAACCTCGGGTGGAGATAGCCCTGGAATGAACGCCGCAATACGGGCTGTAGTCCGAACAGGCATTTATCATGGGCTAGAAGTTTATGGTGTAATGCGGGGTTACAGTGGCATGCTAGATGATGATATAATACGAATGGAAAGCCGAAGTGTTGCAAACATCATACAACGTGGAGGCACAATTTTAAAAACTGCACGAAGCAGGGATTTCATGAATCCGGAGGGCAGAAAAAAAGCTTATCAAAATTTAAAAAACAGGGGGATAGACGGCTTGGTGGTAATTGGTGGCGATGGAAGTTTTCGAGGAGCTCAAATATTTAGCAACGAATATGATATACCCTGTATCGGGCTTCCCGGTACAATTGATAAAGACATTGCAGGTACAGATTTTACCATAGGTTTTGACACTGCTGTAAATACAGCTGTGGAAGCTATTGACAAAATACGCGATACTGCAGATGCCCATGACAGGCTTTTTATTGTAGAGGTTATGGGCAGAGATGCCGGATACATTGCCCTACACAGCGGTATAGCTACAGGTGCAGAAAATATTTTAATCCCCGAAACAAAAACAAATCTTGAGGAATTGATCAGTTCACTTTTTGAAAAGGAAAAAAGAAGCAAATTGGTAAACCTTGTGGTTGTTGCAGAAGGGGATGAATTTGGAGGAGCAAATGAAATAGCCAAAATAATTAAAGAAAGATTACCCAACACAGATACAAGAGTTTGCATATTAGGCCACATTCAACGTGGAGGATCGCCTACCTGTATGGATAGACTTATTGCAAGCAGAATGGGGTATCATGCTGTAGAATGCTTAATGTTAGGAAGATTCAATGTAATGGTTGGAATTATGAACAACAAAATGCAATACACCCCGCTAGACCATGCAGTAAAAGCCAAACAAAAAATAAGTAGTAACTGGATGAAAATTGTAAAAATATTGGCAAGTTGAGTTATGATTTTTAAAATCAAAACAAAAGGAATTGCCAAATCGTTTATAAATAGGAAATTTTAAACATCATTTAATGTACCAACATAACACTCAATACGTGAACAAGCAAACTGACCGCCCTATAGGATTAGATCATTTGGATCATCGCACAAAGATAGTTGCAACTGTAGGCCCTGCATGCGATACATATGAAAAACTACTTGAGCTTGTACGAGTAGGTGTAAATGTTTTCAGGCTAAATTTCTCCCATGGCGGACATGAGGACAAGATAAAAATCATTGAATACATAAGGGCTATTAATGAACTTCCAAATTACAATATTGCAATACTGGGAGATCTGCAAGGTCCTAAGCTTCGGGTTGGTGAGATAGAAAATAATTCGCTTTTAATTACTCCCGGAGATGTACTCACTTTCACCAATGAGAAATGTGTTGGAACCCTCGAAAAGATTTATGTTTCTTATCCCAACCTTGCCGGTGATGTTAAGCTTGGTAATGTTATCATGATAGATGATGGCAAGCTGGAAGTAAAAGTGGTAAATATACTTCGCAATGGGGATGTAAAGGTGGAAGTTATATTAGGTGGTATTTTATCTTCTAAAAAAGGAATTAATTTACCTGATACTAAAATTTCTTTGCCCGCACTTACTGATAAAGATTTATTGGATCTGGAATTCATTATAGAACAAGAGCTTGACTGGGTAGCACTTTCATTTGTAAGAAATGTGAAAGACATTGTAATTTTAAGAAGTAAACTAGATGAGAAAAAAAGCAAAACCAAGATTATTGCTAAAATAGAAAAGCCTGAAGCTGTTGCAAATATCAGAGATATAATAGTAGAGAGTGATGCCATTATGATTGCCCGTGGAGACCTGGGGGTAGAATTACCGGTAGAAAAAGTTCCGATGATTCAGAAAAACATTATTCGTAAATGTCTTCACAGAGCCAAACCGGTAATTGTTGCTACGCAAATGATGGAAAGTATGATTGACAGGTCTAAACCCAACAGAAGTGAAATAACTGATGTGGCCAATGCTGTACTAGAAGGTGCTGATGCTGTTATGCTTAGCGGTGAAACTGCAACAGGAATGCATCCCGCATTAGTGGTTGAGACTATGTGTAAAATTATAAACGAAGTAGAAAAAGAGTACCGCTATAACAGAGAAGAAGATCTGAAACCACAACCACACTCCCCATCTTTCTTAAGCGATGCGGTTTGTTATAATGCCTGCAAAATGGCTAGAGATGTAAATGCAGATGCAGTTATTGGAATGACTCAGAGTGGATATACTGGATTTATGTTAAGCAGCTATAGACCAAAGGCTCCAATTTTTATTTTTTCGAAAGTAAAATCATTGATAAATCAGTTAAGCCTAAGTTGGGGAGTAAGAGCATTTTTTTATACCGAAGAAGAAACACTAGATGCTATTATAGAAGATCAAATTACCATTCTCAAGAAAAGAGGTTTCTTAAAGTCAGGAGATATTGTTGTAAATACAGGAAGCACACCTGTACAACTTCATCTACCAACAAATATTTTGAAAGTTTCTAAAGTTGAATAGGATATATCTAAAATAATTTTTTAAAAAGACCTGTATTTGCAGGTCTTTTTTTATGTTGATCCTTAAAGTGATTTTATGACCATATCCCTTTAAACTTATCCTTGTAAACATAGAGAATAAAATATAAATTGATAAGCAGCAAAACAATGCCCATGCCCGGGGTTTTGGCAATGAATACTTCAAACATTGCAATATTTACAATTATAGGAAGCAATATAGCCCAACCTAAAGCTCTTTTAATGTTTAAACCCAACAAAAGTCCACCAATTAACTCAAGAATCTTTACAACCAATAAATAATGCGTTGTATGCATTGTTCCTATCCATGAGGCAGACGGCTCAGTCATTGAGGGATTTGGAATAAAGTGGAAAAAATAATTTCCTGCACCTAAAATTACGAATAGTGCTGCAACCAAATAAGTAAGCACAAGATTTACAATTTTCATGTTGGGTTTTTTAATTTTGAATAATGATGTTAGTAAAGATGCTAATTAATTAGAAATGCAAAAAAGGTACTTAAAACCCAATGAAATTTATAAAGAATTTTAGAACGACCTTACAAAATATCAAAACAGTTGACAATTTCTATTTTTCTACTTCCTCCCACCATTTAGAAAACACTTGTTCAGAATCATCAAGAATTATTACCTCACCTATCTTAGGTGTCAACAATGGTATTTGATCCATTGCATTAAGCTTCGTCAGTTCAATTATTGGTGTATCCCAATCATGATTTGCAAGTGCAAATTTACCCCAATGTACCGGTAGCACTCGTTGGGCGCCAAGGTCTTTTGCGGCTTGCAATATTTCATTAGGTAGCATGTGAATGTGTTTCCAGCTTTTGTCATACTGACCGCATTCTAATATGACCAAATCAAAAGGTCCAAAATCTTTTCCCGCTTTGGCAAAATGGGTATCGTAGCCGCTGTCACCCCCAATAAATATTTTGAAGGCTGGTGTAGTAAAAGCAAAAGAAAGCCACAACGATTGATTTCTTTTAAAACCACGGCCTGAAAAATGTCTTGAGGCTACGGTATTCACCTCAAAGCCTTTGTCAAGAACAATGTGCTGATCCCAATCATTTTCAAATATTACATCAGGGTTGTAACCCCAATGTTTCAAATGTTCGCCTACACCTAAACCACAAATAACCTTGCCCACTTTTGGTATCAGTGCTTTTACTGATTCATAATCCAGATGATCCCAATGGTCATGACTAAGAAACAGATAATCAATTTGTGGGAAGTCCTCCGTTGAATAGACATCACTTCCGGGGAAACTTTTAGCAGTAGATTTTATGGGTGAAGCTGCACCACTAAATACAGGGTCAACCAAAATTCTCTTTCCACTTGCCTGAATGAAATAATAAGAGTGCCCAAACCAAACCAAAACATTTTTGTCAATGGGTATTGCATACAAATCAGTCCTATGACTTGGTATCAGGCCTTTTGGTTTTAGACGCTTACTTCGTTGAAAAAAGAATTTTTTCATTACAGAATAGTAAGTAGCACCATCCGTTAATTGTGGTGTAAAATTTTTGTTTTGAAACATCCCTTTACCAAAGTTATTAGAAAGCTTCATTCTATTAAGGGTAGCACCAGCAGGCTTTTTGCCAAATTTTGACTGACTCATAAATAACAGCACAAAAAGAACAAGCAAGAAAACAATAGCTAAAATTATCATTGTGATTTATGACTAACTTTTTATAAAATATTGGATTAGGAAATCGAAATAAAAATCAGACCTGCTATCAAAAACTAAGAGTATTAATCAATAACCAAGGTACTGATAGAATGAGCCAAGCTCTTTGTTTTAGCACCTTTGCCATCAATCCACAAGGTATAATCCAACGCATCATTACTCGTATTTAATACAACCACGGCTATTTTTCCATCAGGGTTTACAAATGCAGTAGTTTGCAATTTATCCCTGTTTGTAGATGTTATAATACGCTTTGCACCAGGCCTTATAAACTTAGAAAAATGACCAATGTAATAGTAACTGCTAGTATAATGAAGGGAACCGTCTCTTGTATCGGCAATTACAGGTGCATAACAAAAATTACCAACGTGATTTGGTCCGCCCTTTTCATCCAGTAATATGTTCCAATCTGTCCAGCCAGCAGTGCCACAGTTGAAATCATTTACCATTGAATGACCATATTTTTCCCCCGGCTCCCACTTACCAATTTTATCAAAGTCCATCTTTTCCAAACAACCTTCGGTAAAAAATAGTTGCTTATCAGGATAGGCTTCCTTTACCCTACGAAGATTGTCAAACAACATACTGCTACCAGTCCATGTTTCGTACCAATGGTAGCCAATGCCCCATATAAATTTAGCAGCATCAGCATCAGCTAACAACGTGCTTGCCCGCTGATAAACAAGGTCGCGGTTGTGGTCCCATGCTATCAGCTTCCTGTTAGCCATTCCAGCTTTTTGTAGCGTTGGTCCAAGATATTGTTTAATGAAATCACGTTCATCTTCAGCAGTGTACATACACGATTCCCAGGTTTGTTTTGCCATAGGTTCATTTTGCATGGTTAGCCCCCAAATAGGTATTCCATCTTTTTCATAAGCGTTTATAAACTTTACATAATAGTTGGCCCACGATTGCCTATACTTAGCCAACAACTTGCCACCATGCAGCATTTCATTGTTGTCTTTCATCCATCCCGGTGGACTCCATGGGCTTACAAACATAGTTAGCTTGCCTCCTGCAGCGGCTATGGCTTGTTTGATAAAAGGAATACGGTATTGTTTATCATGCTTTACACTAAATGATTTCAGCGATTCATCTTTCTCATCTACATAAGTATAACTGCCACTTGAAAAGTCACAACTGTGAATGCTCGTTCTGGCGAGGGTATAGCCAATGCCATCTTTGGGATCAAAGTATGCTTTCAAGAACTCCTGTTGCTTTGTTTTGTCCAGCTTGGCAAACACCTCTGCAGAGGCATCTGTTAATGCACCTCCAATACCAACCATAGTTTGAAAGGTTTTGTTGGGATCAACAAAAACGCAAACATCCGTTTCCATTGGTTGACCAACATGGGTAAAGGATAATGATCCTGCATTGCTGATGCGCAAATCAGTTTTATCAGCAGTAGTAAATACTGTTACCTTTTTACCCTCGGTTGAATATTTAGATTTTGCAGATTTCTTAGGGGTAAATGAGGCAAGCAAGACAAATGGTAAAATATAGAATAGTTTTTTCATAATGTTGGTTTCAGAATGCTAAAGGTAGTTTGTACGGAATAGACAAAAAAGTAAATTATCCTTTAAGAATCACCAATACAATAAATGAAGGAATACTAAAATAAGGAAGAAAACAGGGGAAGCAATCTCATTATGATTCTATTTTCATTTGTGTAAAAAAGCTCAATAGCATTAGCCACGACACAAGTGAGTCCCGAAAGTCAGAATTCTGAAAACACAATGATGATAAGTATTGAACCAAAAGCTGGTTAAAAAATATAAGCCTTTGGAAAAGAAGTTACCCTTCTAATTCTAAAAATAAAACATGCTAAGCAATGCACCCGGCCACACTCCAAGCACTACAATCAATAATGCTACAGCCACCAGTAAATATTTAAAAGTAGAAGAAACAGGAATTGCCAATGCTGCAGTGCCGTCTTTAAAATACATTGCCTGAATTACCTTGAAATAGTAGTAAACACTCACCGCAGCAAATAATACGCCTACAATCACCAATCCAAGGTAATGACCCGTTTTTACCACAGAAGCCAACATGAAGTATTTTGCAAAAAAACCACCGGTCAGCGGAATACCGGCTAGCGACAAAAAGAAAATAACCAACACTCCGGCAAGCAGCGGTTGTGTTTTTGCAAGGCCGTTAAAGCCATCTACACTCATATCTTCCATTCTCGTAAGCACTGCAAATATGCCTATAGTAGCCAAAGAGTAAGCTGCAGCATACAACAACAAACCTTCCTTAGCCATATCGTTTAATCCGAACAAAGCAAATAACATAAAACCAGCCTGCGCTATGCTACTATAAGCAAGCATACGCTTAACACTTTGCTGAAACACTGCTGTCAGGTTACCAAATGCAAGAGTTAAAAATATTACAACTGCAAGCAGTCTTTCTACCTGACTGCCCATAGATCCATACCTTATTTCAAATAAACGAAGAAAAGCTGCAAAGCCGGCAACCTTGGCAATCGTAGCCATAAACGAAGTGAACACCGGCGGTGCCCCATCGTACACATCAGGCGTCCAGAAGTGAAATGGAGCAGCAGAGACTTTAAACGATAAAGCAATGAACACCAACAACATTCCAAGAGCTTCCAGGTAGCTCAACATTTGAGTTGCACTTTTCTCAATCATAAAAGTACCACCGGTTCCGTAAAGCATTGCAATACCCATTAGCAAAATGCCGGTTGAAAAAGAGCCCATCAAAAAATATTTCAGCGAAGCTTCATTTCCCTTAAGATTTTTCTTGTCACTACCCGTCAATATATAAAGCGGAATAGACAATATTTCAATGCCTATAAAAAGCATTAGCATGTTGGTGTATGATGTCAAAACCCCCAACCCGCAAAGAACAAAAAATATCAATGCAAAAGATTCCGCAGGATTGTTCCCTACCCGTTCAATATCGCTGCCGCTAAGCAACACATATATAAGTGTACAAAACAGGCAAACAGAGTTGAACAACAAACCATATTTTTCAAAATGCAAGAAGTTAGTAGCATCAAATTCAAACAACCTAAATCCGTGGCTTTCTGCAATATTGAATGCCAACAGTATCAAAAGGCCAACAGCAGCAATGTGTTTAAACGCAGCCTTGCTTTTTACCAGTACACTGCTAAACATCATCACTACACCCAAAATTGCCGAAAGAATAATTATGTTCATAGTTTCTTTATTTCTCACAGCGAATAATTCACACTAAGGGAACAAAGACAACAACATTAAATTTCTTGTCTCGTTGTTTGCTTCGTCTCGTTGTGTGAAACTTATACTTCGCTATTTTAAACTCATTGCTCCAATTTATTTTATTAGTGTTAAGTTCAACATGCCCTGTGGATAGACACCAAATGCAATCACTAAAATCACCAACACGACCAACATTGCAGTGGTACCAACCGGCACCTTTGTAATTACAACCTCTCCTTCCCTCACCTCACCAAAGAAAACTTTTTGAATCATCCAAAGTGTATAAACTGCTGCCAGAATAATACTAACCCCGGCTACAGCCGCCATTGCTATACTATGTTGAAACACACTATTAAACATCAGGAATTCTCCTACAAAAGAATTGGTCAACGGTAGCGCAATATTTGCGAAGCACATTACCGTAAATAAAATAGCCAATGTGGGTGCTTTTTGTGCAAGCCCACCCAATTCACTAAACTTGCGGGTTCCGAGTTGCTGTTCAATAACATCTACAACTATCCACAACCCAATAATGTTAATGCCATGTGCGAACATTTGAAAAATAACGCCCTGCATTCCGGAAGCATTTCCTGTAAATAATGCGGCAGCCATTAAACCAATGTGAGCTATGGAAGAATAAGCAACCAATCGCTTTATATCATCCTGCCTTATCGCAATCAGGCTTGCATAAATCATCCCGATAACTGCCAGAATCATAATTACATCAGCCATTCTAACGGATGCTGCAGGGAACATAGGCAACAACCACCTGATTACACCAAATATGCCCATCTTCACCATTATGCCGCTCAATACCATAGTGACTGCGGTAGGCGATTGTTCGTAAGTATCCGGCTGCCATGTATGAAATGGAAATACCGGCATTTTGATGGCAAACGCAATAAAAAACAACCAGAAAATAAAGTATTCTTCACCGGAAGTCATTGGTAAGTTGCGCAGTGCAGACAATGCAAAACTGTGTTCAGGCGTTTTGTAATACACAAACAAAATACCTACCAACATCAGCAATGAACCGACAAACGTATAAACAAAGAATTTGAACGTAACCGCAATTCTTTTTTCTCCACCCCAAATGCTGCAAAGGAAATAAGCGGGTATCAATGCCAATTCCCAGAAGAAATAGAACAACAACAAATCGGTTGCGCAAAACACGCCCATCAAACCCGCCTGTGTTAACAACATGAACCCGTAAAAGGCGTTGGATTTTTTGTAAGTGTTTGTATAGGTAGAAGCAAAAATTATTGGAAATGAAACGGCAGTAAGTAGAGTCAACACCTTTCCAACTCCGTCTAACGAAACAGAAAATCGGCTGCCCAACATTGGCAACCAGGATGCATCATAGCTATTCTGATAATTGCCATGAAGCAAAGTCATTACCGATACTATTACAGTTAATGTGCTGCTAACCAAAGCCCACATTTTTGCGCTCTTATCATTTTTAATAAAAAAAGAAAGCAAACCGGTAACTAAAGGAACCAATATTAATAAAACAGGGTGCATAGCTTATTTTTATTTCACACAACGAAACGAAGAAAACCAAGTAACAACGTTGTTTCTTTGTAACCGTTGTGATCTTTGTGTGAAACTTTTTTTGTTGCCGCCATTTGTTCATCAATTGAACAGTTTTGGCGACAGTCTATCCCGATTTTTCTGCGGGACTCCATTCGAATATTTTTTTTCAGTTAAACTTTTTCTATGGTTTGTTATTTCACACAACGAAACAAAGAAAACCGGGAAACAACGTTGCTTAGTTTGTCTCTTAGTGTGAAACCTCTTTTACATTGAAAAATATTTCAACAACGGGTTTAAATTATTGCCATAAAAAACGAGCAAAATCAACAACACAATACTCAATACCATCAGGAGTATGTAATTTCCAACCTGACCACTTTGTATCAATCTTATCTGTCGGCTTGCATAGTTTACGCTTCTGCCAACACCATTAACAATGCCGTCTATTCCGCTTTTCTCAATCACATTTTTAAAGAAACTTCCCATACCCAGCAAAGGCTTTGAAAATACTGCATCATACAATTCATCTACATACCATTTGTTGTTCAATACTTTACCTAAACCTTCAGGTTCTCCGGTTTCAGGTTTTTTGCTGTATTTTGTCCAGGCGTAAATAATTGCAATTAAAGCCAATGCTACAGAAATGCCCATCAACATATATTCAGTTGAGTGATCAAGTGCATGACCTTCTTCCCCAGATTTTATTATAACCGGAGAAAGGAAATGAGCTAACCAATGGCTGTCTTTAGCAAATACTTCAGGCACACCAACAAAGCCGCCAACCACACTCAATATAGCCAATATTAACAGCGGAATGGTCATTGCCGAAGGACTTTCGTGCAGGTGATGTTCCTGTTCTTCTGTGCCACGAAACTTTCCCAGGAAAGTCATAGCATACAAACGGAACATATAAAATGCCGTCATTCCTGCCGTTATAACACCAACTACCCACAATATTTTATTGTGCTCATAAGCTGCAGCCAATATTTCATCTTTACTAAAGAACCCGCTGAAAGGGGGAATACCAGAAATAGCCAAACACGCCAACAAGAAAGTAATGTTTGTGATGGGCATGTATTTTTTCAAACCACCCATTTTTCGAATGTCCTGCTCGTTATGTATTGCGTGGATAACACTACCTGCACCCAGGAACAACAATGCTTTGAAAAAGGCGTGTGTCATAACGTGGAATACAGCACCTGTATATGCCCCTACGCCAAGTCCTAAAAACATATAACCCAACTGACTAACTGTAGAGTAAGCCAATACTTTTTTTATATCGTTTTGCTTAAGTGCTATAGTTGCAGCTATAAGTGCAGTTAACAACCCAACAATGGCTACAACAGACAATGTAGCAGGAGCCATTGTGTAAAGAATGTTGCTTCTTACAATCATATAGATACCTGCTGTTACCATGGTGGCGGCATGTATTAATGCAGATACAGGTGTAGGACCTGCCATTGCATCGGGAAGCCATGTGTACAAGGGAATCTGTGCACTTTTACCCATTGCTCCTACAAACAGTAACATGGTAATGGCGGTGACATCCATTTTAGAAAGTGACCCCGCATGTGCAAAAACATCACCGTAAGAAACTGTGCCGAGTTTTGCTAATATCCAAAAAACAGCCAGCAGAAAACCAAGGTCGCCAATGCGGTTCATAACGAAGGCTTTGCGGGCTGCATAATTATAATTGTTGTTTTTAAACCAGAAACCGATCAATAAATAAGAGCAAAGCCCCACACCTTCCCAACCTATGAACATGATTACATAATTGCCACCTAAAACCAACAGCAACATGGAGAAAACAAATAAATTGAGATAAGCGAAGTAGCGCCCAAAATGTTGCGGCTCTTCGTCGTGCATGTAGGAGGTTGAGTAAAGATGTATTAAAAAACCTACCCCGGTTATAATTAAGAGAAACAAAGATGATAGTTGGTCAACCTGAAAAGCAAATGGAATTTTGAAAGCAGCTACATTGATAAAGTCAAACAGCGTAACTACCTGTGTTTGAAAACCGGGTTGTTTTACTTCAAAGAAAATGCCGAGGCTGACTGCAAAAGATGCAAGTACAGATCCGCTTCCGATAATTCCTATCAGTGATTTGGACAATAATTTGCGACCGAGGCCATTGATAAGGAAACCTATCAACGGAAACAATGGTACCAGGTAAACGTATTTGCTCATAGAAGCCCCACCCAACCTCCCCAAAGGGGAGGATTTCAGAGTGATTTTTTTGTAAGTTATTAATTAATTATTAGCCTTTTCACATCTCTCCCCCATTGGGGGAGCCGGAGGGAGCCTAATTTTTCAATCGGTTTAAAAAATTCACATCCACCGAATGTGTGTTTCTGTACATCATTACCATTATAGAGAGGCCAACGCAAACTTCTGCGGCCGCAACTACCATTATAAAAAATACAAACAACTGTCCGTCTATTCCTGCTGTGCTTCCGGCAGGGTTTAGAGCCAATGCTTTTGCATTGTGCATTTTTGAAAATGCAACCAAAAGCATGTTGACAGAGTTTAACATCAACTCAACACACATAAAAATGATAATGACATTTCTACGTGTCAATACACCTATTACTCCTATACAGAACAGGACTAGTGAAAGTGTAATATAATATGTTATTGGCATAAATTAAAGCCCCCTCGATCCCCCAAGGGGGAAGTTATATGCAGACGTGTCGATTAAAACATGGCTGCGATTATTGAATTAAGAACTATTGTTTTAAACAAAGGGCAAAGACAACCAAAAGAAAAAGTTTATTCGTTGTTCTCTTTGTATCCGTTGTTCCGTTGTGTGAAACTAACAAACAATGTAAAAAGTCGAATAAAGAACTTATAAGTACAAGTGTGCGACGCCAATGATGTTCATTAAAAGTACATCTGCTGGTTCCCAAATTGTCCTCCTTTGACCTCACCCCAACCCCCTCTAAAGGAGAGGGGCAAGAATGGGGAATATTGTTTCATCGCTCTGAATCATTTTCACATCAAGGCATTTTTCAAATTTCACATTGGTTATTCTTTCTTCCCTATCACTACCGCTCCTATCATTGCACTTAAAAACAATACACTGCTTATCTCAAATGGTATGGCATAGTTTTGAAAAAGTTCCATACCCAATGTCTTTATCAATCCTATGTTTCCGGTTTTTGTCAAAGCACTTGCGCCTTTTAGTTCTGTTGTGCTCATGACTATGTCCACCATCAGCAGTAAAAGACAGCCTCCGGAAATGATTCCTGCAATTTTTAAACGGTTGTTTTTCTGCGGTTCGTTGCTACTGTTGAGGTTCATGAGCATGACAACAAAAAGGAAAAGCACCATGATGGCACCGGCGTAAACAATCAGGTTTACAATGGCGAGGAACTGTGCATTGAGCAAAATATAATGACCCGATATGGCGAAAAATACCACGATGAGCCAAAGTATGCTGTGAACGGGATTTTTGCTGATTAATACCATTGTTGCGCTAAGCAGGGCAAGGGCAGATAGAAACCAGAATAATATTTCAGTTGTACTCATTATTACAGTTGGTAATGGTTAATGGGTTGTTGGTGCTTTTTCGCCCCTTGCCTTTTCAAAAGCTTCGGGTTCGGTAAGCGGGTTTGGAATCAACAAATCGTCTTTACCATATATAAATCCTTTGCGGTGGTAATTGGCCGGGGCAAAGGTTTCGCTTAAATAAATTGCATCTTTTGGGCAGGCCTCTTCACACAATCCGCAGAAAATGCAGCGGAGCATATTTATCTCATACTTGGCCGCATATTTCTCTTCTTTGTAAAGGTTCTCCTCCCCTTTTTGCCTTTCAGCAGCCTCCATGGTTATGGCTTCAGCAGGGCAGGCCAGAGCACAGAGTCCACAGGCGGTACATTTTTCACGTCCCTCTTCATCGCGGTTAAGCACCTGCAATCCTCTGAAAACTTTTGAAAACGGACGGGTCTTTTCAGGATAACGAATGGTAGGAACTTTCTTAAAAATATGACTGAAAGTGATGGCCATACCTTTGAAAATGGCAGGCAGATAAAGCCTTTCCATAAAGGTCATGGGCTTGCGCTCCACTTGTTTTACTTTCTTTGTTAATGCTTGCATATTTATAAAGCTATCGGCTTGTGGCCATTTGCTTTTATTTGTAAGGTTTGCAAAAATATTTTTCTATACTTAGAGTGCCAATTTTATTTGCGTTTTGTTGGTTTTTCTTTTTTTTTAAACAGCATTGAAACTTTGAATAGACTTTATTGGCGACAGTCAATCCCGATTTCTAATCGGGACTCCGTTCAGCTTTGGTTTTTCAATTAAGCTATTTTCAAATTAATGCCCCTGCCTCCACAAAATCACAGCTCCGGTTATGAACATATTCACCAAAGCCAACGGAATCAAAGATTTCCAGCCTAAATTCATCAATTGGTCATAGCGAAAACGGGGTAAAGTCCACCGCACCCACATAAACACAAAAATGAAAATGAACGATTTTCCCAATAGTGCAATGATACCAACTAATGCGGCTATATTGACCGAAAGATTGGCTTCATTTACAAAAGGCATATCATAACCACCAAAAAACAAAGTAGCCATGATTACACTGCTGATGAACATATTAATATATTCTGCAAAAAGATAAAAACCCAGCTTCATACTTGAGTACTCCTGATGATAACCGAAATTCAACTCATTTTCAGCCTCCGGTAGGTCAAAAGGGGCACGGTTACATTCTGCAAAGGCACAAACCAAAAATATTAAAAATCCGAGTGGTTGGTAAATGATGTTCCAATGACCTGCAACCTGCTGTTCAACAATTGTTTTCAAACTAAGCGATCCGGTCAGCATGAGTAAAGCAATAAATGACAATCCCATTGCCAATTCATAACTTATTACCTGCGAAGCACCACGCATTGCCGCCATCAGCGAAAACTTATTGTTGCTGGCCCAACCGCCAATCATAATACCATAAACCCCGGTGCTTACCACTCCAAAAACATACAACATTCCAATGTTAATGTCCGCTATTTGCAGCTTTATAATTCGATCAACACCAAACAAACCAAAATGCAGTTCATGCCCCCATGGAATAACTGCGCTTGTCATCATGGCCGTTAGCATTGCCAAACAAGGTCCCAAAATGAATAGCCACTTATTTGAAGTATTCGGAATAATCTCTTCTTTGAAGAATAACTTGCCGCCATCAGCCAATGGCTGTAATATTCCAAATGGCCCTGCACGGTCTGGACCGACACGGTCTTGCAAAATGGCAGCAACCTTTCTTTCGCCATAGGTAGCGTACATCGCAATAACCAACGAACCGGTGATAACAG
Source organism: Segetibacter sp. (assembly GCA_043736115.1). Lineage (GTDB taxonomy): Bacteria > Bacteroidota > Bacteroidia > Chitinophagales > Chitinophagaceae > Segetibacter. The sequence goes on along the minus strand of JAYTDC010000108.1, from coordinate 32,618 downwards.
CACCAATCAAAACAAGCTTTTCAATTAATAAAGCCCAGTCTATTTGTAAGAGGATCATTTATAAAAGTTTCTTTATTTCAGTTATTAGTTCTTTTATTGAAAATATCAAAGGCTCAATGTCATCTTTATCAAGCACTAAAAAATCGCTGTAATCTGCTTACTGTCTTAACTCAAATATGTTTGCATATATTTTTGCAAATCTGGTTTCAAGCTTTTTACTCTTAATGAATTGTTCATTGAAAAGGCTTTTCAAACCGGCATGAGTTTTTGAATATTCGCCGCTTTTCTTAAAAACTAATGCTGCAACTGCATGAAAAACTGCATAATAGAGTCTGTTTGCTGAACCATTATAGCGTTGATCATTATACAACAATACAGCATCATCAAATGCTTCATCACTTCGCTTCATTTTATCAATGCAGATCTCATTAACAGTTGGCATTATAATCCTATTCCATCTTTTTTTATTTCTAAATAAATAGGTGTTCCATACAATTTGTGGTCCCAAAAGTCATGGCTATGTACCATGGCAAAAATTGACTGGCTAGTAACTAATTCTAAATCGAAAAGATGGTTTCGAATTTCTTGTTTCTTAAGCTTAGCTGAAGTTTCATCTCCTTCCGTCAATACCAAAACATCCCAATCACTCTCCTTATGAAAATCGCCTCTTGCCCTAGAACCGAACAAAATAATTTCAGCCCCAGCGTCAATACCCAATATGGCTTGCTTTATTTCTTTGGTAATTTGAGCAGTCGTACTCATTTAATATCCTCCAATATTTTTTTATGCATATCCCCAAAAACTGCCCCTGTTGCCGGTCCATCAATCTCATTGAGATGTACATTTGGTTTGTTTACTTCGCTCACCTCATTAATATCCATAAACAACCGGGGTTTTCTTCCTCCCATTACTTCTGCGATAGTTTCGTGAGGAACAACAGACCCTACTTTGCCCTGGTAATGATTGGCAGAAATTACAGATTGGCGTTGCACCATTCTGGGTCCTTCTATAATCCAATCGCTTGTTTGTTTTTTATCAAAACGACAAGTGTTACATATCCAACCGGGTTTTCCATCTTCTGTATTTTCAACTTCACCCCACTGATCTTTTCTGGATGTAACTCTGAATACTTCATCACCACGGCTCCACAGGGTAACTTTTCCGCAGCATTTATCACAATCCCTATGTGCATCTTGTGGTTTTAAAAACCAAACCCTGTTTTTGAAACGGAAAGTTTTATCAGTAAGTGCTCCAACCGGGCAAACATCTATCATGTTTCCGCTAAAATCATTGTCAATAGCCTTAGAAATGTAAGTGCTGATTTGTGCATGTTCACCTCTATCTAATATGCCATGACTCCGGCTATCGGTCAGCTGATCTGCTACATAAGTACAACGGTAACAAAGTATGCAGCGTGTCATGTGAAGCTGAATGTATGGCCCAATATCTTCCCTTTCAAACAATCTGCGCTCAAACTCATAACGGGTTCCTTCTTTGCCATGTTCGTAACCAAGGTCCTGCAAATGACACTCACCGGCCTGATCACATATAGGGCAATCCAACGGATGATTTAGTAACAAGAATTCTACTACACCTGCACGGGCATCCCTTACTTTGTCGCTGGTAATGTTTTTTACAATCATACCATCCATTACTGTTGTGCGGCAACTTGCCATTAGTTTAGGCATAGGTCTGGGGTCAGCCGCAGATCCGGCAGATATTTCTACCAAACAGGTACGGCATTTACCCCCGCTACCCTGCAATTTGCTATAATAACACATTGCTGGCGGTGCTACATCGCCGCCAATCATTCGGGCAGCATTCAATATGGTGGTACCCGGCGGCACTTCTATTGTAATGTTGTCAACAGTAACTTTGAAGTTTGCAGGTGATTGTTTTATTAATTCTTCCGACATAATTTTTATTTCACTTTTCTACTTAAATGTGACTTAATAGTTAAGCCAATACTGCTAACTCATCAGCATAATGAGCAAGCCCAAAGTTTCTCCGTTGCGAATCTTCCGGATTTAAGATATGCCATTCAAATTCGTCTCTGAAATGCCTGATGGCTGCTGCAACTGGCCATGCAGCTGCATCACCCAACGGACAAATTGTATTTCCTTCAATTTTTCTTTGAATATCCCACAACAAATCAATATCGCTCATCTTACCCTTTCCATATTCAATATTATGCAATACTCTTTTCATCCAACCCGTTCCTTCTCGGCAAGGGCTACATTGGCCGCAACTTTCATGGTGATAAAAACGGGCTAAAGTTAATGTATGTCTTACCACACATTGGTCTTCGTCCAATACAATGAATCCGCCTGACCCCATCATGCTTCCGGTTGCAAAGCCACCGTCAGCTAAGCTTTCGTAATTCATCAGCCTGGTTTCGCCTTTGGCTGTCTTTAGCAACAGGTTTGCAGGCAAAATAGGTACCGAAGAACCACCCGGAATACATGCTTTTAACTTCTTACCATTAGGTATTCCACCACAATATTCATCACTAAAAATAAATTCTTCAACGCTAATGGTCATGTCTATTTCATAAACACCCGGCTTGTTGATATTGCCGCAGGCACTCATCAACTTAGTACCGGTAGATTTGCCTACACCAATCTTTGCATATTCCTGTCCACCCATATTAATAATTGGCACAACAGCAGCCAAAGTCTCCACATTGTTCACCACTGTTGGGCAGTCCCACAGACCTTTCACTGCAGGAAATGGTGGTTTTATGCGTGGATTGCCACGTTTACCCTCAAGGCTTTCTATTAGGGCAGTTTCTTCGCCACAAATATAAGCACCGGCACCCCGCTGTACATACATTTCGCAATCAAAACCACTGCCCAAAATATTCTTTCCCAACCACCCGTTTTGTTTGGCTTCTGCAATCGCCTGTTCCAATATGTCAGTTATCCAGGCATATTCCCCACGAATATAAATATAGGTTCTATTGCTGCCCAATGCATAGGCGGAAACTATCATCCCCTCTATAAGCAGGTGCGGAATAAACTCCATCAGGTAGCGGTCTTTAAAAGTACCCGGTTCACTTTCATCTGCATTGCAAACGAGATAGCGGGGCACACCTTCGGGCTTTGCCAAAAAACTCCATTTCAACCCTGTAGGAAATCCAGCACCGCCCCGACCCCGAAGTCCACTTTTTTTAACCTCTTCCACAATGTCTGCCGGAGCCATTTTAAAAGCTTTTTCTACAGATGCATATCCGCCGGTTCTGCGGTAAGCATCGTAAAAACGAATGCCTTCAACTTTGTCGTTCGCCAATAATATTTTCTTACTCATATTTATCCCTTTTCAGGAATTTTTTGTGTTATAATTTTTTGTCCCGGCATTTAATCTTTGCTGAACTTCATAGGTGTCACACACTTGTACAAATACAACCTTTTTCAGCTTTTATCGAAGCGTATCATTTCACACAACGAGCACTACGAATAACAACGAAACAAAGTCAAACGTTTTCTCTTTGTTTTCTTTGCTCTTTTATATGAATAATTAGGCCTTCACAGCCTGTCTGGCAAACAATACCCAATTCTTCGTCTTCTATATCCAGACCTCCAACACTTTGAGGTGAAACTTATTTGCAGTACCCCTAAGTGTCGCTTCGATAGTAGCCACAAAACGCACATTCGCAATATTAGCGGTTTCATTCATTGTCACCATCATGCTGTCTTCATCATACCTTTGGTAAGTCAGCAACCCACTCTTTAAATCATCAACCACTTCATTCCTGGTTTGAACCCAGCCATTGCTATGCCCATAACTAAGCGATTTGTCAGTTAGATCTTTCATAAGCATAGTATCATTACTCACCAATGCCTGATGAAAAGCCGTAACCGTTGCCATAAGAAAAGGCTTTTCGTTGTTTTGACCAAAAATATATGTTGAAAAAAGTATGAAAAATAAAGTCAAAAGAGATTTCATTATCCTTCTTTTTTAAAATCATGGTTAAACATCCAACAAATGCCAAACTTATCTTTCAACATTCCAAATCTTGCATCCCAAAAAGTATCCTGCAATTCCATAGTTACAGTTCCACCTTCGCTCATTTTTGCAAAAACCAGATTTAGTTTTTCAACATCCTCCACATCAATACTCATTTGCACATTGTTTCCTTCATTTACGTTTCGCCCCTGTGATGAATCGGAAACCATCATTAAATTGCCGTCAAATTCCAACCGGGCATGCATAATCATATTCTTTTATGCATCGCTGCAAGGCATCGGGCTTTCTCCATATCTGCCCAATTGACTTATTTCACCATTAAAAGCCTCTTTATAAAAGTTCAATGCTTCTTCTGCATTGCCATTGAAAAGTATGTATGGAACAAGTTTCATTTTGTATTATTTGGTAATTTATGCCATCAACATCCGCATAGGGTGAAGAGTTCTGGTAAACGGATTTAACACCAAACCCAATGATTCCAGCGTTGTTGATCCAAGTAATGGTTCATCTCCCTCTTCGCCATACACAACAGGTGCAGGCCCACCTTCTCCATTGAACTCAAAATATGCGGAACAAACTTTCCTTTTTATGCTTGTTCCATCTGCTAAAGCAAAACTCATTTCTCTATATGGCTCAATGTCCAGTTCATCCAGAATTTTTCCTGGGACCAAACTATAGACGGCGCCGCTATCAACCAAAAAACTCAATTCAGCTGTTTTTTCACTTTTGCGATGTTCTTTTACTCTTAATATAGCGGTTGTTATGCCCATCAGTTATTTAGAAATTTTTTTTTGATGCTAAAATTATTTAAGTGTTCTTATCAATTATTTTTCGCAGCATTATTGGTACATTCTGCAATTATTGCATCTACCTTTTCGGGTGTTAAATGCTCCCTGTAAATATTTCCCAACTGCATCATAGGTGCATAACCACATGCCCCCAAACACTCAACTGTTTTCAATGTAAACAACCCATCAATAGTAGTTTCGCCCACACCAATGTTTAGTTTCTTTTTGATGTAGCTGATAATATCATCACTTCCACGCAGCATACAAGGACCGGTTTGGCAAACTTCAAATACATATTTACCGACAGGCTTCAAATTGTACATGCTGTAGAAAGATGCAACTTCGTACACTTCTATTGGTGTGATGTCCAATAGTTCGGCTACATAATCCATAGTAGGTACATCAAGCCATCCACCAAATTCTTCCTGTGCCAAATGTAATACCGGCAACAAAGCACTTTTGTGCTTTCCTTCCGGATACCGGCCAATGATTTCATTAACCTTATTCAGCCTCTCCTGTGAAAATTCTATTGACATTAACGCTTCTTTTTTCTTTTCAATAATATATGCAAATCTGCCAAATCCTGTGGTCTTCCTGCAACTCTTTTTAAGTAAATCAAGTGTTCTAAACTCACAAAATTTACGGGAATCCCAGCTATTTCAATCAACTGCTTTTCTTTCCAGGCTTCTTCAAAATCCATTTCATCCATGCCGTTTATGATGTCTATCCTGTTTGGATCATAACCTAACTGCGATATAAAACCATCTTTCAAAAAATCTTCTTCTTCCAATCCAAGCGACTTCAAACCAAATTCATCAATTACTACTACCAATCTCTTAGCATTTGTTTCGCTTATTTCAATACAGATGTCCAAGTCCTTTGTAGTCCTGGGATACCCGTGGAAGCCAACTGCATAACCGCCAATGATAAGGTACTTAACCTCATATTTATTGCAGAGTTCTATGAAATCCAAAAAATCTTTATCAAGTTTAATCGTTGTCTTCATCTTTTATATGGCGTCTTCGTAAAACAGGTTGTATTGGTTTGTCTCCTCCAAACATTACCCTCAATTCATAAATTGTGTTCAATCTTTCCGCATAGCTTGCATTGGCCCAAAATAAATCATCTGCCCGTTCAGCCTCTTCAAAAGTGACACGCCTGATTACCGGTGCTATTTTACGATTATACTCCATTAAACATTCATTATTAAACATTAAACATTCCCTAAGCATCCATCTCCCCTGCAATCAAATTCAACGAACTCATACAAATAATTGCATCACTCAACATACTGCCTTTGGTTAACTCGGTAAATGCCTGGTAATAAATAAAACAAGGCCTGCGAAAATGCAAACGGTAAGGAGTACGCCCCCCATCGCTGATGAGGTAGTAACCAACTTCTCCATTACCACCTTCCACACTGTGATACACTTCGCCGGCAGGCATTTCTATTTCTCCCATTATTATTTTGAAATGGTAAATGAGTGCCTCCATTTTAGTGTAAACATCTTTCTTTTCAGGCAGGTAATATGCAGGTACATCAGCATGAAAAACTTCTGCATCTTTTCCTTTGAATTGCCTCACTTTTTCTAATGCCTGCCTGATGATGCTTAGCGACTGCCACATTTCTTCATTTCTCACCAAAAAACGATCATACACATCACCGGTTTTACCTACGGGAACTTCAAAATCAAAGTCACCATAGCTACTGTATGGTGAGTGAACCCGAACATCATAATCAACCCCGGCGGCTCTAAGATTAGGACCCGTAAATCCATAGTTCAAAGCCCTTTCAGCAGCTATGCCACCTACTCCTTGAGTCCGCTCCATAAAAATACGGTTGCGGTTAAACAGGTTTTCGAACTCTTTTAAAACCTTAGGGTATTCCACCAGAAATTTGTCTATTTTTCTAAAAGCTATTTCATTAAAATTTCTTTCAAAGCCACCAATACGGCCTATGTTGGTTGTCAACCTGCTTCCGCAAATTTCTTCCCATATTTCATAAATGGCTTCACGCTGTTGCATTACATACAGGAAACCGGTAAAAGCACCTGTATCAACACCAATAACTGAATTGCAAATCAAGTGATCCGCTATTCTTGCAAGTTCCATGATGATGATGCGCAAATATTCTACCCGTTTTGGCAAAGTAACCCCAAGGAGTTTTTCGCAGGTCATGTGCCAACCCATATTGTTGATAGGGCTGCTGCAATAGTTCAGCCTGTCGGTCAGAGGTGTAATTTGATAGAGTGGCCTTCTTTCTGCAATTTTTTCAAAAGCACGATGAATATAACCCACCGTTTGCTCCGAATCCACAATCCTTTCGCCATCCACTTCCAAAATGTTTTGAAACACACCATGCGTAGCAGGATGAGTAGGACCAAGGTTAAGCGTAGTGGTTGTTTTCTCAATACTTCCAACAGGAAGCACCTTATTTTTATGTTGTTCTACGTGAGACATTTTCTATTTTTTACATTCAGTTTTCTAACCCTTAATACTATGTGTTGATATTATTTTGAGCCGACTTTTGTATTTCAATTTAACATCGTTGTGTTATCAGAATCCCGATTTTTCGGGACACCCTTGTACAGCATAACTTTATTAGACGTGACCACTTTTTGCCATTTCACACCACGGATTCAACAATTACAAAGTACACAACTAAAATCCCTTTGTGCCTTTGTTCGCCTTTGTTACGTTGTTTGAAACTTATAACCAACTTTTGTCCTTATCAGCCTCACTTATAGTTGACGGTGAACCGTCGGCTTTTCTATTTCCAAAATCAAGCATTCCTCCACGGCCAAACATTTCATCATCTTTATCAGTACGGCTTTGATCTTCTAAAGGATATTCTTTTCTCATAGGAAAATAATCCATTTCCTCTACATTCAAAATACGCTTCAGGTTTGGATGACCAATAAAATTTACACCATAAAAATCATAGGTTTCACGCTCCTGCCAATTAGCCGATTCATAAACTGTAGTTGCAGTCAATACATCAGGCTGTTCAATTGGTATGTAAACCTTGAATCTTATACGCACATTGTCAACCAAATTGTGCAAGTGATATACTATAGCAATTTCCTCACCTTTTCTATCAGGAAAGTGTACGGCACACAAATCGGTCAAAAATTGAAACCGAAGTTCAGGGTCATTAAAAAGAAACTGCAGAAGTTTTACATTCATATCCGGAGGAACCGAAAAAGTGAGCATTCCATAAGGCTCTTCAAAACCTTTGGCGGCTTCGCCAAATGCCTCTGTTATCCTTTGTTGTATCCTTTCGTTGGTTAAAGCCATTGACCAGGTTTAAAATTAATTGATGAATTTATAATCATTTCCTTTATTACTGAATTCCATAACTCTCCATAAGCGCCTTATATTGCTCACCATTACGACGCCTTGTGCTTTCATTGTGAATCAAATCCTGAATGCGCAAAACGCCATCAATAATGGCTTCTGGTCTTGGTGGACAACCTGGCACATAAACATCAACCGGTATAACCTGGTCAATCCCCTGCAACACACTGTAAGAGTCAAAAATACCACCTGAACTTGCACATGCACCAACTGCCATAACCCATCTTGGTTCGGCCATTTGCAAATAAACCTGCTTAAGTACTGGTGCCATTTTTTTTGCAATAGTTCCCATAACCATCAACAAATCACATTGGCGTGGGGAAAAACCCAATCTTTCGCTACCGAAACGGGATAAATCATAGTGACTACCCATGGTGGCCATAAACTCAATACCACAACAACTTGTAGCAAACGGCAGCGGCCAAATTGAATTTTTGCGGGCAAGACCCAACACTTTTTCTAATGAGGTGGCACCAAAGCCTTCCCCAACGTACGTTTCAGGAATTTCTAATTCTTTTACCTGTGTATGAAATCTAACGGGACGAGCCATAATAATTATTGTATATAAAATTACCTTTAATCTTAAAAAAATATCAACAAAGAATATTTACAAATGTTTTAAAAATTCATCATTTTAAAGGGGCAAAAATACTGTAACAGAATCAATTTTAAAGGTAGCTATAAAATTGTTTTTCGCTTTACAACATATTGGCTCACTTAATGCTAATATTGTATGGATCATATCGATTTTTAATTTCTTAGGATTGTGAGTTTTACGGTTTAAGGAACGAAACAACAACAATAATTAATAATTCATGCTAAATTTTTTTTATAAAATTATTCGATTTGCAAAACAAAAGTCAACAATTATTTTCATTTGTGGCATGGTAGCCGGGGTATTTGTGGTTTCTCAGGTTGCTTTTAGAAATGACACCATAAAGAATAAAAAGAAAGATTTTAATCAAACATCTCCCCCTAAAGTGTATTTACCAGAGGTGCCGGAAGAAATAGATTTTGCTGGTGAAAAGGTACCACTTGAAAAGCCCGAGGTCACAGAGTCTCTTGATAGAGAGTTATTGTATAATTATAATGGCAGAGGTCAATTGACATTGATCTTAAAATTGAGTCAACGAAATTTTCCGATCATAGAAAAAATATTAAAAGAAAATAATGTACCTATAGATTTTAAATATTTATGTGTTGCAGAAAGCAATTTGCAAAATCTTACCTCAAGTGTAGGCGCTAAGGGGTATTGGCAATTTATGAAAGACACTGGTCCCGGATTTGGGCTTGAAATTGGTGATGATGTTGATGAGCGTTATGATTTGGAGAGAAGTACAAATGCAGCCTGTAAATACCTGAAACTTGCATATTCTAAATTTGGAAATTGGACAGCTGCTGCTGCTTCATACAACTGTGGTATGGCAAGATATGATGACCTTTCTCAGTTTCAACATACGAAATTTTATTATGATCTACTTCTTCCGGAGGAGACTAACAGATATATATTTCGCATACTATCATTCAAATATCTAATGGAAAATGCAAAAGATTTTGGTTATTTAGTAGATGTTACCAATGGTTATCAAATACATAAAACAAAAACTGTTATTGTAGAAACTTCTATACCTGACTTATCTCAATGGGCTTTGAACAAGGGTACAAATTACAAAATTCTCAAAATACTTAACCCATGGCTTCGCGACAGGTCGCTATCTGTAAAATCAGGTAAAAAGTATATAATAAAACTCCCCCTGTAACGTTATCTGCATGTAGGTGTGAATTCTTTTAATTTTTTGAGTACACAATTTTTATTCATAAAAAATAATATCTCAAAACAATTTTCTGAATTATCATTCCCTTTTTTCACAAAATAAAGGGTTTTTAAACCCTATTTTTTGTTTAAGGAATTCTCAATTGTCTGACATGTACTGTAATCTTAACACTTCTATGAACAAACTAAAACTCCTTGCAGTTTTGCTTTTAGCAATCTTGCCTTCACTTTTAAAAGCTCAACTTGTGGTCAATGAAATATCACAAGGAACCGGCGGCACAAAAGAGTATATTGAATTTGTAGTAAATGGCACCCGAACATGTAGTAAAAGCTCAGCCGATTTAAGAAACTGGATTGTAGATGATAACAATGGCTGGTTGGGTTCAGGTGTTGGCCAGGGAATAGCTGCAGGATGCCTGAGGTTTGCAAATGATGCAAATTGGTCTAATGTTCCATATGGATCAATCATTTTATTATATGACGATGCTAATAAAAATTCTTCAATTTCATTACCAGATGACCCGACAGATGCTAATAATGACCTTGTATATATAGTACCAGTTAGTTCATTGTTAATTGAAAAAAACACCACATCTCCAACAGTACCATCCAGTCCTACTTACACTTATCCTACCACAGGATTTACACCGGGTGGAGATTGGTCATTGATTGGATTAGCAAACTTTGGTGACGGCGTTATAACAGTTGCACCTACAAATCTTACTTTATCTTGTTTTTCGTTTGGATATGGAACCATAAGTAACCCTGCTGCTGCCACTGTCTACATTTCTACAGCTGGAAGTGGGAGAGTTTATTACCTTTCTGATAATTTATTTACAACTTCGAGTTCATGGATAGTAGGAAACGGATCTGCTGACGAAACGCCGGGAATGGCTAATTCTGCATTGAATGCGCAATGGATTACAGATTTAAAACAAACTTCAGGAGGAATTATAGCACAAAATCAGATAACAAATTTACAAGGGTGTGGCAACCTGTCCTTTAATGGAGTAAACTATACAAGTTCTACAGTTATAAGAGACACCTTAAAAACCACTGGTGGGTGTGACAGTATCTATATTATTACTAACATTTCTATTGACAATACTTCAAGTACTTCTATTACAACAGAGCTTTCGGGTTGTGCAAATGTTGTTTATAATGGTACTACATACACATCATCTACTATTATAACTGATACTATTAAAACAGTAAACGGATGTGACAGCATTTATAACATCACCAACATAAGAGTTGTTAATCCTACAACACAAACAACATTTCTAAGAGGTTGCGGTAGTGTAGTTTATAATGGCATAACTTATACTACTAACAGAACTTTCAGAGATACAGTAAAAAGTGTCTTAGGGTGCGACAGCTTGATTCACATAACACGAATACAAATTCAAAATGTTGTACCCGTATATCAAAATACAGCTTTTTCTGCATGTAGAAGTGTTGTTTATAATGGAGTTACATACACAGTTTCCACTAATGTTAAAGATACACTTAGAAGTACTTTTGGATGCGATAGCGTCTATAGAACAACTGCAATAACTATTCAGGATATTGCCCCACTAATTCAAACTATATTTCTTGCAGACTGCGATAGTGTAGTATACAATTTTAATACATACACCTCTACTATAACTACCAAGGATACCATTAGAAGTATTTTTGGATGCGATAGTATCTTAATAAACTTAAACATTAGGATATCCGGCAAAGCAAGTAAAGACTCAATTACATTAATTGGTTGCGATACGGTAAGTTATAACGGAAACATTTATGTAGATTCTATTATTATACGTGATACATTAAAAACAGTTTTTGGATGTGATAGCATTTATAAAATTGCAAATATCCTGGTTAAACATCTTCAGGCAACAAATAAAACAGATACGCTATTAGCATGCAATACAATAACTTTCAACGGAATTGTATACACTGATTCCGCTACTGTTTTAGATACACTTAAAAGTAAAGAAGGATGCGACAGTATTTACCGTACAACTTTTATAAATCTTCAAAAAATAAATCCTTTAATAAAGGATAGTACCCTAAATGGTTGTTTAAATTTAGTATACAATGGTATAACCTATTTAGCAACAACCAATTTTACAGACACAATTAAAACTACATTGGGTTGCGATAGTGTCTTACATAATATTCACATTAACATTCGCAATCTTACACCTATTACAACTCATGATACTTTGTCTGCATGCAACAAAGTTTTATTTAATGGAGTTACCTATACCTCCTCTGCGATAATAAGAGACACAGTAAAAACAAATGAAGGCTGCGACAGCTTCTATAATTTAATACACATAATTATTAAAGTAACAACAGTAACACAATCCAATTCATTTTCCTCGTGTAGCAGTATATTTTATAATGGCATCAATTATACGTCTTCAACCATAGTTAGGGATACTATAAGAAATGCCAGTGGATGTGACAGCATTTATAAAGTAATGACTCTTACTATTCAAAATACACAGATAACCAATAACATAATCCTTGCAGGTTGCGATAGTGTTTTATTTAAGGGTATTGTATATACAACATCAAAAGTTATAAGGGATACTGTAAGAACAGCACAATTTTGTGATAGCATTTATAACATAACAAACATTGTTGTAAAACATATAACACCTATAAGCAAAACAGATACAATCAAAGGTTGCAACAGTATTATTTTTAATGGTATAACTTACACTACCTCAACTATTGTACTAGACACTTTAAAAACTCCTGAAGGATGTGATAGTGTTTATAGAACTAACCATCTCTTAATAAAATTACTAGTACCTGTTACGTCAACAACTAATTTGACTGGCTGCAAATCATTGGTCTACAATGGCGTCACATACAACACATCGTCGATAGTTAATGATACAATAAGAACTATAAGCGGCTGCGATAGCCTTTATAAAACAATCAACATAAACATAGTTTCACCTACAACAGCTAATAATATGGTTACCGGCTGTCAAGGTAGCGTGATTTTTAATGGAGTCACTTATACTACATCTACAACAGTATTAGATACCATCAAAACTAATCTTGGATGTGATAGTATATACAGAACTAATCAAATTATTGTTGAAAATATTACGCCCAATAATAAAGTAACAAATTTATCCGGTTGTGGTAGCGTACTATATAATGGTATTACTTACACCGTGGCAACTGTATTAAAAGACACAATAAAAAGCGTAGGTGGTTGCGATAGTATTTATAGAACAGTGAATATAAGTATTGTTATTACACCTGTTACAAATTCAAATACCCTCAATGGTTGTGGCAGTGTAACATTTAACAGTAATGTATATACATCTTCTACAATAGTAAACGATACTATAAGAACTGCCGGAGGTTGTGATAGCATTTATACTATTACTTCTATTAATGTTCAGAATATCACCCCTACAAAAGACACCATAATATTTAGGGGTTGTAATGGAAGTGTTGTATTTAATGGTATAACTTATACAACTTCAACAATAATAAAAGATACTATAAAAAGTTCTTTGGGTTGTGACAGTATATACAAAATAAACAAAATCATAGTTGAAAACATAGTACCAATTACTAAAACAATCACTCTTATTGATTGTAAAAGTATTGTGTATAATGGAGTAACTTATGTAAGTTCCTCATTAATAAAAGATACTGTAAGAACACAAGGTGGCTGTGACAGTATAATAAAAAGAGTTTCAATCAATATATATACAGCAGCAAACACAACGGTTAACTTTAATGGATGTAACAGTTTAACATTTAATGGAATTACTTATACCACTTCAACGACAATAAAGGATACTGTTAAATCTGTTTCTGGTTGTGATAGTATAAGAAGAACCATAAACATTACCATTCAAACTATCACCCCTGTTTCTGGTAATAACATTGTTGCAGGTTGCAATAGTGTAACTTTCAACGGAGTTACCTACACTGCATCTACGGTTGTAAAAGACACCTTAAAAACAACATTAGGTTGCGATAGTATTTTCAGAACTAACTTCATTGTTGTACAGTTTGTAACACCAGTTGCTAACATAACGACACTGTACGGTTGCGGCAGCCTAACTTATCATGGCATTACCTACACAGCATCAACAGTGGTAAGCGATACAACAAAAAGCATAGCCGGATGTGATAGTTTATTCAACACAACAACCATTAATATTATTACCCCTCTAACAATTGTCAACAATATTCAGGGTTGCAACAGCCTGGTATTTAACGGGATCACTTATACCAATTCAGCGGTGGTAAGCGATACTCTAAAATCAATTACCGGTTGCGATAGCTTATTAAGAACTAACAATATAATCATTCAGCAACTTACACCCACCCGAGATACTGTTGTTTTTAGGGGCTGTCAGGGTAGTGTTAATGTAAATGGAATTTCCTATACATCTTCTGTAATTCTACTAGATACTATCAAAAGCAGTTTTGGCTGCGACAGTATTTTTAAGGTTTCTAAAATCATTGTAGAAAATATTTCACCTATCAGAAAAACTATTACATTAATAGATTGCAAACCTATAACATATAATGGGATTACTTATGTAAGTTCATCTTTCATTAGAGACACATTAAAGACACTGGGAGGTTGCGATAGTATATGGCTTAGTGTTTCAATTAATATCTATGCACCTACAGCACAAACCCTTACGATAAGAGGATGCAACAGTACTACTTTCAATGGCATAACTTACAGTACTTCTACTATTATAAAGGATACCGTAAAATCTAACTCTGGTTGTGATAGCATAAGAAGAACAATCAATATTATTATCCAGCAAATCACCCCGGTTCCCGGAAGTAATTTAGTGGCAGGTTGTAACAATGTCATCTTCAACGGGGTAACTTATACCGCATCAACAACAGTACTTGATACACTAAGAACAACGTTAGGTTGCGATAGTATTTTCAGAATCAACTATATAGTGGTGCAATTTGTTACTCCTGTGGCTAATGTAACAACACTGTACGGTTGTGGTAGCCTGACTTATCATGGCATTACCTACACAGCATCATCAGTAGTAAGCGATACAACCAGGAGTATAGGCGGATGTGATAGCTTGTACAACACAACAACTATTAACATTGTAACACCAATTGCAACTGTTAATAACGTTCAGGGCTGTAACAGCCTGGTATTTAACGGCGTCACTTATACTAATTCAGCAGTGGTAAGCGATACTGTAAAATCAATAACAGGTTGCGATAGCTTGTACAGAACCAATAATATAAACATTCAAATTATAACTCCGGTTAACGGACAAAATGTAGTTGCAGGCTGCAACAGTGTTACCTTCAATGGCATCACTTATACCACCTCAACCACGGTGCTTGATACGCTAAGAACCACTTTGGGTTGCGATAGTATTTTCAGAACCAACTACATTGTTGTGCAGTTTATAACACCCGTTGTAAATGTGACAACATTGTACGGTTGCGGCAGCCTGACCTACCATGGCATCACTTACACAGCATCAACAGTAGTAAGCGATACAACCAGGAGTATAGGCGGATGTGATAGTTTGTACAACACAACAACCATTAACATTGTAACACCAATTGCAACTGTTAATAACATTCAGGGCTGTAACAGCCTGGTATTTAACGGCGTCACTTACACTAATTCAGCAGTAGTAAGCGATACTGTAAAATCAACAACAGGTTGCGATAGCTTGTACAGAACCAACAACATCAACATTCAAATTACAACTCCGGTTAACGGACAAAATGTAGTTGCGGGCTGTAACAGTGTCACCTTCAATGGCATCACTTTTACCACCTCAACCACGGTGCTTGATACGCTAAGAACCACTTTGGGTTGCGATAGTATTTTCAGAACCAACTACATAGTAGTGCAATTTGTTACTCCTGTGGCTAATGTAACAACACTGTACGGTTGTGGTAGCCTGACTTATCATGGCATTACCTATACAGCATCAACAGTAATAAGTGATACAACAAAGAGTATAGGCGGATGTGATAGCTTGTACAACACAACAACCATTAACATTGTAATAGCCACTACGGTAACCAATACGTTGCAAGGATGCAATAGTCTTGTGTTCAATGGTGTTACTTACACAACATCTTCAGTGCTAAATGATACTACAAAAAGTATGACAGGTTGTGACAGTATTTATACAATTACCAACATCAACATTCAACAAATAACACCGGTGCCGGGCACCAACCAAATAAGAGCTTGTAATAGTACAGTATTCAACGGAGTTACATATACCACATCCACGGTAGTACTAGATACACTCCGCACCACAGTCGGTTGCGATAGTATATTCCGAACCAATTACATTACTATTCAGAGCATTACACCCGTAACTATTCCGAATGCGCTTACCGGTTGCCGTAGTGTAATGTTCAATGGCATTACTTACACCGCATCAACATTGATCAACGATACGGTCAGGAGCAGTTTTGGTTGCGATAGCATTTACAATGTCACCACTATTACCGTAAACAATTTAACTTTAAGTATCACAGCAAATCCTAATCCGGTTATCGTAGGCACCAATGTAACACTTACAACTTCTGCAACGGTTCCTTATACCATACAAGGATGGTCACCCGCTTATCTTTTTGCAAATCAAACTGCTACCAGCCAAACTATAAAAGCGGACAGTGCACGGGATATATATGTGTATGGAATATCAAATTCAGGTTGTGGAGACACTGCTGAAATACGGGTTAATATTCGTTATCTGGACCAGATATTTATACCCAACACCTTCACCCCTAACAACGATGGTAGAAACGATGAGTTCAGGCTTTATGGCAACAACATAGCCAAAGCCGAAATGAAAATTTTCAACCAATGGGGACAGTTGATATTTGAAAGCAGCGACCAATACAAAGGTTGGAATGGTTACTTCAAAGGACAGCTGCAGCCTGTTGGTGTATATGTTTATGTGATGAAAGTTACACTGACAGACAATACCGTATTAAACCGAAAAGGCTCCATTAATTTAGTAAGGTAATAACTATTGAAAATCCAAATTACAAAGCCTCACCCTTATGAGGTGTGGCTTTGTAATTTGTTCCGTTATTAGTTGTTTAATAAACATTGCCCCTGTCTTGGCCTTTATTTTCTATTAACTACTCAACATAATTTTTTATGCAATGCACTTTAAAAAATTCCAAAAAAGTTTAGGGTTATTTTTGAGTAATGAAAAAAATCTTGAACTCATTTATACCCTCTAAATACTTACGCTTATTTGTTCCGCTGTTGCTATTTTACATTGTAATCAGTATAAACTACGCAAAACCTTTTGGATTTTTTAGGGAAAGCAACCCTGCCATGGTATGCATCAATGCTGTTATGTGGGGCAACAACCCTATGCTTGAAAAACAGCATGTACCAATTTCCAGTTACGCTTTTGATGCCAGAGCAGAGCCTTCTACGCAGCTTTACAATACGATAGTCAGCTTTGGCAGCGGTTGGTTTGCGTTACCTTATTATTTCTTTAAGATTTTTTCACTGCCACCCAATGAACATTCTATAAGGATTTTCTCTTTGATCTGGCTTGTGGTTACATTATCAACTGCGTACTTGCTTGTCCGGCAAATTGTAAATGCTGAAGTAAACAAGCGTGGAATTGTTTATTTTACGCTAGTTTTTTATGTGTTGAATGCAGCCTCACTTTGGTATCATGTGCAGGGTTACCTCCACGAAATAGCAGTATTGCCATTTTATTTTACAGGATGGTGGCTGTTCGCAAAATATTTGAAAACTCCTTCACCCAAAATATTGTTTGCTATTGGTCTAATACTTTTTACAGGCATTCAATTTGACTGGCTGCCCTTTTTCCAGGCAATGATTATGTCTGCTTATTTGCTGTTTTCCAAAGGCAAAACAAACCGATGGGTTTTTTTATTGCCGGGAATAGCAGTGGCGGCAGGCATCGTGTATATCTTTTATCATTACGTTCAGTGGGCAGGCTTACCCGTATACATGAACCATTTACAAGAAAAATTTCTAAAGCGGACAATTGGCGGTGGTAAATTGCAATTGATCCACGGGTTAAATTACAACTTCAACATTGCCATTTTTTATTTAACAGGCTATGGACTGCTGACAATCACATTGCTTATCTGCTTTTACAAAAAGCTCATCAAATACCCTATTGTTTGGATGATGATTGCTGCTGCAATGTTTCATCACATTGTGTTTTGGGGATTCTCAACGGAACATGACCATGGTATCATAAAAATGGCTTTCCCATTAGCATTTGCAGGGGCTTGTTTTATAGAGAAAATCCGTTCAGCTCAAAGAATTCTGGTTGCATCAATTATTGTAGTATCCAACATCGGAATTTATTTTTTTCTTCACAACTTTTATACAAGACCGGGTATGTATGCCAAAGCTGACTTTTGTTACAACGTAGGCACTTATGTACATGACCAAATACCATCCTCCAAAGAAATTGTCTTTATAAACACCGAAGGAAAGTATTTTCAGCAGATAGAATTTTATGCACAAAAACCGTATATACTTGCAGGTTCTGTTACTGAAGCTGCACAAATTTTGCACACAGAATACCCAAATACAAAAGGCTTCTATTTAATTGTTGTTGATGGAAAGGTTGTACAGTGTTTGCTTGTGGAATGACTTTATCTGTAATCGGTTTTCAAAAAAAATATAAAATCAAAGCATTTGCCGCTTAAAATTTTTCTTTATGAAATGGGTTGAAAAATAATTTTTTTATTGAAAAAAAGATTTTAACATCTTACACCTTAGTTGGTGTTATCACCAATTATTATTAACAGAATGAGATATTCGCCGGCTATTATTTGCCAAGGCTCAAACAGTATTCATTGTCCGCAGGAAATAAATATTGTTAAGTACTAAACAAGAACTAATGTTCATGGAACTTCGCTAGGCGTTCAACCTTAACCTACCGTTTATTTGTTGAACCCCTAACAGGGTTCTAAAAACAGAAAACTTTTGCTGTTGCTACAAATATTCAACTCCTACCCGAGCTGTTTTAAGTTGTACCAATGCTTTTAAAGGCTTTGTATATCAGATGCAAGCTGAAGGTGTAAATCCAAAATAAAAATAACAAAAAAAGCCACCCAAATCAGGCGGCTTCTTTTTGTATTCATTTTCAAATTGAGCCATTTTCACATTGAGCAATTAACCCATTACTTCCTTATCCCCGGCATCTTGCCCATACCCATTGGCATTTTGTTCATCATCTTCATCATTTGGCGCATTTGGTCAAACTGTTTCATAAATGCGTTCACATCTTCCATGCCTTTGCCACAACCTTTTGCTATACGTTGTTTGCGGCTTTGGTTTATTTCGTCGGGGTTGCTTCGTTCGTAAGGGGTCATGCTTTTTATGATGGCTTCTATGCCTACAAATGCATCGTCGCTGATGTCTACATCTTTTATGGCTTTGCCTACACCGGGTATCATGGCCATCAGGTCTTTAAGGTTACCCATCTTTTTTATCTGCTGCAACTGATCTAAGAAATCCTGAAAGTCGAACTGATTTTTACGGATTTTCTTTTCTAAGCGTTTGGCTTCTACTTCATCGTATTGTGCCTGCGCTTTTTCTACCAACGTGGTTATGTCGCCCATGCCCAAAATACGTTGTGCCATCCTTTCCGGATAAAACACATCGAGTGTATCCAACTTTTCACCACTACTGATAAATTTGATTGGTTTGCTGACCGTGTACTTAATAGAAAGGGCAGCACCACCACGGGTATCACCATCCAATTTTGTAAGTACCACACCGCTAAAGTCAAGCCTGTCGTTGAAGGCTTTGGCTGTGTTTACGGCATCCTGCCCGGTCATGCTATCAACCACAAAGAGAATTTCATTTGGGTTTACAGCTTGTTTTACATTGGCTACTTCGGTCATCATCACCTCATCTATTGCAAGGCGACCAGCAGTATCTATAATGACAACATTTTTGTTTTTGGCTTTGGCTTCTTTTATGGCGTTAAGCGCAATATCTACCGCATTTTTATTTTCCCTTTCACTATAAACATCCACTCCTACCTGTTCGCCCAACACCATTAACTGATCAATAGCCGCAGGGCGGTAAATGTCACACGCAACCAACAAAGGACTTTTGCCTTTGCCTTTCAGGTATTTGGCCAACTTACCACTAAAAGTAGTTTTACCACTACCCTGAAGGCCTGCAATCAGTATAACTGCGGGATTACCGGTAATATTGAAGGTGCTTTCTGTACCCCCCATCAATTCAGCAAGTTCATCTTTGACTATTTTTGTCATCAACTGACCGGGGCTAATAGCATTGATTACTTTACTGCCCAGGGCTATGTCTTTTACCTTATCGGTAAATTCTTTAGCTATTTTAAAATTTACGTCCGCATCTACCAACGCACGTCGTATTTCTTTTAGAGTAGCGGCAATGTTTAGTTCCGTTATTTTGGCTTCGCCTTTCAGGTTTTTAAAGGCACCTTCGAGCCGCTCACTTAAACTTTCAAACATGGTATAAAAATTTTATGCTCTCACCAAAAATACAATCGCTATAGAAAGATAAAGCAGATTTTTGCTTTTTATATTTTTAAGCATTACGGTGAAAATCGGGCTGCAAATATATTTCATGCAGCAATATAAAATCGGAAAACACTATTTAAAACAATTGGCTGTTAAAATGGTTAATTATTCATTATTTTAAGCAATGAAAATATTTATATGTGTTTAAAATTAAGGTTTTTGAAGCTTTTCTAAAAAAATTCCAGAACCCCAAAACGTTATAATTAGAGCTAAAAACGTGTCAAGTTTGTGTTATTTTAAAAAAAATATTTTGCCTCTATAATTATTTTGATATTATTGCAATCTTTAGTTGATCGGTTAATAGATATTTATGAGTAAAAAACAACTGTACACTTTAGAATACCCGGTAAGATCCTCCCCGAGTATTTTGTTTGAATTTCTTTGTACACCAGCAGGTTTAGGTGAATGGTTTGCGGACAGAGTGGATGAAAGCAAAGAGCATGTTTTCAGCTTTATTTGGAAAGACAGCACCGAGAAAGCGCAACTTGTAGATATGCAACAAGATAAATTTGTACGTTTCCATTGGTTAAATTCTCCAAAAGAAGAATATTTTGAATTTGAAATTCAGAAATCAGAAGTTACCAATCAAACCATTTTGGTAATAAATGATTTTGCAGAAAAAAAAGAGATTAAAGATCAAAGTCAGCTTTGGGAATATCAGATAAAAGATCTTTTTCACCGTATAGGTGCATGATTTGAAATTGCTTTTAATAAAATTTGAAAGTTTACAATAAAGAAATCTTCAGTACTATCCCACTCAATAAGTGGGATTTTTTTTGCGAGTTTTATAAATGGCCTGTCGGCAAAAGAATACGCTAAGTTGTTGCTGATAAGCATATAATTATCAGTATCAAAATGATGTTCCCATTGGTTAGCAGAAACACTTATGTGCCAACCCTTAAAATAATCTGCATTAATTGATTGTTGTAATGCAGGTTCAAATTCCTGCTTATATTTTCCTGATAAGTGTAGAGTAATACTGAAAAAATTTCCCCACCAAAAAAAACAACGTATAGCCAAAATATCTTCTTTTTGAAAAATCCGTGGGTAATCAAGAATTACATAAGGAAGCCCTTTGTAATTTTCACCTTTTGAAATTTTTGGGGTGCCTGCTTCAATATCCTGAATTAATAGTTTGCTATGAACTGTAAAATCATCTGCTAAATTACCAAAAACGCTATATACCTTTTCAATAATACGGGTTTTTGTAAACAGAAACTCTTTATCCTTTGCCACTGCCATTTCATAATCAGAAAGTGATAAGTTTTTTTTCATTGATATCCGTTTGTTAATTATAATAACCAATACTTTTTATTGCTACTTTACCAAAAGGTAAAAGACTAATTTTGCCCAGACCTTAAACCGGTAGTAAACAATTCTGCAAAGTGATTAAAAAACTTGACAAACTCATCATAAAAGCATTTATAGGGCCATTTTTTGCAACATTCTTTATTGCATTATTTGTGCTGGTTATGCAGTTTTTTTGGTTGTATGTAGATGATTTGGTTGGTAAAGGTTTAGACATGTTTACATTAGCCCATCTTACAGGTTTGGTTACGGTCAACTGGGTACCTTTGGCCTTGCCACTTGCGCTATTGCTTTCCTCTATCATGACATTTGGCAATTTGGGTGAAAGTTTTGAGTTGGTTGCAATAAAGTCTGCAGGTATTCCCTTGTTGAGATTTATGCAGCCCTTATTTTTTGTAACACTTTTTATAGCAGGTATTTCATTTTTATTTGCCAATTATATAATGCCTGTTGCTACACTCAAGTTAAATACACTTAAATATGACATCATAGTTTCTAAACCCGCTTTTGATATCAAAGAAGGAATTTTTTATGATAAAATAGAAGGCTTTGTTATTAAAATTGGTAAGAAATCAAAGGATGGTAACAACATAAAAAATGTAATTATCTATGAACGTGGTTATGGCCTACAGGATAACAGCATTATTGCAGAAAGTGGCACTATGAAAATTGCACAAGGCAACAAGCTTGAATTTGACCTTAAAAACGGTTGGCGTTACCAGGAAAGAGGTGCCCGCTATTCTACCAATACCGAATTTATCAGACTTGGATTTAAGGAGTACAAAAAAATGTTAGATCTAAGTAGTTTTCAACTGAATAAGACTTCTGACAGTGCTATGAAAGATAGTTACCGAATGTTAAGTGTTAGGCAATTGGGTAAAACAATTGATTCTTTAAAAAACTCTGAAGCCTATTATTTATTGAGGTCAAAGAACGAACTGTCCCCTTATTTTAGCTTTATCAGATATAGTGATACCGGGCTTACTAAAGTTAATGAAAAAAGTGTTGGCACTATAATTAAGCTTAGCCAAATAATACCTGACTCCGCTTTGGATGTAGTGATATCAAGGGCGGCTATGCAGGTGGGTGCAGCAAAGTCTAATGTGGACCTGATGGCTACAGATTACCAGAACAAGCAAAAGGAAATTGTTTCAAACCAAATAGAGTGGCATAGAAAATTTACATTGGCAGTAGCCTGTATTGTGTTGTTTTTAATTGGTGCACCGTTAGGTTCTATTATAAGAAAAGGTGGCCTGGGCACACCACTTGTATTTGCAGTTATTTTCTTTGTGTTGTTTCACTTGCTTAACACCTTTGGTGAAAAATTTGTAAAAGGTGGGGTACTACCCGCCTATCAGGGTATGTGGATGAGTTGTTGCATACTAATACCGGTGGGAATTTTCCTTACTTATAAAGCCATGAAAGATTCGCAACTTTTTAATCAGGAATACTATTATAGAACATTTAATAAACTAAAGGCTTTATGGGTTAACTTTAGATTGAAAAAAAACCAGATTTAATAATCATATCCGCATTCATTTGTCAACCTTTACTTTAATAGTTGAACTTCACATTTTTAGATAAAAAACCAGTTTCATGAAAAATAATCCGCTTTCCAGAAGAAATTTTATACAGCAATCTGGCAAGGCCGGCATTGCACTTTCATTGTCAACAGCAATTGTTCCTTCATTACTATCCTGTAATACAATACATGCATCAGCAATAAATGCCCCGCTTACAGGCTTTTCGCAACAACCTTTACCGTACGACTACAAGGCGTTAGAGCCCATTATTGATGCTTTAACAATGGAAATCCATTACACTAAACATGCAGCAGCTTATAACAAAAACCTAAATGATGAAGCAGCCGCAGCAGGTATAAATACAACCGTTACATCTCTTGAAGATATACTGGCCAATGTTTCAAAATATTCTGCAAAAATGAGAAACAATGCAGGTGGACATTACAACCATGAACTATTCTGGAAATGTATGACAGCGAAAAATGATGGTAAACCCGCCGAACAATTGCTCAACGCAATAACTAAAGATTTTGGTTCGTATGAAGCATTTACTACACAGTTTACTGACGCAGGCAAAAACCGTTTTGGCAGTGGCTGGGCATGGCTTGTAATGGACAACGATAAAAAATTAAAAATTGGATCTACACCCAATCAGGATAATCCTCTTATGAATGTAAGTGAACTGAAAGGGTTTCCGTTGCTAGGGCTTGATGTGTGGGAACATGCCTACTACCTGAAATATCAAAATAAACGCCCTGATTATATTAAAAACTGGTGGAGCGTGGTAAACTGGCAATTTGTAAGTGAAAGGTATCTTACAGCACTTGGATAAATTACTTTAATCAATTGTCTATTAGCATACTTTTTATTTTCTACTTATAATGAATGCCCTTCACAATCTAAAAATCCAGAAATGGATAACTGCTTTATCTATCGTACTTTTTGCAGCAAAGATTGTAGCCTATTATCTTACCCATTCTATAGCAATACTTACTGATGCACTTGAAAGTATAGTAAATGTTGTAGCCGGAATTATTGGTATATATAGCCTGTATGTTGCAGCCAAACCAAGGGATGAAGAGCATCCTTACGGGCATGGCAAAGCTGAGTTTGTTTCTGCGGCTGTAGAAGGAACTTTAATAGTGGGTGCGGGTGCACTTATTTTGTATGAAACAATTAAAAACATCATTGTTACAACGCCTGTAAAGCAATTAGATGTAGGAATAATATTAGTAGGCATTACCGCAATCATCAATTACATAGCGGGTAGCATTTGTTTTTCTATAGGCAAAAAAAACAGGTCTATAGCTTTACAGGCAAGTGGTCGTCATTTGCAAACGGATACATGGTCTACACTTGCTGTGGTTGTTGGTTTACTTATCATCATTTTTACAAAACAATTTTGGTTAGATAAACTGATTGCATTTGTTATGGCGATTTATATCATTCACAATGGATATAAAATAATAAGAGAATCCCTTGCAGGAATAATGGATGAGCAGGATAAAATACTGCTTCAGCAAATAGTAGATGTATTAAACGCAAACCGTCGCATTAACTGGATAGATTTACACAATTTTAGAATAATTAAATATGGCAGTCACCTTCATATTGACTGTCACCTAACCATACCCTGGTATTTGAATGTACACGAAGCACAAATAGAGATTAATACATTCATCAAGATGATTACTACCAACTTTGGTAATCAAATAGAGTTTTTTGTACACACTGATGGATGTGAAGCTTTTAGTTGTAGTTTATGTAGTAAAATGAGTTGTCCGGTAAGATTGCACCCTTTGGATCATAAGGTGGAGTGGACCCTCGACAATATGCTCTTGAATCAAATGCACCGTCTCTAAACCTCACCCCCTATAATAGGCTCAGCCTCTGCAATTACCACAACAAGTTATGAAAACTACAAAGGCTGATTAGATGGCTTTATGCACAATCGTCTGCCAAAAGTAACGCCTGTTGACACAACTTTATTGTATTTGAATAACTTTTTTTCTTAAAATTTTTATTAACTTTTTTGTGCACTAATTATGAGATTATAGGTGTATTAAAATGAATATATTTCATCAATATTTATTTATCAATCACTACAGCTTTTCCCAAATGAAAATGCCACGCTTAAAAATTAAGCATGGCATTTTTTTAAAAATTTTTACTAAACTATTTAATATCCGATGCTGTCAATTTTTGATACAATGTATATTGTGGAATGGGTATACTTGTGCCAACAATAGGAATTGTAATTGATTGTGCAGGAATATCCAGGCTTCCCTGAATTAATCCAAATCCTTTTGCGTAATAATAACTTCCTGTTGCGTTAATAGTAAAAGGTAATCCAGAAGCAACAACTGTAAGACTTGCTAATTGTACATTGATAACATCACCATAAGTTGTACCATTTACACTTAAGGATCCGGCTTTAGAAGCAATCTTGTACTTAAGCGTTGCCGTTGCTGTAAAACCGCCACCACCGGGAATTACAAAAGGAGAAGTTGTTTGAGACCAGGTATCATTTACTGCTAAACTATCGTTCAAATAATTATCTTCAAATAAACCGATTCCTAACCCTTGTAAAGAAGTAAGCTGATAATAGTTAGCAGAAACTTTTGCTTTATATCTTACACTTGTATCAGAACCGCTCAATTTATAATATTTTTTACCATTTACTGTTGTATCACCACCTGTAACAGTTAATGTATAGGATTTTACATTTGTACCTGCAGCAACAATAGTGCTATCCCTGTAGGTAAATGTACTTCCCGTAGTCACCGGTGAATAATCTTTAGTAACTGTGGCAGGGGGGTCACCTCCACCATCATCTTTTTTACATTGAGTAAATATTAATAGTGATGATGCCATTAACGCAGATAAAAACTTAATTTTCATAATTTGAAATTTGATGCCTGATTTTGAATGAAGAATAAAGATAAAATATTATTTAAAAAAAAAACTACATTATAGTATTATTAACAAGAAGTCCAAATGAAAAAATCATTTATGCTTAAATAATCGGACAAATTCTCCTGGACATGTTTCTAAAAATTAATCATTTAATGCTGTAAGAAGTAAGTATTTGCGATGATTTATAAGATGAAATGCCAAAAGAAGGTACATCTTCAATATTAAACCGGGCTTGTATAAGCCCAATTCCCAACGCATAATAAAAATCACCCGAAGCTATTCCACCTGCTAACTGCCCGGAGGGTGGCACAGCAGAATAAGCAGAAACATCTGTAAGTGATACATGTATAACATCTGTATAGAGTTTACCCTGTATAGCTCTTGAAATTCCCTTTTCTGAAATTTTATAGGTGGCGACTGCATTTAAAGAATCAGGGAAACCCAACACATTTAAAATTTTAAAAGATACCGTCCATGTGCTATTTACCGGCAAACTATCAATGAGATAAACATTCTCAAATTCGCTTGACATCATGTCAGGGTAAGATGTCAATTGAAAATATTTTGCACCTGATTTTGCCTTGTATACTGTGTAGCCATTAGAAGTCGTCAATTTGCTGTACGATTTTCCAAACAAGGTACTATTTGTTCCGCTTGCTGTTATAGTGAAACTAGTTACCAAATCATTGGTAGAGTCGCTATAGGTAAATGTACTCCCGGTAGATATAGGGGAATAATCTTTTGTAACAGTTACAGGGGGATCGACTATTGTATTTGTACTTTTCTTTTTACAATGAGAAAAGAAAATAACTATAAACAATAAACAAATTAAGGTTGTTATAGATTTAATGCTTTTAATAAATAGAATCATAGCCATAAAGTTATAAAATATAATGCCATCTTTTTATTTTGTGTTTTTTACTAAGAGTAATACCGCTTATTAAATTCATTGGTATATTCGCCATCATACTTTTACAAAACAATAAAAATTACATGATATGCAAGCCTGGACAGACTACCAATCCAAAAATAAAGATAGGTTTTTAGAAGAATTACTGGAATTGTTGCGCATTCCCAGTATAAGTGCCCGTACTGAAAACAAAGCGGACATGACCAAATGTGCCGAAGCTGTAAAAGCAAGATTGCTTGAAGCAGGGGCAGATAAAGTTGAAATTTTCCCTACAGCAGGACACCCGGTTGTTTATGGAGAAAAGATAACCGATCCTTCAAAGCCTACCGTTTTGGTTTATGGACACTATGATGTTCAACCCGCCGATCCGCTAAACTTATGGCATAGCGGGCCATTTGAACCTGTTATTAAAGACGGTAAAATATATGCCCGTGGTGCTTGTGATGACAAAGGTCAATTCTACATGCACATCAAAGCATTGGAAACTATGGTGAATACAAATTCGCTACCTACAAATCTTAAATTTATTATTGAAGGTGAAGAAGAAGTAGGAAGCCCCAACCTGGCAACATTTATCAAAGAAAAGAAAGACATGCTAAAGGCTGATGTAATTCTTATTAGCGATACAGCAATGCTTAGCCTTGATACACCTAGCATAGATGTAGGTGTTCGCGGACTTAGCTATATAGAAGTTGAAGTAACCGGTCCTAACCGCGACCTGCACAGTGGTGTATATGGTGGCGCAGTGGCTAACCCCATTACGATTTTGGCCCAAATCATAGCAAGCCTGCACGACGAAAACAACCACATCACCATACCCGGATTTTATGATGACGTACTTGAATCTTCTGCTGCCGAAAGAACTGAAATGGCAAAAGCACCATACGATGAAGCTGAATACAAACACGACCTTGGTGTAACAACACTATGGGGCGAAAATGGTTACACCACTAACGAAAGAACAGGTATAAGACCAACTCTGGAAGTAAACGGCATTTGGGGCGGATACACCGGCGAAGGCGCTAAAACAGTATTGCCTTCAAAGGCTTTTGCAAAAATCAGTTGCAGGTTGGTACCTAACCAAACAAGTGCAAAAATGACCAAACTCTTGATTGAACATCTGGAAAAAGCAGCACCTTCAGGTGTTACCCTTACAGCATCTGAACATCATGGCGGCGACCCATATCTGACACCTGTAGATAGTATTGAATACAGAGCAGCATCTAAAGCTATTGAAGCTACTTTTGGAAAAGCACCCATACCGGTAAGAGGTGGTGGCAGTATTCCTATTACTGCTTTGTTTGAAAGTGTATTGGGTTTAAAAACTGTCTTCTTAGGATTTGGGCTTGATAGCGATAACCTGCATAGTCCTAATGAAAAATATGACCTGGCAAACTTCTACAAGGGAATAGAAACCATCCCCTATTTCCACCAGTTTTTTGCAGAAATGAAAAAGTAGGTTTCACACAACGAGACTAAGCATACAAATGGACAAAGTTTATGACTTTGTCCGTTTTTGCTTTTGTCTAAAATCTAACATCTAATATCTTGCTACTTACTACTAACTTCTTTCTACTATTACTTGTTTCAAACAACGATACTAAGCATACAAAGGGTCAAAGTTTATTGCTTTGTCCCTTTTGCTATTGTCTAAAATCTAATATCTAGCATCTAATATCTAACCCTCTGTGCCTTCGTGTCTTCGTGGTTCAAAAATACTCGCAGCTTACAACCTCCTTTGCAACACTTCCATCATCTCTGCTTTCCATGTGGTGAAGTTGTTGGCAAGTATCTGTTTCCGGGCTTCTTTTACCAGCCATAAATAAAATGCCAGATTGTGGATGCTTGCCAATGTAAGTGCCAAAAATTCTTTGGCTACAAATAAATGCCGCATGTATGCTTTGGTGTAGTATTGACTTACTTCACAAGGCAACCCATCATCAATAACAGAGAAGTCGTCTGCCCACTTTTTATTTTTCATGTTAATGACACCCTTTGTGGTAAACAACATGCCGTTGCGGCCGTTGCGTGTGGGCATTACACAGTCAAACATATCTATGCCCAATTCAATACACTCCAGTATGTTCCATGGTGTGCCTACGCCCATCAGATAGCGTGGCTTTTCCAAAGGCAGTTCATCGCAACAGAGGGCAGTAAACTCATACATCATCTCCGGTGGTTCGCCTACACTAAGGCCGCCAATGGCGTTGCCCGTTGCATTTTTTGAAGCAATATATTGACACGAAGCTGTCCTTAAATCTTTGTAAGTGCCGCCTTGTACTATCGGAAAAAGGTTTTGTGTATAGCCGTATTTATCCGGTGTATTATTGAATTGCTGAAAACACCTGTCAAGCCATCTGTGAGTGAGTTCCATGCTGTTCTTAGCATACTTGTATTCGCTGGGATATGGCGGGCATTCGTCAAAAGCCATCATAATATCGGCACCAATTGTCCGCTCTATGTCCATTACTTTTTCGGGGGTGAACAAATGCCTGCTACCGTCTATATGTGATTGAAAGGTAACACCTTCTTCTTTTATTTTGCGGCTTGCCGCTAATGAAAATACCTGATACCCGCCACTGTCCGTAAGTATTGGTCGGTTCCATCCGTTGAATTTGTGTAAACCACCTGCCGCTTCCAAAATATCTATGCCCGGTCTTAGGTATAAGTGATATGTATTACCCAGTATTATCTGCGCATTTACATCGTTGTAGAGTTGTTGTTGTGTGACTGCTTTCACACTACCCACGGTACCAACAGGCATAAAGATGGGTGTTTCTATTACGCCATGATCGGTCGTTATTGTGCCTGCCCTTGCTTTGGAACCGGGTTGTATGTGTTGTAGTTCAAATGATAGTGAAGCCATTGTTAATGTGATAATGTGATAATGTGATAATGAAATAATATAAACATGTGAAAATTCGAACATGTGAAAATTCGAAAATGTGAAAATGCCTGCATTATGTTTCTGGGGTTTGATTTGGGGCAAATGTATTGATGAAAATAAAAAATGGAGAAAGTTATATTTCTTCTTTCATCAAATGGTCTGATATGTATTATTACTGCGAAGCTAAACCGGGTAAGCAATTTTCCGAAGAAAAATATTGGAATAGAAATTCTCTAAATTTTTTTGCATATTTGAAACAAATAAAAATTTTACAGTCAATTTAAACTTGTTTTAACAAAAACATTAACTTTAAATCCAAAACATTAAAACCAAATTATGAGACACTTATCCTACATGATCGTTTTTCTACTTATTGCAGCAACTTCAAATTCGCAAAGTGTGGGCATAGGTACCCTTTCTCCCAATAAAACAGCCAAGGTAGATATCAGCTCTACAACACAAGGGTTTCTTCCTCCAAGGATGA
Source organism: Segetibacter sp. (assembly GCA_043736115.1). Taxonomy (GTDB): domain Bacteria; phylum Bacteroidota; class Bacteroidia; order Chitinophagales; family Chitinophagaceae; genus Segetibacter. Next base: position 2,121 of record JAYTDC010000108.1, on the reverse strand, counting down.
CTTATGCCCAGCGGAATGCAATTGCTACCCCTGCACAGGGTTTGATTGTTTATTGTACAGATTGTGGCACCAATGGTCAACCACAATATTACAATGGTGCGTCGTGGAGAAGTCTGGATGGCGGGGCAGCTACCAATCCCCCATCAGTTACAGTCCTTATTTGTAACCAAACATGGATGACCCAAAATTTAAGTGTAAGCAAATACAAAAATGGCGATACCATTCCGCAGGTTACGGATTCCGCTGCGTGGCTTAATCTTACAACCGGTGCATGGTGTTGGTACAACAATGATTCTGCTACTTATGCTGCCACATATGGAAGACTTTATAACTGGTATGCCGTAAACGATCCTCGTGGCCTGGCTCCTACCGGCTATCATATTCCTACAGATTTGGAATGGAATGTTTTGGTAAAATGTATAGATGCAACCGCAGATACCTCCGTATCAATACAAAGCACAACAGCAGGTGGCGCATTAAAAGAAGCCGGCACCCTGCATTGGTTATCACCAAATACCGGCGCCACCAATAGTAGTGGGTTTACTGCTTTGCCCGGGGGATTAAAGAGTAGTACAAATTCAGCATTTTTAAATTTAGGTTCCTATGGATACTTTTGGACGGCCTCTGGATTTGATACAACTACAGCAAAATATCATCGCCTATTTGCGCAAGACGCAAATGCTTATAGAAATGCCCGACCTAAAACAGCAGGATTGTCGGTAAGATGTGTCAAGGACTGATGCAAAAGTTGTTGTTTAGCGTTTTTTTTTCTTGGAGTGGTCTCCTTTAAGTGACCCCACTTCGGGTAACTTTTCCGCAGTTTTTCTCAACTGCAACTATACAAACTGTAGTGGTTAAAAATTGGTCAGGTATTTATTGTATTCCGCCTTTACAGGTGTTCTTCACCTGCAAATTTACAAATTGTAGTGGGTCTTAAATGGCCAGGTATTCATTGTATTAAGGTTAAAAAAAAGTAGGAGAGCAGATTTTTAAAAGTCCACCTCCTACTACTATAATTTACATCAAATACTAAAATCCTAAACCAACGGCAAAACCATTAACAGGATTTGGAAAAGAGGACAATTGCGTTGCAACACCGCTTGTTAAATTTATACTGTATATAAAATTTCCGCTACCTACTGAAAATATCGCATAGGCTTTATTTGTGAGGCCACCTATATCAAAACCATTTGTTGCGCTTACATCTACACCAAGATTTCCTATTTCCATAAGCGTACCGTTATTGGGTGGTGTTTGTATGAATAATTTATCAGTAGCTGCATCTATATCATACAAGCCGGTAGTGGTACTTCCGGCAAAATTGTTTGTATAAGCTGCTGCACTAATTGTGGGGACTCCGGGATTAAGCGCTAAATCTACTGCAGCAATATCACCTGTAATTGGGTTTAAACGTAGATTTTGTCCGGTATTGCTGACAACTCGTATCCTATCAACTGTAGGGTTAAAATCAAACCCGAAAGAAGTGCCCGATAGCGGGGTAGAAAATGAAGTAGTGCTAATAGCAGTGGCAACACCTGAGGACATATTGATAGCATATAAACGGCTACTGTTTCCTAAGGCCATTAATTGTCCTGTTGCAGGCCTTATGTCTATACCTAAAATATTTTCACCACTTTGCAATCCTGTAATTGCTTTTGCAACAGGAGTACCCGGATTGTTCAAATTAAATATTTGTAGATTGTTGCTATTGTCAACAGTATAAGCAACTGCATTAGTAGGTATTGCCAGACCAATAACAGTAGCACCCAACATGCCCAACCCCGTGGCCTTACCATTAGAGAGATTTATTTGATAAAGCATACTGGCTGATCCTGCTTGTAAACAAGCTAACGCAACAGCATTATCGGGAGAAATGTCAAATCCGCCATCTACCGATGTTCCTGTAGAAATGCCCAATGAGCCAACTTCTACAAGTGTACCATTGTTAGGCGGGTCTTGTTTAAATAATTTATTACTACCCAAATCAATGTCATAAAGTGTTGTCGTAGCTGCCCCGGCTACATTATACCAAATGGAATTATAAGGCAGACCAAAATTGATTTAAAAAAATATAACTGTATGAGCAAATACTAATAATGGTTTTCTTCGGAAGACTTTTTG
>JAYTDC010000107.1:0-139304 GCA_043736115.1 Segetibacter sp. | reverse complement strand
CTCCCGACTATTCGGGATACAACAGCATGATTAATTACCTGTAAGCTGTTGATAAGAATTTAACTCCCTGTCTTCCCGATAAATCGGGATTGCTCAACCGCTGATGCGTTTACTCCCGACTATTCGGGATACTACAGCTTTTAAAAAGTCATTGAGTCAGATTTCTAAAGTCATTCCAGACCATAAAAGTGACTCATTGACTAATGCCTTAAGGACTGTTCTATAGAGCGGAAGACCAGGCTCGAACTGGCCACCTATAGCTTGGAAGGCTATCGCTCTACCAAATGAGCTACTTCCGCTTGATAGTTTGGAAAAAAGAAAATAACCAAACTTGAAAAATTTTCTAAAAGTTAATTTCTAACTTTCTAAAACAAAGAACTAATAAAAAGACTCAATTTTTTAATTTCAACTGAGCCTTTATCATATTTCAATGTGGGCAGAGTAGGGTTCGAACCTACGTACTCCGGAGAGAACAGATTTACAGTCTGTCGCCTTTAACCACTCGGCCATCTACCCTATTTTGAATAACGGTTAAATTTTATTCAGAGCCGAAAACTGGAGTCGAACCAGCGACCTACTGATTACAAATCAGTTGCTCTACCAACTGAGCTATTTCGGCTAATATTATAAAACAAGAACTACCCCAAATTTTAGGGATTGCAAAGGTAAGCGAAAACTTGAAAAAGCAAAATTTTGAAAACAATTTTTATAAAATAAATTTTATTCCATAAAAATTATTAATCATCTACCACTCAAAACTGGCAATGCATGTGTTGGAACAAGGGGGTCTATGATGATATTTATGGTATCTATCGGTAATACCTTGTTGGATACGGTAACACTATCGTAATATGTTTTATTGTTGTAAGCATAGCTGTATCTGATTAGTAAAAGATTATCAGACAATTCTTTACGTTCAAAAATTATTCCTTTGACTTCTTCTTTTTTACTACAGGCAGATAAAATAAAAAACGCTAGAAATGTTACGCTGCAAATTACTTTCATTCGGTAAAGGTGCAATAAAAAAGGCCCCGGATAGAGGCCTTAATAATTTTTTTTGGGGTTTTTTATGCTGCTTGTTTTTCTTTTTGGCGTTTAAGCTGGTTTACAATTGATAAAAATGCGCTTTCAAAAGATTCTTCAAACGACTTTGAGCTGGCTTTTACAAAGAAGTCATGTTTAGGAACATGCACCCTCAACTCAACGATCTTGTCTTTTAAAGCATGAACCACATTATCTAGTTTTAAAAAAACATCAACTGTCGTTATACGGTCGTGATAGGTGCTTAATTTGTCTATCTTTCTTTTAACCAATTCCATTAGTTTTTGATCACCTGTAAAATGAACAGTTTGAATTTTTACGTCCATAACATTGCTGTTTTTATGTGAATAAATAAATAAAGAACTTACATGTACATTTTGTGCATAGGCCACAGCATTTTTATAAGATTGAAGTTAGAAAAAGGAAGTGATACTTTCAAGTTTTTTGAATTTATTTCTCAAAATTTTGCTGTATGGTGCAATTAGCTTATTATAATTCAAACGACTCTTTCGGTTGCAATATTGTTTTCTTATTCATTTCTATATATTTATAATCAACAATTATGCCTTTGGGTGTGATTTTTTATGAATGTCTTTTAACTTTTCTATTGTATTGTGTGTGTATATCTGTGTTGCAGCCAGGCTTCTGTGACCCAATAATTCCTTAATGGCATTGAGGTCTGCGCCATTGTTGCTAAGGTGGGTAGCAAATGTGTGTCGCAGCACGTGTGGGCTTTTCTTCTTAATAGTTGTTACATTATTCCCACTTAAAACTGATCTCACAACATTGTACACATACTTTGGATAAAGTGGCTTTCCCTTTGGGCTAATAAATAAATTTGTAGCTTTTACATCAAATTCCAGTTTTGTCTTTTCCTTTATATAATCTACTAATTGTAATATAATATCTGTTGATACAGGTATGATGCGTTCTTTATTCCCTTTTCCCAGAACTTTTATTTGTGCATTTGAGTGGTCAATGTGTGCTTCCTGTAGGCCAATTAATTCGCTTAAACGAATACCAGTAGCATAGAAAACATCTATTAACAGTTTATTGGTTTTACCCGCCCAATCGTCAGTAAACTCTACATCTGTTTGTATTTTCTCCATGCCTTTTTCTTCAATAAAAGAAGGCAATCGTTTACCCACTTTTGGCGCAATTATAGTGGTCATGGGGCTATGTTTCACCTCTCCCATTTTTAAAAGAAATTTGAAGAATGATTTTAGAGAAGAAATTTTTCGGTTAAGGCTTTTTGGAGAAATGTTTTCTCCCCGCATTTCTGCCAACCAGGATCTTACATAATTAGTTTTTATGTCGGCCACCAAAGGACTATCATATTGACTGTCAAGGTAAGCAAAAAACTGCTCCAGGTCTGTCTTGTAGCCTATAATGGTATGCTGCGAGTAGCGCTTTTGAAACTGCAGATATTCCAGAAAATCATTTAGGTGCAATTGGAAAGTAATAGTCATAAAAAAAACCGATGGACATAAAGTTATAAACTCTACACCACCGGTTAAATAATGTGCGAAAATTTGAAAATTATATCGAGATATTAACTTTCGAAGTCTCCGTTAGCCATTTTTTGACGATAGACTGCTTTTAGCACCTGTGTTCTGCGAACGATAGATGGCTTAATGAAAGCCTGACGGCCACGCAATTGCAAAAGCGTTTTTGATTTCTCAAATTTTTTCTTGTACTTCTTGAGTGCCTTGTCAATGTTTTCGCAATCTTTTGAGTCAATAATAAGCATAATATTTATACCTCCTTTGGTAAATTTTTTTAGGATTGCAAAGATAAGGATGGATTTGAGATGAGCAAATCTTTATTTGAATATATTTGTAATCGCAATTTTAAAAACCCGCTTGTATTAAGTTTTTCTTTTATGATTATTACTTCTTTGCACCAATTAGACAAAAATGGAACATATACTTATGCCGACTATTTAACATGGCATTTTGAACAGATGGTCGAGCTAATAAAGGGCAAGTTGTTTATTTTAAGTCCTGCCCCAGCAAGCAGACATCAGAGTATATCAACCGGGCTAAATGCACAAATTTTACCTTTTTTCATCAACAAGTCATGTAAAGCTTTTCATGCGCCTTTCGATGTTAGGCTGGTAAAGGACAAAAAAATTGATGGCAGTATTATTACGGTGGTTCAACCTGACATCTGTGTGATTTGTGATTCTGAAAAAATTGATGAAAAAGGATGTATCGGAAGCCCCGACTGGATTATAGAAATACTTAGCCCCGCAACAGCAAAAAAGGATTACAACGAAAAATTTAATCTGTACGAAGAAAATGGTGTTAAAGAATATTGGGTAGTAAACCCTGATGCCAACATGGTGGATCAATTTGTTTTGGATGAAAACGGCGGTTATTATCAAAAGGCGGTTTACTTTAAACCACAAATATTACAACCTCATATTTTCCCTGACTTGACTATTGATTTAGGGATTGTGTTTGGTTAATAAATGAAATAATTTTTTTCTTTTTCTTCCGTTAATCTCATTTAACTAAAAACCGCTTTGCTTTTACCAAAGAAGGCATAAAAGCATTACTATAAATACTTTTACTTTGTACCCATGTTTACAGGCATCATAGAAGCATTTGGAAAGGTTGAATCTCTTGAACAATCCGGAACAAATACAACGTTTTGGATATCATCACCCATTTCATCTGAACTAAAGGTAGACCAAAGTCTTTCGCACAGTGGTGTGTGCCTCACGGTGGAGGAGGTGCATGCAAACCGCCACCGCGTAACGGCTATTGATGAAACCATGAAGAAAACCAACCTTGAAACATGGCAAGCCGGCACCTTGATAAACCTGGAAAGATGCCTGCAAATGAATGGGCGTTTGGATGGGCACATAGTGCAGGGACATGTGGACACGACTGCTATTTGCACTAGCAAAAAAGACAGCAACGGCAGTTGGGAATACAGTTTTGTATTTCCTGAAAAATTTGCTGCTTTAGTGATTGAAAAGGGTTCCATCAGTCTCAATGGTATCAGCCTTACTATATTCAATGTGGATATACATACTTTTTCAGTAGCTATTATACCCTTTACTTATGAGCATACAAACATTCAACAGTTAGAGGAAGGAAGCCTTGTAAATATTGAGTTTGACATGATTGGTAAGTATGTAAACAGAATGTCCTCTATAGATAAATGCCCATGAATAACCCCCATCCTCCTGTAGGCATTGGCATCCTGAACTGGAACGGTAAAAAGTTTCTGGAAAAACTTTTACCCGAACTGCAACACCTCACCTACCCCAACTATACATTGTATGTAATTGATAACAAAAGCAGCGATGATTCAATTGCATTTATACAAACCAATCATCCTGAAGTAAAAGTGATTGCACTTGATGATAACTATGGATTTGCCGAAGGCTACAACAAAGGGCTGGCGCAAATAGAAGAAGAATATTACCTGATGATGAACTCGGATGTTGAGGTGCCCGCAGGTTTTATTGAACCGCTTGTAACCATAATGGAAAGCGATATAGCAATTGCTATTTGTCAGCCGAAACTATTGGCACTGCTGCAACGGGATACGCTGGAACATGGGGGCGCAGCCGGTGGCATGATGGATGTACTGGGATATCCATTTTGCCGGGGACGTATTTTTGAAACATCTGAAAAAGACACTGGGCAGTACAATCAACCGGCCCAAATATTCTGGGCAAGTGGCGCCTGTAGCCTTGTAAGAAAATCTGCCTATCGGCAAATGAACGGCATGTACGCCTACTTCTTTATGCACAGTGAAGAAATAGATTTGTGTTGGAGACTAATAGCTGAAGGATATAAAATTATGTACTGCCCCGATTCATTCATTTATCATTTGGGTGGCGGGTCGTTGGCTTATCATTCGCCACGCAAAACTTATTTTAACTTTAGAAATAACGTCATAATGTGTTTCAGAAACTCGCCTTGGTACATTTTGCTATGGCTTTTTCCGTTAAGGTTAATATTAGATTTAGTCGCAGCCATAAAATTTTCTATTGCGGATGATAGTGCAAATAGCAAGGCTGTGTTTCTGGCTTACAAAGATTTTTTTATTTGGCTACTTAAGGAGCCAAATAAATTTCCAAAAAAAACAAAATCACTGTTTTCAATACCATTTGTTTACCATGGCTCTATAGTGTGGCAGTACTATGTAAATAAGGTGAAAAGGTATGAGGATTTGTAGGAAATAGTCAACTTTCATTTAACCACAGTTAAGGCCGTATCCGAATAAATAAACTCCACATCAGTTTTGGGGTTGTAACCAGTTAATGTATTATTCTTCCGTTTCAAATAAAATACATCTTTATATATCACCTTATAGTTTACTACAGGGCTTTCAACATTTGGAAAAGTGGAGTTAATTAAAATATTGTCAAATGCCGGCAAAGGTTTCATCCAATTTAGTGCTTCATAAAAACCTGATCTGAAAATTACTGCTCCATTGCATTCTTCAGGTAAACTGTCAATGAATAGACGGCTTTTCCCTTCTAGCTTTTGCAATTCGGCAATAGTAGCTTTTGTTATTTTTCCGGCAGTTGCATAATTTTTTTGTGACTGATAAAGAAAGAAAATACTGTACCCAAATAATATACCCAACAAAGATAATTTTGATATAAATTTTACATATTCAGAAAAAATAAAAACTGGCATCAACAGGCAAATGAATATAGAAGGTAAGTATAAGAACCGCTCACCTTCAGTACCATGAGTGTCTACACCAAGCGATAAATAAGGGATGTATGAAACAATGAGACATCCGAATAAAAAAATGATAGGTGATTCATTTGCACATTTTTTTTTAATTAAAAATGCAGTAACCACAATAAAAATAATTAAAAGAAATGCTGATAAAACATAGAAAGTAATTACGCTTTTAGAAGGTGGGATAAAACTTCGGACCATCAACCTCACAATATTGAGCATGATGTTCTTTAACTCAACACCCTTAAAAGCTGCTGCTTCATAATTCCCTACAATTTCACCTAATATGAGATATCTAAGTACCAAAAAAGCTATAAACATTATGACAATGGTTATAATATAACGTGCCTCTTTTCTAAAGATAGACATACCCAACTTTCTATCAAGCCAACTAATGCCCATTGCTATAAGGGGAAAAACCCAAACCGATTCGTAAGTCATTAACCCAATAGAAAAAAACAACAACGAACCTTGGAAATACAAAGACTTTTCATTTCTTCTGAAATAAAAAATAACAGCCGGTAAGAAAAACAAACCACCAAGACTAGCCGAACGGCCGATGATCCAAAAAATAGCTTCACCGTGAAAAGGGTAAACAAAGAAAAGAACGGCAGCGAAAATGCTACTCCACCTATTGTCAACCATATATTTTTTAAAAACAAGCCGGGCTAATATGTAGACTAATCCACTATCTGCTAAATGCAATAATAGATTAGTGAAATGATAACCCCATGCTTCTTTCTTCCATAAAAAATGATCAAGCGCAACTGACAAATCGCAAATTGGACGAAATGAGTTTCGCTGAAAGAGTGTACCCGCCCTACTTAAAGGAATATGAATAAAATCGTCGTTAAGAAAATAGAGCGGGGTAGGATTATATAGCCAAAAACCTGCGAGAACTGCCACTGTAGCAATAATTACAAAAAGAAAATGTTGCCGTTTTATGTTTTGCATATTGTTTTATAATCGATGGAATAACAGCCTTGCTTAACAAAAAATGGATTGCAAATGCTTTGGAAAAAGTACAATAGAATTTACAAAGTGCAAGTGTGCGACGCAACAAAAGCTCAACAATGAACGAATGTTTGGTCAACAAAAAAATCACTGAATACTTTTACCCTTGATTGCTACACTCACCGCTTCGTCCATAACTCTTTCGGCATATGGACGGCTGATGTCGTTTAGTTCTTCCACCTTGCGGTGAATGAGGTCTTTGTCTTGCATGGTGAGTGCAAGCTGCAGTGCCTGCATAGCTTCAGCAGTTGAAATCATTTCATTTTGCGTAAGCAAAGCGGCATTTTTCCCAATAAATTTTTCGGTGGTTTCCAGCAGTTGTTCGCCTTCGGTCCGGGCTTCTACCAATGCACGTTTGGCTATATCATCTTTGGCATGGGTGATGCTGTCGAGCAGCATTTTTTCCACATCTTCATCACTGATTCCGTATTGGGGTTTTACTTCAATACTTTGCTCTACACCACTGCGTAATTCTTTTGCTTTTACTACTAAAATGCCATCGGCATTTATCAAAAAAGTCACTTCTACTTTAGGAAAACCGGAGGGCATAGCAGGGATGCCACTCAAGTTAAATTCAGCTAGTTTTCTATTGTCTTCTACCAAATCTCTCTCACCCTGAAAAACGCTGATTCTCATGCCACTTTGGCCATCTTTGTGTGTTGTATATTGTCGCCCAACCTTCGTTGGAATCTTACTGTTGCGGGGTATCAATACATCCATCAATCCGCCCATGGTTTCTATGCCTAGGCTTAATGGAGTGATGTCTAAAAGCAAAAAATCTTTGTTGTTGCCGGCTAAGATATCGGCCTGAATAGCTGCTCCTAAAGCAACTACTTCATCGGGATTAACGGTGTCGTTTACAGGTCGGCCAAATAAATTACCGACAGCATTTTTTACTGCAGGTATGCGGGTACTACCGCCTACCATTACTATACTTTCTACAGCACTCACTTCTATTTTTGCATCTGCAAGTGCAGCTTTACAACTATTGATGGTCCGCCCAATCAGTGGTGTAATCAGGGTTTCAAATTCTTCTTTTGTAATTTGTAGCAAATCGCCATTTACACCGGCTTCAAAAGTGTCGTTACTACTTAAATGCTTTTTTGCTTCTTCAGCTTTCAAACGCAGGGTTTGTGAAAGTGCTTTGTTGGTTGACAACTCTTCTTCTGATAAACCGATCTGCTGCAACCAATGTTTTACAATAGTTCTGTCGAAATCGTCGCCACCCAGATAAGTATCACCGTTGGTACTAAGTACTTCAAAAATGCCATTGGTAATTTGCAAAATAGAAATATCAAAAGTGCCTCCACCTAAGTCATATACTGCTATGGTTTTAGTTTCCTCTTTACCCAAACCAAGCCCATAAGCAAGGCTTGCTGCAGTGGGCTCGTTAATGATACGCAATACATCTAACCCTGCAAGTTTGCCTGCGTCGCGGGTGGCCTGTCTTTGTGCATCGTTGAAGTAAGCAGGAACAGTGATGACTGCTTTTGTGACGGGTGTTTTAAGAATATGCTCGGCCCTTGCTTTTAGCTCCTTTAGTATAAAAGAAGACAAATCTATGGGTGAATAAAACTTATCTCCCACCTGCACTTTTACCAGGCTTTCGGTATTGTCATCTATGACTTTGTATGTAAAAAAAGAGGAGTGCTCTTTAATGTCGTTGTAGCTTTTGCCCATCAGCCGCTTGGCACTGAAGATAGTATTGTGTGGCTCGGTAATGAGGTATTGTTTTGCAGCTTCTCCAACTGTTACATTAGCCATTTCATCAAAATGAACAACACTTGGAACCAGGCTGCTACTGTCGTGTTCTTTTAGTGCAACAGGTTGCCTGCTATCAGGATGAATGATAGCTACAAGACTATTTGTGGTGCCCAGGTCTATACCAACAATCATTTCTGCCTGTTGAAGAGTGCCTGTAGCTATATTGATTGCAATTTTTGCCATTTAATTATTTGTCGTGGTTGCAAATGTAAGATAAGCTAGGTTAAGCTAATCTTTCCATTGGTATGCTATTGTCATTGCTAAATCACAAAAAAGCCGAAACCCCCTATTCAGGAATTTCGGCAATGTTCAGTAAATTTTGTTGTTACTAGATTACAAGTAACATTAGCTTTTTATAATTCAGCTTTTTGCTTTTTGCGTACATCATAAAATTTCTTCAGATTTTCTTTGCCGCCCATCAAATTTGCAAGCTTTTGCTGTTTGTCCATTACAATAACTTTTTTTGCAGCCTTTTTTTCAACTTCAGTCATTGTTTTGTTGTTTTTAACATCCAATACTTTTTTATTAGCCTCTGCAAAAATACCTCTCAACTGATTTATCTGTGCATCAGTTGTTAGTCCTACCGCTCTGCAAGCCTCAATTAAATTAGCTTCAATCTTTGCTCTCTTAGAGGATACCTTTTTCTCCGTTTGTGAATAAGACATTATTCCAAAAAGGAAAATGCTTAAAGACATAAAAATCAACTTTTTCATTTTTTATTATTTTAGATTAGTAACTATACAATTGTTATACCATCAAACTTAGAAACCCAATTAATTAGGTTTATTTAACTAATTCTAATTACCAAAGTTTGGGCTTGAAAACTATAATGCCCTATTTAGAAAATGCATAGAAATAAATAAAAATCAACTTTATAAATGTAGTATTGATTTTAACTTAACACATTATCAAGATAATTTGAAAATTATATTTGAAAAGGAAAATTATATTATCAATAATACTTATGCTCTAAATAAGAAATTTATTCAGCAACCTTCCTCTCTTCCATTGCGGCTTTTTGCTTTTTTCTGGCTTCATTATAAAGCTTATATTTTTCTGCTCCTATTAATGCCTTAAGCTTTGAAGTCTTATCATCGTTTATTTCTTTTTTTGTTGCTGATTTTTCTTCTTCTGTCATTTTCTCATTGCTACGTAGTTCTCTCATTTTCTTATTTGATTCAGCCATTATTTCCCTTGCTTTGGTCATTTCATCTTCAGATAATTGTGCAGCTTTAAAAGCTTCATTCATATTAGCTTCTTCTTTTGCTTTCATTTCCATTCTTTGCTCCTTAGACATTTGTGGTTTTTCAGGAGGGGCAGGTGGTGCAGGTTTAGCAACAGGTGGTTGAGCAATAGACATTGCTGCGAAACAAATAATTCCAAGCGAAGTAAAAATGAGTTTTTTCATTATAAATTAATTATTAGGGGTTAAATGTAATTCCAATCATTTGAAAAGAAAAAAGTAAATCCATTAAGCTTGTTAAAATGAACTTATCTAAACCCTATTCTATTTCACCACCTGCATCATTCCATGCTTTCCATCCACCATCCATAGAAACAACATTGGTGTAGCCCATTTTCTGAAGATTATCAGCGGACAATGCAGAACGAAACCCTCCACCGCAATAAAGAATGATTTCCTTATTCTTTTCTGGTATGGCTTTGATTATATCCCTTTCAATAATTCCTCTGCCCAAATGTATTGCACCAACTACATGGCCCGCATGCCACTCGTTATCTTCACGAACGTCTATCATAATTGCCCCTGACTTTATACGTTCTTGCGCCTGCTGTACATTTATTTCTTTTACACGGCTTTTTGCATCATTTACAATATCTAAAAACTCTAAGGAGTGTAGCATATAAATTATTATTTCTTTTTGACTAAAATACAAAAAAAATACATTGTGTAAACCTTTATTTTTAAAAAAAAATAAATAAAGCTTACTAAATAAGTTTCGCATATTAAAATCTGTTGTAAATTAGACGAACTAAAAATTATTTTCACATGAAATTATTTACATTTTTGCTGGTATGTACTATTTCCATAACTGCCTGTAACTCAAAATCGGAGGATAAAAAATCCACGGAAGAGGTTGCAATACATAACGATGGCAAAACTCTTGATTTACCCTACAAGCTGGCACGTATACCTGATTGGGAAAAAGGTGATGATAATAATGTACCTATTGCAATGAATTTTTTAAAATGTTACGAGGATAAAGACTTTGTAAGTATGCGCAATTATCTTGCAGACACTGTGCAATTTATCTACGACAATGGAAACTTTAGTGGAACTGCTGATCAAATGGTGAAGTTTTTAAAGAATTTCAGGGATGCAAGACAAACTGTAAAAATAGAGATGAATGACTATGAAAGCGTAAGAAGTAAAAACAGAAATCAGGAATATGTATCCTTATGGTATAACGAACATATAGTAGACAATGCCGGCAAAGCTGATTCTGCATTTGTAATGGATGATTACAGAATAAAAAGTGGCAAAATTTCTATGATAGATACCAAATTCAGACATTTGCGAAATGCAAATTAAAACCATATTAATTTTCTGACAAACTAATACCCCGGTCACATTTGCCGGGGTTTTTAGTTTTATAATGATAGATCACATTCAAAAAAAGACTGCAAATTTGACCCTTAACGCAAATGGATTTCCGGGAGTATAATTAAGCTCATTAACAGATGATGTTTCATTTCTCAATCTAGACTCTGTAGCAAACTGCGCTTCGTTCCATTTGGTGTTCAGCATGTTTTCTAAAGCTACACCTAACTCATACTTCGGCCTTGTAAAGTTGAGTGCACCGTCCAATACACAATACCCTTTTGCTACTATGGAATTATCCTCATTTGCCGGACGGTTTTTAATTAATCTGTAAGATAACCCACCATTTAACCCGATTTTTTTCTTATAAAACACCCCCCCTGTACTTGTAAATGAAGGTGCCAATGGAATATAGTCTTCGCCTTTAGATTCTCCTATAGCTCTACCTCTTGTTAGGTTAACGTTTACATTTGCATAAATATATTGGTTGAATTGGTAACGACCAATCAGGTCAATGCCCTCCCTCCTTGTTTTACCGCTAGGTTCTATGTTACCATCATCGCCTACATATACAAACTCCTGATTAAGATGTAAGTACCATACTGCAATATTCAGCAATAAATTTTTGTTTGGCTTTAAGATAATGCCCAAATCTGCACCATATGCAGGAGGCAGTATTTCCTTGCCATCATTGGCAACTACAACCCGTGTGTCGTTGCTGTGAAATCCTTTACCAGTTTTAACATAGAGCTGTGAGTTATTGCATATACTATATTGCAAATTTAGTTTCGGGCAAATGATTTCCTTGCTTTGAACAGGTAATTGATTTGAGTTAAGCCTGTCATAATAATTAAAGTGAAAATAATCAAACCGCACACCGGCATCTATTAACCAACGGCCTGTGGTCAATTGTTGGTGCACAAAAGCAAAAGAATTTGATTCTTTTATATTACCTCTTTTTACAAAATCTATAAAATCTCTATTAACAACCTTCGAAAGTTTAGAATCATTAGTTGCATCGTAGCGAATACCTGCTCCATAAGTTGAGTTTAAGGTCCATTTATTGAAGTAGTATTTTTGATTGAGGCTAGAATTATATCCTAAAATATTTCTCTTTTCTGCCTGATTTATTTCATCTCCATTAATAGGATCATTGAGAAAAAAAGTAAAGTTGGAAAAGAGGCTGAAAGCATAACGGCTGTAATAGGCCTGGTTTTGCCATAACATGCCGTTGGTAAATTTATGTGAAATATTAATATTGGCATTGTACCGCTCTGTATTGCCACCTTCTGTAGGGTCTATTGAACCAAAGCGTTCTATCAGCCCACTATCAACGGCTCTTGTTGGCACCTGTCCCGATGCATCCCATTTACTTTTAAAAGCTGATGCTGATAAGGTAAGTACCGTTGAAGAAGAAAAAGCTAAATTATACTTACCAAAAATATTAAAACGATTAAATTTTTGTGGGGTTATTGTTGGTCCATTTGTATAATTATACTCTGTAGCAATGTAAGCACTCTGCTTTTCTTTATTAGCCTTTAACAAATCAATCATAGCCAAACTGCGGTAAGTATTAAAATTGCCTCCTTCAATCTGTACCCTACTTTGTGATATACTTCTAAAAGTGGAAAAACTAACATAGCCAGCAGTGTTCAGATTGCCATGTTGGGTGTAGTAGGGTCCTGTGCCATAATCAATGTTATTTATTGTTTCGGGTATAATAAAATGGGCATCAGCATAACCCTGACCATGTGCATGAGATACCATGTTGACGGGCATTCCATCTACACTTACTTGTATATCTGTTCCATGGTCGCAATCAAAACCACGTAAAAATATTTGTTCAGCCTTACCTCCACCTGCATGTTGTGCAACAAAAAGACCCGGCACCAATCTCATTAGTTCCTGTGTATTTTTTACTGGCTTTGCATTCAAATCAACCTTAGCAATATGTGCAAATTTCTGTTGACCTACATCATTTTTAATAACAACATCGGTAAGGCTTACAAAAGATGGAATCATATCAATTTTCACAAGAGCCTCCTCAACATGAAATGACTGATTCTGATAGCCAATGTATGAAGCGGTTAGCTGTTCTTCGCTGCTCTTTATTTTTATTGAAAAATATCCCTCCTTATCTGTAAGCACATTTTTGTTATCGCTGTTACTACAACTGATGCTGGCCGATTCTAAAGGTTGCCTGTTTATTGCATCTATTACCCTGCCTCTCACTGTTAACTGCGAATACGAAGTAATAAACATCAATATAAGCACACTTGATAGTGTACATTTTCTCATGATAATAAATTAGAAAATTAATAATTGGAACCGAAGATCATTAAAAATGGTTTCTGAAAACCTTTAACCCGGCAAAGCTTAGTGCCGAAAAAAAGTTTTATCCCAAAGTATCAGGAGGAGGAATAGTTTGAAGGGGAAACCAAAATGGTAATTTATTAACGAGAAACCGAGGGGGAACTGACTTGTAAGTGATATTTTCTAATGAAATTTGAATTGCATTTTGCAGTAAGTGAATAGCAAAAGGCTCTTGACTTTTTATGCTGGATTCATTTTGGCCCTTGTTACTTTTTGCAGCTTCGCTGGCTATTTCGCTATCTACATGATTCTCACCATAAACCATATGTACAGTAGAAATATGAACAGCTTGATTAAAGTTATGGGCTACAACATCAGTAAGTAACGGCATAGCAGGACTTATTATAGCAGATATATAAATAAGCAGTAAATAATATGCTATAGTTTTCCTCATGCAGTGAACATGTGAATTTATTTAATCACAAATTTATTTACGTAGAAAACCCTAAGTTGGATTTTAATTTTTTATACAATAAACACTCTTTGAATTGTCCAAAACATTGCAACTAAACCTATCAGAACAGAAAGGGGTGTTACAATCCATTTACGGTAATTTTTATTTTTTCCAAAAGGGATAACCAACAGTACAAATACAGCACAAATAACCGTGATTTGCCCCAACTCAACACCACCGTTGAACGAGAGTATTGAAGTAACAAATTTGTTTCGGGGCAATCCAATTTCGTTGAGTGAACTTGCAAAACCCAAACCATGTATGAGTCCAAACATAAAAACCAACAGTATTCGCCATGGTTTTAATTCTGTAAGCAACAGATTTTCTACTGCAACAAAAAGTATGGATAATGCAATAATAGGTTCCACTACAGCACTGGGCGCTACTATGATGTTTTTCATACTTAATGCCAGCGTTATAGAATGTGCTACTGTAAAAGCAGTTGCCTGCCACAGAATAACCTTGACCTTATTACTCAATAAACAAAGCCCTACTACAAACAGAATATGGTCAAGCCCTTCGGGAATAATATGTGTAAAGCCGAGCTTTAAATAAAACGAAACAACCTGATTAGTCGGGGCTTTTTCTAACGCATAATTTACTGTATGTGCAAAGGCAGTAGCAGAAAGCATCAACAATAAAAACATAAAAATATATCTGGTAAGATATTGATGGCTAAACATTTTATGAAATATTACAAATCTTCTTTCTACTATCTGAACATGCTGTTTATAATGGTGGCCGTAAACTTTTTTAAACATAAAATTTTATAAAGTTTGCATAATGGCAGAAGTTTCGGCACGAAGTGGAGTGCTAATTACGGCTTTTGAAGCTACCGCCTCTTGTAACATTTTTTTGGCTTGTACATTGTCCCCGTTTCTAAAATAAATAAGACCTGCTCTGCTTAAAAGTATAGGGTTTTTAGAATTAGTTTTTAGTGCAACTTTAAGATAAGGAAGCGCTTTTGCATATTCTCCGCGATTGTATAAAACCCAAGCCACTGCTTCATTTACATCTATATTATCAGGTCTTCTGTTATACTCCAACATGGCATGTTCCAGGGCCTTATCATAATTTTTGATCTTTAGATAAGCATAGGCAAGTTCACGGTCAGCATAGTGTCCTATTGATTCATCTTTATCACCAGCCTTTGCATCTATAGAAAGTGATTCAATCACTGCATTTGCCATTTCATCAGCCTTTTTTGTATCACCCTTAGCCCTATACAGATCTACCAATTCCTCTTTCATAGAATTATCTTCTATAAGTGAATCAGCTTTTTCATACATTTTTATTGCTGAATTAATATCATTTTTTGCTACTGCAACACGTGCAAGACCTGCAACTGCATAAGGATAATCGGGCCTTAACGCTAATGACATATTGTACAATGATTCTGCAGCTTTATAATCACCTATCTTTTCATAAAGGGCACCCAATTGCGTTCTTGTCCATTCTGTATTCTCATCTCCTCTTCCACCAGCTTCTACTGCCAGTTTCATAGCATCTATTGCACTTGGGTAGCTTCCAAAAATTTCACGTAAATAAGAAATACGGGAATAAGATGTGAGGTCAGGGCGTATGGAAACCATGCGATCGGCATTTGCAGTTGCAGAATCGTACATGCCCATTTCAACATAACTATCAACCATTAATCCATAAATATAAGCGTTGTAAGGATTTACCTTTTGTGCTTTTATAGCTGTTGTCAATCCATCAGAAAAATGGTGTTGTGATAAATAAATAAGCGATTTAAAGACAAGCGCATTAAAATTGAGCGAATCATTTCTTAATACATTGTTGATACAACCCATTGCTGCTTTATCATAATACATTCGGTTACCTGTTTCTCTTGCTTCCTGTATATATAATGCTGCAAGCTTTGTATTAGCCTTTATGTTATTTGGATCAGCTTTTATACTGTCTAAGAGTAAACCTGCTGTTTCCTGCACTTGTTTCCATTCTGCTGATTGTGCAGAGGAACCTTTGCGGGGAAGTAAAGGATAAGCAGCGGATTCTTTAGCTTTTTCTTTATTACTATAGTTGTATATAATACCGGTTACAGCTACTACAAATACTATAATGGTTATGAGGTAAATTCGATTCTTGTTCATAAATTTTAAAGGTATTTAATTTTAATGATTGATTATAGTTTTGGTTTTTAAGAATCATGGAATGTTAAGGGTCAAATAATATTATACTCAATCATCAATTTTTTATTGCCTTATGAGATATTCAGTAAATTGAAAAATAGTGAATTAAAATTAAATAACCCGGCTTTTCTAATTACCGGGTTATTTTAATCTCTACATTGGTAGATATTGGGGGTTAATTATTGTTTGACAATTTTCTTTGTTTCAATTCTTTCCCCATTGCTAACAGCTACTACAGTATAAGTACCTTTGGCAAGACGAGAAATATTAAATTCTCCCATACCATCTGTGACTATTTGAGAAAGCATACGTTTTCCAGTTGCATCATATACAGTTACCTGTACATTAGGTTTCTTAGAATAAACTTTGATAAAATCTGTAGCAGGATTTGGCAGAACTGCTATTACACTATTAGAATTAAACTTAATTGTTCTAACATCAGAATAGTTAACATTGCCTGCTTTTCCAATTTGCTTTAACCTGTAATAATTAGGAATAGTAAGAGAAGGTTTAACATCAGTAAAGAAATAATCAGCTGTTGAAGGGTTAGTAACAACAATGTTTCCAATCTTTTCAAATTTAGCTCCACCAATACTCCGCTCTACTTCGTAACGTGCATTGTTAAACTGATTTGCAAGATGCCATTTCAATTCAACATTGTTTTCTACTTTTTCTCCTACAAAAGTCAATTGCGAAGGCATACCTGACAAAGATTGTTTACCAGAATATTGCGGGCCAACAAAACCTCTCCATGGAGCCTGAACAAAAGGAAACTGTGTTTTGAATGTTGTATCATTTGTTGTAACACCAGCATCAAAACTAAGTACATTAACAAGTTGTGGCGTTACAGGACTTCCAGAACCATTATAATCATCATACCACAAACCTATGGCAGCTAATGCAACACCACTTACTGCTTGTAATTCAATGGTAGTTACATCATCTTCCAGACGGCGACCATTAGGGAAACCATCCATGTTAGGTATGAACTGCAAACTTGTATTTTGATTGTATGCAGGATCAGTGAGACCAAGTACTGCTGCTTTAATGATACCCAATGAGCTAAAGTTAGGATCATTACGTGGAGTTACAGGTACAGCCATATTTAATCTTAAGTAATCTCCCAATGTTGGCAAAAAGTTATTGATAAAAGGCTTGCCAGGTGCTAAAGGATTACCATTTTTACCAGTTGCAAGTTGGTAAGGAGCCAAATTAGGAACACCGGTATAAAAGATTGGCAATAAGTCTACAGCTCTTGGGCTCATACTATCGGGTAGTAATATAGTCCCGAATATAGCGTCGTCCAATGCGGTACCAGCAACTGCGGGTGAACCTTTCAAAGACCATAACCCTTTTTTACCATTTCTAAAATCAAAAGCACCCAAAGAATTTGTTTGAATTCTCAAATCGGCCAATCCTGGAACAGCAGTACCAAACTGTGAATCATCCATGTATAAAGCCAATTCAGGATTTTTGAAGTAAGGTACAAACTGAGCATCGTTGCTTGGTTTTGTTGCATTCCACAAATCTTTTACTCCAACCGGAATTACAACTTCATTTGTAAGCGGCATACCTAAACGTGATACCTGAATCAGTGTTCCTATTTCACTTGGGCTACCGCCGGTTGTGTCCAATGTACGGATAGCTCTTCTGTTCGCACTTGCATAAATACCTATTACAAATTCAGGATCAAGAATACTTGTAGCCTGGGCAGTGGTTTTTCCGCCTTTTTGTAAGGTAGAAATAGGTATTTCGAGACATATACTGTGACAGTTAAATTTAGCTAAACCATCACGACCATTCTTTCTAAATCCACCTGCATCAAATGCTCCGCCAAGGTCTACAAAGAAAGGATCATCAGCCGGTCCGCAATACACTCTTTCGCCTGTTCTGGTTGTTCTTATTGCTTTATACATAAGGCTATCGTAGCTTGATGAACCAAGACCAAGACCTTTGGTTTCTATACTACGTGGGCCAATATTTGGAGGAGGTACTACTCCATTTGCTGTAATAACAGTCCAGTTATTTCCACCATCAATACTACGGGTAAGATTGTAAGTAGTTTTGATGTTTTGTTTACCTAGTCTGATATTGAAAAAGGTAGTAGAATCCTCATTTTTACTGTAAAACACAAACCGATAGATAATATCATCACCCGGTGTAGCAGTATTGTTATCAATGTGAATTTCGTAGTAAATATTTTCGCCGAACGTGTACCAGTTTGGTCCACCCTGTGGTAACTCAAATGGTATATAGTTTGCTATTATAACTACCTTGTTGGTGTCTTGTGGACTTCTGAACGCATACAGATCAGTATTATCTGCTACCGGATCAAAAGCTATTAACGGAGCTTCTCTGTGCGATGAAGCGTTTGCATTGGTTTGAATCAGGAAGAAACAAACCAAAAAGGCTGAAAAGAGACTTATAATTTTTTTCATAAAAAAACGATTTTGATTTGTTAGAACCTAGGTTTTAAAGTATAATCATATCCTCTCCATGGAGCTTGCACATAAGGGAATGATGATTTGAATGTTGTATCATTTGAAGTTGGACCTGAAGTAAATCCTAAAACACTTCCAAGTTGTGGGGTTACAGGGCTTCCAGAACCGCTATAATCATCGTACCATAAACCTATTGCAGCAAGAGCTACTCCAGATACTGCCTGCAATTCAATTGTTGTTACATCATCTTCCAAACGGCGACCGTTAGGGAAACCATCCATGTTAGGTATGAATTGTAAGCTTGTATTTTGATTGTATGCAGGATCAGTAAGACCAAGTACTGCCGCTTTTATAATTCCTAATGAGCTAAAGTTGGGATCGTTACGTGGAGTTACAGGAACAGCCATATTTAAGCGTAACATATCACCCAAGGTTGGCAGGAAGTTATTTATAAAAGGCTTGCCTGCTGCCAATGGGTTTCCGTTTTTACCAGTAGCCAATTGATAAGGTCTAAGGTTAGGAACCCCCGTATAAAATATGGGTAATAAATCAACAGCACGGGGACTCATACTATCCGGAAGTAGAATTGTTCCAAAAATTGCATCGTCTAAAGCTGTACCAGCAACTGCCTGTGAACCTTTTAAAGGCCATAAACCCTTGCGGCCATTTCTAAAGTCAAAAGCACCTAAAGAATTACTTTGGATACGTAACGCATTTAAAGAAGGAACTGCGGCAGCAAACTTAGAGGTGTCCATATAGAGTGCTAATTCAGGATTCTTAAAGAAAGAGGCGAATGCAAGGTCATTGTTATTGTAAGGACTTGTAACATTCCATTTATCCTTCATTCCAACAGGAATAACAACTTCGTTTGTAAGCGGCATACCTAAACGTGAAACCTGAACAAAATCGCCAGCATAAGATACTCTGTTATTAGATCTTAATGTTCTTATTTGTGGACGGCTTGCACTAGCCCACACACCAATTACAAATTCAGGGTCAAGAATGCTTGTAGCCTGTGTAGTATTTTTACCACCTCTTTGTAACATACTGATTGGAATTTTCAATGCAATACTGTGTACATTAAATCTTGCCAATCCATCTTTAGTAGGGTTAGTACTGTTGCCTTCGGGTCTGAAATTACCGACATCAAAAGCACCTGCAAGGTCTACGAAGAAAGGATCATCTACAGGGCCACAAAACACTTTTTCAGATGAGTTGGCTGTAGTAATTGCATTGGCCATCAGTGTATTATAATTGGTATTTAAACCAACACCACTTTCTATAGAACGAGGCCCGATGTTATTAGGAGGTACAACACCGTTGGAGATAATGGTTACAAAAGGACCACCTGCCATGCTTTTTTCGCATTTGTAGGTTGTCTTAATGTTTTGTAAGCCGAGTCTGATGTTGAAGAAAGTACTTCCGTCCTGGTTAACCGAATTAAAGGTGAAACGATAGGTTATATCATCACCGGGTGTTGCAGGATTGTTTTTGATGTGAATCTCATAACGCATGTTAGATCCAAATGTGTAATAGTTTGGACCACCTTCGGGCAGTTGAAAAGGAATGTAGTTTGCAATAATGGTAACTGTGTTGGTGTCGCCGGGGCTTCTGAAAGCATAGACATCTGTATTGTCTGCCTGCGGATCCTGCGAAATCAATGGAGCTTCCCTGTGTGAGGAAGCCGTTGCCCGGGTAAGGGATAAAACAAGTAACGGCAAGACCAGGCAAAATTTCCAGCCCGTTAATTGTAAAAGTTTTTTTCTCATAAATAAATTTTTAAAGTGTAGCAAAATATCAACCTATCCATTTCATTGAGTTTTTATGGATATATGAAGCAATTACGAAGGATGGAAGCTTTTGGTTTTAACTATTCATTCTTTTCATAAATTAATTTTTATTTTATTTGATTCATATAAGTATATTTATAATGAGACTCGATTTATCGGAAATTTTAGAACAAACAATACCATTTTTAAATTTTAAATAGTTCAATCTGGTTTTAGTATAATGTCAGCCTGTGCCGTTAAAATAGGTAATGTGATAGCCGTTAAGCCCAATGCAAATGGACTACTATGAATAATCCAACAAGTATAAATAATAAAAAAAAAGGCCGCCCAAGTAAGCAGCCTTATAAAATTTATCTTCCTACAACTTAAGCCCGGTAATGATCTGCCCGCCAGTTTTTTATCGCCAGTTTTATTTCCTTGCTACTCATATTTTCCTTCAATGCCCTTTCTGTCAGGCTAATTAATTCGCTATCATCAGCAAATCTTAAAGCAATAATCTGACTCATACTTACTTTATTATCAAACAACTTACCCGCAAGGGTAAAATAGCGAAGATTTTCTTCGGCACGTATTGCCCTGTCCTGTGCCTTTAGCGGAAATAAACGAATAAAGTAAAACGATAGGAGCAATACTATTGCAATCAACAGATAGAGGGTAGTTTCAATATTCATTTCCCTAAAGAAAAGAATACTTGAAAGTACAAGTATCGCCAAACAAATGCCAAAGGTGAGAACGTGAAACAATGGAACAAACCGGGCATGGTTTTTAAAGTTTTGAGGTTGCATTATAGTGTGTTTTATGTTGATAAAAAAGTTTATGAAGTAATAGCAATTTTCATTTACCTGAATAAAACCATAACACCTTTCTTAACTCTCTTAGGCTTACCGTACATGGTATATTCCGCTATCCAAACATACGATCCATTGGAAACATCTACACCATTTACTTTTCCGTTCCATTTATCATAAGGGTCAGAACTAACAAAAATTAATTTACCCCATCTATCAAATATTTTCAGAGAATATCCTTTTACAGACTGCAATGTTCCCAATGGTCCAAAAGCATCATTGCGTTTATCATTATTGGGTGTAAATGCATCAGGAAATAACAAATCCTGACAAACAGGGAGAATATTAACCGATGCTGTAGCAATGCATCCTGAATCATTCTTAACACTTACCTTATACAACCCTGCATGTGTTGCGGTATATACAGAAAGTGCAGACCCATCCTGCCAGCTGTAAGAGGAAAAGCTACCAGGACTTAGCCTGATTGAGTCTCCCGGACACAACTCAATGTCATTACCAAGCGTAATGGTAAATGATTTAGAGGTTGCTATTGTAATTCCAAAATGGTTAATATTACAACCATTAGAATCAGTAACAGCAAGATTAGTAGTAAGTGGCGCAAGATTAGTAAGTTGTTGAGTAGAATAACCATAAGACCATGCATAAGTATAAGGCTTTGTTCCACCCGTAACTAATGCTTTAGCCAAACCATTATTTAAACCACAAGTAGTATTTCGGCTTACTACTTCAAGCTGCAATACATTAGGTTGAGAAATTGTAAACTGCTTATTTATGCTACACCCAAATGAATCTTTTACAGTTACACTGTATTTGCCGGTATCTAGTGCTGCAATAGCTGAACTCTGTGATACTATGGGATACCATTGAAAGGTATAGGGTATAGGACCATTTGCAGTAAGTCTGATAAAACCATCTTTATTATTATAACAACTCACATTTTTTTGATGGGTATTCAGGGTTATTTGTGGGTGTAAACCAATAGAAACATAAACAGTATCCTTACAACTCAATGAATCAGTTGCAACAATGGTGTAATTACCATTTGTTAGGTTATTAGCATAATAAGTATTACCCCCTGTAGGAGACCATACATAACGAATAGTTCCATTACCGGTTGAAGAAATAACTGCACTGCCTGAACTATTATTTAAACAGGAGTTTGATTGCTTTACAATTGATGCATTCACCCCAATGCTTGGCCCAATTGATATTTGTACAGTATCTACACACCCATTATTGTCTTTAATATTTATAACATAATTGCCTGCTGCAAGTCCAGTTGCATTTACAGTTGTATCACCTGAAGGTGTCCATATATACTTATAAGGAAGTGTGCCGCCAGATATATTTACAAATGCACTACCGTTTGTTAAACCGCAATTTGTGTTAGTCTTTATACTATTGTGTTTTAAAGGAAAAGGCTGACTTACCAGAATGGTTGAAGTTGCTTTACATCCTACCGAATCCGTAACAGTAAGCATATATTTTCCAGTATCTGCATTTATTACTGTATTACCTGATATAGTGGTGTTGCCATAAACCCATTGATAGTTGTAACTACCCAAACCACCGGTCGAAACTGCATTGAGCATTCCATCTTTAGTACCAAAGCAGCTAACATCTCTTACTGTAACTGACGTATTAAGTGGAGGGATGGGATTAATAATAATTGTGCTTACCATTGAATCTTTGCAAACACCATTTGTAACCGATAGATGAATTACATGATTACCTGAAGTTGTAAAAAGCCAAACGGGATTTTGAATATAGGCATGAAATGTATCTATCACCCAATTCCAACTATTGATGCCTGCACCTGCATTTGCAAAAAACTTTACTGTATCTCCTTTGCAGGTTCTAATAACATTGTAAGTAATCTGTGCATCTACTGTATCTGCAACAAAAAAACTTTTAGAATTGCCTACACCAGAATAAACAAAACATACATTTTCCTGTGTATTGGTATCGCTACCTTTTTGTATTGAAATATTGTACTGACCACCAGTTAAGATAGGAGCAGTAAGTCTTAGTGTAATGAGTTTTACGGTGTCGCCTATACAGTTTACCATAGCGGAATCAATGAACACCTGCGATGGGCCGGTAATTTTAAAATCGGAACCGTCGGGAGCTACGGAACGGCAATGAACAGGCGTTTTAAAAAGCAGTGTAATCTTATCGGGTGTACATGTAAGCGGTAAAATACTATCAATTGTTGCAGGAGGAGTTGGAGATGCTGCAAAAGTAATTCCGGTACCTGCTATCATTTGCGCATCACAATAGTCGAGCAGGGTATTTGTATCACTTCCTATTTTGCATGAAAGCGTATATGGCCCTGCGGACAACGGGTTATTGAGTGTTAATACAATTGTATCCATATCGAAACCGCTGATACAGTTGGTGCCTACTGCCTGCACAATTTGCACGCCTGTAGCAGACAAACTAAAATCTGAACCATCAGTAGCAAGACTGCTGCACTTCAATTTTTTGTTAAGGGTTACAACAATGGAGTTAC
The DNA here is from genome assembly GCA_043736115.1 of Segetibacter sp. Taxonomy (GTDB): domain Bacteria; phylum Bacteroidota; class Bacteroidia; order Chitinophagales; family Chitinophagaceae; genus Segetibacter. The sequence goes on along the minus strand of JAYTDC010000107.1, from coordinate 115,678 downwards.
CACTGCAGGAAGCCACCGCACTTTTTATTGAAGACTTAGTAGTATCTGTTATTCCTGCTGACCCTCCTGTAAACTCAAGAGCGTATCCACTTTGCGAAATATTATCAAAATGACTCACCATTAACAAATAAGTATTACCGGCAGACAACATGGGCATTTCATTAAAAGTAGGCACTCCAGCACCTGCGCAATTAATGGATGAAGTACCTAAGACAGATGCTCCTGTCAATGCAGTATCGCCACTCCAATTACATGAAACGAACAGGCTTGTATCCGTATATACATCTGCGGGTTGATGGCCTGTAATATTGAACAATTGCCAGTCGTAGTCGTCACCTAAATTATTGGGTGTAATTACAAATCCTAAACTACCGGATGCATAACAAGTAAATTTATACCAATAGGGATTTTTATCAGCATACACTACACCTGCAGTAATACATTTGGTAGGTATAGGGCTACCACTACAAGCAGGCACAACAGTCTGCGAAAAAACTGTAGCACCACAAACAGGAAACGACGAAGATGGTAATTGGCCGGGGTTTGTACATGCCTGCCCTACTACACTTGCGGAAAGGCATGATAAAAATAATATTGCGAAGCCATGGCGAAGCATGTTACAAATATAATAAGGAAATGTTGTTGAAGAATTTGTGAGTTGTGAGTTGTCAGTTGTGAGTTATGAGTTCCGCCATTGTTGGTATGGCAAAGCCTACCACAATGTTTTTTTTCGCCGTTGTTGGTATTGCGTAGCCTACCAACAACGTTTTTTCCATGTTGCAGTTGCAGCAGGTTTTCCCCAAAAGCTGGGTTTAAAATTTCCCTGCTAGCGTAAGTGTTCCTGAAGTTTGTTGAAGTTTAGCGAAGCGTAACTTCAATACAATATGAAAAGCAGGTCTGCGACCGGTAAACTACGGAGTGTTCAAATAATAATCAACTAAGATTTTTTAAAATAATCAGAGTAATTTTATGCAGTAAAGTTCTTTGAAAAATATCCCCCTTTCGGAATGACTATGCCGGGAAGGGGGTATAATGCGGGGAGTTATAGGTATGGGTTTAATGGGAAGGAGGATGATAATGACATAACCAATGGTGGGCAGGATTATGGAATGAGGATCTATGATAAGCGGTTGGGGAGGTTTTTGAGTGTGGATCCGATTACAAATCAGTATCCAAGTCTTACTCCTTATCAATTTGCAAGTAACAGACCTATTGATGGAATAGACCAAGATGGGTTGGAATATTTAAGATTTGACAAGGTTGCAGATATTGGTAATAACCTAGTTACCTACTATCACAATAATGGCGGTCTTGGATTTCCTGTAGTAGAGTATAAAGGAAATAAATATTATAACGTAGGTACACACTTAACAAATGCCAAAGGTCAACAAATTACACAATGGGTCTATAGTCCAATTGCTCCAGTAATAAAAAAGGATGATTATGTAGGTTACAATGATAATACGCCACACGATTGTATGGTTGCTTCAAAAGCGCAAATTGCAAAGCAAGATTTGATTATTGGTGGATATAATGATGCAATACAAATGTTTAAGAATGGCAAAGTAGGAAACCCAGTAAATGAAAACTCAAAATCTTTTGGGATTGATGCTATACAAAAATCATTGGAGAGCGGTAATTCTATTATTGTTGGTGTTGACTACACGTCATCTCAATCAGCAAATATAGGCACTGATAATACTACTGATCATTTTGTAACAATTGTAGGTCGGGGTAATGATAAGGGGGGTGAGTTTTTCACTTTCTATGAAAATGCTATAAGTAATAAGGAGAAAGGAACAGATGTGGGGACAAACAAATTTTACTTGCAGACTGATGGAACGCTAAAGGGTAAAACTTCATGGTCTGAAAAAGTTGAATTTAAGGTAACACAAGTCAGACCGACAAATAAAAAGGAAGAGTAAGTTTATAATCTCCTACACTTAGCTTATATCATTTAGTGCTTAAATTATTAGGTTAGTATAGTTATTAACAACCAATTTAAAATGAAAAATATGTTTTTTCCTCTTTTTATTATCCTTTTAGGTTGTGGTGAGTCTCAAATAAAAAAGGTGAGTGAAGTAAAAGAGCAAAATAAAAAGCAGATTGCTAAAGATACAGTAATAATACGAGTTGTCTCATCAAATGATGAGGCAGTCGATACTTCTTTTAAATATTTTGAAGAGCGAATTTTAAATGAGGACGATGTGCCAGATAACTTAGTAAAAAAGTTTGTAAACATCACTAACACTTTAATTTCTTCTAATGTAAAATATATAGGCAAAGGGGTAAGCTATAATAAAGCCTATAAACTCTTTTATCTGAAGGGAGGCAATAAAGATTCTGGGCAGGCAGTTCTTATTACCTATAATGGGAGTAATAGGCAAATTGATAGTAAAATTTTTTTGCTTTACTGCAAAAATTGTCCAAATGATGTTAAATTTTCTGATATCTCATTTAAAACAGGAGGGAAGAATATTAATTTTATAGTTAAATATTTTAATCCTCTCTCTACCGGTGTAATGCCTTTAGAAGAGGAAATGAAAGAGAAGAGAGAAGAATATTGGCATATAAACAAAAATGGCATTTTTGAAAAAAATAAATAATAAGGAGTTTTTTTTGCAGCTAGAGTAAGTGTTAGGTGTGCTTGTTTAAGGTACTATCTACATGTGTAGTTTTCCAGATTTGTTGTTAAGCTATTTTACAATAACAGCATCAGTTTTCCAATACAAAAACAAGCATTTCTAAGTTATTTATGGTGGCCGTTAATGGTCACCAATTTTTTGCCCTTTTGGGATGACTATGCCGGGGAGGGGGTATAATGCGGGGAGTTATAGGTATGGGTTTAATGGGAAGGAGAGAGATCCAAATATATCTGTAGAGGATTATGACTTTGGAGCAAGGATTTATGATGGGAGGATTGGGAGATGGTTGAGTGTTGATCCGTTGCAGAATCAATTTCCAAGTGAATCGCCTTATTTATTTGGAGGAGGAAATCCAATCATATTTGTTGACCAAGGAGGAAGAAGAAAAGAATTGTATATCACCGTAATTGATAAAAGTGGAAAATCAACCACAATCAAAGTAGTTAACAAAAACTATATTAAATACTCTGTTGCGCATGGATATAATAATGCGACATACTATAAATCAGATGTTCAGCAAAACGTTATAATTGATCTTAGAAACAATACTATGGTCAATAGTCCTGAAATCAGTGTAAATAAAAAAGAGATTTCCACCTTAGATTTCGCCATTAATTATCCAAGGGGAATTGTAGATGAATTATTTGGTGAGGATCCAAATAGTCGTTCAAAACAACCTGGGGGAATAAAACTGCTTTCCGAATTCTCGGATGAAGACGGTGCCAAGACAGATGTGACTGAAGAAGCTTCACTTTCCATCAATGTTGATTTATTAGTTGCTGCTATTGCTGGGGTATCTAATTTTGCAGATTTACCAAGGAATGTAGAATTAGTGGATCAACTCAAAAGTGTGATTGAAAAAGGTCAAGAAGTTAAAGAAAAAATAGAAGCAAATAGTGGGAAAGAATCACATGAAATGGATAAATCTAAAGCATTACATCCAAAAGTATATTTTAAAAATGGGAGACAGGTTGATAGTGCTGGTGGTTCAACTTTAAAAGCAGGCTCAGACATTACAAAACCAGATACAATTATTGTAAACTAGAAAATATGAAATTTATTCCTTTTATTCTTTTTTTTACATTAATTCTTTGTTCTTGTAAAAGTAACAGGAAGATAATAATTAGGAATCTAATATTTGAAGGAAATATTTCAGATGACACTATTTATAACGGTTTAATAAATGAGTATGATGCCAATACAAAGGTTCTTTTGGCAAAAAGTAATTATATTAATGGCGAGTTAGAGGGTGAAAGAATCACTTATAATAAGACTGGATCAATCCTTACCCGTGAATATTATAAAAATAACAAATTAAACGAAGACCAATTCTTTTATAATAATTCAGGTAATATAAAAGCAAAACAATATTATTATTATGATCTAAAGGTTGGGCCAAGTATCGAATACGTTGATGGAAATGTTGCATATTTCAGCTATTCTTCTCTTGATAATAAAATACTATTTAGTTTAAATTATGATTCATTAAAGTTCAAAAGAATAATTGATTTAGTTAAAGATTATTTCTTTTTCTATCAAAATAGTTATGTAGTTGACATAGATTCTAACAAAAAAGACAATGAAGTTTTTCTTTATTTAATACATCCTCCAAAATTTGATTTTGCTTATAGCATAGTTCATGTAGATTCGGCATATAATTATTTATCGACAGTACATAATATAGCATCTCATAAAAAATGGTACACTTTCCCAATAGATGATGAGCCTGATTTTGCGACACATATAGCCGTGCGACTGGTTATATACGATTCTATACGGAGAGAAAAATTTACAATGTTTAAGAAGCTTAATTAGCGTGGGGTAGTGTTCCAGATTGTTGTTGAGCTATTCTACAATAACAGCATCAGTTTTTCGATACAAAAATGAGTATTTTAAAAGTTATTTTTGGTGGCCAGCATTGGTCACCATTTTTTTATTTCCTAAAACCAACAATGGCAACTATAACATAGGCCAAGACGGTAAACCCAGTGGAGCAAATAGTTTGGTAGCCCGTGATGCTTATGGTTACAACCTCAATTATTTTAGTGGGGATTATAAGCCAATAGGCGGCAGCATTGCAAATTCCTTTGCTACGGAGCCTAACTAATAGTGATGCCAATACCGTATCTACCCCGCTCTACAATGGCAACATAGCCTCTATGTTTGTAAACATACCCAAACTGGGCAATGCACAGTTGTATGGCTACAAATACGACCAGCTAAACCGCATAGTAAGCATGGATGTGTTCAAAGGTTTTGATAACGCCCTGAACCAATGGACAGGCACGCCTACTGCCAGCACCGACTACAAAGAACGCATAACCTACGATGCCAATGGCAACATAAAAACCTACCTGCGCAATGGTGATGCCAACAGGCAGGCCATGGATAACATGAACTATACCTACAAGGCAGGTACCAACAGACTGGATAAAGTAGTAGATCTTGCTACCGATGCCAGCGACCCCGATTACCCTAAGTATAACGACATAAAAAGAAAACAACCAAATGGAACCATGGGCCAGGCCACCGGCAACTACCAGTATGATGCTATTGGTAATTTAATAAGCGATGTAAGCGAAGGCATAACCAATATAGAGTGGACCATATATGGAAAAATAAAAAAGATTACAAAAAGTACAGGAAATATTGAATACACCTATGATGCAGCAGGCAACCGCATAAGCAAAACTGCCAATAACAAAACAACGGTGTATGTAAGGGATGCAAGTGGCAATGTAATGAGCGTGTATGAAAAAAGACCCGATTTAAACAGTAACTTGCTTACACAATCTGAAGTAGCTTTGTATGGCAGCAGCCGTTTGGGTATGTGGACACCTAAACGTGTAGCAGACGGTAGCCTGGCAGAGACTACAGACAATATATTTACCTTTACCCGTGGAGAAAAGATCTTTGAACTAAGCAACCATTTGGGCAATGTGATGGTAACATTGTCTGATAGGAAAGTACCGGTATCCAGTAATGGAAACACTATAGACTACTATGTAGCAGATGTGGTGAGTGCGAATGACTACTACCCTTTTGGAATGAGTATGCCGGGGAGGGGGTATAATGCGGGGAATTATAGGTATGGATTTAATGGGAAGGAGGATAATAAAGACATTTCCGAAGGTGGACAGGATTATGGGATGAGGATTTATGATAAGCGGTTGGGGAGGTTTTTATCAACTGATCCACTAGCAAAATCTTATCCTATGCTTACTGCATATCAATTTGCAAGCAACAGCCCTATTTCTGGAATAGATTTAGATGGATTGGAGTTTTACTACGCAGCTGATGGAAAATTCTTAGGGCAACGAACTAATGATGCTAAAGGAAAGCCTCTTCCTAAAGAAGTCATGAATGATGTTAGAATTGCATCCGAGGTTATTCAAACTAAGGATTTTACAATATTTAAAGGAGTTAAATCTTTAAATATACAGCATTCAGAATTTGTAAAATTTGCAGCTATAGCTTATGGTGAGAGTTCTGTAGGTAATGGAGTTCAAAATAAGGAAGAAGTATTTGCTATTGCAAACACAATGAGTAACTACAAAAAGTTAACAGGTAAGAATAGTAAAGCATATGCAGCAACTGATGGAAATGAGAAGTTCAAGGATTTTAATAAAGCTACAGATGAAAACCGAAATGGAACATTTATGCAAACTGCAATAGCTGGTTCAATTAATGCCTTAAATGGTGGAAAAGATTATTCAAATGGCGCTACCCATTGGGCCGGAAATGATATAGGTAGTAAAGCTGAAAAATGGGCTGAAGGATTAAAGTTTACTGATATCAAACATGACTTATTTAACCTAGGAAATAATGCTGTTTCAGGTGAAAATTATTGGCTTGATAAAAATAATAAACCTACAAAACTAAGAGGAAAATGGGATTATAAATGGGAAAGCACAGCAGCGTATAGTGGTACAACTCCCAAAGGTGGAACATCGGGTACCACTTTTATGAAGGTTAGTAGTGAATATAAAAACGCAACAGGAAATAAAGGGCAATAAATATTTATCACATATGAGAATCATCATTTTTATTAGCTTGTTTTTTCAATCCTTATTATTATTCAGTCAAAATAAGGAAGAGCCTACTTTTAATAAAATCCCTAAAGAATATTTTGTTTTAGGAACTCCTATGGAAAACAATTCATTGCAAGTTTATACTTGTATTCAATGCCGTTTTAATATTGAATATGTAAGGGATATAGGAACTCGCAAAAATTATTTTATAGTAAATAAAAAAAATTTTACATTAAAGAGCAACTTGTAACTGAAAGAATGGAGCTTTACAACGTTTCTTACTTGAATAAGAATTATTTGTTGGTATTATCTCCTGATTTTTCATCTTCTGGAAAAGCATATTCCGTTTATAAGAATTATTATCTCTTTTTTCTGGATAAGCAAAACCGAGTTACGAGTTTACGAAAAGCTATTGATAGTAAATTACGGAAAAGGTCTATTTTTTTTGCCTTTGTCGGCGTTAGGATAAGGTAATAGTAATCTTCCAAATTTGTTGCTTGACAACTTTTTAGTAACAAATGAGTTTTTCAATCTAAAAGCAAGCATTTTAAAAGATATTTTGGTGGCCAGTAATGGTCACCTATTTTTTTATCCTCTGAAGCCACATTTACGGCGGTATTTAACACCCGGACAAACTCTGCCGGCAGGTGCTACAAGGGCTACCAACAGGCTAAACTTTGTAAACGATGGTGTAGCTACCCACACCGGCAACGATATAGAAGACCAATCTGCTAACAACTACAGCTATGACGAAACAGGCAACCTGACCAAAGATGTAAAAGAAGGCATCACCAACATAGAGTGGACGGTTTACGGCAAAATAAAAAAGATTACAAAAAGTACAGGAACTATAGAATACACTTACGATGCAGCAGGCAACCGCATAAGCAAAACTGCCAACAATAAAACGACCGTTTATGTTAGGGATGCAAGTGGCAATGTAATGAGCGTATATGAGCAAACCGGCAGCGGCACTACTGCACAAATAGAAACCGACCTATATGGTAGCAGCCGCTTAGGCTTGCAGACTGCGCATACAGTGCCCGATGTAAATATAACTTTGGCAAATGGTGATATTGCTACATTAAGTACCTTTACCAGAGGCGAAAAGATCTTTGAACTAAGCAACCATTTGGGCAATGTATTGGTGACCGTGAATGATAAAAAAGTACAGCACACCACAGACAACTCAACAGTAGATTATTGGGAAGCCGATGTGGTAAGTGCGAATGACTACTACCCTTTTGGGATGACTATGCCGGGGAGGGGGTATAATGCCTCATCTTATAGGTATGGGTTCCAAAAACAAGAAAAAGATAATGAGATAGCAGGGGAAGGCAATCACTACACATTTAAGTTTAGAGAGTATGACCCACGAACAGGGCGTTTTTGGAGTGTTGACCCTCTTACGTACAAATTTCCTTGGAATAGTTCTTATGCTTTTTCTGAAAATAGGGTTATTGATGGAATAGAATTAGAAGGACTAGAAGTTGTGTTGATAAATGCGAAAAAGGACCCTGCTATTTACAAAGGTGGAATATCTAATACTGATAAATCTGCTGTACATATATATGCACACGGAACACCATCAAATATTGATGTTTCAGGCAATGGAAATTGGTCTTCAAAAAATGAGGATTTCCAAGCAGTATTAGAAAAGAGTGATGTTTATCAAACAAATAAAAACTCTGAAAATATAGTAGTTATCATACACTCTTGTAGGGCTGGCAGGTCATATGTTGACGAAAAAGGAAATTATATCCCTTCATATGCTGAACAGATGAGTGCTGAATATCCTAATCTTACCATAATAGCCCCTGACGAAAGAGATGCCTTCTCAACAGAGGGTAAAGAATTAGGTCCAAGAAAAATAGATGACCAAAAAAATAATCGGGCAGATTATAAAGATGGAGCAGAACATAAGGTTAATAATAAATCTGGGAATTGGTATGTTTTTAAAAATGGAAAAAATACAGGCTCATATAGTTCTGATGATTATGATGCAACAGAGGCTCCTTCTTGGTTTGAGCGAATTTTTCAGTTTAAGGAAAATAAAAACCCCAATCCAAACAGTAATGGTTTAAATCAAACTCCATCGGTTACAACTACAAAAGAAAAAGAAAAGTAAATCCCCATTTTTAATATGAAAAATATACTCTTTGCAATATCATTTTTTTTAAACATAGTTTTATTTGCATTATATTATTTTAAGACAAAGCCAATACAACAAAATACTTCCGCTATACCTGCTAAAAATATAGATACTCCGGACTATGAAATTACATCAATGAAAAATTTTGAAAGAGTGTATTTTAACAGAAATGATAGCTTGTATAAAGCCCTTTGGAATGAAGCCTTTGAAAACGAACCTGAAAAAGCCTTTCTTATTTCCTGCTCATATTTTTATGTAACTGAAGACAAAAGAATAAAGAAAGATATTGAGGTATCAGCAAATCAACTAGAAACATCGTATCAAAGAAAGTTTAAAATAGTTGATGCGACAAGTAAATAAATTAGGTTTATCCATAAGCATTCTTTAATGCAACCCACCGCAAATACAGCTTTGCTGTGTTCAAAAAAAGGGGGTTGTGTTCCAGATTTGTTGTTGAGCAATTTTACAATAACAGCATCCGTTTTTCAACACAAAAACAAGAGTTTTAAAAGTTATTTTTGGTGGCCAGTTTTGGTCACCATTTTTTTATCTGCTGAAACCTCCCAACAATAAAATGGTAAAGGAGGTAAGGGCTTAACTTAGCTATCAATTGCAATTTTTGTAAACAGCGCAGGGTCCCTTGCAGGAGACCCAACGTGGCAATGTCATTAAGTTAAGGACTTCTTATCCTAAAAGAGAGTTATTTGAATAGCAGTGGAAGCAACCCACGGAATGAATATCAATGGGTTTTCTCATCCTTAAAAAAGGGTTTACAACACAAGGTTGCTTAACTTAATGACATTGCCCCACGTGGACAAAACAAAATCGCCTCCTGCCTTAAAAGCCTTATGGAATGGGGGTTTTAGAGGGAAGGGGAAGAAAAATAAAAAACAAGCCCAAAGCCCTGCACAGCAAGGGTTTGAGAGCAAAAATATAATTGTGGAAAACTTTTTTGTTTGAGCAGATTTTAACGATTAAAAACCGATAAAATGAAGCCTAAAAACTAAAAACAAGAAGAAGAAAATTAAACGGTGTGGCAAAGCCACAAGTATTTTTTTTGCCCCTTTTTTCACAGCTTCGCTGTGTGTATTTTTTGCCCCTTTTTTTGCCCTGCGAAGCAGGGCAGGAATGAAAAACAAAAGCCACCAAATATTTGGTGGCTTTTAGTACATCTAATTTATTCTTTTAAATTTTAAAGCATAAATACTTTCTATGTCTTTGGTATATTTTTTTTGTACAGGGTAAAATTTTATGTAACCTTTTTTATCAAATTCTACTTTTGCACCTTTCGGAAGAATATCGCTTGAAATCTCATTATTGATATTTACTTGGTATGCTGATTTGAAAAACTTACCGCCTAACGCTGTGTAGTCTATTGTTAGTTGATTAGTTGAACTATCAATATTAATTATTAAATTTTCATTTTCAATATCAACCCACTTGCCATAAATACTATTTTGCATTTGCTTTGAAGTATTACAGGAAGTTGATACTATTAAAAAGTTGATAATTAAAAATAGTTTAATTGCCTTCAGTTCCATCAGCATCCACAGTTGATTCTTTCTTAACATTATCTCGTTTTTTAATTTCCAAATCAATATTTGTTCCTTTCCCTGCTTTCTTATTTGCTTCCTTTCTTTGATTAATGTCTTTAACCAAATTCTGTATCCCTTTATTGCCTGCATCCTTACCCTGCAAAGTAAAACATCCTTCTGAACCTGTTGTTCGTGTACTTCCATCAGGTGCAGTATATGTTCCCCCAACGTGTATCATTACTCCTGTTGCTACATCTGCTTTTTTTCTGAATGGACTATTGTTTGGCTCTGCTGGAAGGTCTGTGCCTCCTGTTTTAGTTCTAAGTGCATACGCTCCTTCACCTACTGTTGTAGTTGGGACTAAATTATATTTATTATCTCCTCTTGGCTCAAAAGAAGTATTTGTAACATTATAACTTTCATCGCCACCCATCCAAGAAGGCATTACCTGTTCATCTACGGGGTCTGTTTGGTTTATTATTGGTGCATCTCTTGTTACAAAATATTCACTTGTTTTACCTGTTACATCATCTGTTACAGTCATTTTATACAAATCAACTTGAATAGTTGCTGGTGCTCCTTTTACATTCTCTGAACCTATTAATCTTATTGTAGTAGTTCCTACTGGTTTATCCCCAATAACTATATGTACATCTTTGCCATCTGGGTCAACTGCTATGATTGGATTATTTATTGCAAAAACATAAGAAGAAATATTTGGGTAAGTAGAAGCGTGGGGGTCAATACTTAAAAGTCTTCCTAACCTTGAGTCATATATTCTTGCACCCATATCAATTGAATTACTTGCTCCTTTTATCTCGTCATCGTGTTCTTTGCCATTGAAAGAGTACCTATAACCCGCCGAGTTAAATGACCTCCCCGGCATACTCATCCCAAAAGGGTAGTAATCCATTTACAGGAACCCCTTTTCCAGCAAGGGTTTCAAAGAACTTTTAATTGTCTAAATTAAGCACAATATGCCAATTTAGTGCGTAATTAATATGAATTTAAATAAACCCAAATGAAAAAGACTCCACGAAAAAAAGAATTGCCTTTCTTTGAACTGTATGACCGGTTTATCAGGGACAGCAAATCAGGTCGCCGCCTGCAACCCAATGGCAAAAAAATATCAGCAGGGACCATAATAAACTACTCGTACACCCGTAAACTACTGGAAAAGTTTTGCAACGATAAAGTTTTTGATCTAAGGCTAAGATCCATTAAGCATTTGACACAGCGGGAATTGAAAGTAGAAAGAAACTATTGGATCCGTTTTTATAAGCAACTAACTGATTACTGCTACAAAGATTGCGGCTATTTTGACAACTATGTAGGCCAGAATATAAAAATACTAAAGGTGTTTTGGGGCTATTGCAATAAGCAATTGTTACTTAACATTGGGGATTTTTACAAACATTTTTATGTAGCAAAAGAAGACATACCCGTCATTACATTGCTGCCCGAAGAACTCAACTACCTCATTTACAACAAAGGCTTTGAGGCATCGCTAACCGGTAGGATGCAAGAGGTCAAAGATGTATTTGTTTTTGGCTGTACAGTGGCACTTCGTTTCTCGGACTTAATAGCATTGAAGCAAACCAACATCAGGGTTTTGGGTAACAAATGGTACCTACAAGTCCGTTCGCAAAAAACGGGTACAGATACTCAAATGTGTTTGCCGGAATATGCTATAAATGTTCTGGCAAAATATGCTTCACAAAAGCAAGGTTTTTTACTACCCCGGTTCAATGATGCTAACCTCAATATCTATGTAAAGCAACTGATAAAACTTGCAGGTTTTTTGCATCCCAGTCGTAAAACAAGAAACAAGCGTGGTGTAGCTAAAGAAATTTTAAAACAAAAAAGCGATAAAGATATTATTTATGATTTTTGCGACTTGGTAACCACGCACACCATGCGAAGAACGGCCATTACCACCATGCTTTGCCTGGGTATGCCCGAACACCTGGTCAGAAAAATAAGTGGCCACTCACCCATGAGCAAATCTTTTTTTAGGTATGTAGCTTTGGCGCAGTCTTATCAGGATAAAGAAACGGCAATGGTATTTGATAAATTGAAAGAAAAAACCTTTTATGATTAGGTAAAAGATTCAGATACCTACAAATATTGAACTCCGCCGGAGCTCGGAATGCACTTTGTCATTTGTTCTACAAATATTGATACCTACAAATATTGATACCTACAAATATTGATCTACAAATATTGATCTACAAATATTGATCTACAAATATTGATCTCCGCTGGAGTTCGGAATGCATTTTGTGATTTGTTCTACAAATATTGATGCTACAAATATTGATCTACAAATATTGATGCTACAAATATTGAACTCCGCTGGAGTTCGGAATGCATTTTGTCATTTGTTCTACAAATATTGATCTACAAATATTGATACCTACAAATATTGATCTCCGCTGGAGTTCGGAATGCATTTTGTCATTTGTGGGGTTACAAATATTGATCTACAAATATTGATCTACAAATATTGAACTCCGCTGGAGTTCGGAATGCATTTTGTCATTTGTTCTACAAATATTGATCTACAAATATTGATACCTACAAATATTGAACTCCGCTGGAGTTCGGAATGCATTTTGTGATTTGTTCTACAAATATTGATTCTACAAATATTGATCTACAAATATTGAACTCCGCTGGAGTTCGGAATGCATTTTGTCATTTGTTCTACAAATATTGATACCTACAAATACTAATACCTACAAATATTGATCTACAAATATTGAACTCCGCTGGAGTTCGGAACGCATAATGTTATTTGTTCTACAAATATTGATCCTACAAATATTGAACTCCGCCGGAGTTCGGAATGCATTTTGTGATTTGTTCTACAAATATTGATGCCACAAATATTGATGCTACAAATATTGAATTCCGCCGGAGTTCTGAATTCCTCATTTGATTTTGCAATTGATACCCAGGTTTTACCATTATTTTTTAAAAATCACCTTCAGAAGCCCTATTGCACAATCACAATCTTTGTAACCCCCGACCATGAATTCTGTTTAATTGTTTTAGCATTTTCACAAGCTACCCTTACACAACCGTGAGATACTATACCCAATCCAACCCTTTGTGAGTTGTGAAAACCATAAGCCATTCCCCGGCTTTTAAAAGCTGTAAACCATGCCATACCATCTCTTTTATAATTGGTATGCTTAGGGCCGCACTTGTTGCCCACAACATCACTTCCTCTTGGGGTCAACTTGGGGTTGGGTGAGCAAAGCCAATTATTTACGGTACCGTTTAACCATGTAACCCTTAAGTCTTGAGTAGAAAGTTTGACCCGCAATTCTTTTATATAGTTAGAAGTATTAGCCGGACCTCCCATATGTGGATTGTCCCTGATTACTTTTGGTTGCTTAAACTGAGGACAGATATTGCCCAATGCAGTCATGGCTACTTTGAGTTTTGCCTTAGATTTTGGTTCTGCAATATCTGCGTTAACCATTTTATCAAAGGCTTCAATATCTATATCATCATCGCTAAGATGCAATATTTTTTCAGGTTGCTTAACAGCCTTCTTTGCAGCTTTTACAGCTTTTTTGGGGGCTACTTTAATTTTTGAAACTTCTTTTACATTCTTTTTGGAGGTTGCCATAATGATTGGTTTTGGTTATTGTAAATATTGTATACGGTTATAAAAATAGTCATTTTTTATTTCAATAAATAATGGGATTTTTTTACAACAGAGAAAATGGAGTGTGGCACAAAGTTAAAAAGAGAGAATAGTGATTTGCTCTGTGTTCTCTGTGAAAAACTCCTGCATCTTCTCTGTGGCTTTTTTCAACAAAAGGCGAGAACTCATAACTTATTTTTTTACCACAGAGAAAAACGGAGTGTGGCACAGAGTTAAAACAGAGAATAGTGATTTGCTCTGTGTTCTCTGTGAAAACTTCTGCATCTTCTCTGCGGTTAATTTCAACAAAAAACGAGAACTCATAACTTATTTTTTTACCACAGAGAAAAATAGTGTGGCACAAAGTTAAAAAGAGAGAATAGTGATCTGTTCTGTGTTCTCTGTGAAAACTCCTGCATCTTCTCTACGGTTATATTCAACAAAAGGTGAAAACTCTCAAGGTCTAATTATTGCAATCTACTTTTTTATAAAATTATAAATCATGAAAGTATTGTTCGTTTTAACCTCTCACAGTGAGTTGGGTAATACCGGCGAAAAAACCGGCTTTTGGATTGAAGAATTTGCAGCGCCATACTATGTTTTAAGCGATGCAGGTGTTGACATTACTCTTGCTTCGCCAAAAGGCGGGCAACCACCCATTGATCCTAAAAGCGATACCCCTGAAAACCAAACCGAAGCAACCAAACGTTTTAAAGCAGATGAAGCACTTCAACAAAAACTGGCAAATACCGTATTGCTTTCAAAGGTTTCAGCAGCAGATTATGATGCTGTTTTTTATCCGGGTGGTCATGGTCCGTTATGGGATTTAAACAAAGATGAAAACTCAATCAAACTGATAGAAGATTTCTGGAAAAATAAAAAACCTGTAGCCGCAGTATGCCATGCACCTGCAGTATTGCTAAATGTAAAAGATGAGGACGGGCAACCTTTGGTACATGGGAAAAAAGTTACCGGCTTTACCAATGAGGAAGAAGAAGCAGTTAAGCTTACAAAAGTTGTTCCTTACCTATTGGAAGATGAGCTAAAAGCAAAAGGTGGGCAATATAGCAAAGCTGCGAATTGGTCATCGTATGTGGTACAGGATGGCTTATTGATTACCGGGCAAAATCCTGCTTCAAGTGAAGAGGCAGCAAAGGTATTATTGAAAATGCTGAAAAAATAAAGTTCAATTAAAGAGACAAACCACAAAGGGCACAAGGTTTTTCACAAAGCACACAGAGGATTTCCTTTTTGTGCTTTATTGTTTACGAATTATCGTGAAATAAGAGTTGAAAATAATTGCATTAATAGGACTGGACAAACAAGATAGTTCAATTCAGCTTCGTCTCATTTGACGACTTGTTTGATTCCATCGGTATAATCCATTGTAAGATTTTAAAAATATTTGCATATTTTAAAAATCACATTGTTATTACAATATCCACTTGTTTATTGCTGTAAAAATGGTTACAATTGCAATGAGATATTCATTTTGCAAAAGTTTACTACTATACTATTGTTGCTTTTTGGTTTTGCCGGATGGTGCCTTATTCAGGCATTTAAACCCATTCCACCAAATCAAAAAAATACCCCTTCTGCAATTTCTTTCAAAGTACCCAAAGGATGGCCTGTTCCAAATTATGATTTCAAAAAAAATTCTGTAACACAAGCAGGATTTGAACTAGGGAAAAAATTATTTTATGATGGGCGACTAAGCAAAGATGGAAATTTTGCCTGTGCAAGTTGTCACCAACAGTTTGCTACCTTTTCTACCTTAGACCATGCATTCAGTCATGGTATTAACAATGGGCTTACCAACCGCAATGCACCGGGGCTTTTTAACCTGGCGTGGCAAAAAGATTTTATGTGGGATGGCAGTATTCATCATCTCGATCTTCAACCTATAGCACCGATCACTGCTACAAACGAAATGGGTGAAACAATTGATTCTGTTCTTCTTAAACTTAGTGGCGACAAAACATACAGAAAACTTTTTAAAGCCGCCTTTGGTTCTGAAACTATTACCACGCAACGATTGGGTAAAGCACTTAGCCAATTTTTGGTAATGCTTATCAGCAACAACAATAAGTATGACCGGGTAATGCGTGGTGAGGACAGCTTTAATTTACCACAGCAATTGGGCTATGAAATTTTTAAAAACAAATGTGCTAGTTGCCATCGTGAGCCATTGTTTACTGACTTCAGCTACAGAAATACAGGCCTACCCCTTGATACCTTTCTAAAAGATTATGGCAGAAAGAAAACTACAGCCATTGCCAGTGACAGCCTACGCTTCAAAGTGCCCAGTTTGCGCAACGTGCAGGTTACCTTCCCCTATGGGCATGATGGGCGTTTTTATTCGCTCAATGCAGTTATGGAGCATTATAACAACAAGGCAACCAAAGGCCCAACCACTGATTCCCTTATAAATAAATTATTCCTTAACAACTTTGAGATCGGGCAGCTAAAAGCATTTTTATATACGCTTACCGATTCCGCATTTTTAAAAGACAAGCGTTTTAGGGATGCTTCTTATGTTGATAAGGTGGAGGCGCATTAATAAGAACATAAATCGTGAAAACAATATATCATTACTACAGCAAAATGCTGTAACAATTTGTGAATACTAAACTGAAATACCTATTGCTGTTAGCAAGATTTCAATCCCGATTTATCAGGAACCACAACATCGGCTTCAATTTCTCCTTACAACTTTTGAAATTTTCTGATGATAATTTTATCCTCCGTTGTAATTCGCAAGATGTAGCTTCCTGGATTAAGTTTAGCAATATTAAATGGATAAGTAGTTGTTCCATTGTTCACTAGGGTATTAAGCATTTTCAACACCTTTCCTTCGGTACCTACAACTTCAACTTGTACATTTCTTCTGCTATCACTCTCAATTTTAAAGGTCAATAGAATATGCACAGGGTTCGGGTAAATTGCAAAATCTAATCCGGTATTTTTATCAACTTTTCTTATGGTAGAATAGTTTATGCTGCCGTCATTATCAATCATTTTTATGCGGTAATATACAGTTGAAGTATGCGGTAAATTATCAATAAATTGATAGCTGTTGTTATCAACAGAGCCATGTGCTGTAACCGAACCAAGAGTAGTGAAATTAGTGCTATTTACACTTCTTTGCACCTCAAATTTTTTCAAACTTGCTTCTTTTACTGTGGCCCAGTTTAGTATAGTGATCTTACCATTTTTACGAGCATCAAACGATAATAATTTTAATGGCAATATCTGACCATTGCCCGTAGCACCGCCACCACCACCGGAGAAATGCGAAACCTGAAATTCAGCACTGTAATGATTATTACCCAAAAAATCAGAAAGCCAATGGGTGGTATCAGGTGTATTGCCTATTGTTATACTGTTTATTGCTGTAGCCCCAACAAGGTTGGTTGTTGGGTCGGGATTTCCACCGGTAGTTTTATAAAATAACATATTCAAATAGTTAAGATTGTGCGTGGGGAAAGAGCCATTTACATCATCCACATCCTGTGTATTGAAATAAAACCGAACATTAACTAATGAAGTTGGCTGTAAGGTAGGAACCACATTCCAATACCTGTTCATAACCCAAAAACCTGAAGGGTTGGTTATGAGGGGATTAGTAAGCAATATACCTGTGTTGCTGCCTGAACCTGCAGTTGCTGCTAATTTCAATTGAAAAGTACCGTCGCCAATAGTACCAATATAATTGCCATTTTTCTTAAGCGAAAGTAATAAGGTATCGTCGGCTGTATAAGCGGGTGTATTGTTATCAAAGTAATAATTGGTCCATAGACTATCAGCAGCTATACATTCTCTATTTGCAAATAGCACCGCTGGGTTTGCAGGTAATATATTGTTAGATTCGGGTTGTATTACCAGCACTTTTAAAACAGTATCATAGCCACAAATGTTACTGGTAATAAGCGTTACAGCATAGTTACCATTTGCAGAATATACATGAATAGGATACTGATTGTTGGAATAACTACCGTCGCCAAAATTCCAATAATAATTGGGATAAGATGCCACCGGGTAAAATATCCTGCTTCTGCTATCACATGAGTTATCTGCAATTTTATAGGTAAAGTCTGCTGTAATATTTTGCTGAACATTTAAATACAACCTTGGTACATTATAACAACCGCCTGTACTACTGACTGTACCCAGGTAAGTGCCTGCTGTGTTGTAACTGTTGCCATTCCAGACATACGGTAATTGCGAAGAACAGATATTCACAGTTGTATCATGATATAATGTATCAGCCACAGAAAGTTGAAGCGTTAACACACTATCGCAGCCATAGGTATTGGTCAATGTTTTGGTATATGTTCCCGGTGCAGTATAAGCCTGACCGTTCCAGTTATAAGGTAATTGACCAATGCAAACAAGTGTATCAAAAAAACTGGAACTTACAGGATTAACGCCAAGATAAAGTGCAATAATACTATCACAACCACTACTTGTTGTAAGTGTATCTGTATAGGCACCTGCAACGTAATAATTATTTCCATTCCAGAAATAAGGAAGTTGATTAAGGCAAACATTCAAATTGGTACTGTTATATACTGCTGATGCAACCTGTACTATTCGGGTAATAGAATCTGCACATGCTGACTGTGTCCTTGCTACTAATTTAACGGTATACATAGCGGCCTGATTATAAGAATGAACAGGGCTTGTGTCTGTTGAATAGGTATCATCACCAAAACTCCATAGGTAGGTCATTGTACCAGCAGGTATGGTTGAATTATTTGTAAAAACAAAGTTATTGGTGGCAATACATTGAGTAAAACTATTCACAGTAAAAAAAGGAACAGGCCTTGGTGTTACAATTACTGCAATAGTTGCTGTATTGGTATTACCCATATTATCTTGCACAGATAATGCTACACTATAAGTACCTGCAGCAATAAACACATGTAGAGGATTCTTTAAAACAGATGTATTATTACCTGATCCCGGATCTCCAAAATTCCACATCCATGCTACAACTGAACCGCTTGTAGATTGAGAAAGGTCAATGAATTGGATGGTTGAATTACTACAGCCACCGCCACCAAATGAAAAATTAGCGGTAACCTGTGCTTTCAAATTATGTGTAAATAACAATAATAATAGTAAGGCAAAAAGATGTATAATTTTTTTCATCAGAAAGCATTTTGGTTAAAGGTAACTGATAAAATAGTATTCATTTGTGTATGTAAATGCAAAAGGTATTTACCATGAAAATATGGATCGGTAAAGCACAATAAAAGTCCTGTAAGCTTAAATACAAAGTAGTTTTACTAATTTTAGTTTCTTGCAAAATTGGTACGATTCAAAGTTCCAGCGATTTTCACTTTTCTGCCGTGTTTTTTATTTTTTATAAAAACTAATGTTTTTCTTCTCAAACCATAAAAATTACCACCATGAAAAAAATATTTCTCCGTTATTTTTGTTAGGTAATTATACAATTGCAAAACAAAACGAGGATTTGTAGTAACGTGTGGATAAACTGGAATTGCTTTTTGGACAAAAATAAATTGCTGTTGATATTTGACATAAATGGATCTGACAATATTTCCTACGAAGGAAGAAGCTACCCTTAATCAGACACCTGCTGCAAATCCTTTTTGCGTAGCCATCCTTTTGATGGTTGCCCTTTGGTATTGGTAAATGATACAAAAACAAAATCACCTTGTTCTTCTTCAGCATTTACAATTGCATTGTTAGATGGCTCAACGTAAATATTTCTTTTTGTGGCTTCATCTGGTGCATTGTAGAAATACGCCTTGCTTACCACCATGTATTGTACACCCTTTACAATTTTTTTATCAGGAGAAGTAACTGCCGGAGGATTGTTGATGGCAATGGTATCAGCTGCAAGTTTTGCCAACGAATCTTTGGCTCTTTGTTGAGCTATTTTTGCAAGTAATAAGATTTTCAGTGAGTCTGCTTTCTTCTGTCTTAGTATTTCTATTTGCTGCTTAGTCAATGCCGGTAAGTCATTTACCGGAGACGGCTGCAATGCAGCAGTATCAGTAAGTGTGGCTGTGTTTGTAGTATCACTTATGGGTATGTAATTAACAGGTGGTTTATAAAACATATTGTATCCAATGTAAAGTGCAACAACCAAAATTGCTAAAAGCACCATTACAAACCACCACTGCGATTTATCCTTACTTTTAGGCACATCTGCTACTTCGTTATCAACGCTATTTTCATTATTACTATTTAAAGCATTTGCAACATAACCTTGTTTATAATCTAACTTGTCAGGGAGTGGGGAAATATAATTTACGTTATTGGCTTTTACTGCTTTCAGGCTTTCGTTTTCACGTTGCAATACCAGCACTTGCTGTTTGTATTGTACCAATTGTTGCTTTAGCTGTTCCTTTTCAATATCATTATTCACCTTGCTAAATGAAGGTGTTGCCAATTGGTTAGCGTTTAATTGTGTAGCATGATAAATTATAAAATCATGCAGTTCCATACCATTTGCAAAACGTGTATCGGGTTTTTTTCTAAGACAGGTATAGGTAAGGGTAAGCAGCCAATCAGGCACAAGCATTTCCCTGTCTTTCTTTTCCTGCGGCCATGTTGCAGGCAAAGCACTTCTTCTAAAAGTCAACAAATCAGGTGGTACAGTTTCCATGTGTGCAAGCCGCACATTGTTTCTTGCCGTCTCGCTTTTATCTGTTAATGGAAAAGGAACCCGGCCGGCCAATAATTCATAAATGACAATACCAAAGCTGTAAATATCTGTTTGGTACATCATATCGCCATTGTCTTGTTCCGGGGCCATAAACTCAACCGCACCTGCTTTGCGAAGACTTGTTCGGCGCTGTTCATCGTTCATAATGGCAAGCCCAAAATCAAGTAATACATAATTGCCTGTGTTCAGGTTTAGTTTTATGTTGTTACTTTTTATATCGCCATGTTTCACATCGTGACGGTAACAATGGGCAAGTGCATGTGAGAGTTGTTCCGCTACTTTTATAACTTCTTTTATGGTAAAAACAGGATCAAGTGGAGGTGCCAACAATTCTTCTAAATCGGGGCCATCTATATATTCCATTTCTATAAAAGGAAAATTACCCGTTTCAGTAAGACCCGAACTTAAAATTTTAACTACGTTAGGGTTTGGCGTCTTATTTACTTCCTTTAACTTTTGAACTTCATTTTGAAAATCGCGATAGTTTTTATCCTCAACACTTTCGGTGTATATGGGTGTGGGCATTAGTTTTATGGCAGTTATGATTTCTCCTATTCGTCTGCCCTTGTAAACACTCCCCTGCCCGCCCGTTTTGAGGGCACCCATATTTTCTAATCCTTGTGTTATTGTAAAAACCTTTGCCATTATATTATTTAAGTGCTTAGAATACTAATTATAGCGAAAGTAAGCTGTAGGCCTCATAGTAATGGCTTGAGTGTAAAAGGTTTAGCGTTTAGTTAAAACTTTCCCCGTTTTATTCTTTCCTCTGTTTGATAATTTTTGTAAGGATTTCCATTTAATGCTAATCAAGGGCTTTAAATGTTTGTTTTCAATGCCATTAGGCACAGCATGTTGGTAAAAAAAACGTTTTTTTTAAAAAGTGCCTTTAGGCACCAAATGTTGACCACATGAATTGTTCCTATTCCCATATCATCCTACGGGACTTTAATTGATGGGTTGGGCCTTGCCTAACGGCACAAAGAATACATCCAACCCATGAATAGCATATTTATTACCCTAACGTAAATTCCAACACAGCAGATTCTCCTAAAATAATCTGATCACCGTCCTGCAATCTATATCCAATACCTGTTGTCTGTATTTTTACAGGTTGCCCATCCTTTGATTTAATTTTGGTTTTATTAAACGGAGGAATGCCGCCTTCATCTGCAAAAAGCAAAAAATTATTTACTGCATTATCCCACTCTATGTGGCAGTGTTGCCGGCTTACCGATCTGTTGCCATCATCTGTACTTTCGGCTAAAAAAGCTATGTGATTTTCTCTTACAAACCCTTCTGCTGTTGCAGTTTTGCTTTCACGGCCAATGTTTATTTTTCCATCCTGCGCCTTTATATTGTAAGAAGGTTTTTCAGCTTCGCATTTTAATACTCTAATTATTCCTTTATTACTAAAAGTCTGAACAACAGGTGTTTGTTTTTTATGTAAATGAATAAGTAAAGCAACATCTGTTTTGTCAGATTTTAATGCATCTGTTGGAAGTTGATTTACAAATGCAATATCGAAAGTCCAATTAGTGGGTAGCGCAATTGCATAATCATCTGCAATTCTCTGTATTTCTTCTGTTTTAAATTTGTTTTCATCGGCGTAATAAACTGCACCTTCGTAAAGAAACCTTTCTTCAGCTTTGCATTGAACATAGAGCGTTAAACCTTTTATGTTACCGCCTTCTCCCCCTTCTACCTTTTGCAATTGATCTTTGATGAAAGTAAGAATGGCAGCCTTGATACTCTTTACATCTTTTGGTCTACTTTTTAAAATATTGAACATGATAGTTGTATAATACTTTGCAAGTAAATGAACACTACTTGAAAAACAAAGCCAATTCAAAATTTCTGTGAATAATTTGTGATATTATATGTCTTCTGTGTTGAAGAGTGTTTCCTATTTTTGATTAAAATCTCCGGTACATGCAAAATGAAAATTTACAAAATAAAGCACTTATAATTTCTTCACAAAAACAACCGCTTACTAAAGAGCAACAGGCATTCAATAAATTGGTTAAGCAAATTGAAAAACTAAGGCAGGAAACCCAAAAAGTGACCGTAGTACTGGATGATA
This sequence comes from Segetibacter sp., assembly GCA_043736115.1. Taxonomy (GTDB): domain Bacteria; phylum Bacteroidota; class Bacteroidia; order Chitinophagales; family Chitinophagaceae; genus Segetibacter. The sequence continues at coordinate 92,877 of JAYTDC010000107.1, read as the reverse complement.
AACTAAAATACTATAGCGAACACCTGCATCCACTGGAGCAAGTTTTGACCGAGCAGGACAAGGAGCTTATTCTATGTTATTTTGACATTTACTCCAATCAAAAATTCCTTACAAAAAATGAAAGGAATACCCTAAAAAAACTAATTGTTCAGGAACTGGAAAGCCATTTTAAAATAAATGAAAAACCCGATGAAGCATTGACAAAAATGTACGAACAAATTACCGGGAAGAGTTTTGACAAGCTGTTAGAAGAAGGCTTTGAGGAAATGAAAAAAGAGATGGCAAATGTGTTCGAATCTTTTGGTTTTGATATGGACCTTAACAACATGCACAAAGACATGAGCGAGGAAGATATGGCCCGCACAATGGCCCAAATGCAATCTGCATACCAAGAGAAAATAAACGAAAACGAACAAAACAGGCAACAACGCAGAAAAACAGCAAGGCAACTGCAACAGGAAGAAAAAGAGCGGTTGATGGAAGAAGCCAGGAACAAAAACATCAGCAGTATATACCGTCAGTTAGCCAAGGCATTTCATCCCGATCTGGAACAAGATGAAATACGCAAAGCCGAAAAGGAAATACTGATGAAACAACTGACAATAGCTTATGAAAACAAAGACCTGCACACCCTGCTAAGGCTGGAACTGGATTGGATACACAAAGAAGAAGAAAGGGCAGCGGAACTAACCGGCGAAAAATTAAAAATATACAATGCCGTACTAAAAGAACAGGTGCAGGAACTAAAGCAGGAAATACACATGATCAAGATCCATCCAAGGTATCAACCAATAAGCAAATACCTGAACTGGTTTGACGATGACATTGTGAAAATAAACCTGCCTATAAAAAAAGAACAATTGGGCTCGGAAATCAATTCTATGAAAAAAAGCATCAAAACCCTTAAAGGCGTGGGTACCCTAAAAGAAATCAAAGAAGTAATCTGGCTTTTTAAAGAACAGCAGAAGCAACAACCATTTGATAATATGTTGGACAAAATGTTTGAAGAATTTTTCTAGTGATCATTCCCTTACCACACCCGGTATTTCCAACACCAGATTTTCGCCATAAGCACTTGCAGGTGTTTGATAACCGGGTTTAAAATCATTTTGAAGAATTTTCTTTGCAATAATCAGACAACTATGTGCGGTTAGTGTGTATGCATCAGGCCCACACAATCTTGCAGTAATACTTTTGCCTGCAGCGTTTGTAACTCTTCCCCAAACCATGCTTGTTGCAGCATTTCTTTTTTCATCGTTAAGACCGGGAGGTCGTTGTCCTATTTTCTTTTTTAAGAACTTTCTTACAACATTTTTTCTCAAAATCCAATTAAACAAGCCCTGCATTTCCACGAATTTATAAGCAAAAGGAGATACTGCGGTATATGCTTCTATATTTGGAATACCAGTAGAAATGTATGCTGTAAAAACATCACCCCATGGTATAGTCATGGTAAATATTTTTTGATCAGCTTTACCTTTTCCGCTAAAAAAATTGATCCACATAGATTTGTGTCCTATGGGTACGGCAATCAGCTTTCCATCTTTTCTTACTGCACCCGGTTCACCCAGTTTTGAAACTGTAGTTACAGCTGTACCATGCGAAATAGAACCGCCGGGTGTAGCAAATGCAATTTCTAAGTTGGTAGCATCGGGCAATTTATTTTTAAGATACAAAGCCATGCAATCGGTTGGCACAACATCAAAACCCGCCCCGGGCAGCAACATGATAGCCTGCTCTTTAGCCTCCGCATCGTATGCTAATAACATTTCAAACACATCTTTATCACCATTTAAATCTAAGTAATGCGTACCGGTTTCAAGACAGGCTTCTACCATTTGCTTAGCAGTAATATCAAATGGGCCTGCTGCATGTATGACTACTGCTACATCTTCCAAAGCGTTAAGAAGTGCCTTTTTATCATTCAAGTCAAAAATTGTGCACCTTAAATTCAAATTTCCCGCAAGGGTTTCCAATGCTACTTTATTTCTACCTGCCAATATGGGTGTTAAAGAATAATCAGAAGCAAACCTTGCTATTAACTGACCGGTGTATCCATTAGCACCATAAACTAAAATTTCCTTTTTATGTAAAAGAGTACCCTGATTACCTGTAAGCATTGATCGAATTTATTTATTTCTAGAAAAATTAATTACCAATTAATACGTTCATTTCATAATAACTTCTTAACTTTCATTTCTCTTAAAAATTGAAATGTTGTTTAAAGTTATCGTTTTGTTTCAATTTTAGTCATCAACGATCTTGCCAGCTTAATTGTTTTTATTAGCATAACTGGGTATACAGTACCCGCAGTTTTTGTAAATTCGTTTTTATATGCCAGATGATGCAGCTACAACTGTACCAATATTACCAAAGTACAGCCTAACAGAAGAACAGGAAAAAAACCAGATATTAAGGCATTACCGGGCCTTGCTTAGGGCTTTGCGTCCCAAACTAAAAAAAGGCGATAAGGAATTGGTCAGACTTGCCTTTGAAATTTCGGCTGATGCACACAAAACCATGCGCCGAAAAAGCGGAGAACCCTACATTATTCATCCATTGGCCGTAGCCATGATATGTGTAGAAGAAATAGGTCTTGGTGTTAGAAGCACTATTTGCGCCATGCTTCATGACACTGTAGAAGATACCGACATCAGCCTTGAAGATGTAGAACGGGAATTTGGTAGTGAGATTTCGAGAATAGTTGACGGGCTCACCAAAATAAGCAATGTAATAGACACCAACCGTAGTCAACAGGCAGAAAATTTTAAAAAGATACTTTTTACCCTTACCGATGATCCCCGGGTTATATTAATAAAACTTGCAGACAGGCTCCATAACATGCGCACCCTTGATAGTATGAAACGGGAGAAACAGTTGAAGATTGCAAGTGAAACTGTATGGGTATATGCACCGCTTGCACACCGTATGGGTTTATATAGCATTAAGACGGAGTTGGAAGATTTGTCAATGAAATATCTTGAACCAGATACTTATAAGGAAATAGCAAAAAAACTATCTGAAACCAAGCGGGAAAGATCAAGATATATCAATGAGTTTATCAGGCCAATAAAGGAAAAGCTCATAAGTGGAGAATTTAATTTTGAAATTTATGGAAGGCCAAAAAGCATCCACTCAATATGGAATAAAATAAAGAAAAAAGGAGTTGCATTTGAAGAGGTGTACGATCTTTTTGCCATACGCATCATTCTAGATTCGCCTCCGGCAAAAGAGAAAGAAGATTGTTGGAAAGTTTATTCCATAATTACTGATGAATATACCCCATCGCAGGAGCGGCTAAGAGATTGGCTTAGCAATCCTAAAAGTAATGGCTATGAAGCACTGCACACAACAGTAATGGGGCCACTTGGCCGGTGGGTAGAAGTTCAGATCAGAAGTAAGCGTATGAATGAAATAGCTGAAAAAGGCCTTGCTGCCCATTATAAATACAAAGAAGGTTCAGGAGATGAAGACCGGTTTGATAAATGGTTTGGTCAAATAAGAGAAGTGCTTGCAAGCCAGGATACAGACACTGTTGATTTTTTGCAGGATTTTAAAACCAGTTTTCTTGCCGAAGAAATATATGTGTACACACCCAAAGGCGATGTAAAAATGTTGCCTATTGGTAGCACAGCATTAGACTTTGCTTTTAGCATACATAGTGCGGTAGGTTCTAAATGCATTGGCGCTAAAGTAAATCACAAACTGTTGCCCATAAGTCACAAACTACGTAGTGGTGATCAGGTAGAAATAATTACGAGCAGTAAACAAAAACCCACAGAAGATTGGTTGGGTTTTGTAATAACCACCAAGGCTAAAACAAAAATTAAAGATGCACTTAAAGAGGTAAAAAGAGGAATAGCAGAAGAAGGTAAATACATGCTTCAGCGCAAGTTAGAAGGTATGGGTGCATCTTATGGTCAAACCAATATAGAAACACTTTTAGTTTATTATAAGCTAAGTTCACAATTAGAGTTTTTTTACCAGATTGCAATAAAATCTATTGATCTTAAAGATCTGAAGGAATTTAATGTTATTGGAGACAAGCTAGAGTTGCCAAAACCACAAAAGCCGCCTGAAACATTGGTGGATACTTCCTTTACTCCCACCCCCAACTATTCTAAGAAAGATACTGAATTGGTGATTTTTGGAGAAAGCAGCGACAAGATTATGTACAATCTTGCCAAATGCTGTAATCCTATTCCCGGTGATGATGTTTTTGGTTTTGTAACCATAGGCAAGGGTATGACCATACACCGGACTAACTGCACAAACGCTCCTGCTATGCTGGCAAATTACGGACACAGAATAGTCAAAACCAAATGGGCAAAGAGCAAACAAATCAGTTTCCTCACCGGACTCAAAATTATTGGAATGGATGATGTGGGTGTGGTAAATAAAATTACGAATATCATATCAGGTGATCTTAAAATAAATATTTCAGCACTCACCATTGAATCTAAGGAAGGACTTTTTGAGGGAACTATCAAGGTTTTTGTTCATGATAAAGAAGAGTTGGAGGTATTGGTTAGTAGAATAAAGCAGTTAAAAGGCATACATACAGTAGACAGATTTGATACTGAATAAGTTTTTTAAAAAATGATTACTTCCAATACAATGCTTTACCTATTTTTGCAGCCATAATTTTTTTAAAGGAGAGTTGTCCGAGTGGTTGAAGGAGCACGCCTGGAAAGTGTGTATATGGGAAACTGTATCAAGAGTTCGAATCTCTTACTCTCCGCAACATCTTTATAATTATATAGCCCGTAAGATCAATTACGGGCTTTTTTAATCCAATAAATATTTTTACCTCCCAAATATCTTTTCTGCATTCATTGTTGTTATAGTTGCTACTTCTTCTATAGATACATTTTTTATTTCAGCAAGTTTTTGGGCAATGAGAACTAAATAACTGCTTTCATTTCTTTGGCCTCTATATGGCACCGGAGTAAGGTACGGAGCATCAGTTTCCAACACCATACTTTCAATGGGTATGTCTTTTAGCGATTCTTGCAGGTTAGCCTTTTTGTAAGTAACCACTCCACCTATTCCCAGATAGAAACCCATACCTGTTATTTCCTTTGCAGTTTCATAATCATCGCCAAAACAGTGGAAAATGCCCGTTAATCCTCTTCCGGAAAACGGCTTAACAGCATCAATTGTATCTCTCATAGCATTACGGGTATGTATAACAATAGGAATATTGTAGTGCAAAGCCCACTCCATCTGAATTGTAAATGCCTCCAACTGCTGTTCTTTAAAAGTTGTATCCCAATAATAATCAAGACCAATTTCACCTATAGCTACAAATCTTCTTTTTGTAAGATATTCTTCTACAATTTTAAGTTCCGTCTTATAATTTTCTTTTACAGATACAGGATGCAAACCCATCATAGCAAAAAAATTATCAGGATTACTTGATTCAAGATGCAATATATCATTGATGATATCACTATCAATTGCCGGTAGGTAAAACTTACTTACTCCCGCCGCTTTTGCTCTTTTAATAACTTCATCTATATCAGCCCCAAATTCTTCAAGATAAAGATGGGTATGTGTATCTATAAATCTCATAAATACAAAGATGATTGTTTTATGTTGAAATAAAATTGAGGAATATAGTTACAATAAAATTAGAAATGAAATACATTGATTTAAAAAAATAAAAAATCTTAAAACAACGTTTAAAGAAAAGTAAAAAATGAAAGGCATAGAGAACCAGTAAGGATTTTAATTAGATAATACATTTTCATAGGGTACGGATTAATAAGGGGCCGGGGTTTTTACCTCAGGCCTTTTTTGCCTATTGGTATAACTTATACAATTTTTGCTGTTAAATAATTTCTAAAGTAAAAACAGAATTATAAATATGGTGCTGTAATTGTTTACTACTATGTATTAATCACTCCTAAAACATAGTTTATGAAACAGATTATACTCTACTCCCTGTCATTTTTTATTTGCTTAAACAGTAGTGCACAGCCTGTAAATGATTTACCCGATTTTGATACAACATCAACAGCCCCGATAACTAATAATCAAAACAGGATTTATAATGAAAAATCTGAAGGAATAAACAATAATTATAAAAGACAGTACAATTTTGAAAGAAGAGCCAACCAAATCTCCAATTATGCCTTTCAATCAGAGCTTAGAAAAATAAGAACCCAATCAAATTCTTATACAAAAAGGTTAGCTTCTAAAAGCCTAATAAATAACTATCAACTTACTGTAAGGCAGGTATCCATGCTTTGTAAAGCACTACAGGGTTATGCAAAATTAGATGTAGCTCAATATGCTTACACAAGATGCTATGATCCATTCAACTACGATCTTGTATTCAACTCTTTGAGTTACGATATGAGAGATGAGCTTAACGACTATATCAACTTCATAGATGCACAGTATACAAGCTATATTGATGACGAAGAAGATTCTTTTGGATGGCACAATAACTACTATAGTACTTTGTCAAAGGAAATGTTTAGTAGTGCAAAGCAAACTATTGAAAATGCAAGTTTTGAGAACACAAAATTAGAAACTGCAAAAAGCATTATCAGCAATAATAAAGTATCAACTAATCAGGTTATCGATATCTGCAAGTTATTTAGCTTTGAATCAACCAAACTTACTCTTGCCCAATTCGCTTACAATTATACTATTGATAAACAAAATTATTTCAAGGTCAATAACGTGTTTGACTTCGATGCTTCAAGAACAAAACTGAATCAATTTATCCAACATTAATCAATATCATTTTTACACTCACAACAAATTTTTTTACAAAAGAAGAACCCATTGTTATGTGTGTATTTTACAGAAATGGCTTATTTAATTTTTACCATTTTATATTTTTTTTCTGCAAAAAAAGCCATCGCCTTTGGCAGCACATAGTCTAGATGTGGGAAAGCTTTTTCACTATCATGAAATACAATAATTGACCCCGGCTTTATATTTTTCACTACATTACTCAAACATTTTTCTTTAGAAATTTTTGTATCAAAATCTGCACTCAATACACTCCACATTATGATGCGATATATACCTATCAATTGCTTTGCCTGAAAAGAAGTAATAGATCCATATGGAGGGCGAAACAAATTACTATCAATTATTTTTGCTGCTTCAACTATATTTTCAATATAGTCAATATCATTATTTTTTCTTCCATTCAAATGATTGTAGGTATGATTACCTACCCTATGGCCTTCATCCAGAATTTTCTTATAAAGTTGAGGTTGTTCTTTTACGTTTTTACCAATACAAAAGAAGGTTGCCTTTGCCTGATATTGTTGTAAGAGATTAAGTACAAATGGCGTAGCAACGGGGTTCGGTCCATCATCAAAAGTGAGATAAATTTCATTATTATTGTTTGGTATATCCCAAGTCAAAAATGAAGGGAAAATTTTTCTCAAAAACCATGGAGCGGTTAATATATACATTAAGAACAAAATTAAGTATAGAAAACCAATATTATTCATTGAAAAGTAAGGTTACTTACTTCTGTTTTTATCTTTCTTTTACACTCTAATTTACTTAACCCTCGGTAGGAAATATTATTTTTACAAAATGAAAAGGTTATTTATTAGTAGTGCTCTATTGGGATTTATTTATTTGGGTTGCAAAGGAAAAGGCAGCGAGCAATTATCTGAAAAAATTGACAGCACAACATTTTTTGAAACAACTGTAATCTTCAAAAAAGATATCAGCGAAGTTGACTCAACTGCATTTTATATTTATAAAATAGATATTGTTGACGGCAAGAAAGACTCAAGCACTATTAATAAAACTGATTTCAACAAACTTGCTGAAAAATTTCTAAGACCTAATATAACAAGCGAAGTTTTAAAACCCCTATACAGGGAAAGTATTTTTGAAGATCAAACAACAGGCGGTTTTACTATAAACTATTCAGCAAAAAATAAAGATCTTGAAGTACAAAGCGTTGATATTTTATTGAAAGATGATGGTAAAACAGTAAAGAACATCTTCATTAGAAAATTCTATAATTATCCAGACAGTTCTGCAATAGAGCAATTAGCATGGAAACCCGGCCAAAGATTTCAGATTATCAGATCTGTTCAAAAGAAAGACAGTACAGAAAACAATTACCAAACATTAGTTGTGTGGAATGAAAATACCAAAGATTAATCGGTATGACACCAAGTGATTACCAGCAAATAGCTCATACAATTCCGCATCTCCCAGGTATCTACAAATATTTTGATGAGGACAAAGAATTACTTTATGTTGGTAAAGCAAAAGATTTGCGTAAACGAACTGCCAGCTATTTTTCCAAAACATTTACCAATTATAAAACTCATGAATTGGTACTACGGATCAGGCATATTGAGTTTACAATTACAGGTAGTGAGTCAGATGCATTTTTACTTGAGAATTCATTAATAAAGCAGTTCAAGCCCAGGTTTAATATTGATCTTAAAGACGATAAATCTTTCCCTTATATTGTTATTAAAAAAGAACCTTTTCCAAGAATATTTTTAACAAGAAATAAAATTAATGATGGATCCGAATATCTGGGTCCTTTTACCTCGGTTGCAAAGGTTCGTGAACTACTCAATTTTATTAAACAAAACGTTGCATTACGAACCTGTAAACTTAATCTTAGCGATAACAATATTCAAAAAGGAAAATTTAAGATTTGCCTTGAATATCATTTGGGAAATTGTAAAGGGCCTTGCGAAGCCAAACAAACAGAACAGGAATATGCAGAAGCCCTTCAACAGGTTAGAAACATACTTAAAGGCAATTTACAACCAATTATTCAGCATTATAAATCTGAAATGAACAGCTATGCTGCAGAAATGCTTTTTGAAAAGGCAGAAATGATTAGAAAAAAAATTGATCATCTGGAAAATTATCAAAGTAAATCTGTTATTGTAAGTAAGCATCTTACCAATCTTGATGTTTTTTCGATTCTAAAAGATGGCGACACAGCTTATGTAAATTACCTCATGGTTAATGCGGGTACTATAGTACAAACCCATACAGTAAGGGTAGAAACCAAATTAGAAGAATCACAAGAAGAAGTCTTGCCTTTGGTAATACTACAAATGAGAGAAACCTTCAACAGTTTTGCAAATGAAATTATTGTTCCTTTTGAAATTGAATTTTCCATAGAAAACATTTTAGTAACTGTACCTAAAGCAGGAGATAAAAAGAAACTGTTGGAGCTTTCCGAAAAAAATGTAAACTATTTTACAGAGGAACTCCGAAAGAAAAAAACGCTTCAGCTTGAAGGAAAATCTGATATGCAGCGCAAAGCTGTATTATATAAATTACAGGAAGATCTTCAATTATCTGAATTACCGCTACATATAGAATGCTTTGATAACTCTAATTTTCAGGGAAGCTATCCGGTCAGTGCTATGGTATGCTTTAAAGAAGGAGTACCGAGTAAAAATGATTATAGACATTATAACGTAAAAACTGTTGAGGGCATCAACGACTTTGCCACCATGAAAGAAGTGGTTTATAGAAGATATAGTCGTTTATTGAAAGAATCTGCTACACTTCCTCAACTTGTTATTATAGATGGAGGAAAAGGACAACTACATTCCGCAATGGAAAGTATTAACGAATTAGGGCTTACAGGTACAATAACCCTGGTTGGGCTTGCTAAAAATGAAGAAGAACTATTTTTTAGTAGGGATCAGCAATCCATAAAACTTCCGTGGGATAGCGAAAGCTTAAAATTGATTAGACGTATAAGAGATGAAGTTCACAGATTTGGCATTACTTTTCATAGACAGAAAAGAAGCAAAGGAACTTTTAAAAATGAACTTGAAACTATTAAAGGTATTGGAAAATCAATAGCCGATCAATTATTAATACAATTTAAATCAGTGAAAAATATTCAGAAAATAAATGAAGAAGACCTTGTAAAAGTGATTGGTAAAAGTAAGGCTAGATTAGTTGCAGAACATTTTCAAAAAAATGGATAAAAAAAGAAGGGGCCAGGATGAAAATCCAGCCCCGTTTTAAAATCCAATATCCTATGAAAAACCGAAGTAAAGATATATAAACTCAACAATAATTTTAACTTAAACTAAAAGTTTATGCCAATTATTTAACTATTTATAAAGATTTATCAATCATATAATGAAAGAGTTATAAAAAAGACCTTAATAAACTGAATAATGCTATCAATCTTTATGAAATAAAGACGGTTAAACCCCAAAAAAAAGCCACTTCATATAGAAGTGGCTTTTAATATTAAATATTATTTAAATCTAATATGACCAAAGATCTTGTTCGTAATTAAATATTTTTTCTTTAATATTTTCCCCTTCTAAAAGTCTAAACAACGGATCCTTTATATATTCCTTAAGACTCCTATCGTATGGATTATCAAGTGATGATTTGGTGATATAGCTACTGAAGAAACGACTTTCAAACAATTCCTCCCAACTCATACGACCTGCAAAGTTTTTACCATTAAAAACCTCATACTTTGCCAATGTGGGTCTAAGGTCAGGATAATAAGCCCAGAATAATATACGATCCCCTACTGGAATACCAGTGGAGGTATACTGCATCATAATTGGCGCAATACCAAGTATTCTTACAAACATTCTAGAAGATTCCTTATCAAAAATCCACTCCTCTTTTAGTCTGAATCTATATATAGAATCAGGTTCAATCATTCTTTGTCTTGCCTCATAGCTTACAACTTCGCCTTCCATATTGGTAACCGGTACTGTATCTAAACCACCCGTAATAGTTTTAGATACTTCTTCCTTTGTCATTGGGGTGGTAAATCGATCATCTTCACCATTAAAAACAGTTACTTCACCCGATTGTATTGAGTTAAAAAGAATTGAAATAAACCTTTGGTTTCCGTTGTCTTCGTTGGCAGCATTTCGAAAAGGGAGATTAATTTTTTCACGAGTGTCAATTTCTCTCCAAACTCTTTGCCTATAAACAGCATCATCTTCACGAATATGTTCATAAACCAATGGATTTCTATCTTTAACCAGTTGCCTGTCAATTGCCGCATCATTTCTAAGAGAAGGGGCAACAGAATCACCAATACCACTACCACTACTCTTTATGAGTTTAATTGGGAGGTTTTGGTTTACCTGTGCTGCAGGTGCGGCTGAAGCTGTTTTACCGCTATTAGTTCCGTAGCCACTGCCCCCACTTGTTCCGTAGCCGCTACCGCTACCGCCAGATGTTCCGTAGCCACTGCCCCCACTTGTAGATGAACCACTTGCAGGAGTTGTGCTCGTATTAGCCGGAGTACCATAACCACTACCACTAGTTCCATAGCCACTACCTCCTGTATTTCCATATCCGGAACGGCTGTTTGAAGAACGGGTGCCCCCTTTTTTCTTCTGTGCTTCAACCTGATTGGCAACTAACACAGTAGCCAGCAGAAATATCACGGTTTTAATTCTTCTCGTATACATAACCACAATTTTTATTAGAATAAGTTAAACGCCATAGGAGGCAAAACTCTTGTATCACCACCTGGACCTCTTGCTTTTACCTCATCAATTACAACAGTTGAACCTGGACGACATTTTTCTAAAATTCTTTTTGAATTTTCATTGAAAAAAGCACCGGCATTTTGAGATATTCCGGGATTTTCGGAAAAACCTGCACCTGTTGCATAAACAACATAGGAAACAATATCAAACTTTACACCTTCAAATACAAAATTCTCCAAATCAGCCCGAACGCCTTGTTGAGCTTTGATGTTATTAGCCGGAATTCTACCTCCTGCGCTTTGACCAATCTTTGCAACAGGATCAGGTACTCTTTTCACTCTAAACTCAAATGGAGTAGTTTTTCCTTCAACTGTAACATTAATGGTTGCTTTCCCCGGAGAATTTACTGTTGCAATATACTTGCCAGAACCTGTTTTGCGCAAGTTTCCATTATCCATACTGGCACTTGTTTTTTCATCACCGGCAGAACCTCCCAGAATTGTAAGTGGATTTTCTAATCCAATATACAAAACTTTTACAGCATCTGCACTTACACTGGCTCCTGTAGGTGAACCAACAGAATATTCAACTTTCTTTGTTAAAGAAGTGGGGGTACCATCAGGTTTTAGAAAGGTTATATTAACAGTTTTGGAATAGTTGCCAGGCCCACCAACTTTAGTTTTATATTCAGCAGCGCCCTGAGCATTTAATGCAACCCCAGATCCATCAATCGAAATTGAAGGTCTTGCTGCTTTACTAAAGGCTCCAACTCCGGCAGTTATGACTAATTCCTGTCCGGGCATTAAGTATTGAGAGTTTGTACCCGCAAAAGCCTGAAACTCATCATAAACTACTACAACTTCACCAATTTTCTTATGAATAAAATCAACCACCAAGGCTTCAGAATTTTTAACATCATTCTCAAATTTGCTTAGCATAGTAATACCCGCAATAGTTGGTGTCATATGAAAATATCCATAGGCCCAATTACCCTTTCCGGCCTCCGTATTAGTCTTTGGCGGTACCAGATCAATTGGCAAAACTTTTTCAAACTCAGCCCTCACTGAAGGGTCAACATCGAGCAACGCATTTTTATATTGGGTCAACTTATCAAGGAGTTCCTTTCCTTTCCCTTTAGGTTGCTCCAAAAACAAACGAGTTGCAGCATCAAGGTTATCCTCTTTGAAGGCACCACCGGGAGTAAGTTGCCCAGCCTCTTTCATCAACTCCAATTTAAGGCTTTCAATGTAGGCGGTCATGTTGTCTGCAAGTTTGCCCGCAGCTTCAGCTTTTGGTTTCCATAAAGCTGCTTTGTCAGAGGTTTTGGGATCTTGCAATTTTGCTTCAAACGAAGCAAAAACACTTTTATTTTTAGCATCGATAATACCATTGGCATTCATCAAGCTATTGTTCACGGTTTTGAAGGCATTAAGGATTTCTGATGACACATTGAGTGCTAACAACGCAGTCAGCACCAAGTACATCAGATTAATCATCTTTTGCCGGGGCTCTTTAGGTAAAGCCATGGTTGGGTATAGATTTAAATAAAATTTAGAATCAGGTTTACTAAAACTTACAAGGATATTATCTTCCCTGCATTGCATTCAACATATTACCGTATACCTGGTTAAGTCTACCTAGGTTTGAGGCAAGCTTGCCGATTTGCTCTTGTGCCTTCTTTGCATCTTCAACACTGCCTTCCATAGCTTGTGACGTTTGAGCCAACTTACCATAGAAGCTATTTAATGCTTTCAAGTGATTATTGCTTTCCTGCAATTCCAATTCGTAAATTGTATTTAGGGAAGAAAGGTTTTTAGTTAAAACCTGTACCTGCCCATGAAACAGTTTGGTGCTTTCACTTGCTTCATTAAAAGAAGTAAGTGAATTTGCGGTATTTGTATATGCATCCTTAACCTTGTCAAGAGCTGCTGATGCTGCTTGAGTTTTGGAAGTATAATCACCGGTAGCCTTAACAATATCACCAACGTCACTCATGTTGGTTACTGTTGTGCCTAACTTTTGGAAACCGGCGCTTAATTTAGTAAGATTAGCTGGAGTAATATCAGCATCCGCCAACATTTTTTCCATTGTTTTTAGAGCAGGATTTCCTTTTGGTCCCGATGCAGCTTCTTTTTCTTCTTTTGTCAATACCTCATCCATTTCCGGATCAGAAACTGCAGGGTATATCATATATAACACTCCATAAACCAGAAATACCACAGCTTCTGTACCCAAGCCAATTTTTAACCATAAATCGGCACTTGGAGTGTGAAGGATTTTTTGAAGTGCTCCCCATATTACGCCTGCTGCAGCGATAGATACGAAGATGTCAACTACTTTGCTAACTTTTGATGGAATTGCAACTGCCATTTTTTAATTTTTGTTTTTGTTTACGGGAATTTTTATAGAATAATACCAATTTGGTACAGAAACAATTAAATTTTGTTTCTGTACCAAATTTTTTATAAATAAATGAAATTTAAAATTTTTTAATAGGCGCTTTGTGAATTAACGTCTTGGACCGCTTGCCGGCAAATCAATAACACAACGGAAACCAATATATGATTTTGCTGTATCCTGGTATTCATAATTTCTAGTACTAACCTGAAGATAATAACCTACATCTTTCCAACTTCCACCTCTTACAACTTTACGTTTCATACGTGGAGGGTCAGATTCTTTGGCTTCCCAACGTATATCAGGGTTCATGTCATGTTGAAAATTATAAGCTCCTTCATAATATAATGAATTTGTCCATTCAGAAACATTACCTGACATATTATATAACCCATAATCATTTGGCCAATAAGCATCTGCTCTAACAGTGTAAAATCCACCATCTTCAGGATAATTACCACGACCGGGTTTAAAGTTAGCTAGTAAGCAACCTTTTCTATTTCTTAAATAGGGTCCCCCCCAAGGATAGGGAGATTGTGTTCGACCACCTCTTGCTGCATATTCCCACTCTGCCTCTGTAGGCAAACGAAAATCACTTTCTATAGCTTTCTTCTTTTTTTCAAGGAAACTATTCATATAGTTAGTTCTCCACCTGCAAAAAGCAATAGCTTGTTTCCAGTTAACACCCACTGTAGGATAGTTATTAAAAGAAGGATGATTGAAATACCTTTTAGTCATTGGTTCATTGTAGGAATAAGAGAAATCTCTCATCCAAACCAAGGTATCCGGGTAAACTTTTTGAGGATATTTTACAATGAAGTCTTTTCTAGGTTTACCCTTGTTCTCAAGTTTTGCAGCATCTTTATAATTGAAGCTTTCATATTGATACTCAATTTTGTCAGGATCAATACCATTTCTTCCATACAATCGATTATCGGGAGTAAGTGTAAGTTTTGAAATTTTTTCCAAAGTTGATTTATCACCCCACTTTATTGTCGGTACTTTTTTCCAATCTACTACAAAAGTTCCGTCAATATCCTTACCATAATTTAACTCTTTGGCTGCCAATGAATCTCTTACCCACCAAACAAATTGGCGATATTCATTATTAGTGATTTCCGTAGCATCCATCCAAAATCCATTTATTGACACCTGCTTATTACGGGCGGTAAAGTTGAAATTCACATCTTCATCACTAGGACCCATATGGAAAGTACCTGGTGGAACATAAACCATTCCAAATGGTTTAGTCATGCCGATGGCGCTAGGATATGATGCCCCCATTAGTTGACCATTATCAGGCACACCTTTAGCCTTGCTTCCACTTTTTCCACAACTCACAACACCAAAAGCGAGGGTGGTTAATGCTGCTAAAGTAAACAGTTGACTTCTCATTCGATTGTAACGATTAATAGGTATAAAGCAAATGTAACAAAATATTTTATTCCAAAAAGTTTAGAAGCTACTAATAACAAAAATTAAAGGTAGCATTACTAACATGATTCTAAAACGATACAAAGAATATTATATTGTATCAGAAACATCTAAGCCAGTCTCATTTTTAGATGTTGGAAACCCAACAATTAACGGCTTCTAATGAAATAATGTTGTTGTAGATTTATTCGATTGGCAAATATTTTTAATTAAAATTAAAGTATTTAGAAGCACAATTTATAATCGTTTTTTGTAAAAAAAATTTATTTTAACAAACTTTTTATTTCATGAATGTATTTTACAGGCTTTTCACAAACCTTGTTTTTACATACATAAATAATAATATCGTCCAAAAAATTTTTTCCCTCTAATAACGAAAAACCTTCTTTTTGAACATTAGAAACCTGTAAAATTTTTCCCGGTATATATTGAAATAATAATTCCTTTAGATTGTTTTCCATATAATTACCCGTCATAATAATTTCAGGTGTACCATATACTAATTCTTGATAAAAACAGGCCCAATTGCCAAAAGAAGAGGGATATTTTAAGATACTATCCTGTATATGATTTAACATATTAATCGAATATTTCTTCCATTCATTTATATCAAAAATAAATGAAAGATAATAAAAATTATTTGCCATTATAGCGTTGCCTGATGGTATTGCCCCATCATAAATTTCCTTTTTTCTTAAAATAATGTCTTCTTGGGCTATACCTGTGAAATAAAAAATACCTGATTCTTTATCGCTAAAATTATCCATTACGAATGTTGTAAGATTTTTTGCAGAAAGTAAAAATTGCTCATTACCAGTTATTTCCTGCAGATGTATATAAGCATTAATAAGGAAGGCATAATCATCTAAAAAAGCAGGATATTTTGCAATGCCATCTTTGTAAGTATGATACCAATGATTTGTATTTGGATTACGAAAGCATTTTTCCAGATAATGGATATTTTTTACTGCTGTAAGCTTGTATTCCTGAATACCGGTGGCAGCATACCCTTTACAATAAGCAATTATCATTAAGCAATTCCACCCTAATATTATCTTGTCATCTAATAAAGGTCTTACCCTTTTTTTTCTATTGTTTAGGAGTTTTGTCTTGCCTTTGCTTAAAAGTTCGTTTACCCATTCAGTATTCAGATTTTTCTCTTCAGCAAACTGAACTAATGGGGTATTGACAGATAATATATTTGTCGATTCCCAATTTCCATCATCTATTACACCAAAATATTCACAAAAAATAGAAGCATCTTTTTCTAATATTGTTTCTATCTCTGATTTGGTCCAGGTATAAAATTTACCCTCAACGCCTTCGCTATCTGCATCAATAGCACTAAAAAATGCTCCATTTGTATCAGTTAACTCTCTTTTAATAAAGCTCAGAGTTTCCTCCAACTTTATTTTGTACTGTTTTAAGTTTGTTAGTTGGTAGGCCTCGGCCAAAACATTTATTAGAAGTGCATTGTCATAGAGCATTTTTTCAAAATGTGGTGCAAACCATTTTTCATCTGTACTATACCGGGCAATGCCTCCGCCAATCTGATCGTAAATGCCTCCATCAATAATTTTATCAAGACTTAAGAGAGCTTGTTTTAGACTTGCTTCATTATTTGTGAAATAATAATTTCTCAATAGAAATTGAATGGAAAAAGTCTGTGGAAATTTAGGTGCGCCTCCAAAACCTCCCCAAACTGTATCACCATTTTTGAGTAAGTTACCTGTTAGTATTTCTATTAAATTTTTGGAAAAAATTGTTTCATTATTTTTTATATTTGAATTAAAGGCGCTTGAATTTTTTAAGTGTTCGGTTAAGTTTTCTGCCTGACTTTCCAATTCGTTTTTCCTTTGTTTATAGGCATCTTTTACGGCATTTAATATCTCTGTCCAACTATTTTTGTTGTATGCTTTTACCGGTGGAAAATAGGTGCCCCCATAAAATGGTTTGCCATCGGGCATTAGAAAAACATTGAGCGGCCAACCTCCGCTACCCGTCATAGCCTGAACTGCATCCATATAAATATGATCTAAGTCGGGTCGCTCTTCCCTATCAATTTTTATGTTGATGAAATTCTCATTCATCAGTTTTGCAGTTTCTTCATTTTCAAAACTTTCTCTTTCCATAACATGGCACCAATGACATGCTGCATAACCAATACTAACTATTATGGGTTTATCTTCCTTTTGAGCTATATCCAAAGCTTCGGGGCTCCAGGGCCTCCACTCTACGGGATTATGGGCATGCTGCAATAAGTAAGGACTTGTTTCTTGTATTAGGAGATTTGTATGCTTATGGTTCATGCTATTTTTCTGTTTTGGCATTGTGGAAATTAGCTAAACGATCTTATTAAAATTACTATAAAAAATAAAAAGCAGGTGTAGAACCTGCTTTTTATTTTTTAGCTAAATTTTTTATTTTTTTTTGGCAAGCGATAGATAATGCTCTAAGGCTGCAACCATACTTGGTGTTTGTGGTGCAGGTGCTTTAATCTGAAGACTCAATCCTGAATCTTCTACTGCTTTTCCAGTATTACTTCCAAAAGCACCGATTAGTGTTTTTTGTTGTTTGTAAGTTGGCACATTGTCAAAAAGACTTTTTACGCCACTTGGTGTAAAAAAACAAATTACATCGTAACTAACTTTCATGACAGCTCCAATATCATTACTTATTGTTCTGTACATAAAACCTAATGCAATTTCACATTTATTATTTTTGAGCCAATTTACAATTTCATTGTCCTGTTGATTTTCACTACATACATAAAGAAACCTTTCGTTTTCTTTGTGCTTATTGATCACATCAAACATACTTTTGTTTGTACCATCAGCACCATAAAAAACTTTTCTTTTTCTATAGAGAATAAATTTTTGAAGATAAAGTGCTACAGATTCCGTAATACAAAAATACTTCATATCCTGACTGATGCTTATTTTCATTTCATCGCAAATTCTAAAGAAATGATCTATAGCATTGCGGCTGGTGAAAACAACGGCAGTGTAATGTGCAATATCAAGTTTTTGTCTCCTAAATTCCTTAGCAGCAATACCTTCCAGTTTTATAAAAGGATGAAAAACAAGATCTATATTGTATTTTCTGGCAAGCTCATAATATGGAGACTTGTCGTTATCTGGTTTAGGTTGAGTAATTAGAATCCTCATCGTCATTTTGCCGGTATTGCCGGATACTGCCCCGTTTTTTACCATTGCTAAAAAGCTAATTTTGTGCAAAATTAAGTACTCTTTCCCAAATAAATACCCAATGTCTTGTAAATGAGTAAAAGAGGTATAATTTCAAATGCTAAAATATAAAATATAAAATGCAGTATACTCATTTTTATCTCTTTTCTTACAGGTCCAAAAGAAGCAATATATCTATATATAAAAAGTATAAAAACAAGCATAAATGCGAGGGTAAGTGAAAAAGTAACTATTTCTGTGGAGGAAAAAGCAATAATAAAAGTAATGGGAAGTAGGATAATTCCTAAAATTTTATTGATTAGAAAAACGATGAAAATATAGGTTTCTGTAGCCTCTTTTGCATTAAATACCCAACCTGCAAATGACAAAAGAAGAAATTTACTGACATATAAAAATAACAATATAGCGGTACAATATGCAAGTGTTGTAGTAAAATCTGATTTTGTCAAATTATAATATTGCATCACTAAGGCTATAAAGGCACCACCTGATAAAATAAAAAATAAATTTAATAAAAGCGAAGGAAAATTATTTTGCGATAGTTGTTCACGGGTTTGTTTTTGTCTAAATGTAGGTTGGAATAATTGATGAAATATATTATTGAAGTACCTGCTAAAACTGAGCTTAAATATGGCTAGAAAAAATATAATCGCCAATAGAATATAAAACATTTCATCTTTTGATGTTTTTAATCTTTCATTAATTACAAGGTAAATTGGTTTCTGTTTTGATCGAAAAAAGGGGTTATCTAATAATTTTAGATATATTGAATCCAGGGGATGTCCTAACAACAAAGCCGACTCTTTGCGTGACGAATTATTTAATTTAGATGATAATGTGTCAACAATACTCTTAATTTTTACAACAGAATCATTGACACCATAAATATTTGAAGAATCGCGAAAACGGTTACGGGAAGCATTTTTTGAATGGAGGATAATTTTTACTGTTGTATCTGCAGAATTTTGAAAATTATTTGTATCGGTCTGCCCATAGGCTACCGGAAAAAGAAAACAAAAAAATAATATTAATAAAGTGCTTTTCAAGAATCGCAAAAATAGGAAAGTAATAATAGGACTAATCAGATACTGTAAGTAAGTAGAAAGAAATACTAAAAAATGCTAACAAACCCAAAATGAATCTTTGATTGCTTAATATCAAAGTTTAGATCATTTCTTTTTCCTACAGCATAGCTAAGATTAAATATTCCTCCTTTGGTTTCAAATGAAATACCAAGTCCTGCACCCAAATAACTATTGGATTGACGAATACCTTTATTGCCTGACCAACCAATGTCAGTAAAACCAAAAATATTAGAATTTTGGGTCAATAAATAACGATACTCAACTGTGCCTATTATATATTGGTTTGCATAAATACTTTCTTCATCAAAACCCCTAAGAGTTTTGTACCCACCAATCTGAAAAACATCATTATTAAAATATTGTGGGCTTTGATACAAACCTGCATTTATAGCTGTTTTTAATACTGTTTGCTTACCTGATTTGAAGTACTTTGATAATTTTAACTTCAATTTAAACTGATATGTTTTCAATTTTACTGAATCGTAAAGAATTGCATAATCGAAAGATGCATCTTTTATCTGCACTATTGCATTATTCTTTTTAATTGTTTTATTTCCTGCAAGAGCAGAAAAATAAATTTCAATTCCACTACGGGGATTAAATTTATAATCAGTATTGCTTAGTTCATAATCTATCCCTAGATTAACTGAACTTACATCAGCAACATTTGGCAGTCTTTTGGTCAACTTTACCAAATTTGTATCCGTATCTAAAATATTGGTTTGTTGACTTTGTATGATAATCTTTCCGGTTTGGATGGGAGAAAGCATATAAAGGAAACCCAACTGCCCGTTTATATTGAGAAATGCTGAATCTTTTTTTAAAAGATCAAACAGGAAATCAATCCCGAAAGGAGAATTGAACATGTAGGGCTGTGTGTATTGCAGATTTAACCTTGGGGATTTTGGTTGAATTTGTTGCCAAACCAACCCCAAAGATTCACCACTACTAAATGCATTTTGCAACTTAAGATTTGCATCTATGGTAAACAATAGTTTTCCTCCCAATTGCTGATTGGCTGGTAGAAATCCTGCCAATACATTTACCTGATTACTACGACGGGGTTTCAGATATAAATTGACAATACTACCCGTGTTAAGCATAGTAATGTCCCAAGGATTAGATTGCTGCAAATACGGCAACTCAAGTAATCGTTGATTAATTTTATTTAGTTTCTTTTTACTGTATGGAGATCCTCTTTCTATATTGAGGTAGCGGTGCATAAAATTATCAGAAATTTTTGCCGAACCAAATAGCCTTATACTATCTATGCGGTAGGAAAATCCTTTATCAATTAGCAAAGTTGCCAAAATTTTATTGTCAATAATCTGTAAGCTATCAAGGTTAATTTTTGCAAAAGGATATCCCCTTTCTTCAAAGTAATCCAATAACTTTTCCGCTATATCCGGGTAGGCTGAAAAGTTAATATTATTTAATGGCTGAAGTTTATTTTTTGGTACTACATCCTGCATTACTAATAAGTCTTTCGGACGAATGGTTAGTTGAAGAGACTTGTATTGCTGACCTAAATAAATTTGAATAAAACCATGATTTTCTATATGAGAAATACTGTCTAATGAGGCAGCAATAAACCCCTTTGCCCTAAGATTTGAAAGGAGCTTTACAATATACTGGTCACATTCTGTCTTGCTATTAAATAGTATTTGAATAGCCGCATTTTCTCTGGCATTATTAAAGTTTGAATCTACATAATTAACCTGTAATAAATAATTGTTTTGTGCATTAGCAATAAAAGGCATGGTAAACCAAAAGAACAATATTACCATACCCAAACACCTATATCTGGTTACCTTTGCCATATTAATAATTAAACAAGATAAGAATTTAGTAGAAAGCTCCTCATACAATAACAAAAGGGTTAAAACGCAACGTTATTGTTTATTGATTTTGCAGAACATTAATTGGTATGAGATTTCTATATTTTTCAATTAAACATATATGGCTGGTATCTATATTCATATTCCCTTTTGCAAAAAAGCCTGCAACTATTGCAACTTCCATTTTTCTACTTCAACCCAAAATTCTGATAGCTTTTTATCCGCTTTAGAAAAAGAAATTGAATTACAAAAAGATTATTTGAAGGACATTATTTCTACAATCTACATTGGTGGGGGTACACCTTCTATTTTGCCTTCGGCAAAAATTGAAAACATCCTTACTAAAATTAATCAAACATTTAAGGTTGATACAAATGCAGAAATAACTTTAGAGGCAAACCCAGATGACATTAGTAAGGCAAAATTGCAGGAATGGAAAACAGCAGGCATAAACAGGTTGAGTATTGGGGTACAATCTTTTTTTGAAGATGATTTAAAATGGATGAACCGGGCCCATACTGCTACACAAGCAGAAGATTGTATACACCTCGCCCAATCTGAAGGGTTCAATAACCTCACCATTGATTTAATATATGGAACACCTACACTTACAGATGAAAACTGGCAACAAAATGTATCCAAAGCCATTGAACTTGGTGTAAATCATTTGTCGTGTTATGCCTTGACTGTGGAACCGAAAACTGCATTAGAAAAAATGATTAGTCAACACAAAGTGGCATCAGTAGATCATGAAAATCAAGCACATCATTTTGAACTATTAATGGAGTGGATGAAATCCGCAGGATTTGAGCATTATGAAATATCAAATTTTGCAAAAGCTGGTTTTAGAAGCAAACACAACAGCAGTTATTGGCAAGGAAAACACTATTTGGGATTAGGGCCATCTGCTCACTCTTACAATGGTACAACGAGACAATGGAATGTAGCAAATAATGCCCTTTATATACAAAGCATTAAAAAAAATATTATTCCCTTTGAAATTGAAATTCTTACCCAAGAACAACAAATCAATGAATATATCATGACTGCATTACGTACTGTTGAGGGTATATCATTAGGCAAGATTAAAAATGAATTTGGAGCTGAAATTTTGGAAAAAGTATTATCCGAAGCCAAACAATATATATCAAAAGAACATTTAGAAAAATCAGACAATTTTCTCAAAACCACTAACAGCGGTAAATTATTAGCAGATGGTATAGCTGCAGACCTTTTTGTCTGATACTGATGTGATGTCCGTAGCAATACAATTGTATTGGCCTGAACGGACATAACAACTTGTACCGAGGTTTCGGTATCGGCATTATACCAAAAACAAATTGGACTATATATAATTTAAAAATGGTACGATTTCATTTTATAGTAAAATAGAGAAAACTACCTTTCCACCACTTCTGCATATTTTACACTTGCCAAAAACAACCCGTGTGCAGGTGTAGCAAAACTAGCTTTGGTACAATCTTTTGCTTCTATAATTTCTTTAAAATCCTGTAACGTTATTTTGTTTCTTCCAACCAATAACATAGTGCCAACAAGCCCCCTAACCATTCCTCTAAGAAATCTGTTTGCTTCTACATTATACACCAACAAATCGTTTTGATAATACCATTGGCTTTTTATAATACTGCTTTTGTTTGTATTAACCTGTGTATTGCGTTTGGCAAACGATGTAAAATCAGTGTATTCAGTTATCATCTTAGCAGCCTTATTCAGTATATCTATTTTAACAGTATAAGGGTAATACCATGCAGTATCGTTTACAAAAGGGTTTTTAACTTTAGTAATATAATATTTATACTCCCGGCTTACTGCCTTAAAGCGACTGTGTGCATTGGGTTCAACAAGCCTTATAGACTTAATAACAATAGCTAATGGAAGTATTGCATTGAGGTTGTAAACTAACTTTTTATTAATTTCAAAATCTACATCAAAATGAAAATAGTTTTGGAGGGCGTGCACACCTGCATCAGTTCGCGAAGACCCTGTAAGTTCAATAGAGGTTTTAAAAACTGTGAGTAAAGCTTGTTCTACTTCACCTTGTATAGTTTGTGCATTTTGCTGAATCTGAAAACCTGCATATCCTGTACCTTTATAGGCTACCTCGAGGAAGTACCTCATTTAGATTATTTTTTCTGTTTACCTATTGAAGAATAGATTTAAAACGATTGATAAAATTAGGGTCTATCAATTGTGATTGCAAAATATGAAAATCTGCGGGATCACTTACAAATGAGTAGGACGCTGCAAAGAGCCTAAAACGACCTTCATCGCTTAAAAACAATGATGAAAGTCCTTTAATCTGATATGTTGCAAAGCACTTGTCTTTAAATGCTTTTTTTGCTTCCTTAATCATTTTATCATCGCTGCTTTCTAAGGCCATTTTTCTGCGCAACTTCATATAGTCTTCTTCAGTAGCTACTTTAGTACAATAATTATTATTGCTTTTATCAGCCCCAATTTCAGTAGTATTAACTTGCGTAGAAGGTGCTACAGTAACTGCGGTATCAACAATTACTTTGGTTTCCAGAGTTGATTCGTTAGCATTTTCTTCTTTTTTTACAGTCATATCAATCTCAATAATCTTTACATCATCTTGCCTTTGGTTAAGAATTGCAATTTTTGCATTTATTGCAGAGTCAGCATGTGAGGTTATTACTGAATCTTTTTTGGTCAGATTACCTTCAATGGAATCGGTATTTGGAATGCTTAAAAGTATCGTATCTGTAACACTGCCATTGTTATCTGTGTAGGACATGGATACACCTGCAGAGTTCTTGTCCTCGGTTAGTTTTGTTATGGTTGATTGGGGCTCATTTTCATAGCTCGGCTCATTCTTTTTTACTATTACAATAGAGTCAAAAGGAGAAGGTTGCGATATTTTAATTGCGGTGTCAGCTGTAACTTCAACTTTATTGTTGCTTTCGTTTGCTGAAATTTCCTCAACCTTCTCTATTATTGGCTTTACGGGTTCCTGTTTCTTATCAAATGTAATTGGATCATCACCTGTTTTAGGTTTAGTTACAACAGCAACCGAAGATTCTACTTTACCACCCGAAATGGTCAAATCTAGTGTTTGTAGATTAAATAGCCCCCAACCTTTTTCGCCAAAATCCTTAAGCCCAAAGCCCAAATCTTTTTTATTAATTACACATTTAAAACTTTGGTCTGAAAATGTGTTTGAAGGAAATCCTACCACAAGATTATATTCGCCATCCATTAACCTCGGAATAATTACATATCCCGAAGAATTGGCGCTGTATAACCTTCCATTTATAGTTACATTAAACAGCTGCTTATTGTCAGATTGAATGAAAATAAAATGTTTTTCCTGCGAAATACTTTTAATTGCAAAAAGTAAAAACAGGCATAAAGAGAAAAGGTATTTCATCAATAATCGCTTTCTTTGAGAGACAAAGCTATAAAATTACACCGGACAACACGTTACAATATGAAAACTGATAATTACCAGAAATATTTTGATGCAAATAAAGACGGTTGGAACAAGCGTACAGAAATTCATAAAGAAAGTACTTTTTACGATGTAGAATCCTTTAAAACGGGAAAAACATCCCTCAATCAAATTGAAATAAATGAATTGGGAAATGTTTCTGGCAACGATCTACTTCATCTGCAATGCCATTTTGGGCTAGATACGCTTAGTTGGGCTAGATTAGGTGCAAATGTTACCGGCATAGACCTTTCAGACAAAGCAATACACATTGCCAATGAATTAAGTAGCGAATTGAAAATACCGGCAAAATTTATTTGTAGCAATGTATATGAATTAAAAGAAAAACTTGATCAAAAATTTGATATTGTTTTCACTTCGTATGGTGTCATAGGTTGGCTACCCGATCTTGATAAATGGGCTAATATTATCAGCCATTTTTTAAAACCCGGCGGCACTTTTTATATGGCAGAGTTTCACCCGGTAGTATGGATGTTTGACGATAACTTTGAAGAAATAAAATACCACTACCACAACAAGGAACTCATTCACGAAAAAATGACTGGCACTTATGCAGACCGATATGCAGCCATAGAATATGATGATTATAACTGGAACCACAGCCTTGGAGAAGTGCTCAACGCATTAATAAAAGCTGGTTTGCAAATACAACACCTTAACGAGTTTCCATACTCCTTCTACAATTGTTTTAACAAAACCGTTCAAGGTGCTGACGGACATTGGAGGATACTCGGTTTGGAAGATAAAATACCCATGATGTATTCTGTAAAAGCAGTAAAACTGTAGGAGACAATATGAAAATTCAATGTTCTTTTATAAATTTTTAAAAGACGTTACTCAAAATTTAATCCGTACAAAAAAATATTTCCCTGTATGATTTGTGGATTAATTTTCTTGTTGCATCTAAGAGAAAATTAATTTGAAAAACAAAATATTTCCAGTCGTTCATCGGCCTCTATCTTTTCATATTCTGCTTTTGCTGTCTATTTTATTTTACCTTATTTCACCAAAAACCATTAGCACAAACCCGCAATTATTTTTAAAAGAAAAGACCCGATTACTAATAAATTAAATGATAAAATTGAATTAGCCAGAATATCTCTAATTCGAGGTAAATTATTAATTCATCTTTTGTTAAGGAATTTTATTTTTAGCCCGCATTTGTTCCTTGATGAAACATCGTTGTGTCACTCACTTGTACTTTAGATAATGCTATTGAACTTTTCGCACAATTTGATTTTTTTCCGCATACACATAGTTTATAACGAGTCAACTGCACCCGCAACATCAACAGGTATAACCAATTTTTTAACGACAGGTTTTGGTGCAACCATTCCCTCAAAACTTTTTATGTAACCTCTTTGCAAAAGCTGTGGAATTACATAACTTCCTGCCAAACGAACAGCTTCGCTACTGCCTTTGGCGGCTTCCAATCTAATACAGGTTACAATATAACCGGTGCCTGTAGCTTTGGGTACGAAGAAGACATACCATCCATCATTCATCCGTTGACCTTTCCAGATTCTTTCGGGGGTGCCCGTTTTGCCGGCAACTACTAATTTCAATTTTTCGGCTTTGCCAGCACTTTGTTTTAGCATGTAATCTTTTAGATGAGCTGCTGCTTGTGGCTCATTTACTAAAGGTGTTCCTTTTAAAAATGTTGTTTGTTTGCCGCCAATACTTTTTACAAACCGGTTGGGCATCAGCAGGCCGTTGTTGGCTATGCCTGCGGCAACACGAGCCACTGCGGCAGGGGTAGCTATCAGTTCACCTTGTCCCCACGACATACCCGATATCCCTTTGCCACGTGTACGTTTAATGTTGTTTGGGTTATAATTTTTTATGCTGGTAAATTCAGTTTTGCGCCACAATTCAATCCATTTATTTTGCTGTTCTATATTCTGTTCATTTTCATAAAAATAACCACCAACACCATGCAAAAACATACCGGTTTTCAGGTACAGTTTTCCCATTTCGTCTTCAAGCCGCTCTTCATTGGCAAGGCGAATAAAAAATGAGTTGTTACTTTTTACAATCGCTCTTTCTATACTGATGTCACCAGCCTCATCAGGCTCCACACTTTTGATACGTATGAGGTCTTGAGGTAAAATATGTTTGGTCAAGGTTGCTGCCCTTTCGCCAAGCTTGTTGAAAGCTGATAAGGCTGTGATCAACTTTGCTGTGGAACCCGGCTGTGTAGCATAGGTGAAACCCAGGTCACTATTCACATTCCAACCAGGTAAGCGATTTATTTCTTGTTCGCTTAGGGTAAGGCGGTCATAATCATTTATCGGTGCCAAAGGATAGGATGAAGATGCCAATACATCACCTGTGTTACTTTCCATTACCACAACCGAAACACGTTTAATCTTAACACTGTCATCTTTGGCTAAAGCCTGGTTAATATTTGTTTGCAAAGCTCCGTCTATAGTAAGTTGTACATTTCGGTTCTGTTGTTTAAAATTAATGACTACATCGCTATTGATTCCTGCTAACAGCAGTGGCGCAAGAGCTGAATAATCTCTTTTACTTACGGTCATTTCCGTTTCAGTTTGCGGCAAAAATTTATCTTCTCTATACCTGTGGGCACTTACCAGAAATTTTGTGGTAGGCGAAGGAAAACCACGTAACTCGGTAGCATGTTCATACTCTGCAAAATAGCCATTAGTTGAACCGTTAAAGACACCTGTATTTGCATCGCCTGTCCAGAAAAATGTTTGCTCACCAAAAGGGTAATATCGGTCTAATCTTTTGAAAGTAAAAGCATCTAACCACTCTTTTGAAATGCCTGCGGCAAGTAGCGAATCCTGTTGCTTTTTTATTTCTGTTACATTGCTCGTTGCTAAAATGCGGCCTTGCCTATCGAGGAGGTTTCCGGCCTGCAACCGGGTCATTAAAATGTTGATTCTGGGATTATAGCTAAACATTCTATTCCCGCTCTTATCAGCCACCAATGCCGGTTCAACGACCCATTTATCATTGTGAAAAATATATCCTGATACATTTACCCCCAACAAAATAATACCAATAAGAGCTGCCGTCAACGCTGGCATCAGGTTCTTGTCTTGCTGCCGGGTAATGAATTTCATTTGCGCAGCACTACCTCTTAAATGCGATACGGACAATACAAACCCGGCAGCCAACATATTGGTAAGCAACGAAGAACCGCCGTAGCTGATAAAAGGCAAAGCCACCCCTGACAATGGTAACGCCCCTGTTGACCCTCCTGCAATCAAAAGGAACTGAATGAATGTGCTGATTCCTATACCAGCGCACAAGTAAAACAGGAACGGCGTACCCGTTTGCCTTCCCGCAATAAAAGAACGATGCAGATAAAGCATAAACAAAATAAAAATACACAGAATGCCCGTCCACCCAAACTCTTCGCCCATTGAGGGGAGTATCATATCAGTATGCGCTTCGGGTATTGCTTTTGCAAAACCCTCACCGGTACCCTGACCGGATATGTCCCCACCTGCCATTGCCCAAATGCCATTAGCAACCTGGTCGCCGCCATACACTTCATTGTCCCATGGGTTTTGCCAAATGGCTTTGCGGTCGGTAAGCCGCTGCACCGGGCCGGGAAAAACTCTGTGCAATACCGGAACCTGGTCGAGCAATAAGAATCCTGCGATCAATACAACTGCCATGATTGATGATTCACTCAACTGCTTTTTATAAAGCCACATATACAATACCATTGCACCCGCTGTTATTGATGTTGCAATCCAAATATTTTTCAGCAACCAGATACATACCACATAGAGGACAATGGATGCAATCATATCTGCAAAATCGCCCCGGGAAAAGGAGAATAAAATAATGAAGGTGAAACAGCAAACCATTGCCGGACCGAGATCGCCAAGGATGAGGAACAGTAATACTGTAGCTACAATCGCTATCAATGCAAACAGGAAAAAGTATCCCCTTTTGCTAAGAGTAGTATATTCGCTAATGAATTTTTCATTGAGTGAAAAGAAGCCGGCAAGAAATAAAATGACGAGGAATTTTACAATTTCACTTGGTTGAAAACCGAGCAGGTTCACTTTAACGCCGCTACCTTCCGGGCCTGTACCAAAGAGAATGGTTAACACCAGCAAACCCATAGCCAACAATGCCCAAGGCCAACCATTTGCAACTTTATTTATTCCATTAAAAATGAACAAGCGATATAAAGGTGAATCTGTGGTAAAGTACCGGAGATTGAACAACATCATTATAAAAATTCCCAACATTCCACCTTCAAAATAAAACAAGGTACTTTTGGCAAAAAACCTATCACGTAAAGGATCCTGCAGGCTTAGCAGTGTAAGGAATGACAAGCCAACAAGCACCATCAACAACGGCAAGATAAATTGGTCAGTGTCAGGAAATTTTGCAGTTAAAAATAAATGCAACAACCAAAACGACAACACAAATGCAGCAGCAATTATCCAAAACCAGGTGGTCGCTTCCTGCGGTGTACGAACAATAAAAGCCTTTTCCTTTTTTAATGTACTGAAGTCTTTGGTGCTGAAAAGCTTGATTTTATCAGGTGATTGAAAAAAGTTGAACACCACATTTTTATCAAGGCTTTGTACACCCTGCGAACGGCCAAACTGAAAACCAGGTTGCAAAGGCAAAACTACAAATGAACGGTTAGCAAGTAGCCCTGTGAAAGCAAACACACCGTTAGCATCCGTTCTCGCAAACACAGTTAAGGACTGCAGTTGGCGAATATTATTTGAGTCCAGAATATATACTTTTCTAATTCCTTTTGAAAAAGAGACGAATGTATTTTCAATATCACTAACATTGCTACTGTAGAGGCTGTCTTTGGGAAACAACATTTGCAAACGAACCAAAACGCCAGGAACTATTTGTTTGGCTTTTGTTTTAATGGTGCCACTAATCATGCCATCCCCCATTTCCAGCTTGTTGGCAGAAGACACCTGCATTGGTTGACGAAGTTCCTGCTCAAACAATGATGAATCAGCATCCGTAAACCCAAGCAAAGCCTTTTCAATTTTCACTCTTTTCTTAAAAACTTCGCCGCCTTGCTTTTCAGCTGTTTCAGTGCTGACATTGTATTTGCTTTTGTTCAGTTCACCGATGTTGTCAATGGTTTCATTGCCGGGTTTGTAATTGTCATTTACAGTTTGACTGACCAGGTTAATGTCTTTTGGATCTTTGAAGTAAAAACCTTTCTCCAACAAAACCTTCAGATGTTCGTCAGGCTTTTCATCGTTCAGGTTCATCATGGTTCCATCAGCCATTCGTTTGGGAACATCTGCAAAATCTTTTTTCAAAACCGAGAATAGCTGAAAAAAAAGGAAACCCATTATGATTGTAATGAGCAATAGGAAAATGCGTTCTGTAGTGCGATGTCTTAGAAAATTCAATTTATTGAAGAGTTGTAGTACAAAATAACATCAATAATCTTGTTGAGTTTTAAAAGTATTTCACAAAACAATTTCATGAAGTAACCAGGCTTCATTAATAATCACGAATTGTATTACCCTCTTGGCAAAGAGAATAAAGGGAATTGTTGAACTTCATTTAAAGCAGTTGAGAGCTATCATCCATTGGTATCTGTAACCTCATTTTTAGGGCCGACATTGCTTAACAACCCCCTTTTGTTATTTCTTTATTTTTAAGACTAACAATCGTCAAAAATTTATAAATTTGAAAAAAGGAACTATATGGAAACTTTAGTGAAACAGGAATTGCATAAACTTGTGGATGAGTGCAACAATGAGATGTTGCTTTTAGAAGCCAAAAATATTTTATCCGGTAATCATACAATCGATTGGTGGGATGAACTTTCTGAAAACGATAAGCAATTATTAAAGGAATCGGAAGAAGAATATAAAGTTGGAAATTACATTTCACACAATGAACTTTTACAACAGTTCGAGGAATGGAAAAAGAAATAGTTTGGACAATAACCGCCCAAAAGGATTTTTGGGAAATTGTAGCGTATCTAAATGAAAGTTGGCCGATTGAAGTTTTTGAGAAATTCCATTCACTACTTAATTCAAAAACACAGCTTTTAACAAAGCAACCTACCATCGGTTTTAAAAGCTCTAAATACTCCCGATTCAGGAAGACCCATATCACAAGCCATTACATGCTAATTAATTCGATTGTAAAACATCATATTGTAATCCATCGATTGAAACATACTGCCATGAAAAAATAAGCTACCTCTATACCTTCAAGAGAATCAATATCTAAGTATCCCTGAATCATCCAGTCTTTCATTTATTAATTCGTTCTCTTTAAACAAAAACTGGTACTGCACAGG
Organism: Segetibacter sp.; assembly: GCA_043736115.1. Taxonomy (GTDB): domain Bacteria; phylum Bacteroidota; class Bacteroidia; order Chitinophagales; family Chitinophagaceae; genus Segetibacter. The sequence continues at coordinate 61,688 of JAYTDC010000107.1, read as the reverse complement.
CACCCGGCAATTCTTAAACTGTACATTTCTCAATACCAATGCTTTGTTGTTGGCAATGATACCTACATCAAAATTTTGAATGGTCAGGCTATCAAAAATGATGTGTTTGCAATTTGTTGACAAGATAAATGCCGATCCTTTGTAAGTGCTGTCGGCAACAATAGTTACCCCGTTACCGATGATGTGTAGGGTATCATTATTTAAATTGATAGAATCAGAAACAACAATTGGCAAACTACCTGCCTGATTGAGTATGAAAACTTCCTTTGTAGTTGTATGTGTGATGCTGTCTAACAGTAGTTGTTCCTGTGGATTTCGGTCCGTTTTTATGACCAGGCCTTGCTGTTCTATTTTGTGTTGTTTAGCGTTGTAAAAGTTTTGGTAAACTAACCAACCTAATGCTGCAATAATCAGCAGGAACAATAGTTTCAACAAATTTACTACTCCCCTGTTTTTGGGTTTTAGTGCAGGAATGCTTTTCTCACTTTCAGGATCATTGTTAGTATTCATAGTTGTAGCACTATAAATTTCATTCCCTTGTACATTCTTGTTTACTGGCTGACCTTGAGTGGGTGTGTGAACAGTAACCGGTTTATTATTCTGTACCAACACTACAGTTATATTGTCTTTTCCACCGGCTTCGTTGGCTGCACTTACCAGGTTTTCTGCTTTGGTTTGTAAATCCTTTTCAGTACACAAAATATTATTCATTGCAGCATTGTCTAACAAATCTGTAAGTCCATCTGTGCATAACATAATTACATCCCCCGGGAGAAATGGAGATTCCCCTGTTTCAATATAATCGTCAGCATTAATTTCCTTAAGAAAACCAAGTGCGTTATTTATTTGATTGCGTTTGGGATGATGCATGGCCTCGTATTCTGAAAGCTTACCGGCGTCTTCCAAAAAACCAACAAAGGATTGGTCACGTGATATTTTAACCAATGAATTATCCCTTAACAAGTAAAGTCTTGTATCGCCAACATGGGCAAAATAAAATTTGTTATTGGGTACATCTGCCAATACAAGTGTAACCACACAAGACATTCTTTCATTGATCTGTGTAGCTATTTTTTCATCGTCAATTACTTTATTAGCCAATTTTAAACACTCCTGCAATACTTTCTTATAATCAGAAAAGGGCTTTCCTAATCTTTCTAAAATTACATCATGAGTTAACTGTGCAGCCACTTCGCCACCTTCGTAGCCACCAACACCGTCTATGACACAGGCAATGATTAAACCCTGCCCTGATAGGGGTTGAGCGATAAAGCTATCCTCATTGTTGGTTCGCTTTTTACCAATATCTGTTAAGCCAAAATAGTTTTGCGCCATTATGGGTTGTTACTTTTTTTAATGTCGTAAAAATTGGCTGCAAGCAGCAGAATGCAAATGGTCAGTAAAGCTATGGAAAGGATGGAGTTCATGTATTGCGTTAAGTGTTTAGGGTTTAGTTTATGCCTTTTAGTTCATAGCTCATTACTTATAGTTAATAGTTTATGTTTTACGCTTTAAAAATATTGACTCCTACAATTCCATTCAACACCATTTTTGAGTTGATGGGCAGTTCGCTCCAATGAAGGTTGTCGGGTTGGCTTAGTTGCATTTCCACTTCATTCAATACGGTCTTTTCGCCGAAAGATGCTACATAAAATTTGTTGCCATCTTTGTTGAAACGGATGCGCAAATGAGGCGCATTCACCCAATCTGACGGGATTTTAAAAATGCCTTTCCCTTCCTTCTTATCTTCTTTTCCTGTTACAAAAATGTCTTCATCCTTCATCAGGTATTCAATCTTTTTGCCGGCATATTCACGGTCGGGTACAATGGTTTCGAACCGTGCTAACACTTTGGCATGTGCAATTGCGGCTGCAATCTCATCCAAAACAAAACTCTCCTGGTAAGGCACTTCATAATAGCCTTCGCTATAGAAAGTAAAGTCTTTGAGAATATCATCGCTGATGTCGAAACTTTCTGCAATACCGGTTTGTCTGGGAATAAATGTGACCCGGAGGTTCTCTTCCTTTTGCTGCACCGCATTGGGCAATAATTTGCCGATAAAACTCTTGTCACCGCGGCCATAATCGGGATGGGAAACGAAGCGAAAAACCCACTTATTGCTGGATGGTTCTACTGTTTTGCCCTGTCCGCGGTAGGTCTTTAATACTTCGTAAAATTTCTTAACCGATTCGTGAATGATCAAACCGAATATGCCCTTTTTATTGTTCATAAACTCATTGTAATCTTCGGGATTGAAGCAGACAATGTATTCGTGAAAAAAGACGACCCGGTTGGCAAACGAAAGCTCGGCAATGGATTCGTGAAATTTCTCGACGATGTATTTGAACACATCGTCGGGTGTAAGCACGACAGCTTCATGGGTAGTAACTATGGCTTCCTTTTTAAGGAACCAATCGTGGAGACCCATTTTTTGCCATATGGTGGTTTGAGGTTTCAAATTCGAGTTTAGGGTTTAAGAGGTTTTAGCAACGTTTAGGGTTTAGAGGTTAGGGTTTAAGTGCACAGCTAAATTTTTTCCAAAACAAAAGTTCGCTATTCAACAACGTCCCCGCCGTGGCGGGGCACACTTGTACTTTTGGGTAATGCTATTCAGCATTTCACATTATTTGCTAAAAATTAAGTACAACTCTAAACATTAAACCTTAAAAATTAAACAACTAATCCTTTTACCTTTACAAAGAAACAGAAAGATTAGTGAAGGAATAGGATAGTATGAATATTAAAGCCTAAAGAATTTTTAAAATATAAATCAAAAACAAACATCATCATGAAAAACATTCTGATTTTTGCAGCACTTGCCGGCATTGCATCGGCTATTGCTATTTATTTTGTAACAGAAGTAAAGAAATTTGACGACGATTTTATTGCGGATGTGGAATAAGCTACAAATTGTTGGAAAATGATCAAAAAAGATTTTCAGTACAAGGGTGCGACGCAACCAATGCTGCCTAGAGCACAAATAACCGGAAAATAAAAAAACCTTAGATGATGTGTTATTCTGTCAACAATTTCTCCCTCAAATAATTAACAAAAACAGTGCGGTCAAGCGGCTTGCCGGTGATGCGGGTGCAGAGTTGGTTGCTGTTGTAGTGGCGGCCATGGGTGTGGATTTTTTCCCGCAACCAATGGAGTAAGGTGGATAAGTCGCCGGTGTTTTCTATTGTTGTTTGCAGGGCGGGTATTTCCATCTTTGCCTGTTGCCAAAACTGTGCGGCGTAAAAACTTCCGAGGCTGTAGGTAGCGAAATATCCGAAGCTGCCGTGGCTCCAATGCACATCCTGCAGGCAGCCGTGCTTATCGTCGGGCACCGTAACGCCGAGGTATTTTTGATAGCTTTCGTTCCAGTAGGCGGCAATATCTTTGGTTTGGAGGGTGCCGTCAATCAGTTTCTTTTCAAGTTCGTAACGCACCATAACATGGAAGTGATAAGTGAGTTCGTCGGCCTCGGTGCGTATGAGCGAGGGCTTCACTTTGTTGATGGCCTTCATGAACTGCTGCTGCGAAATATGACCAAACTGCTGCGGAAAATAATCCTGCAATTTGGGGTAATAATAATGCCAGAAAGCATGGCCGCGACCTACACAGTTTTCCCACAACCGCGACTGCGATTCGTGGATGCTTAGCGATGCATATTCGCCCAAAGGCAGGCCGTATTGAGTAGCAGACAAGCCTTGCTCGTAGAGACCGTGACCCACTTCGTGAAGTGTGCTCCACGTCATGTTGGAAAAATCATTTTCATCTATGCGGGTGGTGATGCGTACATCCTGACTGCTGAAGTTGGTGGTAAATGGATGCTCTGAAATGTCTTGTCGTCCGGCGGCAAAATCGAAGTCCAATTGACGGGCAATGTACATGCCCCACTCCCACTGCTTTTCCTTGGGGAAATGCTGTTGAAGAAAAGCATCTTCAGCAGCGGGTTGATTTTTTATTTCATCCAGCAAAGCCAATAGTGGCGGGGTTACATCAGCAAATACCTTGTCAAGCATTGTTGTGGTAGCCCCTTTTTCAAATTCATGCATCAATGCATTGTAAGGATGGCCTTCGTAACCAAGCATTTCAGCTTCCTGCTTTTTCAACTCAACCAACGGCGAAAGTTTGGGCTCAAAAATGGAGTAATTGTTTTGCTGGCGGGCATCTATCCATGCATGATAGCTTGCAGAAATAGCTTCGCTCATTTTACGTACAAACTCCGGGGTTAGTTTTTTAGCCCTTGTAAAATCCTCGAAAGACAGCTCAACATTTCGATGCTGTTCTTCATTCAAATCTTTTGAAAGTAGCTCCTGTAAAAGATTTCCGGTTGAATCTGCAACAAATAGTTCATGCGCCATTTCGCTCAAAGTTGCCAATTGCCTTGCACGGAAATTAGCGCCGTGGGGTGGTAAATAGGTTTCCTGATCCCACTGTAGTACCGCTGCGGAATATTTGATGTCCGCTATCTTTTGGAGGTGGGCGGTATATTGGGTGTAGAGTTGAGAAACTGCGTCATTCATATTCCAAATATCAATGAAAATTTAATCTACCGAAAATAACACATAAAAAAAGCCAGAAGCAACACTTATAACAATGTGTTGCTTCTGGCTTTTTTAGGTAATTTTATACTATGCTTGCTTACGCTGCAATCTCTTAATAGTAAATAATGCAAATACAGCTCCAACAGCTAACAATATTAAATGCATGTAATCCTCAAATGGAACTGCCGGCGGTGGTCCATCTGGACTTCCACCAGGATCCTGACTAAATCCAGTAACACTAGTAAGAATCAAAATTGCCAATATTAAAATAGGCCTGAACTTTTTCATAACAAAGTTAAATTTTAGGGTAAAAATATTTTTAATAATTGCACCAGTGGAATGATTAATAAAATTGAAACTATTTTAATAAAAACAACTATTGTGCCATGTGTGAAACTAACTAATTATTTTTATTTACCAAAATATTTTGTTTTATTATTTACTTTTTTTTAAGCTACATCTAATTTGTATTTTACTTTATTAAAGAATCCTCATTTAGGTTAATCATTAAAAAACATTGTTTCCTGTTCTATAACCTTTATGGTATAATTGTCCATTACCGGAATATTATAATACATAATTCAAGAAATTAATTTACATGTAAATCTTAACAACAGTTCTAAACTTCTCGGTTTTTTACCGTCTAAAAAGCATTGGTTTCTAATTCAGCAATGCTGATAAAGAAGTATCTAGAGCAATACTTTTATAGAATTTGATGTATTTAAATTTTACATCTTCTAGTTAAAGCATCAAAAAATGTTAGTTTTGATAATTATTTTTCTTTATTTATACTTCGCTTAACACTTGATTCAATAAAATAAATTCATTGAACTTAAGGTAGAATTTTAATATCTTAATTAAAATATGACTGGGAATAAAAAAAAAAGCCCGACATAATTACTGTCAGGCTTTACTTGTAGCGAGGAGCAGACTTGAACTGCCGACCTTCGGGTTATGAATCCGATGCTCTAACCAGCTGAGCTACCTCGCCATTTTCGGGCTGCAAATATATAGACTATTCTCACACAAATTCAATAAAGTCTTCAAAGTAAAAAGTATCTAATCTTAGGATTACTTAAAAGCATACATTTTATTACAGCAGAAGGTATAACAAATTAATACAATACGAAAAGCGTTCCCGAAGAACGCTTAAAATATTTTCCGTAAGAATAAATAGGATCACTAACTACAGTTGCATAAACTTTTTTTAAACTTAGATTACTATTTATTTATCTAAAAGGTTTGAGCTACCTCTTTACTTAAATTTTCCAGATTACCGTATGAAAATTTTCCAAAATAATAATTTCTGAAATCTTTATACCCTACCTCAACCATAGCTTCTTTTGTATCAACATTTACCGTAAACTTAAACTGAATCGGATTTTTATTAGCATCTAAAGCTTTCCAATTTTGAGTATATAAATGTTTGATGTTAATATTCTGACTATTCATTTTATCTAAAGAAATAGTATGTGTAAATTCATCCATAACCTTAACCACTTTATCTTGTAGTGTAATAATCATTTGTGAGCTTTTAATTTCAGCATCTTCAAACTGGTTTGTCGAAGGATTTTTATAGGAAACGCCATATTGATTAATATCAAAAATTAAATCCTGGCTAAATAAACAATTTATGATGCAAAACGAGAAAAGAAAAAAAAGCGTTTTCATAGATATTTCGATTTTAGTCTTAGAAAAATATAATTATAAGTAACGTTATAATAGTGGACAATATTTCACATGTAACCTATTTAAATCATAAATAAAATTTGAACATGGATTGGTTGGAAGTTCGGAATCATATACATATGTGCAATACGAAATAAACACTAACCCCTTTTAGAAAAACTACCCATTGCATTAGCTTTTCAATTGCTGTAACAACTCATACACTATAAATACAGTATTAAGTACTAGGTGGGTAAGACAATGATTGATTAATAGCAGGTTGGGCAGATCAAATTATCAGTCTTTTGCTATTTCTAAAAGAAATATCAGGTATTCCATATTGCTTTTAGAATCTTTCGCATACTTGCGAAGTAAAGGCAGTTATTATTAGGTGTAAAATACAAGTATTGATGTGGAAAAAATAGCTAACAGGTAATATTTGAATTAAGGATAAGAAATAATATTTCATTCCTACAAATTAAAGGAACAAATAGCACAGCCACCTCAAAGAAATAAACCATAATATTTATAAATATTGTGTACTAAAAACTTAAAGAGAGTTATTTTAAAGCCCTGGAAATGGGTTTTATTTTGGATCGAATTTGTAAAAAAATGACAATAAATCAGAAATCTGTTTAATAGAGCAACCACCACCGAATATCAACATTTTGAGCATTAATCAACATTTAAAAATGATTGACTTGTTGTATTTATCTTCTGCTTGCAATTAACAAATTGAGATCCGTATATTTTAAATCAAATCGCTGGCTTAGGTAAAAATTTGTAAGATGCCCTTTGTATAAATAAATTCCATTTCTAAGGTTAAAGTTGTGCCAAACCATTTGTTCCATCCCGCCTTCCTCACTTACGTTTAATAAAAGTGGCATTAACACATTACTAATAGCCTGACTGGCAGTACGGGCAAAACCACTGGCTATGTTTGGAACACAGTAATGTATGACCCCGTGCTTAACAAAAGTTGGTCTTTGGTGACTGGTTATTTCGCTGGTTTCAAATACTCCGCCACGGTCTATACTTACATCTATAATTACACTGCCGGGTCTCATGGCTGCAACCATTTCTTCGGTTACCAATACGGGAGTTCGGCCAAATTCACTACTTAAAGCACCTACTGCAACTTCGCAGGTTTTAAGTTGCTTGGCCAGTATCTTGGGTTCTATTACACTTGTCCACACTCTTATGCCAAGGTTATTCTGTAGCCTTTTTAATCTATAAACATTATTATCAAAAACTTTAACAGATGCACCTAAAGCTAAGGCTGTACGGGTGGCAAATTCGCCTACTACACCTGCTCCTATTATAATTACTTTGCTAGGAGGTATTCCACTAATACCACCCAACAAAATGCCCTTACCATGGTTAGCACTTCCCATATATTGACCTGCAATTAGCATAATAGCACCTCCTGCTATCTCACTCATACTGCGTACTATGGGGTAGGTTCCACTATCATCTTTCAGGTTTTCAAAACTTAGTGCAGTAATTCTCTTCTCCATCATTTTCTCCAAAAATTCACCCTTCATCGCAGACAGATGAATTGGCGAAATAATGGTTTGTCCCTCTTGCAACAACACTAGATCTTCATGAACTACAGGCGCACTTTTTACAAGTATTGGCGATTTAAATACATTTTCTCTTTTCAAATCAATTTTTGCTCCTGCTTCGCTGTAATCATTATCGCTATAATTACTACCTTCTCCTGCTTTGCTTTCTATAACTACCTTATGACCATTGTTAATAAGTACATGAACACCCTCAGGGGTTAATGCAATCCTGTTTTCCTGAAAGGCTGTTTCTTTAGGAATACCTATGTGCAATTGTGTACCTTCTGGTTTAATATCCAACGTTTCTTCTAATGTCTCGTATTTAAAGGATGTACTAATAATTGGTTTTACAGATGACATCTATTTATAGAATTGGTTTAGAAATGAGTTTTGTTACTAAAAAGTATAATAAAGCTATGTTGTTTTAAGTAAAGTAGTTTAATTATATAATATTTAAATGTGTATATAGCTTTACTTTTGAAAAAACAAAAATTGTTTATTAGCTTTTTATTAAGAATTAATTTGTTTCCATTACATTTGAAATATTCAATAGCCTAAACCTTAAAACGGAGTACATTTAGTAATAATGCTTTTAGATTATATAGCCCGATATTACAAATTCTTATGGCTTGCCCTCATTGCCATTTCTCTAATAAAAATACTTTTATCCTACTCTTTTAATGAAAAAATAAGGGGGATGCAAAGTATATTATTTGCTCTGTTTAAATGGTATGGAATTGAAGAGCAGGAAATGGAAGATTATGAACCCAACCGTATAATAATGCGGTTTCACAATATCATTACATTACTTATATATTTAACCATTACTCTTTTGATTGTGGCCATTTCTCTGGCAAAAATATTTTCTCATTAAATATTTTATTCTGATACTACTACCTATAGTTATTTTTGCAGCAAACAGTTTTATTTAATGTCAATAGTAGTAGAAGATCTTGTAAAAAAATTTGGAACACAAACAGCGGTAAATTCTATTTCCTTTTCTATACAAAAAGGAGAAATAACCGGCTTTCTTGGACCGAATGGAGCAGGAAAATCTACAACTATGAAAATGATTACGGGTTTTCTTAGCCCCGATAATGGTAATATAAAAGTTTGTGGAATAGATGTATGCAATAATACAATAACTGCTAAAAGTAAAATTGGCTATTTACCCGAGGCCAATCCATTGTATCCGGATATGTATATTAAAGAATACCTATCTTTTATTGGTGGCATACACAAGATATTCAACAAAACCGAAAGAATAAAAGAAGTTATTGAACTGACCGGTTTAGGAGCAGAACAGAATAAAAAAATTGGTCAGCTTTCTAAAGGTTACAAGCAAAGAACAGGTCTTGCAGCATCCCTCATACACGATCCTGAAGTTTTAATACTTGATGAACCAACTACGGGTCTGGACCCCAATCAAATCATAGAAATCAGAAACGTAATTAAAACTCAGGGTGCAAATAAAACAATCTTATTTTCCTCTCACATTTTACAGGAGGTAGAAGCAGTATGCGACCGTGTAATTATTATAAACAAAGGTTTATTAGTAGCAGATGATAAGCTTGTTGCACTACAGCAAAGAAGCAATTCAAACATAGTAAAAGTAACATTTGGAGAAATACATGATCCAAAACTTATTCAGGAGTTATCCGGAGTTACAAATATTAGTATAGTAGATAAATATTCTTATCAACTTGAAACTGCAAATGACAATTTTATAAAAAAACAGTTGCTTGAACTAAGTTTGAAACACCACCTTAATATTGTTTCTTTGCAAACCGAAGGGAGTAGTCTTGAAGAAATTTTCAGAAAACTTACCGGAGCTGCTAATTAATTTTTTAAGCGAAAAAAAAGTAGTCTGCAACAATAATGTTTGGTTTGCCATTGAAACTAACATTTTATAATAAAAATATTAAAACCCGAATTATGAGTTACATTTCAGACATTCATGCCAGGCAAATTTTAGACAGCAGGGGCAATCCTACTGTAGAAGTAGATGTAATAACAGACAATGGTATTATAGGCCGTGCTGCTGTACCCAGTGGTGCCTCTACCGGTATTCATGAAGCTGTAGAATTAAGAGACAATGATAAAAGTGTTTATGTTGGGAAGGGTGTATTAAATGCTGTAAAAAATGTAAATGATATTATAGCCGATCCCTTACTTGGGTGGCCTGTAAATGATCAAACAGGTATAGATAAACAACTTATTGAACTGGATGGTACTGAAAATAAAAGCAATTTGGGTGCTAATGCAATGCTTGCTGTTAGTATGGCCGTAGCCAAGGCAGCAGCACAGGAAAGCAATTTGCCTCTTTTTAAATATATAGGTGGAGTTAACAGTAATGTGCTGCCCATACCCTTAATGAATATCCTAAATGGTGGCGCTCATGCTGATAACAAAATTGATTATCAGGAATTTATGATAGTTCCGGTGGGAGCAGAGACATTTAGCGAAGGCCTTAGATGGGGGGTTGAAATTTTTCATCACCTAAAGACTGTACTTAAAAAGAAAGGTTACAGTACCAATGTTGGTGATGAAGGTGGATTTGCACCCAATATTCAAAGCAATGAAGAAGCTATTGAAACAGTTTTAATGGCTATAGAAGCAGCTGGATACAAGCCTGGCGAACAGATTGGTATATCCTTGGATGCTGCTACAAGCGAAATGTGGAAAGATGATGAGAATGTCTATCATTTTCATAAAAGCAACGGAAAAAAATACAGCATAGATGAAATGGTAAATTACTGGGTAGAGTGGGCTAATAAATATCCGATTATAAGTATAGAGGACGGTATGGCAGAAGAAGATTGGGATGGTTGGAAAAAATTAACAGATGCTTTGGGGAAAAAAGTTCAGCTAGTAGGGGATGATCTATTTGTAACTAATACCAAAATATTACAAAGAGGTATAGATACAGGTGTGGCAAACAGTATATTGATTAAGGTGAATCAAATAGGTACATTGACCGAAACTATCAATGCTGTTCAATTGGCTCAAATGAACAATTATACAACCATTATGAGTCACAGAAGTGGTGAAACAGAAGACACAACTATAGCTGATTTGGCAGTTGCCCTAAATTGTGGACAAATTAAAACCGGCAGTGCAAGTAGAACAGACCGTATGGCTAAGTACAACCAATTAATTAGAATAGAAGAAATGCTGGGTGAAAATGCCATTTATCCTAAGGGTAGATTTAAATTTATTTAGCTATTTTAATAAAATTTTAATTTGTCATCATATCAGGTTTAATAATATGGTGATAAATTGTGAATTATTGTTGCCGTTTAAAATTTAATTTTATAGCATTATTTTATTAAATGAAAAAGTTTGTTGGTATTTGGAATGTTATTCAGAATAAATATTTGCTGACTGTAATTGTTTTTGTTGTCTGGATTATATTTTTTGATAGAAATGATTTGTTTACACAATATGATAGAAAACAAGAATTAAAAAAATTGCAAACAAGTACAGATTTTTATGAAAATGAAATAGCTGAAACTAAAAAAAATTTGACAGATCTCAATAATGATCCTTCAGTTTTAGAAAAGATGGCAAGAGAAAATTTTTATCTTAAAAGAAGTGACGAGGAAATATTTATAATCATTGATAGTACCCTACAAAAAAAATAAGATTTCCGCAATAATACAATGGTTCAGGCGTTTTTAATGTCAGGACAAATTATAAACCCGGATAAAAATGTATAGCATGATTAATTACACAACAGAAGACTTGATGAAATACCTGTACAAAGAAACTACAGGGGAGAAGAGCAAGGCGATCGAAAATGCGATTCAATCAGATTGGCATCTTCGGGATGAGTACAATGCGCTTCGTGAATCTATGCAGCAATTGGATGGCATATTAGAAAGTCCAAGACCTCAATCAATTATGGCCATTCTAAATTATGCAAAAACATCAGCAGAGGTTGTACAATCTTAAAACTGTGTTTAAATACTCATATTGGACCCGTATCTTTAATTTTAGTTTATGACTAAGAAAGAAAGATACGGGTTTGTTATTCAATACTTTAGTGAACATGCTCCAAATCCGGAAACGGAGTTAACTTACGAAAATACTTATCAATTATTAATAGCAGTCATTTTATCTGCACAATGTACTGACAAGCGGGTTAATATTACCACCCCCGGCATTTTTAAAAAATATCCAACAGTTAAAAAACTTGCTGCAGCTCACTATGAAGATGTTTTTGAACTAATAAAAAGCATTTCATACCCCGGCAATAAAACCCGACATCTTTTGGGGATGGCTCAAATGGTAGTTGAAAAATTTAACGAACAAATTCCCCTTTCTGTTGAGGATCTCATACAATTACCGGGTGTTGGACGTAAAACGGCAAATGTTATTACCTCTGTTATAGATCATCAGCCCAATATGGCAGTGGATACACACGTTTTTAGGGTATCTGCACGTTTAGGGTTAACAACCAACGCCAAAACTCCTAATGCTGCTGAGAAACAATTAATTCAATATTTTCCAAAAGACATTATTCATAAGGCACATCATTGGCTTATATTGCATGGTAGATATATATGTGTAGCAAGAAATCCGAAATGTAGCGAGTGTGGCCTTAAAATTGTTTGTAAATACTACAATTCTATAAATAAATTGTAGTAGAAAGATAAAAAAGTCTTAATTTTTCCTTTTTTTGTGAATCTTTTAGTTTGAAACCCATTTTTATGAAGTTAAGTAAACTGTTTTTGACTTTACTGATATGTGCAGCTATTTCTAATGAGGGTAATGCTCAATATTATTTTTATAATGATGGTTACTATGATGCTGATGTAGTTTATGAATTTGGTGGAGGTGTAGGCATTATGAATACAATTTGTGATGTAGGCGGGCCTAACTCTGATACAAAATTTTATATCAACGAAGTGAGAGCCAAAAACTATAAATTGGCAGCCAATATCTATATGGGTATTATGTATCAGAACTTCATTGGGGTAAAACTAGAAGGCACCTGGGGTTCTGTAGAAGCCCGTGATCAGGACATAACCTCCTCTTCATCTCTCAATCTGGTAACCAAAAGAAACCGCAATCTTGCTTTTAGAAGTAAAGTAAATGAAATTTCTCTTATGGCAGAATTTCATCCGTTAAATCTAAAATATTATGATGATGGGGCCCCATTACTTTCACCGTATATTTTAGCGGGTGTTGGTTATTTCTGGTTCAATCCACAAGTAGAAATTGGAAATCGTAGAATTGATTTACAACCTTTACGTACTGAAGGACAGGGATTTGATGAATACCCCGATCGTTTACCTTACAAACTCTCTTCTGTCAATATACCTATGGGAGTAGGAATCAGGTATGAATTATCCCCCTTATTTAATATAAGATTAGAGTATCTACATCGTATTCTGTTTACTGATTACCTTGATGATGCAAGTAGCAGATATTATGTTGATCCCAATCTTTTTACAAAATACTTGACATTAAAAGATGCAGCTTATGCCAAAGCCCTGTCAAATCCAAGTAAAAATGGCAAAGTGCCTGCAAGAAGAGGTAATCCAGACGACAATGACACTTATATGTCCATTAACTTAAAGTTTGGAATTGTATTAGGTCGTCAACCAAGATATTAATGGTATAATTTTTTATAATAAAAATGGCGGCTTGTTTAAGCCGCCATTTTTTGTTTTGTAAATAAATAAATAGGCCCCACTTAATGTTTTTGTATAGACCTAAATGAATTATTTAAACCAGTATAAAAGTTTCATAAATAGTCACCATCTTACAGAGGGCTTACGTATGACTGTAGGTATTATTTTGCCTGCATTGGTATTCAGCTATATAAATCAACTTGATATAGGCATTGTAGTTTCTATTGGAGCACTATTGGTTAGTATTACAGATAATCCGGGACCTGTACATCATAGAAGAAATGGAATGTTAGTGTGTCTTCTTTTTTTATTTATCGGAACACTTATAGCCGGATTTGCAGTAAAGATTCCCATGCTTCTGACATTATACCTTATGTTATCCTGTTTCATTTTTAGCATGATAACAGTGTATGGGGTCAGGGCGTCTGCAATAGGTACTGCAAGTATGATTATGATTGTCTTAACTATAGACCCCAGAAGACAATTGAATACATCCTCTGCCATTATAATTCATGCAGTACAGGTTGCAGGTGGTGGGCTTTGGTATATTTTTTACAGTCTTTTACTTTACAATTTCAGGCCACTAAGGCTGGCGCAACAGGCTTTGGGAGATTGCATTGAAGAAACAGCTAGTTACCTCTATTTGCGATCAAGACTTTATAATAAAGATGAAGATTTTGAGGCATTATTTAAAAAAATTTTACAGCAACAGGCAATTGTTCAACAAAAGCAAAATGACCTTTCTGAATTACTTTTTAAAACCCGAAGCATTATTAAAGATTCTTCTGTAGCTACCCGTACATTGGTACTTATGTATCTTGATCTTACTGATATTTTTGAGAAAATAATGACAAGCCATCAACAGTACACACTACTACACCAATACTTTGATGAAACAAATATTCTTGATGATTACGGTAAAATGGCAAATGAATTGGCAAATGAACTCAACTTATTGGGTATAGCCGTTAAAAGCGGAAAAAGCACTCCTTAAATAACCCATATTTATGTTCTTATTGAACAAACTCAACATAATCTGGAACAACTAAGACATGCATACCTAAAGCCCGATAATATTGAAGGTTTTATAAGCCTAAGGAAAATTCTCGAGAACATACAGGAAATAGCAGACCGAATAAAGATATTGCAACAATATAGTACCTACGACAAGAAATTGGTTTCAAAACAACCGGAGATTAATGTAAAAAGTATCCATCCGTCACAGGATTATTCCTTACAATTATTACTGTCAAATCTTACTATTAAATCTGACAGTTTCAGACATGCTATACGGGTAAGCGTAGCAGTGCTTTTGGGTTTTCTTATTGCACAGTTTTTTAATATTGGCCATAGTTATTGGGTTTTACTCACCATAATTGTAATACTTAAGCCTGCTTACAGTCTTACCAAAAAAAGAAACGTTCAGCGCTTAACCGGTACCATTGCAGGCGTGTTAATTGGCGTTGCTATATTATATCTTACAAAAATTGTTGCAATACTTCTTCCACTGCTAATGCTGCTTATGCTGGGAAGTTATAGCACTATGCGCCGAAATTATTTTATCAGTGTGTTGTTTATGACTCCTTATCTTGTTTTGTTTTATCACTTCCTAAGCCCCTCTGAATTTTATCCCCTTTTAAAAGACCGAATTTTAGATACAGCCATAGGTTCAGTAATTGCATTTCTTGCCAGTTATCTATTGTTCCCGTCGTGGGAGAAAGATAAAGTCAACCTTACCATGATAACAATGTTGATGGAGGTACGCAATTACTTTAGCATTATGACAGAGGAAATAAAGGGTATAACTATTGAAAATACCATGCGCCAATTAGCAAGAAGAAAAGCATTGGTAGCTTTAGCTAATTTATCTGACAGTTTTAACCGTATGATAAATGAGCCCGAAGGCAGACAGAAGGGGGTTGCAAAATTGCACAAATTTGTAGTACTCAATCAAACCCTGACTTCATACGTAGCCGGATTTTCAAAATATACAAAACTAAAACACGAATTTCCAAATGAATATTTAATTAATGCAACTCAAGAAATACTTGCTAATATAGATTTAGCAATCGCCTACCTAAAAAGGGAAGAAAAAGAGTTTGAAAACATTTCTGGTAAAAAAGCCCTACAAAACCTTAACGAATTTTCTAATAAATTAATGGAAAAAAGAAGATTGGAATTAAAGGATGGATTTGTTGATTCTGAAATACGTAAACAGTTGATAAAAGTAAAATCTGTAACAGATCAGCTCAATCTATTATATAATGTGGTATTGGATATTGAGAAGGTCAGTAAAGCTTATGTTCAGATTTGAAAAAGAATAGTCAATAATATACCATTCCTTCTTTTAATCATGTTTGCAACTGACCTTAATCAGCTTTAATATTTTTTTTGTTTGTAAAATTGTACAATCAAAAGTTATATTTCATGCTTGAACAACTTCAATTTAATACTGGTTCTAAAAATTTTCCAATTGAAAATTCAGAAGAGGAATTAAGTATTTTTAAAAAATTACAGGAAAGTTTTTGTGAGCAATATGAGTTATTTTTTCCGGATAATTTAGCCGCCAAAACCATTGTTGTTATTCCCAGCCTAACCCTAGACCAGGAAGTTTTAGATAAAGTAACCGGAGCTTTGCACTATGAGGAACGTTTACTCTGCCTTTTAATGTTATTACGTATGCCCCGAACAAGGGTTATTTACATTACTAGTGTTCCAATTGACCCCGTCATAATTGATTATTATCTACACTTGCTGCCCGGCATTACAGGATATCATGCCCGTGAGCGGTTAACGCTCTTGAGTTGCTATGACGCATCCCCCATTTCACTTACAGAAAAGATATTGAAAAGAACAAGGCTTATTGAAAGAATAAAGCAACACATACCACCAGGACATGCATCACACATTGCATGTTTTAATACAACAAATTTTGAAAGATCTTTAGCGGTACGTTTAGGTATTCCTATTTTTGGATGCGACCCGTTGGTAATGCATTGGGGATCAAAAAGTGGAAGCAGAAAACTTTTTAGAGAAGCAGGTGTACCCATGCCACCCGGTTCAGAAGACTTAAATAGCTATAGTGATGTGGTTGATGCTTTGGTAGAGTTAAAAATGAAGCATCCTGAAATAAAGAAGTCTGTTATAAAATTAAACGATGGTTTCTCCGGCGATGGTAATGCAATGTTTACCTACCCAACTGATGTTGATAAAAAAGAATTGCATGAGTGGATAAATCAAAATCTAAAAAATGAAATAAAGCCTGTTGCAACTGAAATGTCAGTAGATAATTTCTTTTGTAAATTCAATTCAATGGGAGGTATTGTTGAAGCATTTGTAGAAGGTAGGCTGAAAACTTCACCGTCTGTTCAATGCAGAATTGACCCTACGGGTAATATAGACATCATCTCTACTCATGATCAGGTACTAACCGGTGATTGTGGGCAAATATTTTCAGGTGCTCATTTTCCTGCAAATAAAGAATATAGAGTGCAGGTGGGTAAAATGGGAAAGAATATAGCTGTCGCATTAAAAAACAAAGGAGCATTGGGCAGATTTGGTATTGATTTTATTTCAGTTTTTGGAAAAGAGGTATGGCACCATTACCCAATTGAAATAAATCTGCGTAAGGGCGGTACAACACATCCATTTCTTATGTTGCAGTTTCTTACCAATGGATATTTTGATGAGAACAACGGTTTGTTTACTACACCAGGAAATCAACACCGCTTTTACTATGCAAGCGACAATGTACAAAGTGAAGCATACAAAGGCTTAACCCCACATGACCTTATAGACATTGCCATGTTTCATGGTTTGCATTTTGATGGTGCTACCCAAAAGGGGGTAATGTTTCACATGATTGGAGCTTTGTCTCAATATGGCAAAATGGGCGTAGTATGCATAGGCGAATCTCCCGAAGAGGCATGGTCATTATACGAGAAAACACTTGAGGTTATGGATGCTGAAACCATTCAACAAAGGATGGAAAAAGCTGAATAGTAGTACATTCCTCTAGACGTGTCCCGATGAAAAAATCGGGATTGACAGACGAAACAAAAACAAAATCGGAGATACTAAAGCCTGCTACAAAATTTTAAGTAAACTATTCTGAAAGCATTTTCTTAACCTCGTCAATCATTTCACCTTTGGTGATTGGTATACCCATGATTTTATTGTATCCTTTGGCATCTACCAAATACTTGTCCCTGATGATTTTTATTAGCTGACCATTGTTTATTTCTGGTATTAATACCTTATCAAAGTTTTTGATAATGTCCCCAAGATTTGCAGGAAATGGCCTAACATAACGAAGATGTGCATGGGCTACTTCATATCCTTGCTCCAACAATTCTATTACGGCACTTTTGATAGCTCCATAGGTACTTCCCCACCCAATAATGAGAAGTTTACCTTTATCGGGGCCATTGTCCAGTTTTTGTTCGGGTATATATTGCGCAATCTTTTCTACTTTTTCTTCCCTTATTTTCACCATGAGTTGGTGGTTGTCCGGGTCGTAGCTGATGTTGCCTGTTATGTTTTGTTTTTCTAATCCTCCTACCCTATGTTCTAAGCCCGGCGCACCCGGTATAGCCCAGGGCCGTACCAGTTTTTCGTCACGCAGGTATGGTTGAAATTTTTCTTCATGGTCGCCCAATTCAGTTTTGAACTTTACTTCTATCTTAGGCAAGTCATCGCTTTGAGGAAATTTCCACGGCTCTGAGCCATTTGCTATAAAACCATCGCTAAGAAAAATAACCGGTGTCATATGCTGTACTGCAATTCTAAACGCTTCATAAACTGCACTAAAACAATCGCTTGGTGTAGATGCAGCGATAACGGGCATTGGGCACTCACCATTTCGACCATAATATGCCTGTAGCAAATCGCTTTGCTCGGTTTTGGTAGGCAGACCTGTACTTGGTCCACCACGTTGTACATTAATAATCAGTAGTGGAATTTCTAACATAACCGCAAGTCCCATAGCTTCTGTTTTAAGCGCCATACCCGGACCCGAGGTAGTAGTTAGGCCAAGCAGTCCTCCATAGCTTGCACCTATTGCTGATGTAATGGCTGCAATCTCATCCTCTGCCTGAAAGGTTTTAACACCAAAGGCTTTATGTTTACTCAATTCATGAAGTATATCTGATGCAGGGGTAATTGGGTAACTACCTAAAAATAACTGTAAACCACTTTTTTGACTTGCCGCAATTAACCCATAGCTCAATGCCTGATTACCCATAATATTGCGGTAGCTGCCACTAACCATTTTGGCTTTGTTAACACGATATCGGGTTGTAAAAGTTTCGGTAGTATCGGCATAATTATAACCCGCCTGCAGGGATTTGATATTGCTTTGTAAGATGGTATCTTTTTTACCGAATTTCTCGGTAAGAAAACGAATGGTGTTGTCCATATCCCGGTTATACATCCAATATAAAAAACCAAGCACAAACATATTTTTTGCCCTGTCTTTCTCTTTGGTGCCCATCTCGTATTCCTTTAGGGCTTCTCTTGTAAGTTTTGTTACGTCAATTTTTATGACTTCATAATTAGTAAGACTATCATCTTCTATTGGATTTACTCCATCAGGGTAGTTTGCGAGACGTAGATTCTTAGCATCAAAACCATCAGTATTAACTATTATTCGTCCACCTTTTTTAAGGTTTTTGAGGTTTACTTTTAATGCTGCAGCATTCATAGCCACCAATACATCACAGTCGTCTCCCGGAGTAAAAATGCGGCTGCTGCTAAAGTGTAGTTGAAAACCACTAACACCGGGCAGGGTACCTATAGGAGCCCGAATTTCCGCAGGGAAATCAGGAAAAGTGGCAAGATCTATACCGAGCAGGGCAGTATTATTAGTAAACTGACTGCCGGTTAGCTGCATACCGTCTCCACTATCGCCTGCAAATTTTATTACTACATCTTGTAAAAGCTCTTCGGTATGAGTCATGGTAAAATCAATTGAACAATTCAATAAAATAGGTTGCAAAAGTACTAATTACAGCCCGAAAATGACGATGATTGATAAAAGGAAGAAGAGAATATCGAAAATAATGGCTTACGAACTTTTTAAATCTTATAACAATCGATTTTCTATATTTGTGTTACTAAAATAAATAAAAAAATGGCACTTTTTAAATCTGGAAACCCAACACTTACCGATAAGATCTTTAATACAACTTTAGAAGATCAACAGCAGGGAGTTATGACCACCCGTGGTGCAATGAATAAGTTTGGATTCCTGTTTCTTATGGTTATTGCAGGTGCAGGTTTCACCTGGCATCTTTATGATCAGGGCAAACAGGAAACTATGATGCCTTTAATGTGGACCGGAATGATAGGCGGCCTCATTATAGCATTAGTCATAACTTTCAAACGCCAATGGTCCGGCTACCTTGCTCCTTTGTATGGCATATTGGAAGGTTTATTTCTTGGTGCACTTTCTGCGATCATCAACGATGCCTTTGCTGCCAAATACCCTGGCATAGTTATGCAGGCTGTTGGTCTTACCATGGGTGTTGCGGTGGCTATGTTTCTATTGTACAATTTTAGAATTATCCGTCCTACAGAACGTTTTAAATCAATCATTTTCAGTGCCACTGTAGGTATTGCATTATTTTACCTCGCCACCTGGATTTTGAGAATGTTTAATGTCGAAATGGACTTTATGGCTTTTGGAAATGGCAGTATACTAGGTATTGGCATTAGCCTGTTTGTTGTCGCCATAGCTGCATTGAACCTTATCCTTGATTTTGAAATGATAGAAAAAGGCGCCGAAATGGGTGCACCCAAATATATGGAGTGGTATTGCGGTTTTGCGCTAATGGTTACTATAGTTTGGCTATATGTAGAAATGCTTAAACTGTTGAGCAGATTTTCAAGCAGGGATTAAAATAAAATTTAACCGTTAGGCAAATAAGAGATTTAATCAAAGAGTGTTTTATTGATATGAAAAAAATTTATTGTCAATAAAGCACTCTTCTTTTTTACAGCAATCATAGAGCAACTGAAATGGTTCTTGTATTTTCATCTACCAATTTTAAGTTTAAGTGAATGGTTTCATCAGGCAATAATCCTTCAGCTCTTTCGGGCCATTCTACCAAGCATAGGTTTCCGCTTAGCAATGTATCTTCCACACCCGCTTGTAAGGCTTCTTCTTCATCTTTTAGCCTATACCAATCCATGTGATAGATAATTCCGGCAACAGAACTTTGGTATTCATTGATGATAGAATAAGTCGGGCTTCCTATAGCTGATTTTACACCAAGATATTCACATATGGCATGTATAAAAGTTGTTTTCCCTGCTCCCATTTCGCCATGCAGTGCCCATACTTTTTTATCTTTTGCTATCGCAAAAATGTCTGAAGCTGCTTTATTTATTTCTGACAATGTAAAAGTTATCTCCATAAGCAAACGTATTGCAAAAATTGATTCCAATAATCAGGAAAATGCAACCATGTAATAAAGATATGACCATACCAAGTCAGATTACAGTATAGTGTTAAGTAACTTTGTAAATGATAATTAAGAATAGAATTTTATGGAAAAAGTGCATTGGAAAGTTGAAGGAATGACCTGTAGCAATTGCGCATTGAGTGTAAATAAGGTGTTGCAAAAACAAGGGATGAAGGAAATTTCCGTAAACCCGATAAGTGGTGATGTGCTTTTTGAAACAATTGATGCTATTGCAAATAAAGAAAAAGCAATAGAGAATATTGAACTACTCGGATATAGAGTGCAAACAGATGAAAGCAAACCAATTATTTCAAAAAAATCAACCTTTTTACATAATAACATTCAGAAGTTTTGGTTTTGTCTACCATTTACTTTGCTGCTAATGCTTGGGCATTTAGGCATGGTATTAAACCTGCACATTCTTCACAACTATTGGGTGCAGTTAGCATTATGCCTACCTGTATATATAGTTGGCATGAGCTATTTTGGAAAAAGCGCTATCAATAGTTTGCGATCGGGAGTACCTAATATGAATGTGCTGATAACCCTTGGAGCTACCGCTGCATTTGTTTATAGTATTATTGGTTTAATACAAAACGATGCTTCACGTATATTCTTTGAAACAGCAGCATCTATTATTACCATTGTATTTTTTGGCAATTGGCTGGAAGATGCTTCTGTAGAAAAAACACAGGAAGCCATAAAAAAGCTGACCCGCCACGAGAAGGTGATGGCCAATATGATAGCCTACGATGACCAACACAATGAAAATATTTTTCCTGTAGAAAATACTCATTTAAAAATTGGTGATTTACTGTTAATAAAGACCGGTGAACAGGTGCCTGCCGACTGTAAAATATTAAGTGGTGAAGCAGAAGTAAATGAAGCTATAATAACCGGGGAAAGTGTACCTGTATTTAAAAAACAAAATGACCTACTTATAGGGGGAAGTGTAATAAGCAATGGTACGGTCAAAACTTATGTTACAGCAGGCGACAATGAATCTGTTCGTCATAGCATAATTGAAATGATGAAGACAGCACAAAATCAAAGGCCTCCTGTTCAATTACTGGCCGACAAGATAAGTGCTGTTTTTGTGCCTGCCGTTCTTATCATAACAATGTTAGCATTTGTAATAAATTATTACGTTACTGACCATACGTTTCAGGAAAGCCTAATGCGTTCTATAGCCGTGTTGGTCATTGCCTGTCCATGTGCTATGGGGCTTGCTACACCTGCAGCTATAGCAGTTGGACTTGGCCGTGCTGCAAAAGAAGGTATTTTGTATACCGATACAAAAAGTATGGAGTTGTTTAAAAACGTTAAGCAAATTGTATTTGACAAAACAGGTACACTTACAAATGGAAAATTTAAAGTAAATGCCTTTGAAACCACTATAGAACCGGAAGAATTTAAGCAAATAGTTTTTTCATTAGAAAAATTATCCAATCACCCTATTGCAAAAAGTATAACGGAAACATGGAAAACAAAAAGCAACATTAGATGGAAAAAAGCGGAAGAGATAAAAGGTACCGGTGTAAGAGGTGAAGATAAAGAAGGCAATATTTACATTATAGGTTCATCGGCCATTAGTGATAACATAACTGATTCAACTCACAATTTGTATGTAATAAAAAACAATGAGCCAATAGGATGGATAGACATTGCTGATGAAGTAAGACCCGAAGCTGTTGCAGTAATTGGCTTTTGTAAAAAACAAAACATTAAAACCATTTTATTAAGTGGCGACAATCTTGCTAAATGCAAACTAGTTGCCGACACTTTGCAAATAGATGAAGTAATAGCCAATCAATCGCCCAAACAAAAACTTGAGGTGATTGAAAGACTTGTAAATGAACAACCCACCATTATGGTTGGCGATGGCATAAATGATGCACCTGCACTCGCTAAAGCAACAATAAGTATATCACTTAGCCAGGCATCACAATTGGCTATACAAAGTGCAATGGTTGTATTAATGGATAGCGGTTTAAAAAAATTACCAACTGCGATTCAACTTGGCCGGCATACTTATTCTACCATTAAAGGCAATTTATTCTGGGCATTTTTTTATAACATTATTGCAATTCCAATTGCAGCGGTGGGACTTCTTTCACCCACAGCCGGTGCATTAGTCATGGGCTTAAGCGATGTTGTCCTGGTGGCAAATTCACTTTGGCTAAAATGGAAACCGTTGGGAGTGAGGTAAATTTGATAAAGGGATTGCATTTGGAAGAGTGCCTCCTTTTATTTTATGTGCCCGATACATATACGGGTCATAGAATATGCAGGCATGTAGCCCCTCTTACTTTCTTTCTCCCAACGAACTGCAAACACATCTTCTCTGCCTTTGAATGCAGATTTTGAATATTTGTATTTGAAGGGAGAGATTTTCATTCATAGTTTTAGTTGGAAATACTAGCCGCTTACTGCCCTTTGAGCCCATTATGAACCCATCGTGAGCCCATTGAGCCCATTATGAGCCCATTAGATTTTTAGAATATAAGTTGTCCCGGCACCTGTTTGTCCTACCTTTTCTAATAGTGCAAATTTGTCAAACAATTCAGTCAGGTCACGGGTTGCAGTAGCTTTTGAAACACTAAACAGTTCCTGATAATCTGCGTTTGAAATTTTTCCTTTCTCTTTAACAAAGATTATAGCTTTTATTTGCCGGTCATTAAGCCCCAACTTTATTAAGTGTTCCTGTGTCAGATTATTTTTGAAAAGGGTAATGCTAAAACCGCCGTCTTGCTCCTGCATTTCTGGTTCAGGTAATTCCGCTTCTTTACAAGTGTCCAGAATTTTAATAGTACCACGACCCCAGGCATCAATGTATCCACCTTTAAAACTTACATCAGCAATGATTGGATTTCTTGGTCTTGAAGAATGTGAACGTTTCAAAGCAGCTAATGTTAAGCCTGCTGGCAAAGCACCTTCATTCCAAATACTTATTTTGTCGTCATACACACGGATTTGAATGGGTGTTCCCATATAATTGCGATGCACTAAAGCGTTCAATAACATTTCCCGGATGGCGGCTAAAGGATATTCTCCTTTTTCAATGCGGTGCATTCCTTCAAATCCTATTGACCGTATTAGAAACTTATGGTTGAGTTGATTTAAAACTGCTTGCAGTAACATTATTAAATTTCCTTCCTCCGTTTCCTGAAAAATAATGTCTGTGTCATTTTTTCCAAACCTGCCAATCTTTACATAAATACCTGGATAAAATTTCCCCGGTTCTTTACCGAATAAAATAATGGCTGCTCTTTTTAATTGTCCGTTTTCTGTAAGCCGTAATTTTTCAAATAATTCAGGTAAATCAAGTCCGTCATTTTCCGGCAGGCGACCGGTATTTTGAGAAGCAGCAAGAAATATTTTGACTGCCTTTTCATCTATATCATCAAATGTTGCTCTTGTTTCAATTACATCATCCCATGTCTTGCCGGATTTCTTCAACAGGAATTCATTGAGTGCTGCTCCTGTTAATTCTTGTTTTGTGCTGCCACTACGGTAATAATATCTGCCTCTTACAGAAATGGGAACAGAGTAGGGGTGTGTAACAATCTCAATAAAATATTTACCTTCTTCTTCATGCAGGTTTACTTCTGCCGTAATACCCATTGTATTTTTAATCTTGTTGGGTATATCATCCATCAGTTTCTTATAATCAGCAACGCCAACTACATTTCCATTATCATCTTTGCCAATGAATATTACACCGCCTTGTGCATTAGAAAACCCACAAACCCATTTCAGGTAATCATCGTGCCAGCTTTGTTTATATTCTATGTTTTGTTGTTCGGGCATTAGTTAGCTGATTATTATTTAATTGCTAATTTAAATACTAAAATACAGAAACTCTAAGGTATTGTTGATTGCAAAATAAACAACATCTTTGTAATGCTATCATTAAACAAACTTAGACCATCCATTTGTCCACTCCCAAAGACATACTGCTTCAATATTGGGGTCATGCTGCTTTCCGTCCTTTGCAGGAAGATATTATTAATGCTGTATTGTCGGGGAAAGATGTGCTTGCCTTGCTGCCTACAGGTGGTGGTAAATCCATTTGCTTTCAGGTACCTGCTTTAGTTATGGATGGGCTTTGTCTTGTTATCAGTCCATTGATTGCGCTGATGAAAGATCAAGTAGAAAACCTTAAAAAGCGCAACATATCTGCATTGTCTATTCAGAGTGGGATGAGCTATTATGAAGTAAAGGAGACATTGCAAAACGCAGCTTATGGAGCTTATAAATTTTTGTACGTTTCACCTGAACGCCTTGAGTCTTCTCTATTTCAGGAATATTTACCTGCTTTCAACCTTAGCCTGATTGCAATTGATGAAGCTCATTGTATCTCTCAATGGGGTTATGATTTCCGGCCTCCTTATTTGCGAATTGCCAATATTAGAAAAGAATTTCCTGATGTGCCTATGCTGGCTCTAACAGCATCTGCAACCCCTAAAGTTCAAAAAGACATTTGCGAAAAACTATTATTTACCGAAGAAAATATTTATCGCCAATCGTTTGAAAAACCAAATCTTTCTTTCAGTGTATTTAAATCAGAAAGTAAAATAAACAAGCTCCTTGATATTTTACAAAAGGTACAGGGAACTGCCATAGTATATTGCAGAAACAGAAAGCGAACAAAGGATATTGCAAGCCTGCTTACACTCAATAAGATTTCTGCAGACTATTATCATGCAGGCCTTTCTCAAACAGATAGAAATGAAAGACAGGAAAACTGGATCAATAATAAAATAAGGGTGATAGTATGTACCAATGCATTTGGTATGGGAATAGACAAGCCGGATGTACGTGTAGTAGTACACATGGACATACCTGACAATCTTGAAAACTATTATCAGGAAGCAGGCCGTGCCGGTAGAGATGGCAAAATATCATTTGCAGTTTTGCTGTATAACCAACAGGAGTATGATGCTTTAGAAAAATTACCCGATATAAAATATCCCCTATTTGCTGAAATAAAAAAAGTTTATCAATCCATCGCCAATCATCTACAAATAGAGACAGGAAGCGGAGAAGGAATGTATTATGAATTCAATCTTAAAGATTTTGTAAGCCATTTTAAATTGGATGCAACACAGGTAGTTAATGTGTTGAAGGCACTGGAACAGGAAGGGCACCTCTCTTTTAATGAACAGGTTTTTATAGCCACAAAAATTGGGTTTACCTGCAACAAGGATGAAATTGAAACCTTCATTACAGCACATCCTCAAATGGAACTTGTAATTAAAACTTTGCTAAGAACTTATCAGGGCATATTTGACAACCTTGTTCCTGTAAGCGAAAAACAACTCTGTAACATAGCCAAAATATCAACGGATGAATTGCAAATGAAACTTAAAGAATTGCAATCTTATAATGTTCTCCAATACCAGCCTCAAAAAGAAACGCCACAGATATATTTCGTACAAAACAAAGCATCTGCAGATTACCTGACATTTGATAATGATGCATACCTGCTGCGCAAAAATGAATACCGTTTAAGGGTTGAAGTAATGCAGCATTATGTTACGCTGCAAAAAAAATGTCGCAGTCAGTACATTGGCAAATACTTTGGCGACAACGAAATGAAACTGTGTGGTGTTTGTGATTATTGTTTGTCACAAAAAAATACGCCGCTTACATCCGCAGAGTTTGAAAAGATTACTGCGGTAATTTTTGAAATTATAAAAGAAAAAAATGTTGAAATAAATGAATTGCTGCAATCGCTGAAACTATATAAAAAAGAAAAGGTTTGGACAGTAATTAACTTTCTTCAAAACGAGAACAAATTGAAGGTGAATGAAAAAGGATTGATTGGTAGAAAGTAAATTATTTTGTCTGCCGGGCTCTTCTTTCCTAGACTCATGTGCTAGCTAAGAGACCACGGCTAAGCTAAAGGTCTTAACTTAGTAATTAATTGTATTTTTTGAAAAGAGCGCAGTGCCCCTTGAAGGAGCCCCCACGCGGATAAGAAGGATAAATTTTTAAACTCTCGAAACACTTATAAATAGTGCTAAAAAAATCAATTATTATATTAATTTTTACCTTTTTTCATCTAACAATCTTTGGACAAAAGAGCAAAAAAATGTTTGCGAAAATTCTTTCTGAAGTAAGTTGTGAGAGTGGCTATTTTATAAAAATTAAATATATATCCCCTGATGGAGTATTGCGTTCAAGAAGTTTTCCGAACTGCACATTATTTAATGAATTCAAAAGGCATGGTTACTCCAAAAAGGCTTATATAAATTACATGGCACAACGTTTAAGTTCAAATAAACCACTTGAGATAAAAGATACAGCAAGTATATTACTTAAGTCAGACCTTGGCGATAATTATCATATTGCCTCTTTGAAAAAAATAAAGGAAGTAATTCTAAAAAATGGTGATGATTTTACTGATTTTTTTGATGAATATAATACAATTAAAAATCAGTATCTTTCATATGAAGGAGCGGTCGCAGAACTACTATGGGATGAAGGAATATATTTGAAAAATGATTCGTCAATAAATAAATTTCGTATTGGATTTATTAACCCTTATCCTCAAACTAAAATCAAAGCAAAATTTCAACAATTATTTGAATCTTTTTACCCAAAAGCAATGGAAAGAAATTTGCACCTTTCTCTTGAAAATATTTTATTTATTAAATTTTCGCCGACAGATAGCTTAAGTATTGCTTCCATTAATAGAAACGGATATTATCACAATATTCATAAAAATACTGAAGGTCATACCATTGAAATTTCTTCACAACATTCAGATAGAAAAGGTACGTTTTCATTTGAAAAAAAAGTTGACAATAATCTTGTTCTTAAAGGTTATTGTAAGGCAAATGATAAAATATACGTTGGCTTTTGGCCTAATTGGAGCGATATAATCCATGATTTTGAAAACGTTCCTTATAAATATTATTACCCTGAGAAGGTTGGTAAATGGGAATATTATGAAAATGGTAAAGTTTCTAAAATAGAACAATATTGAAATTTTCCTCACTGCTTATTTTTGCCCTCCTGGGGTCTTCTTCCCTATCCTAGTGTGCCAGCCAAGAGACCCTGGCTCGGGTAAAGGTTTTAATTTTGCAATCAATTGCAATTTTTGTTAACAGCATAGGGTCCCTTGCAGGAGACCCCATGCGGACAAGAGCAGACAAAAGTATTAAACAAAAAACGGAACAAAAAATACGCCGTGTTCTTCGTATTCTTTGCCCCGTTGTGAGAAACAAACAAAAACTTAAAACCAACTTTTACTCTTACTTCTGCTGGTTCTACCGCCAAGTCCAAGAGCGCCTAAAAGGCTACGGGTAATAATATTTGCGGCAGTTCTTCCTATACTTTTTACAATTAGGCTATCAAGTATGCCTTGTTCTTTTTTGCCACCATTCTCTGCTTTCTCTTCTTCTTTTTCTGTAGCTGCTGCGGCGGTTTTTTCTGCTGCTTCGGCAAGCTTGGCATTTAGGATTTCATAAGCGCTTTCACTATCCACTACCTGATTGTATTTGGCAGCCAATTTACTTTGCCCAACAATGCTGTCTATTTCGGTATCGCTTAATACATCCATACGGCTGCGGGGTGGTGCCAACATTACATGTACCAATGGAGTAGGTACACCTTTCTCATTCAGAATAGTTACCATAGCTTCACCAATACCCATTTGTGTAATCAGTTCATCGGTATTGTAGTAAGTAGTTTCAGGATAGTTTTCAGCAGTTTGCTTAATCACCTTTCTATCTACTGCGGTAAAGGCCCTTAGTGCATGTTGTACTTTCATACCCAACTGCCCCAATACACTTGCAGGCACATCCATAGGGTTTTGTGTTACAAAGAAGATACCTATACCTTTTGATCTTATCAGTTTAATTACTGTTTCTATTTGTTGTAGCAAGACTTCACTTGCCTCCTGAAAGATAAGATGCGCCTCATCTATAAACATTACCAATTTTGGTTTTTCCAAATCGCCTTCTTCAGGGCTAACAGCATATAACTCTGCAAGTAACTGTAGCATAAACGTAGAGAATAACTTGGGCCTGTCTTGTAAATCAGTGACTCTAAGTACATTAATCATCCCACGGCCATCCTCACTTATCTTCATTAGATCTTCTACTTCAAAACTCTTTTCGCCAAAGAAAACATCAGCACCCTGTTGTTGTAATTCAACCACTTTTCTAAGTATTGTACCGGTAGATGTGGTTGATATTTTACCGTAAGTTTTTTCAATTTCTACTTTGCCTTCATCACCTATGTATTGCAATATCTTAATAAAATCTTTGAGATCAAGTAAGGGCATTTTATTATCGTCGCAGTACTTAAATATCATGGCAACCAACCCGCCTTGTGTGTCATTCAGACCCAAAATTTTAGAAAGTAAAACTGGGCCAAATTCGCTTACTGTGGCCCTCAACCTAACACCCTTCTGAGCACTTAGGGTCATTAACTCCACCGGGAATTTTGTGGGTGCATAAGGTACCCCTATTTTTTCTGAACGTTCTGCAATTTTATCGTTTAACGTTCCGGGCATTGCAATACCACTAAGGTCTCCTTTTATGTCCATAAGCAAAACCGGCACACTAGCATCGCTAAGTGCTTCACTCATCATCTGTAATGTTTTGGTCTTACCGGTACCTGTTGCACCTGCAATTAACCCATGACGGTTCATGGTCTTTAGTGGAAGAAAAACATCTGCCCCCGGCACCACCTGTCCGTCAAGTACAGCGGCTCCAATTTTTACATGCTCACCCTTAAAGGTGTAACCTATTTTTATGTCTTCTATAAATTTTTGCTGGTCAGCCATTTGAGTTGAAATTTAAGGTTGGAAAGTTACAGGGTTTTTAGATTTATAAATAAAAAAATCCTATTTCTACAGAATTGCAGTTCTATCAACTTTGGTTTTAGCAAACCAGGTTAATCATTGTAAATAGATTAATTTATATTGTAAGAGATATTTAGCTGAGCTTAGCTTATGTGTGCTTTTTCTTCCATTAAAACCTTAATCAGGTTCTCAAGTTCTGTTATTCTTTTTTCCATTTCAGGAAGATTACGGCTAAGTGCCTGACTGCGTAGCGCACTGGTATAATCATATGCAGGTGACCCTGTAACTGTAGCTTTGGGAATTTTTATTGATTTGCTTACACCACTTTGGGCATTAATTCGGCTACCGTCCGCTATATGTATATGACCTACTACTCCGGCCTGACCACCAATCATAACATTGTTACCAATTTTAGTACTGCCACTCACTCCAGCCTGTGCGGCTATTACAGTGTTCGTGCCTACTTCTACATTGTGGGCTATTTGTATCAGGTTATCTAGTTTGGCCCCTGTCCTTATTATTGTAGATCCTATTGTTGCACGGTCAATTGTAGCGTTGCTTCCTATTTCAACATTGTCTTCAATGATTACGTTTCCGATTTGTGGTACTTTTTTAAATGATCCATCAGCCTGTGGTGCAAAACCAAATCCATCGCCTCCAATAACAGTTCCTGAATGTATAGTTACATGTTTACCAACTATACAATCATGGTATATTTTTACTCCTGGATGTAAAATTGTATTGTCATCTATTCTTGCATTGTTGCCAATATATACTCCGGGAAAAATTTTTACATTATTTCCAATCCTGACATTATCACCTAAATAGGCAAATGCACCTACATATACATTTTCCCCCATTTTGGCATTTGTCGAAATAAAACTTGGCTCTTCTATACCTTTTAATTGTTGAGTTTTATATTGTTGGTAATAATGTAAAAGACTTGCAAAAGCTGTATATGGATCTGTAACCCGTATAAGACATCCTGCTACAGGTTGTTTTAATTCTAATTTTTCTGAAATTATTATTACTGATGCCTGTGTGGAATAAAGGTAATCCTCATATTTAGGATTAGCCAAAAAGGCAAGCTGCCCTTCCTGTGCTTCTTCAATTTTGCCAAAACCAGATACACTAATCTCTGGATTTCCCTCAATTTTTCCATTTATTAATTGCGCTATCTGGTTGGCTGTTATTGTCATTTTTAATCGAAAGATTTATAAGGGTCTGGTTATAAAATTAAAATCTTCACTTTCTTTGTCTATATTTCATAATCAAGGTTCATAATAACAAATATAAAATTTTTTAACAGCGGATAATAACGTTTTATGTATTAAAGCGTTATCAACTTGTGAAATATCTTTTACCTGACCATCTTTAAATAATATTTTTATATGCTCATCGTGTGCTTTATACATGGTATTGACTGTGTCACCCTTAAACACAAAATATTTAGCATCTTCCCCGGTAATGCCTAACTCCTGACAAGCTAAGTTGCTTTTTTGTTGCACCATGTCCTCATCAATTGGTAATGCCTGCAATTTTATTTTTAATAAACTGCGATTTAGAATTCCCAGACAAAGTGTACTTAAAACTTTATCTGAATGCCTGCTCCACATTTTTATAGCATGCATAAACTCTACATCATCTAAATCTATAAAATGTTGTAAAGCATTTTCATTTAATTGCCCGTTAAATTCATTTATAAAATAATCAACCGAAGTTCCTGTCTGTAAATTCGTATCCATTTTTTGGTGCAACTCCCTAACTCTTTCGCTAATCTTAATCAGCATTTTCTCTGCAACCAAAACGGTCTTGTGCAGGTACACCTGCCAATACATAAGCCGTCTGGCAACCAAAAATTTTTCTACACTATAAATCCCTTTTTCCTCTACCATTAATTCTCCATTATGAACTTCCAGCATTTTTATAATGCGATCATAACCTATTACCCCTTCGCTAACACCCGTAAAAAAACTATCCCGGGTAAGATAATCCATCCTGTCCACATCTAACTGTCCTGAAACTAACTGGTGAAGAAATTTTTTTGGGTATTTACCGGTAAAAATATCTATTGCCATTTGTAGTTCACCACCAAACTGATCGTTTAGTAGGTGCATAATATGCAGACTTAATGTCTCGTGATGTAACCCTTCTAACAATACATTTTCAAGTGCATGACTAAAAGGGCCATGTCCTATATCGTGCAGTAAAATTGCGGCTTTTGAAGCTACTTCTTCGGCGGCGGTAATCTCAACTCCTTTACCACGTAATTCATTAATTGCATTGCCCATAAGATGATAAGCACCAAGCGAATGTTGAAATCTTGTATGAACTGCCCCGGGGTATACAAGATAAGCCAATGCCATTTGCTGTATTCGTCTTAACCTTTGGTAATAAGGGTGAGTTATTATTTTAAAAATGAGCGGATGGCTTATTGTAATGAATCCATAGACCGGGTCGTTAATGATTTTGCGTTTAGTGGGCATTATTTTTAAAAATAAGATTGTAAACTTATAGGTAATATTTAAAGATAGAAATTATCAACTCGTTTAAATTGAAAAAATTATGTTTTGTAACAGTTAAAAAATATCTTGAAGTTCCAATGTTGTTGATACTTTGTTAAACAACATAATCATGAGTTGCTATACCATACTTAGGTTTATATTTGGACTACAATATTAAAATTCATCTCACCTCTATCGATTTTATTTTCTACTCTTTTTTTTAATTATTTTTCATATACCTTGTACTGTTAGTATGTATTGGGTATAACAAATTGGTTTGATAGTGTTATTGCTATCGCCTAATCAAATAAAATTTAAATAACTATGTCGCCAGCAAAAATATTATGGGTAGATGATGAAATTGAAAGTTTACAAAGCCAAAAATTATTTTTAGAAAATAAGGGGTATGAGGTAAAAACACTTACCAATGGTACCGATGCCATAGAATATGTAAAGGACAACCTGGTAGATGTAGTATTAATGGACGAAAGTATGCCGGGACTAACGGGGTTACAAACTCTGGCACAGATTAAGGCAATAAATTATCAGATTCCTGTAGTACTTATAACAAAAAATGAGACGGAAAATCTAATGGATGAAGCCATTGGAAATGAGATAAGCGACTACCTTATAAAACCTGTAAATCCCAATCAGGTTTGGCTAAGTCTTAAAAAAATAATAGATAACAGAAGATTGGTTGCAGAAAAAACGACTTCAG
Organism: Segetibacter sp.; assembly: GCA_043736115.1. Lineage (GTDB taxonomy): Bacteria > Bacteroidota > Bacteroidia > Chitinophagales > Chitinophagaceae > Segetibacter. Next base: position 28,781 of record JAYTDC010000107.1, on the reverse strand, counting down.
CATATCAGCAGCAATTTACCCAACTTTTTACGGAGTTAAATAATAGCCCGGATTATAATCAATGGATGGAGATTTACAAAAAACTGGTCTATTGGGAACTTGAAATGGAAAAGAGTGATAGTCCAGAAATGCAGGAAATATTACAAAGTCAGAAACAGGAAGCCAACCGAGAATTTTTTAAGTTTATCAGTCGCAATTATGCATCCTGGATAGATCCCAAAAATAATGCACCAATCATGAGTCATACACTCATGCAATATAAGGTTTTACCGCATGTAGAACCTGGTGTTCCAACATTTTTCCTACTCATTGACAATCTTCGTTTTGACCAATGGAGAGCTATTCAACCCTTGTTTTCAGAGAATTTCAGAATTCTTGAAGAGGAAACATTTTATAGCATTTTACCCACTGCAACACAATATTGCCGCAATGCCATATTTAGTGGATTATTGCCAATTGATATAGAAAAACAGTTTCCTGTAGAATGGAAAAATGATGACGAGGAAGGTGGAAAAAACCTGCACGAAGAAACATTTTTCAAAGGCCTTTTGAAAAGGCTGCGTAAGGATAATCTGAAACACAGCTACACCAAAGTAGTTAATAATCACGACGGGCAGCAGTTGGTTAATAACATTCACAACATGATGGGCAACGATATAAACATTATCATTTACAACTTTGTAGATATGCTAAGTCATGCCCGTACAGAAATGGAAGTTTTAAAAGAACTGGCCGGAGACGAAATAAGCTATCGCAGTATTACTAAAAGTTGGTTTGAACATTCACCATTGAATCAGGCTTTGAAAAAAATTGCTGACAAAAAAGTTAATCTGATTGTAGCTACTGACCATGGAACTACCAAAGTTAAAACACCATACAAGGTAATTGGCGATAAGCAAACCACAACCAACTTAAGATACAAACACGGCAGAAATCTTAACTATGAACCTAAAGAAGTTCTGTCTTTTAAAGACCCTAGGGTTGCAGGGCTACCTACACCCAATGTAAATTCATCCTTCATATTTGCAAAAGAAGATGGATTTTTATGTTATCCAAACAATTATAATCACTTTGTAAATTATTATAGAAACACCTTTCAGCACGGGGGAGTTAGTTTAGAAGAAATGATTGTACCAATAATAAAAATGGTGAGTAAGGTTTAAGCAAATAAGCAGTCTGCAAAAATAAAATGTGCCAGAAAGGTGGATAAATGCATATTTGAAATCCAATGTGTACGTTTATTTTTGCAGTTGTAAAAGTTTGAAGCGAATGAAGATTAATCAGGGTACTCTCAATAAGGTTGAAAAGATTTTAGAAGAAGGCGAATATATTGTCAGGTACGAAAGGGGTACGTTTCAAAGTGGCTATTGCATTTTGGAGGCGAAAAAAGTAGTTGTATTAAATAAATTTCTTAGTGTAGAAGGTAGAATTAATACTTTGATAGAATTACTTCCTAAAATAAACATCAATATAGACCTGCTGACACATGAATCACAGAAGTTGTATGATGAAATATTAAAAAAATCTGCCCAAACTAGCCTTTTTGAAACAACTGAACCTTCAGCATCTGCGGAATAATCTTTGATTATCCTCTTTCATTATTATTTGTTTTTCAAGTAGGTTTGTATTTGTGGATTATCCATCACTTACCATAACTTTTTTAGGAACAGGCACTAGTAGTGGTGTGCCTATGGTTGCATGCAGTTGCGAAATCTGCCATTCATTAAATTATAAAGATATCCGGCTAAGAAGTAGCATAATGGTGCAGTCTGCAAAAACAACAATAATTGTTGACGCTACTCCTGATTTCAGGTATCAAATGCTTAGAGAAAGAGTTAAGGATATTGATGCCGTATTAATAACACACCCTCACAAAGACCATATAGCCGGAATAGATGATACCCGGCCTTTTCAGTTTTTTTCAGGAAAACCAACCGCTATTTATGGCAATGCAAAATCCCTTGAAGGTATTAAAAGTGAAATACCATATGCCTTTCAGGATTTAAAATATCCCGGTGTACCTAAAGTTAATTTGCATGAAATTTCTTTAGAAAATTTTTGTATTGGAGATATTACCGTACAGCCCATACTTGTTTGGCATTTAAATATGCCCGTTTATGGTTTTCGCTTCGGAAAATTTACCTATATAACAGATGCAAACAGAATAGATGAAACCGAGAAAGAAAAAATTAAAGGCAGTGAAGTTTTGGTATTAAATGCCTTAAGAAATGAACCCCATATTTCACATTTTAACTTATCCGAAGCGGTATCTATAGTTCAGGAATTGCGTATACCTAAAGCATATTTTACCCACATTAGTCATCAACTTGGTTTTCATGATGAAATCAATAAACATTTACCTACAGGCATTTTGCTTGCACACGATCGGCTTAAATTTAATATTTGATTTTATTACTTCGTAAAAATGTATTTTGCAACAGTAATATTTCATAAATGCATGAAAAATTGGTGGAAAAACGTAACCAAAGATTATTTTACTTTCTCTAAAAGAGAAAGAAATGGCTTATTTATCTTAATTGTTACAGGAGTTATTTTTTATTTTGTTACTCATTATTGGCCTGTATCTGATACAGCGGCAAAACCAAATGAATTTCAACAAGAACTTGCTTCTCTTAAAATAACTGTTGATAGCAGTACACGGACTACAGGTTTCAAAAATTACACCCGATACAACGATGAGGAAAACAATGATTACGACAGATCCAACAAATATGAAAACTGGAATAAGAAAAAGGGAGAGCTTTTTACTTTTGACCCCAACACCTTAGATAGTGATGGTTGGCAAAGACTTGGAATAAGGGATAAAACCATCAGTATTATTCAAAACTTTCTGGCAAAAGGATATCGGTTTAAAAAACCGGAAGACTTATCAAAAATTTATGGGTTACGTCCAGAAGATGCTAACCGCCTGATACCATATATTCAAATCGCAGAAAACGCTACAGAAAGCAATACGACAGGTTCAAATACAAACAACAACGCTTCTACATTTTCAAGCAAACCCACAAATTATAAAACCACAATTATTGAGATAAATACGGCTGACACAACAGCCCTTATTGCCCTGCCTGGCATAGGAAGCAAGTTGGCCAATCGAATAATATTATACCGCGACAAACTCGGAGGATTTTCTAATATCAATCAGATTGGTGAGACTTTTGGACTCCAGGATAGTACCTTTCAAAAGATTAAACCCAGGCTTCAATGCAATGGGCAGGTTACCCGTCAAATCAATATTAATACCGTCGATGCAGACCAACTAAAAACTCACCCTTACATTCGATGGAATATTGCTAATGCAGTTGTAAGCTATCGTGGGCAGCATGGTAATTTTAAAACCATTGAAGACCTGAAAAAGGTTAATCTTATTAGTGAAGATGTAATACAAAAACTGAAACCATATATTGTATTTTAAAATAATTTAGACATTTCTTCTTAATATCCTTAATATTATGAGTCAACCATTATTGGATTGAAAACGTTAATCCTATTATATTGAAGAAATTGCAATTAATTTCTCCATAATACAAAATCAACTATCTACCCTTACTTTTGCCAACTAAACACGATTAGTTTTATGAATTTCGAAGTCTCTGAACTTACACAACAGGTGGCTGCAACAGCCCGTGATTTTGCATTAAAAAATATTAAAAGCAGGGTGATGGAGTGGGATGAAAGTCAAATATTTCCCACAGAAATATTCAGACAAATGGGTGCATTGGGATTAATGGGTGTATTGGTACCGGAAGCTTATGGTGGTGCCGGCCTATCCTATTATGAGTACAATGTTGTGATACAGGAAATTTCTAAGGTTTGTGGATCTATTGGGTTAAGCCTGGCAGCACACAACTCATTGTGTACCGGCCACATCTTACAATTTGGCAACGATGAGCAAAAGCAAAAATATTTACCAAAACTTGCTACAGCTGAACATATTGGTGCATGGGGTCTTACAGAACCTAATACCGGCAGCGATGCGGGCAATATGAAAACAACCGCAGTAAAAGACGGCGATATGTGGGTACTAAACGGAACAAAAAACTGGATTACCCACGGAATAAGCGGAAATATTGCTGTAGTTATAGCCCGTACTGGTGAACCGAGAACGAGCGGTAACTGTACTGCTTTTATAGTAGAAAGAGGAACACCAGGATTTGCAGGAGGCAAAAAAGAAAATAAATTGGGTATGCGTGCCAGCGAAACTGCTGAAATGATTTTTGACAACTGCCGGATTAGCGACAATCAAAGACTTGGTGGCGTGGGCGACGGGTTTCGTCAGGCCATGAAAATATTGGATGGTGGGCGTATTTCAATTGCTGCATTAAGCCTTGGTATTGCACGTGGTGCTTATGAAGCAGCTTTGCAGTATTCTAAAGAACGCCATCAGTTTGACCAACCCATTTCTAATTTTCAGGCTATCAGTTTTAAATTGGCAGACATGGCCACAGAAATCGAAGCCGCAGAACTTCTGATACAACAAGCATGTGATCTTAAAATGCGTGGTCAAAAAATGACAAAAGAATCTGCCATGGCAAAATATTATGCAAGTGAAGTAGCCGTTAGGGTTTCTACAGATGCAGTTCAAATTTTTGGTGGATATGGATACACCAAAGACTTTCCGGTAGAAAAATTTTATAGAGATAGCAAATTGTGCACCATTGGAGAAGGCACGAGCGAAATTCAAAAATTGGTTATTGCAAGGGAAGTCCTGAATTAATATAAAATATGAAAAGAGCCTTCGGGCTCTTTTTTATTGGGTGTATTTTAGATAAATTTTCTACTACAATTAAACGTATATTATTTTTCTTTTGAAATAAACAATATGGGGAATTGAAGCGTTTTTCCAATTTACTGTATCAGAACACGTCACACCACTAATGGTAAAGAATTTTTGACTAATTGTTTTAAACTTTACAAATTGAGACTGCTAATTGTAATAACCATTTACCTACTTACATTTTGTAATAAACTTGTAGCTCAAACTTTTACAAATAATACAGGAGGCGCTATTCCCAATAATAATACAGAAAAATGCTTTCCCGTTCCAGTAAGCGGAATTGGGAATATTAACAGTACAAGTTTTGGGCTTGAAAAAATTTGTCTAAACATTACCCACCCATCTACAGGCGAATTAGAAATAACTCTTAAATCCCCTAATGGTACTATTATTTCGTTATGTAAAAGGAGGGGGTTTATTGGAGATAATTTTACAAATACTTGTTTTTCTACAGATGCTGCTCAACCGATTTCGGGAGGAGTAGCACCGTTTACCGGAACTTATTTTGCGGAGGCAGCTGTTGGGTTAGTTAATAACGGTCAAAACGCTAATGGTGTTTGGAATTTGTGTATCAAGGATGTTTTCGCAGGGACTACAAATTCTTCAGGAACACTCTTAGACTTTTCTCTAACGTTTAGCACTAGGCCATCTGCGCCTGCCAATCCCGTTACAGTGCAAGACTGCGCAGGGGCAATACCCATTTGCCGTCCTATTTATGACGAACTATATTCCTATGTTGGCACGGGAACCAACTCCAATGAAATAGGCCCGGGAATAACCTGTTTTTCACAAGAAAGAAATTCTGTCTGGTACACTTTTACAACACAGACTGCAGGTATTATAAGTTTTGTAATTACTCCAAAAGTCTTTACAGAAGATTATGATTGGGCTGTTTTCAATTTGACAAATAACACTTGCAGCGACATACTCACCAATCCTAATATTGATGTTAGATGTAATTTTTCGGGAGCTCAAGGCCCTACCGGTCCAAATGGAGCATCTGGAGGTCAATTTACTCCTACAATTCCTGTACTTGCCGATGAAACTTATTTAATATTAGTAAGCCATTTTTCCAATACTACTAATGGTTTTATTATTGATTTTAACGCTTCTACCTCAATTGTATTTGATACATCATACCCATCAATTAAATTAGCAAAACCATTAAATCCATGCAGTACAGATCAACTAGACATTGAGGTGTCGGAGAATGTATTGTGCAATTCAATTAAACCTACTGATTTTACTGTAACAGGCCCTGGCGGTTCATATGCTGCGTTAGCTATAAAATCTGCTAACTGTATTGGCAGTGCTGCATATACAAGAACTTTTTCTATAAAATTAAATAAGACAATTGATAGTGCAGGTACCTATCAGGTTTGCTTTAATCCTGCTCCGGCAAGCCTGACAGATTTATGTGGTAATAACGGAATAGCAAGTTGTGCAAATTTTAATATTAACCAAAAAGATACACCTCTTTTTAATATCACTGATACAATTTGTAAAGGAACTTCATTACCATCTTTGCCCGCAATATCATTAAATGGTATTAATGGAACATGGTCACCTGCGGTAATTAGCAATACCATATCAGCTTCATATTCTTTCACAGCTTCATTACCACAATGTGCAATACCAACTTCAATTTTTGTTACTGTTTTACCCACACCCAATTTAGGCAATGATACTACAGTAAGTATATGTAACGGCAACGCCATTAACCTTACAACTTTTTATAACACTACAGGTTATACTCACCAATGGACTATAACCGGATTACCTGTTGGCAATCCATTAGCAGTCGGAGCTGCGGGAAGTTATCAATTACAGGTAACAGATACTAACAACTGTATAGATAAAGCTATATTAAACCTGATAATAAAACCCCTTACAACAAGTGTTGACAGTATAGAAATTTGCAACAATCAACTACCCTTTTTGTGGAATGGAAATACTTACAATGCCCCGGGTAATTATTTAGATACATTATTAAATGCAGCAGGGTGCGATTCTATTCTTACGCTGAATCTGACTTTAAAGCCAAATTCATCCAGCACAACTAACATCGAAATTTGCAGCAAACAACTACCCTTTACATGGAATGGAAATATTTATAACGCTACCGGAATTTTCAAAGACACAATAGTAAATGCAGCAGGTTGCGATTCTATTCTTACTTTGAATCTGACCTTGAAACCAAACTCATCAAGCACAACGAATATTTCAGTTTGCAACAAACAACTACCATTTACATGGAATGGAAAAATTTACAATGTTGCCGGAGTTTACAAAGACACAATAGCAAATACAGCAGGGTGCGATTCTATTCTTACGCTGAATCTGACGTTGAAACCGAACACAGCAAGCACAACTAATATTTCCGTTTGCAGCAATCAATTACCATTTACATGGAATGGGAATACTTACAATGTCGTGGGTATTTACAAAGACACAATAGTAAATGCTGCAGGGTGCGATTCAATTCTTACTTTGAATCTGACCTTGAAGCCAAATTCATCCAGCACAACGAATATTTCAGTTTGCAACAAACAACTACCATTTAAATGGAATGGGAATACCTACAATGTTGCCGGTACTTACAAAGACACCATAGTAAATGCAGCAGGGTGCGATTCTATTCTTACGCTGAATCTGACTTTAAAGCCAAATTCATCCAGCACAACTAACATCGAAATTTGCAGCAATCAATTACCATTTACATGGAATGGAAATATTTATAACGCTACCGGAATTTTCAAAGACACAATAGTAAATGCAGCAGGTTGCGATTCAATTCTTACTTTGAATCTGACCTTGAAACCAAACTCATCAAGCACAACAAATATTGCAGTTTGTAGCAAACAATTGCCATTTACATGGAATGGGAATACCTACAATGTTGCCGGTACTTACAAAGACACCATAGTAAATGCTGCAGGGTGTGATTCTATTCTTACTTTGAATCTGACCTTGAAACCAAATTCATCCAGCACAACGAATATTTCAGTTTGTAGCAAACAATTACCATTTACATGGAATGGGAATACCTACAATGTTGCCGGTAATTACAAAGACACAATTGCAAATGCAGTAGGTTGCGATTCTATACTCACTTTGAATCTGACGTTGAAACCAAACTCATCAAGCACAACAAATATTGCAGTTTGTAACAACCAACTACCATTTACATGGAATGGGAATATCTATACCGCTGCCGGAATTTTCAAAGACACGATTGCAAATGCTGCAAGTTGTGATTCTATACTTACCTTGAATTTGACACTGAAACCAAACTCATCAAGTACCACTAATATTTCCATTTGTAGCAAACAACTACCCTATCTATGGAATGGCAATTTTTACAATGCAGCAGGAACTTATAATAAAACTCTAACAAATAGTATAAGCTGCGATTCAGTCGCAATCCTAAATTTATTTTTAAAACAAACAACCTTCAGCACAACCAATATAAGTATTTGCAGAAACCTATTGCCATATATCTGGAATGGGCAAACATATTCAGCAACAGGAAGCTATAAAGATACCATGGTAAATTCACTGGGTTGCGATTCTATTCTTACACTAAATTTAGCTATCCAATCAACTGATACCAGTAAAACAGTTGTTGTTATTTGTCCTGAAAAATTACCATTCTTATGGAACGGCAATAGCTATACTTCAGCAGGAACATATACAGTAAAACTAACTTCACAATCGGGTTGCGATTCAACAGCAGTAATAGTTTTTTCTATTAAACCTACTCCATCTGCTCCAACAGTAACTTCCAACTCTCCACGTTGTTCCGGAGATACACTTTTACTTTATGCAAACTCTTCAACATCGGGTGTTACTTATAAATGGACAGGGCCCAATGGCTTTTCGTCACAAACACAAAACGTATTAGTTAGGAATATTGCTACATCATTTGCCGGTTTTTATTCAGCAACAGCAATTTTAGACGGCTGTGTTAGTTCAACGGTCAATACAAATGTTTCTGTTACCCAAACACCGGTTACAAACGCAGGTGCCGATAGGCAAGCTTATGAAGGAGATACTATCCAGTTATTGCCAACTATAGCTTCCACCGGCAGCCTACAATATAAATGGGTTCCTGATTTGTATTTTATTACTCCCGATACTGTTAGAAACCCACAATTACTGGGTGTAAAAACTATTACCTATTATCTTACCGCTATTGTAGATAATCAATGCATTTCTAACACTGATCCTATTACAATTAAAATTTTACCAAGAAAAAATCCATTCAACTTTCCAAATGTATTTTCTCCAAACGGGGATGGCATAAATGACAAATGGATACTTAGTCAACTAGCTGCCTATAGCTATGCAAAAGTTGAAATTTTTAACCGTGCGGGAACAAGTGTATTTTCTTCTACCGGATATAGAATTCCATGGGATGGAACCTATAATGGACAAAAATTGCCGGAAGGAACTTATTATTATGTTATTCAGCCTAATGATCAAAATAATAGAATAACTGGCTGGGTAACATTAATGAGATAGTTATAAGAATGGTTTAAACAGCTATAAATGTTGCAACCCTATTTGGGGTAATTAAAGATTAGCGTTAAAAAGAACGAATACAACATTAGTTACGTCTTTATAGCTTTCCTTCATCTGCAAAGCTATAATAGCCTTCATTGCTAACTATAATATGGTCCATTACTTTAATGGTAAAAAAATCTGCAGCATGTTTTATTTTGTTGGTCAAATCTTCATCTGCCCTGCTTGGTTTTAAGTTTCCGCTTGGATGATTGTGACAAAGGATAATACTGGTGGCCTCATGTTCCAATGCTTTACGTAAAATTATTCTGGGGTCAGCAACTGTTCCTGTTATGCCACCTTCGCTTATTATTTCAAGATGATTAACCTTATTGGCATTATTTAAAAAAACCACGGCAAAAACTTCATGTGCCTTATATTGAAATTGTGCAATAAGGTATTGGGCTATATCATTGCTGCTGGTTATAACCGGCTTTTTGTTTTCCGCCATATCTCTCCTTATACCAAGTTCCAATGCAGCAGCTATTGTTATGGCCTTTGCGGGGCCCAATCCCTTTATTTTCAAATTCACCATTTCTTTTACAGACAACCTTGCCAGTCTGCCTGTATCATTTTTTACTGCAGCCAATAATTCTTTGGCCAGGTCCACTGCCGATTTTTGGGCAGTACCATTATTTATTAATATAGCCAGCAGTTCGCTATTACTTAGGCTTTCAGCCCCGTTTGCCATTAATTTTTCTCTGGGTCGGTCATCTATTGCCCAGTCCTTTATTGATTGCCTGATCATATATCCAATTTAAAAGAAGAATCAAAGTAAGACTTTCTAAAGCTAATCTTTATCTTCGCCTCACATTTTCCTCCAAATGTTATGAATCTTTCAATAAAAATTTTTTCTGGTACAGGATCACAGGTTCTTTCCAACAAAATAGCAGAACGTTTTGGCGCCCCTTTGGGCAAAATAAACATCCAAAAGTTCAGCGATGGTGAATTTCAGCCTGTATTTATGGAAAGCATACGCGGCGATTATGTTTTTCTCATTCAGAGTACCCATTCGCCCAGTGATAACCTAATGGAACTACTGTTGATGATAGATGCAGCCCGCCGTGCAAGTGCTTATAAAATAGTAGTTGTAATGCCCTATTATGGCTATGCCAGACAGGATCGCAAGGATAAACCACGGGTAGCCATTGGGTCAAAATTAATAGCCAATCTCCTGGTTGCAGCAGGTGCAGACCGTATTATAACCATGGATTTGCATGCTCCTCAAATACAAGGTTATTTTGATATACCAGTTGACCATTTAGACAGTTCCGCTATTTTTATACCTTACATAGAACAATTAAAGCTCAAAAACCTTACTTTTGCCGCTCCCGATGTGGGAAGTACCAATAGGGTACGTGAAATTGCGAGTTATTTCAATTGCGAAATGGTGATTTGCGATAAGCATCGTAAACGTGCTAATGAGATTGCAAGCATGGTAGTTATTGGAGATGTAAGTGGTAGGGAAGTTATTTTGATAGATGATATTTGTGATACCGGTGGAACTTTGGCTAAAGCAGCTAACCTTTTAAAAGAAAAAGGTGCCACAAGTGTAAGAGCATTATGTACACATCCTGTTTTGAGTGGAAATGCTTATGAAAATATTCAAAACAGCGTTTTAGAAGAATTGGTGGTTTGCGATACTATTCCAATAAAACAACATGTTTCTAAAATAAAAACCCTGTCCGTTGCGGATTTGTTTGCAATAGCTATTAGAAATGCTTACGAAAACAGAAGTATTACAAGTCTGTTCATTCATTCGCAGCTGAAGGCAAAGAGAGAGGGAAGACAGGAGTAGCAAGATATTAGACAGTATCAAACTTAGTACTAAACATTACGTTGAGTATGATAGTTAACTGAAATGGTTTTGTTGGATATTGGGGGAAATAACAAAACATGGATTAAACACTAAACCCTAAACAATAAACGGTTTTAGTAAACCCTAAACAATAAACAGTTTTTTTAATCAATCATTATATAAAAATGAAAACAATTACAATCGAAGGACAACTGAGGACCGAAATGGGTAAAAAAGCCACCCGCCAACTTCGCTCTCAGGACATGGTGCCTGCTGTAATTTATGGTGGTGCTGAAGAAATTAATTTTTCGGCATCTACTAAGGCTTTAAAGTCTATAGTGTACACCAGTGAATTTCAGAAGGCAGAAATTTCTGTTGACGGCAAAAAATATGTGTGCATTTTGAAAGATCTGCAGTTTCATAAAGTTAGTGACGAGTTGCTTCACATAGACTTTCTGGAGTTGGTAGGCGACAAAAAAGTTGTAGCTACTTTGCCACTGCACCTTACAGGTGCACCTGCAGGCGTAAAAGCAGGTGGTAAATTGGTAGTTAAAATGAAAGCACTTAAGGTAAAGGCTTTGCCAAAAGACCTAAAAGAATCTATTCAACTTGATATTAGTAATTTACAGTTGAACGAAAACATTCGTGTTGAAGATGTAAAAGTTGACAATATGGAAATATTAAACAGTCCGCGTATTCCAATTGCATCTATTGTTATGACACGTCAGTTAAAGCAAGAAGAGTCAAAAGAAGAAAAGAAGAAATAAATTCTTTTTGAACCTATTTAACCCGGCCATTGATTTGGCCGGGTTTTTTTATAAATTCTACAGGTTGAGCTATTATGAGAATAGCTGGTCCACGTTTGATTTTCCTTCCATATTATTCTACTAAAAACTTGAGGCTCAACGATATCTATAAAATATTGTAAGCAACTTTTTGAGTTTATTTATTATCAATGTATTATCTTTCATTATCGTATCAGACAGTTTACTATGTCTAAATTTTTAATAGTCGGGCTGGGAAATATAGGTACAGAATATGTAAACACCCGCCACAATATTGGTTTTGATGTGGTAGATGCTTTTGTTCATAAGCATGGTGGTGAGTTTAAAAACGAAAGACTTGCCTTTGTAGCAGAAGTGAAATATAAGGGTAAATTAATTATTTGCATAAAACCAACCACCTATATGAACCTGAGTGGTCGTGCTTTTAGATATTATTTTGACAAAGAAAAAATTTCTCTTGATAATACACTTACAATAGTTGATGATTTGGCATTGCCGTTGTCAAAATTAAGGCTTCGCGGTAGCGGTACAGATGCCGGGCATAATGGCTTAAAAGATATTCATGCAATCATGGGTACTGATGTTTATCCTAAACTTAGATTTGGTATTGGTAATGATTATGTAAAAGGGCAGCAAGTCAGTTTTGTACTTGGAAAATGGACAGATGATGAAATGCGAATAGTAAAGACTAAAGTTGAAAAATGTGTAGAAACTGTTGAAAAATTTGTGTTTTTGGGCTTAAATAGAACTATGAATTTGGTAAATAATCTATCTTTTGTATAATATTTTAAAAAAATAGCGTTTAAGGTATGTAACTATAATATGACTTGTGGTAATTAAAAGTATCCTTATTTCTATAATGGATCTATCGTAAGAAGAAATTACCGAGGTGAATATTTTAATTAAAATTGATCTATGAAAATTTTTTGTGTAGGGAGAAATTATAGTGAACATGCGAAGGAATTGGGTAATTCTATACCTGATGAGCCCGTTATTTTCATGAAGCCCAAAAATGCTTTATTACAATCGCATACACCTTTTTATTACCCGGAATTTTGTAATGAACTTCATTATGAGGTGGAGTTAGTATTACGTATTTGTAAAAATGGCAAGTATGTTTCTGAAAAACAGGCCTCAAAATATTATAATGGACTATCAGTGGGAATTGATTTTACTGCAAGGGATATTCAGACGGAATTAAAGGCCAAAGGATTACCCTGGGAAAAAGCAAAAGCATGGGATAACTCAGCTGTAGTAGGTATTTGGAAAGAAATTACTCCAAAACTTCTTGGAAATCCTATCCATTTTTCCTTACTTAAAAACGGGGAAATAGTGCAAACTGGTATTTCTACTGATATGATTTTCCAATTTGATGAAATTGTATCCCATATCTCAAACTATTTTTCACTTAACATTGGCGATCTTATATATACAGGAACACCTTCAGGCGTAGGGGAGTGTGTTGTAGGTGATGTTTTGACGGGTTTTTTAGAAAATGAAAAAATATTTGAAGTAGAGGTTAAGTAATTTATTCCACTACTTTTATTAGGTAATAATTGGTTTTCCCTTTTTGTATAAAAAGGTATCTCTCATTAATAAATAATGATAAATTTACATTAGCAGCCACATCAGTTACTTTTTGTTTATTTAGACTCACTCCACCACTTGCCACCATTTTTCTTGCCTCCCCCTTACTTGAAAAAATATCAGTTTCAGCAAGAAAGCTAACTAAATCACCATTTAATTCAAGTTGATTTTTATAAACTTCTACAGCGGGTACACCCTGTAAAATTTCATCTAATTGAATAGCTGATAAATCAGCAATAATCTGGATAGTGTTTTTACTAAATAACAGTTCTGTAGCTTTCATAGCTCTTTGCAGATGTTTCATCCCGTGTACAAAAACGGTCACTTCTTCAGCCAACTTTTTTTGAAGTTGCCTTTTATTTTCATTTCCGAAATGACTTTCTATTAAAGCGTTTATTTCTGTCTGGGGCAAAAACGTAAATATTTTTATATATTTCAATGCATCTTCATCGCTAGCATTAAGCCAAAACTGATAAAATTCATAAGGGGAGGTCTTATCGGGGTCAAGCCAAACATTGCCTTTTTCACTTTTTCCAAACTTACTCCCATCCGCTTTTGTTATAAGCGGGCAGGTAAAAGCAAATGCATCCCCACCCCCTTTGCGTCTTATGAGTTCTGTACCTGTGACTATATTACCCCATTGGTCACTGCCTCCCACTTGCAGTTTGCAGTTTTTGTTTTTATGCAAATAGTAAAAATCGAATCCCTGTACCAATTGATAGGTAAATTCTGTAAAACTCATACCACTATCCCCCTCCAATCTTTTCTTTACGCTGTCTTTTGCCATCATGTAATTAACTGATATGTGCTTACCCACATCTCTTATAAAATCTAGAAAAGTAAAATTTTGAAACCAATCATAATTATTGGCCATTTCGGCTGCATTAGGTTTAGCCGTGTCAAAATCAAGGTATTGCTCCAATTGCTTTTTAACCCCTGCCACATTTTTGTTCAGAACCTCTTCGCTAAGCAGATTTCTTTCTTCACTTTTTCCACTTGGATCCCCAACCATACCTGTTGCCCCTCCTACCAAAGCAATAGGTTTATGACCAGCCTTCTGAAGATGAACTAATAATAATATTGGAACCAGGCTACCTATGTGAAGACTATCAGCAGTGGGATCAAAACCAATATATGCAGTAGTCATTTCCTTTTGAAGCTGTTCTTCTGTACCGGGTATTATATCTTGTACCATACCACGCCAACGGAGTTCGTCTATTAAGTTCATAAGCTACAAATACTTTGAACAAAAATAGCGGGTTTCTGCTTTATCTATATTGTTTATGTATCTGAACCTAAATTTTATAAAATAGAATAATTATTTTGGGCAAATTTTAATTTTTCATTAATAATTCATTTTTTTTAACTGTAGGTTTATAAACCTTCATTAAGCAGAAATATAGGGGGATACGTTGTAAGTAATAAGTAATTTTGACATTTACTGAAAAAATTGTTTGTTCTTACCATACTAAGTATTATGGTTACAAATAATTTCAACAATAAATTTGATCCTATTGCGTTACATAAGTTGCTTAGTAAAGACATTTTATGAAAAAAAAATTAACTGGACTACTTATATTTCTTTTGCTTTCCTCATTAGGATTCACTCAATCTACCTTTCACAATGAGTGGATTGATTTCGGCAAAACCTATTACAAAATGAAAGTAATGGGCTTTGGACTAGATACAGCAGGCGCACCTATAAGATCAGGTATAGTCAGAATTCCTTATGCTACCCTTGCTTCGGCCGGTTTGGCATCTAATTCAGCAGAACATTTTCAATTATGGAGAGATGGTCAGGAGGTTACAATTTATACTTCGGTAGCAACAGGTACTTTAGGAACTAATGATTATATTGAATTCATAGGCAGAATAAATGATGGAAAACTTGATAATGAAATGTATCGCAATAAAGATTTTCAACTTTGCGATAAGTGGAGTTTGCAAACAGATACCGCTTCATACTTTCTCACTATTAATTTAACTGGCAACAATAAGCGATATCAAAACGTAAGTAATGATGTATCCTCAAATACACTACCCGCAACCCCGTACTTCATGTACACCTTTGGCAGGTATTACAAAAATATTTCCAATGGATTTTCTGCAAGCATCGGTGAAAACTTATATTCCTCATCTTACGATCGTGGAGAGGGTTGGGTTAGCCGGGCTGTAAGACCTGTAGGGGGTGGTTGTGGTGCAACTTCTTTACCACAAACATTTGTAAGGCTCTATCCATACCTTGCAGGTCCGCAAATGATTCTACGTGTAAATGCAGTAGGTGATATGCAGAATAGCCGCACCTTTAAAATAATGTTTAATGGAGATAGTATTAATACCTATCAAATGGACTATATAAACTACGCCAGAACAGAAGATTATGTTGATGTAGTTAAGGCCAGTAGTGGAAATGCTATATTTTCTATAGTAAATCAAAGTCCATCTCTTTGTGATGAGATGAGAGTATCTACAATAGAAATTACTTACCCCAGAATGTTTAATATGGATGGTAAAAATGTATTTGCATTTACAGTAGATTCATCTGCTACCGGTAGGTTTCTAAATATTACCAATTTCAATCATGGGGGTGTACCTCCTGTCTTGTATGATATTGAAAATCAAAAAAGATATACTACAGACATTTCCAGTCTTGATACAGTTAAGGTTGTATTAGATGCTTCAGTAAACCCTTACAACCTTTTTTTAGCTACACAAACCGGTATTTACTACAAGCAAATAAATACAATTGAAACAAGAAATTTTATTGATTTTAGTAATCCTGCAAATCAAGGAGATTATCTTATAATAAGCAATCCGTTGATTTATGGTACCGGTAACAAAAACTATGTAGAACAATACCGTCAGTACAGAACTTCAACACAAGGTGGTTCTTTTAATGCAAAGGTTATAGACATAAATGAGCTAACGGACCAGTTTGCATGGGGTGTAAAGAAACACCCTCTTTCAATAAAAACATTCTTAAAATTTGCACGAACCCATTTTGTTGATTCGCCAAAATACGTTTTTCTTATTGGCAAAGGAGTTATATACAATGAGTACAGGGCTAACGAGTCCAATGCACTTGCAGAAAGGCTAAATTTAATACCAACATGGGGCAATCCCGCATCTGATAACCTGCTTGCTTCTAACAACCTGACTGCAACACCTATAACTCCTATAGGCAGACTTAGTGCTGTAAATGCTGATGAAGTTGGTGATTATTTACTAAAAGTAAAACAACATGATTCTATACAACAATCACCCATTCATACCATTGAGGCAAAAGGTTGGTTGAAAAATGTACTTCAGATTGCAGGTGCCAATGATATAACATTAGGCAACCAGATAGATGGTTATTTGCAAGGTTATAAAAATACTATTTCGGATACATCTTATGGTGCTAATGTTACCGATTTTAGCAAAACTGCGGACCCTGCCGGCTATCCTGCAGCCATAAACTCTTTTAAAAGTATTTATGAAAGTGGGGCTTCTTTGATTACCTATTTTGGTCACTCCTCCAATACCAGCCTTGATTTTAATCTTGGCAATCCGGCTAATTATAACAATCAGTATAAATATCCTATTTTCATTGCAAACGGATGTAGTGCCGGCAACCACTTTTTGTTTGAAACAAATAGGGTAAACGGTACTACAACAATTTCCGAAAAATTCATATTAAGCCCAGAACGTGGAGCCATAGATTATATAGCCAGTACTCACTATGGTGTAATTAATTATCTGGATATTTATACAAAAGATTTTTACAAGGCATTGGGTCAAAGCCGTTACAATCAAACTATAGGATCAATAGTAAAAGAGGCTATTCGTTCTTCATTGGCCTCAACTGCACCAAATGACTATTTTAGTCGTGTACATGCCGAACAATATTCGCTTCATGGAGATCCAGCTGTTTATTTAAACTATACCCCTTCACCTGATTTTGTAATTGAAAAATCTTCAATTACTGTTAACCCATCTTTTGTATCAGTGGCAGATAGTAGCTTTTCGGTAAAAGTCAAAGTACATAACATTGGTAAAGCAACAAATGAAATTGCAACATTAAAGATTACCCGAGAAACCCCCGACGGTCAATTATTTACAGTACTTACTAAAACATTTCCTTCACTTTATTACTTAGATTCTGTAGTGGTTAATATTCCTATTGTTGCAAACAGAGATAAAGGAATCAATAAAATAACTGCCCATGTTGACTTTAACACACAAGTAGCTGAAATTACCGACACAAATAATATGGCATCAATAGATGTTGATATATCTGAAGATGAGGTAAGGCCTATATACCCTTATAAGTATGCAATTATCAATCAATCAAATGCAAAGTTGTATGCATCTACAGTAAACCCGTTAAATATTTCACGTACTTATTTAATGGAAATGGATACCACTAACCTTTTTAACTCTTCTTTCAAAATAAGCAAAAACATAGTCTCAATTGGGGGCGTTCTGGAATTTGATCCTGCTATAACTTATCAGGACAACATTACATATTATTGGCGGGTAGCTCCGGCAACTACAGGGCAGCATAATTGGAGAGATTTTTCCTTTGTTTATAAGATGAATGGTGGCCCTGGTTTTCAGCAAGGCCATCTTTATCAAAACCTTCAGGCAGATCTTAATCGTATAGTGCAGGATAGCCTATCAGGCGATTACAGCTTTACTAAAAAGGTTCACAATTTATTCATCGTAAATTCTATCTATCCAACCAGTGGTACAGAAGACGAACATTTTAGTATTTCAATTGATGGAAACAGCACTATCTATAGTGCATGTGTGGGTGCTTCTGTTATTTTTAATGTATTTGACTCATTAACTTTTAAACCATGGGTTAATACAACACAACCTTTTGGTGCTGCACCAAGCTGTGCAGCCGGGCGTGAACATAATTTTGAGTATTCCTATAAAACGGCTGCCTCCAGAAAAAATGCAATGAACTTTTTGGATGCAATTCCAAAAGGGGCATTTGTTACAGCCAGAGTAATTATGGATTATCCTTATGGTATTTATGCTGCAAACTGGGCTGCAGACACTGCCCTATACGGACAAAATAATTCCCTCTATCACAGATTGAAAAATGCAGGATTTTCAGGAATAGATTCATTTTACTCTCCCCGTACATGGATATTTGTATATAGAAAAGGAGATAGTTCATTTGCGCCTACCTACAACCTTAGTACAGGTTTATACGATCGTATAAGCTTAACCGTAAACTGCCTTACCCCTAACGTGCAGGGCACAATAGAGTCGCCAGTATTTGGCCCTGCCAAACAATGGAATACTGTCAACTGGAGTGGTTTTAATATTGAGGCAGGAAATGACAATCCTCTTTTAAACATAGTAGCGGTAAGAACCGGTTTGCCCGATAGCATATTATTTACACTTGATGATACACAACATAGTTTTAATATTTCCTCAATAGATGTAAATCAATTTCCAAAACTAAAATTGCAGTTGTCAAATACAGATAGTATTACTGCCACTCCTTACCAACTAACCAACTGGAACATTAGCTATACCCCTGTACCCGAAGGTGCCATAGCACCCAATATATATTTAAGCATAGCTGATACTATTAATACAGCATCACCCCTGCCTGGTCAGATTCCTGGAATGCTTCACATAGGGGTTGGTTTTAAAAATGTTTCTGATTATAATTTTGACCTACTTAAACTTAAAGTTGTAATGTATGACAGTGCAGGTGGCTATATTACTTACCCACTTACAACATTGAGTGCCTTAGCAGCAGGCGATACCATGCATGTTGATGAAGATATAGACGTTAGCACATTATCATCAGGTTGGTATAACGTGTTTATATATATTAATCCAGACCAAATACAACCTGAACAATACAGCTTCAACAACTACTTGTACAAGTATGTTTATATCAAGAATGGTACAACACTGCCATTGAGTTTACTCGACTTTAATGCTGTTTTAGATGTAAATAAAGTGAATACACATTGGAAAGTAGCAAACGAGTCCAGTCTTTCTGTTTATGAAATTGAGCATGGAACAAATGGAGTTCAATTTAAAAAAGCAGGTACTGTAATTGCTGAAAACAGGAATGAATATGCCTTTACACATAACAATCCTGTAAAAGGCAAAAACTATTACAGACTAAAGATGGTTGACAAAGATGGTAAGTTCAGTTATTCTAAAGTAAGAGTTGTTGAGTTGAAAAATGATGGACTTGTGAAAGTATATCCCAACCCTATGAGAGATGTTTTGTATATTAATTCTAATAATGCAGATGGACGATCTGTAGAGGTGAAAATCTTAAACGGATATGGCCAACAGATTTACCAGCAAAAATTTGCAGGAATAATAAATATAAGTACCAATAAATGGGCTGCCGGGGCTTATCTTATTCATGTGGTTGATGGCGGTGCTACACAAACTTTCAAGATTCAAAAACAATAGTTCTTTTATCGAAAACAAAAACCCTCTATAACTGTTATTTTTGCTGACAACATGTATTCAATTACTGATACAATTATATGCAGCAAGACAGGTCAACATCCATAGTATCAAAATGGATTTTTTTAGGGGTGGGAATGTTAATATTACAGGTATTGCTGGGTGGCATTACACGGCTTACAGGTTCTGGATTATCTATCACAGAATGGAAGCCAATTATGGGTGCATTGCCTCCTCTAACACAACAAGCATGGGAAGATACTTTTATCAGGTACCAACAAATTGCCCAATTTAAATACATTAATCAGGATTTTTCTCTTTCAGATTTTAAATTCATTTTCTTTTGGGAATGGTTTCACCGACTTTGGGCCCGGCTGATTGGGGTAGTTTTCCTCATACCCTTTATATATTTTCTAGTAAAAAAATATTTTAAAAATTGGATGGTTGCTCCGCTAGTAATTCTCTTTTTACTTGGAGCCATGCAGGGTGCCCTGGGGTGGATAATGGTAAAAAGCGGACTGAACGATAGCGATGTTTATGTGAATCACATAAGACTTGCTGTTCACTTTATGGCAGCAATGTTACTGATTAGCTATGCGTTGATTTTTGGTTTAAAACTTACGATATCTCCCTCACAAATAATTGCTGACAAATCATTGTACAAGGGTGCAATTGTTTTGATTATTCTAGTTTCATTTCAACTTGTTTTTGGTGCATTTATGGCAGGGCTAAAAGCCGCTGCTGCTGCACCAACATGGCCAACTATTAATGGATATATCATACCTCCCACAGGAAAAGATGGTTTCTGGAATAACGTTTTATACGATAAACTAATTATCCATTTCATTCACAGAACAATGGCATATACTATTGGTATTGCAGTATTTTATTGGTGGTGGAAATCAAAACAACAAATCTCATCAACCCTTTTTAATAAAGCAAAAAACTTTACGCTAGTTGTTGTAATTGCACAAATTCTTTTAGGAATACTTACAGTAATTACCAGCCCAAAAGCAACCGCAGGAAAGTTTGGATTGTTTGAATGGATGGCGCAACTTCATCAACTGACCGGTATGCTTTTATTGTTGAGTTTGATAACAGTAGCATTCCTTTCCTCAAAAAGAAAAATATAGTTGCACTATTTTTTAATACCCATGGGTTGCAGGAGTTTAAAACAGTTTTTGATGATTTCTATTTTAAACTCTTCGGCCGTAATTGCGGGTTCACCATCTATATGCAACGGAGCATTTTTCAGATTTTTAATTATCAAAGAAGCCGTTTGAAAATAAAGGATGTCTTTCTTAGACATATCTTCAACTAACTGCTGCAATTTATTATTTCCCCTTATCTGCTGCAAAATAGCAAACGGCAATTTGGCTTTATTCATCTTTTGAGCAATCACGATATCCAGCAAACCATCGTTCAATCTTGCTTTAGGAGCAATTGTAAAATGATTTCCAAATTGGTTGCTATTGGCTACACTAATGAAAAATGCATCCGTAAAAAATGAAAACCCATCAATTACCACCTGAAACTGATATGGATGTGCTTTGAAATACTGAATAAGACTTTGTTGCGAGTAAGCTAATAAACCCCTGCTATGACTTGTAGAAAAATCATGGGCAACCTGTGCATCAAATCCCAGACCGCTAAGCATACAGCTAAACCTGTCATTAATTTTAAAAGCATCAACATAGCCACTTTGCCCAAGAAAAATAATGTCCATTGCCCTTTTCGGGTTTTTGGATATGCCTGCGCAAAAAGCCAGGCCGTTTCCACTACCCATAGGTATAATTCCAAAGTTTACACCTGTATCTGCAAGTGCAGATACAATGTTATTAACTGTACCATCTCCCCCTACCATTACAATATCTGTTACTTTTTCCTTTTCTATTCTTGGCTTTAGGTATTCATAATCGCCTTCCGCATTTGTATGTAGTATGTCAAAGAGAATATTATGTTCTGTTGTTCTTTTTCTTATCAGGTTTTCTATAGTATCCTTTTTTCCTGTGCCTGCTATTGGATTTATTAAGTAAAATATTTTTCTTTCCATAATTGCTGTATATTCTGTAGCCCTGTTTTAGTAAAGTTTGTTACTTACCGTGACAATTGTATTATCTGCAATAATATTACCACCGTATTAACGCACTACCCCATGTAAAACCGCTGCCAAATGCTGCCAGGCAAACTAAGTCTCCTTTTTTTATTTTGCCATCCTGCCACGCCTCACACAATGCTATAGGTATACTGGCAGCCGTTGTATTGCCGTATTTTTCTATGTTATTAAAAACTTTTTCTGTTGGAAGCCTAAGCAACTTTTGAATCATTTGCGAAATGCGCAAATTTGCCTGATGTGGGATTAACATATCAATATCAGAAGTGGTTAAATTATTTTTATCTAAAGCTTCTTTTATTACTTCAGGAAATTTTTCTACCGCCTTTTTAAATACGGCCTGACCATCCATATTGGGGTAGTTCATGGCTTCGTCAATCATAGCATGACTCATAAAAGTATTACCCATTTCTGCATCCTCAAACTTTGCAAAATTGCCCCAATGATTACCATGTGTGCCTGGGTTATACATTGCCAAAACTTCAGCATTTTCGCCATTGCTGTGCAGATGTGTGCTCAAAATTCCTCTTTCACCGTCTTCAGTTGCCTGCAACAAAACTGCACCCGCACCATCTCCAAAAATTACACTTATATTTCTGCCACGTGTGCTAAAATCAAGTCCGAATGAATGCTTTTCGCTCCCAATCACCAATATGTTTTTGTACATACCAGTTTTAATAAACTGGTCAGCAATACTTAGTGCATAAATAAACCCACTGCATTGGTTTCTGATATCAAGCGCTCCTATTTCTTTCATTTTCATTTCCCGCTGCACCAAAACACCGCAACCGGGAAAGTAATAATCAGGGCTAATGGTGGCAAAAATTATAAAATCTACATCCTGTGCAGTAATTCCTGCTCGTTCCAAAGCTATTTTTGCAGCTTCAATACCCATGGTTGTGGTTGTTTCCCCCAACCTTTGAGCGTAGCGCCTTTCTTTTATCCCCGTTCGTTCCTGTATCCATTCGTCACTTGTATCCATATATTGGGTTAAGTGGTCATTGGTATATATGCTTTCTGGTACATACATTCCAATACCTACAATGATACTTTGGGGCATGACAAATCGTTTTTGGGCTGCGAAAATAGTGGATAATAAGAAAACTAAAATAATATTGAATGGTTTAAAAAAGGCTCGATGTACTTATACATTTTTTATAAAATAAAATCTTTCTTTTACTTATCAATTCCAATATTATTTTCAATTACCCTATCCTTCATATATTTTTGGCATGAAATTTAACCCACCTCTATAAAATTTTTCAAATGAGAAAATCAATTTTACTAATTACCCTTTTTACAATTTCGCTAAGTGCATTTTCGCAGAAAACTTATAAAACACTTGCTGATACGGTTAAGCTAAATAAAGAAAACCTAAGTGTTACTAATGACATTGTTACTTTAAAAGCAAAGCTGGAAATAGCTCAAAATGAATTGCCTGTTCTAAAAGCTAAAGCTGTAAGTGCACATAATACTTCTAAAGTTTCAGCAGAAGAAAGTAGAAAGCAAGCGGTCAAAGCTTCCAATGCAATCCTGGATGAATTAAAAGAAGCAGACAAAAAAGCATCAAGGGCATTGAAAGATGGTTATGCGGCAAAATCTGCAGATGATGATGTTTTGGATATGGAAGGAAAAATTGTAAGCCTGAACGAAAAGATTAAATCAAAACAAAAAAGATTATTAGAACTGGAAAGTATGCGCAGTACTATTTTAAGTGTGATTCATGCTACGCCAGTAATTGATTCTACTAACAATAAGCCTCAATAATTACAAAGAAAGAATGTAAAAAATAACCCAAACTGCTTCAAAGAAGGCGCAGTTTGGGTTATTTTATTTTGCAGATTTTATATTCTTTTCATAGTAGTCGATCCATTCTTTTACATTCACTTTAGAAGCCAATTCACCAATTAATTCTATTGGAATATCTTCCGGCTTTTTATACCTGATACAAGCTTTCCCCATATCCAGCTTTTTTGTTGATATTTTGGCATGGGCATCAGTAAACCATTGTAATAAACCGGGTTTTGCACCCCAACCCATATAATATACTGCTATGAAATTCTTTTGCGAAGCAATATTCATAAACGGAAGGGGAAGTTTTGGATCACAATGATAACCATTAGGATATATTGAATGGGGAACCCAATAACCAATCATTCCATAACCCATTCCTTCTTCAAATCCTTTTGGTAAATTCTTCTTTACTGCCTGTCGTAATTTTTTTATGACTGCTATTCTCTCTTCCGGTAACTCCTTTAAATAATCTTCAACAGTTATAGCTTTTGATTGCATAAATAATTAGTTTATTCAATCAAAGTTATTTAAAAAGTATATCCAGTTTACTACAGCAGCACTGCATAAACAAAAAACCTCCAACGCTAAGCTCCCTCCTTACCGGCCTCATTATCAACCCCTTCCGTTTCAGATTTTGGGATACCACCCGTAGCACCGCCCATATCTGTCATATTACCGGTGTTTTCTTTAGGCTGTTTTGCTTCGCCTTCTTCACCACCATCGGGTATAGACGTGGCAGGACCTGTTCCTACATTTGGCACCATTCCTTTACTTTGTGTACTATCAAGGCCCGCTTTGTCGTTATCTTTTTTTTGAGTATCCATAATTATTTGTTTTTATAGATAACAAAATTTTTGTGCCACGCAAAGAACATCTTGAAAAGGCATGATTTTGATATATGATGAAACTGGAAAAATGTATCATTAAGGTTAACATAACATAATGAACCCAAAAAACCGAATGCAAAAGCTTACCTTTGCACCCCAAAATTGATTGCCAGATTTTATCATTTAATAAAACAATTCTGTATTAGCAGAAGAAAAAGGCTTTTATGAATATCAGGAACATAGCAATTATTGCTCACGTTGACCACGGAAAAACAACTTTAGTTGACAGAATTTTGCATCAGACCAATGTGTTTAGAGCAAATCAGGAGACAGGCGACCTTATTATGGATAGTAACGATCTTGAAAGGGAACGTGGCATCACCATATTTAGTAAAAACGCATCCGTTGTATATAAAGATGTAAAAATAAATGTAATTGATACCCCGGGTCACGCCGACTTTGGTGGTGAAGTGGAACGTGTGTTGAAAATGGCTGATGGTGTTTGTCTGTTGGTAGATGCTTTTGAAGGACCAATGCCGCAAACACGTTTTGTATTGCAAAAAGCACTTCAATTAAACCTGAAACCAATTGTTATCATAAACAAAGTTGACAAACCAAACTGCCGTCCTGACGAAGTGCATGATGCAGTTTTTGAATTGTTTTTTAACCTGGATGCTACAGAAGAACAATTGGATTTCCCAACTTTTTACGGATCTGGTAAAAATGGTTGGTTCAATGATAAAAATGAGCAGTGTGAAGATATTACCCCATTGTTAGATGGTATCTTAAAATATGTTCCCGAACCAAAAGTACCTGAAGGAAACCTTCAATTGCAAATCACTTCCTTAGATTATTCTACCTTTTTGGGTCGTGTGGCTATAGGTAAAGTCAATCGCGGAGGAATTAAAGAAGGTCAACAGTTTACACTTGTAACTGCTGATGGCAACAAAAAATCAAAAGTAAAAGAACTTTATATTTTTGAATCGCTAGGCAAAAGAAAAGTAACAGAGGTATTGGCAGGTGATATTTGTGCTGTTGTAGGTTTAGAAGACTTTAGCATTGGTGATACAATTGCCGATGCAGAAAATCCTGAAGGATTGCCTGTTATAAGCGTAGATGAACCAACCATGAGTATGATGTTCAGCATCAACAACTCTCCTTTCTTTGGTAAAGATGGCAAGTTTGTAACAAGCCGTCACCTTAGAGACAGGTTGATGAAAGAAACTGAAAAGAACCTTGCGCTACGTGTAGAAGATACTGACAGTGGAGATAGCTTTTTGGTTTTTGGCCGCGGTATCCTACACCTTGGTATATTGGTAGAAACCATGCGCCGCGAAGGATATGAACTTACGGTTGGTAACCCACAGGTATTGGTAAAAAATATTGATGGTAAAAAACACGAACCATTTGAGGTTTTGGTGGTAGATGTACCACAGGAATTGAGTGGTAAGGTAATAGACCTTGTTACGCAACGCAAAGGTGAAATGCTTGTTATGGAAAGCAAGGGAGAAATGCAACATC
The DNA here is from genome assembly GCA_043736115.1 of Segetibacter sp. Lineage (GTDB taxonomy): Bacteria > Bacteroidota > Bacteroidia > Chitinophagales > Chitinophagaceae > Segetibacter. The sequence goes on along the minus strand of JAYTDC010000107.1, from coordinate 2,557 downwards.
TTGAGTTTGACATTCCATCAAGAGGTTTGATAGGGTTGCGTTCGCAAATGCTTACCAACACACAAGGTGAGGCTGTAATGGCACATCGCTTCCATGAATACAAACCATGGAAAGGCACTATACCGGGTAGAAATAATGGTGTTTTGATTTCTAAAAATCAGGAGAAAACAACAGGATATTCAATTGATAAACTACAAGACCGTGGCACATTCTTCGTAGAGCCGGGTGAAGAAGTTTATACCGGACAAATAATAGCCGAGCACATAAAGCCGGGTGATTTGGTGGTAAATGCTACAGAACCTAAAAAGCTAACCAACCACCGTGCAAGCGGTAGCGATGATGCATCCCGCATTGCACCAAAAACACTGATGACTTTGGAAGAATGTATGGAGTACATACAGCAGGATGAGTGTATAGAGGTAACACCAAAAAACATCAGGATGCGCAAGGTGATGTTGGATGAAGAAGACAGAAAACGCCTTTCTAAAGGAATGAAAGTAGAGGAAATGGTGTAAAATAGTAGCAAGAAATAAGATTAAAACCCCGCTTCAAGTTGATTGAAGCGGGGTTTTTGTTTTTAGATACGCATTTTGCTGTTGTATTTTTCAAGCTAATTCAAAGCACTTAATTGTTATGCAATCTCTCCTTATGTTACTGGTCAAAGACCTGCTTTCATGTTGTATTGAAGTTATGCTTCGCTCAAACTTCAAACAAGCCAAGGAACACTTACGCTAGCTGGGGGAACATTACCACTCTACCGGGGGAACTGGGCTTTTTTATTTTCTCCTGAATTTTTTAATCTTATTCCTCAAACATCTCAAATCTAATTCTGTAAGCCAATATTCACGACTATAAAAATAAATGAAATCAAATTTATTAATATTTATTTTCACCGATTCTGTTTTATTAGTATTTACTTGATAAAATCTGGATGATGGTATTGCTAAAAAAAAACTGTCTACATTTAAAAGAGGTTCTCTAAACAAGGTTATTGTATCGAATAATATCCCATGTTTATTTTTTTTAGCCCCGAAAATTATTAAATCTTTTATAGGCCAACATTCCGGGGTTGTAAGGCCACAAGAGATGAATTTAAGTACAAGACTATGTTGGTTTAGAATTATTTTTCTAAACGAAATAGGTAATTCTTTATCCTCTAGCGTAGCACTATTAACTACCTTATTATTTGAGTCTAATCCTAGATATTCCCTGGTCAGACATGATTTAAAAGAGGAATTGATTATATCCCTCTTTTGACACCATACAATATTATTATATAAAAGGTAAAATCCGATAAAAAAGCAAAGTTTCATATTCCAAATTTAATGTCTAAGTAATGATAAAAATTAAGGATACCCAAATCCAGGATTTAAGCTAAGTCTATGATCTCCGGGATGAAATCTCTTTTCCGCATCTACAGCTCGATTATGAGCCGGCCCTGGGTCTACACCATTTCTAAACTGATGATTTGTAGTTTTTTCAAAATTTTCCCAAAGTTCATGGAACACAATTGATGGTCTTGGCTTCACAACCTTTTTGTTTTGAAATTCTCGCACTTTAATAGTGGAGCTAACGTTTAAATGTCCATCGTACCCTGGTTCAGGCACAGTTCCGAAATGCTGACTACCATCAGCAACAATATCAAATAGGGGAAACATAGAATTATTGATTATTCCATTTTTGGGTACCTTTACTTTAGAAGGTCTGTCTCTTTCACCAATTGGTCTTTCGTCACTAGAATATTTTTGTTGGTATTCTGTAACATTATCATCAACTGAATACCCATAATTTTCCTTCGCCGTAGTCAAGTTGGTTAGCAATTCAACACCCGGATCATCTGACTGTAAGCCCTCCGTATTAAAATTCACCCTACCGTTTTTATCAAAAGAAAGCCTTCCTTGTACTTCATCATTACAAGGTAAAATACTCTTTATATCATCTTCAGCAATCTTTCGTAAACTCTCATTTTTATCTGTTAAATAAAAGTTAGAGTGTGATGTATTCCCCCCACCTCCACTTTGTCCAAAATTCAAATCACCACCGCCTCTCCCCATTCCCGAACCCGTAACAGCCTGTGCCCCCAAATTAGCTGCAACTGCAGGCCCTGCACTTACTGCAAAAGAAGTGGCTTGCCCGCCAGATAAATTGCCACCCAACATGCCCGCTGCTACACCACCGGCGGCACCCAAAAGAGCTCCTTTAATAATGTCACCATCATTTGCAAATGCTATTATACCACCGGCTACAAAACCACCAACACCACCCATTACCATAGCCATGGCATTAAATATAAATCCCCCGTCAGGGTCAACATTGTTGACCGGGTCGTTGCCCATGCCTATGTATGGGCTGGCATATTGGTCGTAGGGGTCGGTGCTTATCCACCGGGCTGTCTGCGGGTCGTAAAACCGCAGATCAAACTCGTTTCGCCCATGTTGGTGTTCCAAATTTAACTAAGTAGCATCGCCGTTGCAGGGTGTTATCAGGCTGACCGAGAATAATGAAGTAAAGCAACAAATTTAGTTTTCATGTTGTCTTATGCGCATGGAAAAATTCA
>JAYTDC010000106.1:0-4035 GCA_043736115.1 Segetibacter sp. | reverse complement strand
TGTAGATGCCTTTGGCCGTCGTGTTGCACAATACAATACGATGAATACAGCAGGAAAGATGAATAAGAATATTGCTGAAAATGCACTTGCTCCGGGTCTATATACTGTTGTTTACACAATAGGTAGCAAGACCGGATCAATTAAAATGGTTGTTAACCAAAGATAGATTTAGACCTCAAAATCCAATATATTAAACAGGGTCATCAATTTGATGACCCTGTTTTGTTTATCTATGTAAATAGTATTTCTCAATTCTTTTTATAATTAATAATTTTCCAAAACAAAGATTTAACAATGATGAAAAATAATCTGCGGTACAATTTATTATTGGGAATAAGCAAGCCCACTTTGGTGCTAATTATCCTGGCTTTGTTTGGATTTAATTTTATGATCAATGCTCAAACTTTAGTTTGGGAGGAAAATTTTAATTCAACAACCCTTAATTCAACCACCTGGACTTATGATTTTGGCAACGGTAGTGGACGTGCAGCAGGATGGGGTTGGGGCAATTCTGAACTTGAATATTATACCAGCAGAACAGATAATGTTAGAATTGAAAATGGAAGTCTGCTTATAGAAGCTAAAAGAGAAAACTTTGACGGAAGTTCTTTTACATCAGGCAGAATAAAAACAGAGGGTAGGTTACATTTTAAATATGGAACTGTTGAGGCTCGTATAAAACTGCCTAATATGGCAAATGGATTATGGCCTGCCTTTTGGACCCTTGGTACAATTGGAGGATCGTGGCCATCTATTGGTGAAATTGATATAATGGAAGCAGGTGCTGCATCTGCCATTGCTGCTAATCTGGTCAACAAGAGAATTAGTTCTGCTACTCATTGGAGTAATGCAAGTGGAGGTCATGTTTACAATGCTGGAAGTAAAGATGCAGCACTTGATCTGTCTGTAGACTATCATTTATACAAAATGGTTTGGACCAGTCAATTTATTAAAATGTATCTTGACAATGTAGAGTTTTATAGTTTTAATACAGGTACAGACCCAAACCTTACTGAATTTCATAACCCACACTTTTTATTATTAAATCTTGCAGTAGGAGGTGGGTACACAGGTATTTTTAATGAAAATGGCATAACAGCTACTTTACCCGGTAAAATGTATGTTGATTATATCAGGCTATATCAAAATCCTGGCGATGAACTTATTCTTGGAAACGATGTAGCAGTTACCGGTAATTTCGGAGTGCTCACCGAAACCACTCCTGTTTCAGCATCATTGGATTATGGAACAAATGCAGTACTAAACTATTGGAATAATATTTCAACTATTACAACTCCTGTCCCTGTTCCCTTTGAAGGGACAAAACTGTGGGCTGTACATGCAAATGCAGGAGATTGGTTTGGAATGGGAGTTGTAAATAATTATGTAAATCTTCAAAATTTTTCTTCCGGTTCTTTAAAGTTTAATTTTAAATCTACCTACACGGGTCAATTTAAAATTGGACTCACTACAGGACATGGTGAAACATGGATGAACTTTAGTGCAGGAACACAAAAATATGGATTGGTGAGAGATGGCAACTGGCATGAAGTAACAATCCCATTGGCTGATTTTAATAATCCGGCAGCAGGAATGAATATTGATTTGCTGACTTTAAAATCTGCATTCATGTTTGCCGGTGATGCACCAACATCAGGAGCTGATTTTTTTATTGACAATATTTATTTTTATAAAACCGGTGGAACAACTTCATCTGCTCCTACTATACCCGCTTCTACGCCTCCGGTAAGGGTTTCAACAGATGTGATTTCATTGTTTAGCAATGCTTATACAAATTTATTAGGTACAGATTGGTTCCCGAATTGGGGACAAACAACAATAGTAGCTGATACAGTAATTGGAGGTAATAGTACCAAAATTTACAGCAACTTAAATTTTCAGGGAGTTCAGTTTACACCTTCGGTAAATGCAGGTAGCATGACCAAAATGCACCTGGATTTATGGACCTCAAACGTGACAGCATTTGATGTTTCTATTATCAATCCCGGTCCAATTGAAAAGAAAGTAACGCTGACACCAAACTTAGCCGGATGGAACAGTTTTGATATTGATTTGAATGCAACAAATTTCCCCGGAATAAACTTTGCCAATATCTTACAACTTAAACTTGAAGGCAGGCCTGCAAGTGGCAAAGTGTATATGGATAACCTGTATTTTTATAAACCACCCAGTCTTCCGGCCATTTCACCATCTACAGCTGCGCCAAACCCACCTGTAAGAAATTTTACTGATGTTTTGTCATTATTTAGTGGGGCTTATATGGATAAAACAGGTACCGATTGGTTTCCAAATTGGGGACAATCAACTATTGTTGCTGATAACGTAATTGTCAACAACAACACAAAAAAGTATTCAAATTTTAATTATCAAGGCGTTCAATTTTCGAGCCCTGCCAATGCAGAAAATATGAGATATCTGCACCTCGATATCTGGACCCCAAACTGTACTTCATTGCAGGTTTTTCTAATTAATACAAGTCCTGCTCTTGTTGAACAATCTGTTACACTTACACCTACATTTTCTGGATGGAATAGTTTTGATATTGCATTAACTCAATACAATACAATTGCTCTGGTAAACGTGAGCCAGTTGAAACTTGTTGGATTGCCATCAGGCACAAGTAGTGTTTATCTTGATAATATTTATTTCTGGAAACCTGCTAATGTGCCTACACTTAGCAATTTTATTATTCCTGCTAAAGTGGTGGGTGATGCACCTTTTGCCATTACAGCTCCTACAAGTAATAGTATAGGTACATTTACTTACACAAGTAGTAATACCAGTGTAGCCACAATTAGTGGCAGCATAGTTACTGTTAAAGGAGTTGGTACTACCGTTATTACAGCAACACAGGCTGCAACCGCAACTTATGTTACGGCTTCAACCACCGCTCCATTGGTTGTTTCCTTTTCGCCACCGCTTGTGGCAGCACCAACACCTCCTGTAAGAAATGCTGCTGATGTTGTTTCTTTATTCAGTGAAGCATACACCAATGTTGCCGGAACCAATTGGTTTCCAAATTGGGGGCAGTCTACAGTTGTTACAGATATTATGGTAGCTGGTAACGTCACTAAGAAATATGACAACCTAAATTATCAGGGAGTAGAGTTTGCAGGTACGGTTAATGTTGGTGCAATGCAGAATTTACATCTGGATATCTGGACTCCAAATTGTACTTCGTTTGAGGTCTTTTTAATAAACACCATTCCATCTACTGTTGAAAAAGGATTTATAATTAATCTTACAAATACAGGATGGAATAGTATAGATATACCGCTTTCATATTACAATACAATCAATTTAACTACCGTAACTCAAATCAAATTGGTTGGCACCCCATTTGGCGGCAGCATAGTTTATATTGACAATATTTATTTCTGGAAAGGAGTAGCAGCACCTTCTCTAAGTGTAACACAAACAACCTGCAGTGTTGCTACAGGTACTATTACCGTAACATCACCTACTGCAGGATTGGCGTTCAGTCTTAATGGCGGTTCGTTCTCAAACAGTACAGGTATCTTTTCTAGCTTAGTTCCGGGTACTTATACTGTTAGAGCAAAAAATGCTGCTAATCAGGTTTCCCCTTTTGTAAACGTGGTAATCAATCCAATAGAAACCTTACCAAGTGCTCCCTCTGCTATTGTTGGAGTTAAGAACGTAAGTCAATGCGATACCTTACAATCCTATACTGTAATAAACAATAGCAGCGTAACTTATGCATGGTCTGTGGCAGGAACTGGCAATTCAGTTAAATCGGGACAAGGAACCAATGCTGTTGTTTTAGTCATGAAATCAGCCGGTACTATTTCTGTTTATGCAAGAAATAGTTGCGCAAATGTTAGCCCTACCACCACTTTTGCCGTTACCAAATCAATCCCAACTACACCGGGATATATTTACAAGGCTTTTTTACCATCATTGGTTTCAGCCGCTACCAATGTTTGCAGTTATACTGCAAGTGTTGTAGCTTCAACCGGTGTAAGAGATACTTTTAGAATTAAGCAGGTAGCCTTT
>JAYTDC010000105.1:0-23050 GCA_043736115.1 Segetibacter sp. | reverse complement strand
TGTAGATGCCTTTGGCCGTCGTGTTGCACAATACAATACGATGAATACAGCAGGAAAGATGAATAAGAATATTGCTGAAAATGCACTTGCTCCGGGTCTTTATACTGTTGTTTACACAGTAGGTAGCAAGACTGGATCAATTAAAATGATAGTTGTGGTTAAATAATTTTCATTCTTAAGTATAAAAAGGGGCTGTCTCAAAAAGGCAGCCTCTTTTTATTTAAAGGAAATAAACAGTTATAAAAGTATAACTTATAAGCTCTTTTTTCAAGTATTTGCAAACTCAAACTTAAACTTTGGAAGCTAAAAGGGTACATTATATAATTTAATATAATTTAATATGAAATATATTAACACCTTAATTAGGGGAACTATTATAAATGTGATTTAAAAAACATTATAATTAAACATTTATCTTTTCTTTGTTACAATTTCAATATAATATTCTATTTAAATGTCCAATAAACTACGAACTCTACAGCTAACAGGTGTGGTCTTTCTTACTGTATCGGGCGGTCCCTATGGATTAGAACCTGTTTTAGCCTATGCCGGGGAACAGGCAGCTTTCTTATTACTTATTATAGCACCGTTGTTATGGGATGTGCCAACAATATTTGTTGTACTTGAACTCAATAGTATGATGCCGGTTACAGGTGGTTATTATCATTGGGTAAAGAGGGCTTTGGGACTTCGTTGGGCTTTTTATGAAGGTTGGTGGACCCTATTATATACCATTGTAGATTTGGCAATTTATCCAGTGCTATTTGTTGAATATGCTGCTTATTTTTTTCCTGAAATTCATAGCATTAAGTTGCCAGTTTGTCTGGCAATTATATGGCTATCTGCCTGGATAAATATAAGGGGAATTATACCGGTTGCTAAAGTTTCTGTTGTATTGAGTTTAATAGTAATGATACCTTTTTTAATATTGTTTTGGATTGTATTAAATAGGTATTCTTTTTCAATTCCGGTACAAACTATCAATCACACATCTTTTTCTAATCTGGGTCTTGCCTTTTTTACTATTATGTGGAATTTTTTGGGGTGGGATAATTGTACTACCTATGCCCAGGAAATCAGAAGACCAGTAAAGGCATATTTATTTTCGGTATCAGCGTCTTTTATTTTGATTCTTATTTTATATTTATTAGCAATGTATGCGGCTATTAGAACAGGCATTCCCCTGCATACTTTTCAGGAACAGGGCTTTCCGGCAGTTGGTATTTTAGCGGCAGGTAAGTGGCTTGCCTTTTTATTAGCAGCTGGGGGTATGGCAAGTGCCCTGGGTTTGTATTCGGGGGTAATTTTGTCCTTATCCCGAATTCCTGTTGCAATGTCTTATGATAATTTGCTACCCAAAGCGTTTTCCCGGCTTCATAAAATTTACGCAACGCCTCATCTTTCCATTATTGTTTGTTCGGTATTAGTTAGTGTTATGGTATTATTTACGTTTGAATCTTTAGTAATAATGGATGTAACACTTTATGGAGCTGCTTTATTTCTTGAATATTTATCGCTTATCAGGCTTAGGCATATTTCACCCAACGATTTTCGTCCTTTTAAAATTCCCCTAAATATTGTAGGGTTAATTATAATGACACTTTTTCCTTTGGGAATTTATTTAATTGCTATTTATGCAATTATCGTATCGGGTGGAAATTCAATTATTGCCTTGTTATATGCGCTAACTGCACTATTAAGTGCAGAAATTATTTGGATAATTATAAAACGAATAAGGTTGGTAAGTACTTAAAAAAAACAAAGAATCCGCAATACCTAAATAGTAAATGATATTAATAATTCTTACACAACTTAATGGATAATTAATACATTCATTTTGAATAAACATCTTTACAAACTAACATCTAAACACATACTTTTCATTAATGTTATTAGAGCATTCAAATTTTTAAAGACGATGTAGTTATAAATCAGTTACTACCTATATTGGCTTTAATTTCCTCTGAAACAATATGGGTATAGACTTCAGCCCCGGAGTTATTCAAATGATTGAAATCATGAAAAAAGCGGGTACTTTCTTTAAATAAAGGGTGATTGCTATAATCCCTAAAATATACTCCTTCCTGATTGCAAACTCTCTTTACCATTTCAATGGTTGGGGTAGGTTCAGTTATTTTAAAAATCGGCGAGATGTAAACAAGAACCTTACAGTTATTTCTATTGGCATCTCGTATAAAAGATTTAAAATTATTAACCTTTATGGAGTCTAAAGGCAATGTCTTTTTCTGTTCGTTTTTTAACCTGGCAAGATTTATATTTTTATAAAGTGGCTCATAACCTTTTATATCTTCCTTGTCGGTTTTGTTTAAAATATTATTGTAGAAAATGGGCAATATAAAATAGTTATACCTATATAAATTAGAGACCGTTTTCAAATGCTCATATGTACTCCGTAAGTTTACGATAGGTTGTATTTCTTTATACTTTTTATAATAAGGTAGTAACACATACAATCGGTCATAATAAATTGTGGCCTCCTCCAGACCATCAGGGTTAAGATCAAGTATTATTATTTTTGGCTGATACCGGGATTGCATAGCTTTTAAAAGGCTATACTGAAATAAAATACCCTGACCATCTATACCTGCATTATAAGCAGTAGTATGTAAGCTGTCTTCAAGCAAAGTTGTAACATAATGATGATTAGCCCTTGATGAACCAAAAACCATTACATCTTCATATGTTTCGCTCATAGCATAAGTTATCCTTGAGCTTTGCCCACTTTTCATTTTAAAATAAAAATGCTCCAGTGTTTTTCCTAATGCTACATCTATCAACACAAGTATTAATAGTAATAAAAACAACTTTTTTAAAAAAATAATTTTACTATTATTCATTCTAATTGTAAACCAGATTAAAATTGAAAATAAATAAATTGCCCACTATCAAAAACGCCAAATAGTAAAAGCGTAACAATTATAAATATATAGGACAGGTACCTGACGTACACATTTTTATTGTAAAACAGCAGAAAACTTCCACTAAAAAATTCAGTTTTAAAATCTACAAACACCAGTATAAAAATACCTATTGCACAGTAAGGTAATACTGCAGGATTGTTTCCACCAAATAAAGAGCCATGATCAAAGGCAATTTTATTAATAATAAGTAAGGCATCATCAAGACTGTTGGCCCTAAAAAAAATCCAGGCAAAACCACAAAGAACGAAAGTTACCAGTATCTGCAAAAAATGCAGCAGTCGAGGCATTTTTGTAAGCCCTGTTATGTGGTTAAAATTATTCCGCCATTTAAAGGTTACTAACGCAAAGACCAAATAAAATCCGTGTAATGCACCCCATATTACAAACTTCCAATCAGCACCATGCCAAAAACCGCTAATTAAAAAAACAATAAATAAATTGAAATACCATCTTGATTTTTTTACCCTGTTGCCACCTAATGGAATATAAACGTAATCTCTAAACCATGTGGACAATGACATATGCCAACGGGACCAAAATTCAGCAATGTTTCGGGAGAAATAAGGCCTCCTAAAATTTGTCATCAGGTCTATGCCCATTACTTTAGCAGAGCCAATAGCAACATAAGAATATCCTGCAAAATCACAATAAATCTGAAGGCAGAAAAAGAATGTAGCCAGCAAAAGTGAGGTGCCGTTGTGTTGAGACACATTACCATAAACAGGATTTACATAAGTTGCCAGCCTATCTGCAATAACAACTTTCATAAAAAGCCCCCATAGCATTAACCTCAATCCTTTAACTACCCTATCATTATCAAAATAATGTTTTTCATGAAACTGGTGCAATAGGTTTTGCGGTCGTTCAATAGGGCCCGCTACTAACTGTGGATAGAACATAACATACAAGGCATAAATACCAAAATGGCGTTCAGCTTGTTGATTGCCCCGGTATACCTCTATGGTATAACTCATGGCCTGAAAAGTGTGGAACGACAAACCGATTGGTAAAATGATATTCCAAAAGGGTAAAGGCTGTGTGGTAATATGAAATGCACCAAGTATAGAATTGACATTATCAACAAAAAAGTTGAAGTATTTAAAAATAGCCAATACACCTACATTGGCTATTATGCTGATTAAGAGATATGTTTTTCTTCTGCTGCCCTGAGCATTTTCAATTAAGATACCCGCGATATAGTCAATGATAATAGTGAATATTAAAATGAGAATATAAACAGGTATAAAGGCGGTATAAAAAATACAACTTGCAATTAACAGATGAAGCCAACGCAGTTTGTGCGGTAAAAGAAAATATATTAAAGTAACTACCGGAAAAAATATTAAAAATTGAAATGAATTAAATAGCATAATACTTTACGAAAGTTAAAATAATTGAAACGCAAACATAAGTATTGTTTTAAATGGTTTTATAACCAATCTAATAATAATATTAACGTTGAGCAGAATTAATCTGCCACACTTTAATACCTCAAATATCTGTATGAATTGCCAGCGTAAAGCTTTATGTATTGTTTTAATAGTTTGAATTAAGCGTCAATGCTGCTGTCAGTGAAAACTAAAAATATACAATTTTTAAAGATGCAGTTAAACAAATCACCTTCTTAAAGAAATTTTATTAGTACCTCAAAAAATAAAGAACCCGCTTTGAAAACAAAACGGGCCCATGTCTTAAAACTTAATTGATTAATACTAAGAACTATATACTAATACCTATATCATTCCGCATGCTGCCCATGAAGTTTTGAAAAATATTATTTTTTAAAATGCATTAAAACCAATGCTTTGAATTTTTTTATTAGCAACTCTATAAGCAAAAAACCCGCTTTGTTTACAAAGCGGGTTCTAATCTAAAATCTATTATCTTGATTCTAACTACTAATATCTGTACATCTCAGGCTTAAACGGACCTGCTTTACTGATACCAAGGTATTCAGATTGAGCGGTAGTCAGTTCATCCAATTCAACACCAATTTTACCAAGATGAAGACGGGCAACTTTTTCATCAAGATACTTTGGAAGTACATAAACTTTATTCTCGTAGTTTTTGTGGTTAGTCCACAATTCTATTTGAGCCAAAGTTTGGTTGGTGAAAGAGTTACTCATTACAAATGATGGGTGACCAGTTGCACAACCCAAATTTACCAGGCGACCTTCTGCCAAAACAATAATGTCTTTTCCTTCTATAGTATACATATCAACCTGTGGTTTGATAGTATCTTTAGTTGCACCATAATTATTATTCAACCATGCCATATCAATTTCAATATCAAAGTGGCCAATGTTACAAACAATAGCTTTATCTTTCATTACACGGAAGTGAGCTTCTGTAATCAAATCGCGGCAACCAGAAGCTGTAACTATGATGTCAGCTTCTGCTACAGCCTTAATCATAGGCTTAACTTCAAAGCCGTCCATAGCAGCTTGCAATGCGCAGATAGGATCAATTTCAGTAACAATTACGCGACAGCCTGCACCCAGTAAAGAAGCGGCAGAACCTTTACCCACATCACCATATCCACCAACAACAGCTATTTTACCAGCAAGCATAATGTCAGTAGCACGACGTATAGAATCAACCAAACTTTCTTTACAACCGTATTTGTTGTCAAATTTAGATTTGGTTACACTGTCATTTACGTTGAAAGCAGGAATAGGCAAAGTACCGGCAGCCATACGCTCATACAAACGGTGAACACCGGTTGTTGTTTCTTCGCTCAATCCTCTGATGTGTTGGATTAGTTCAGGGTATTTGTCAAAAACAATGTTTGTCAAATCACCACCATCATCAAGAATCATGTTCAAAGGACGATCAGCACCACCAAAGAACAATGTTTGCTCAATGCACCAATCAGCTTCCTCCTGACTTTGACCTTTCCAGGCAAATACACCAATGCCTGCAGCAGCAATAGCAGCAGCAGCGTGGTCTTGCGTAGAGAAAATATTGCAAGAACTCCATTTAACTTCAGCACCAAGGGCAACCAAAGTTTCAATCAAAACTGCAGTCTGTATAGTCATGTGCAGACAGCCAGCAACTCTTGCACCTTTAAGTGGTTGAGTAGCACCGTACTCTTCACGAAGTGACATAAGACCCGGCATTTCAGCCTCGGCTAAACGAATTTCTTTACGACCCCATGCAGCCAGGCTCATATCGGCCACCTTGTAGCCAAGCGCAAAGTCAATCTGTGTGTTTGTTGTTTCCATTTCTTTTAAATTATGAATTGAGAATTATAAATTATTAATTTTTCCCGTCATTGCGAACGAAGTGAAGCAATCTTCTTTCGACCATTCGTTCATTTTCATTAATCTATTAAGTCAATCTTAACGAAGCATTGCCACTTTTTGGTTTTGCCTTCCATTTTTACCTTTCTGAACCAACATTTGTAATTCTATTAAGCATCGTTGTGTCACTCACTTGTACCTTTAATCTCTGTTCCCCTTCCTCATATTTTACCTAGCACTTTAGCCTTTACACCTAACCCTTACACCGTGCCCATCTGTGTCTCCCTGTCACTGTGGTTCAATAACGTACTTTCTGAAAGCAAATTTAACATCCTTAGTGAAATATTCTACATTAAACCATAACTTTGGAACAGAAACAACAATTCCTTCATTTCGGTAGAATAAAACACTTTTTGACTATGGCAAAGACAATCCAAAAAGAAGAAACAGCTATTGGCAATTATCCACTCGATGAGAAAGACCTTTCCATATTGCGCCTTTTGCAGCACAATGCACGAATAACCGTAAAAGAAATTTCCGAAAAAATACACCTAAGCACTACTCCGGTACATGAACGCATAAAAAGAATGGAAGAAAGCGGCGTTATAAAACAATACGCCACTTTAGTTGACCACACCAAAGTAAAAAAAGGCCTCATGGTCATCTGCTATGTATCGCTCAAGCAACACAGTAAAAATGCCGGCGACAAATTCATCAAAACCATCCACGAACTCAATGAGATAATTGAGTGCCTCAACATCTCCGGCGAATTTGATTTCATGCTCAAGGTCATAGCCGAAGATATGAATGATTACTATAATTTTCACGTAAACAAACTAAGCCAAATAGAAAATGTTGGCCACGTGCAAAGCATATTTGTAATGGGGATTATAAAGCAGACACATGTGGTGGTGTAGAAAATATCAGCCTTTGCTTTTAGTCAATTGCTCAATGTCGTCTTTGTCTTTATACCTACCGGCAGCTTCTTTGGCTTGTAACAAGTGCTTTAGATTAATGTATTTCACCGCTACATTTTCTTGGATAAATGATTGGCATATGTTGTATGCTTCATCAAATGAAACACCTTTTATTTTGTTGAGTATTTCAATGCGAAATGGCTCCATACCAATCCCCCAAACATCATTTTTACCTTCGAAAAATTCGTGTTCAGAAAATATAGGAGCACCAAATCGTTCATAGGCTTTGGACAATCTGAGATAATTATCAGTTGTTTTGTTCACCCAAACATCCATATCAGCAGTGGTTCTAGTATATCCGTGCAATATAACAGCATAACCACCCACAAGTATGTACTCAACATTTTCTTTGTTAAGTGCATCAATGAACTCAATAAAGTCCTGGTTGAATAAATTAGCCATTTGCATGTTTTCTAGCCGTCAAAACTGTCCTGTCAACTTTAGTTTGTGGTGTTACACCATATATCTGATTAATAATAGCACAGGCAGCATTCAACCTTTCCAAGGGAGATTTATTCTTCCAATACCTTACATGGTCATTTGCTTCGGCAAATGATTTTGCGGACACTATGGTTCTATCTATTCCCGGAGGCTTGTTTTCCATTTTGAGTATAAAGATAAATAAGAGTTGAGTAATTTCGGATTAATAGTATGGGTTAGTTTTTTTGAAAAACATATTACTTCATTGAGAACGAATTTGTTATCAAATCTTAATTACCCCCTTCCTACATAATCCCCCACCCTTCATAAAGATTTAATATTTCTTTGTTCTTAATAACCGTACCTTGTCATTACAATTCAAAACAACTTTATTGTGTTCTTAATTAGCTAATTATCACATTGGCTATTTACCACATTAACTACCAAATATTCTGCCTTATGATGGAAGAAAATCCACTCCACAACTGGCTAGCAAGCCTGACCGGCGACCTGCAACCCGGCAATCCCAACGACCCTGCGGTCAGTACCGACGAACTGTTTAAACACCTCAAACTATCGTTGCCAACAACAGCACAGTTAAGCCAAAGCCGATTACCAAAGTTTGCATTCGAAAACATTCAGCCTTCTACCATTGCATCGCTGCATCCTGACCTTCGAGAGCAAGTGTTGAAAGTGGAAGGTGCAGAGGGCATTCAGGAAAACGAGTTCAAAGTGTTTGTTCGTGAATCCCCGGTTCGTGATGTGAATGCATTGCGTTCTATTCCTTCATGGGCAAGCGGTGCAGCAGTCGATAGAACCTTTGGCCCTTTTGTAAACATTGATGGCCGCCGCCTTTGGTTCGACTTTTTTCGAGTCGAAAAATTAGTCGCTATTTACAATAACGTTAGTGGCTTTCCCCCATTGCTGTTTAATATTACAGTCAGCAAACTCTGGAGCAGTACCAACAAAGCTTTGCTTGCCCCTACAGAGCAACATTACGATTTAGATAAAGACAGCAGCATTTGGATACTTTCTACATTGCTTGCTGCCAATGCCCCTGCGGGAAAATACACAGGGCTTACCATTTCGTCCGGCACCATTGACATCAGTGAAATGCCGGTAATCAATGCGGACAAGACCACAATTTCTTCGAATGCAGTAGTAACAGTCAAGCTCAAATTGCGTCAACAAAAAGTAACGGATGCTGACATTACCAGCCAATTTGGGCAAGATGCAAGGGATGCAGACTATACGCTTCCAGATACTTTGGAGTTTCATTTCAGTGGAAGTGCGGGCAGCAAAGTTGACTTCATTGGCAATGCCCAATCGTTCATGTTTGGGCAATCCATTTCCTATAAATGGGAAGGCGCGGCAGGTAATTATAATGCAGACATTGCGCAGCTTGGCTTTCCTTTAAAAGCATCTGAAGAAGAATTTATCATCAATAAATCTGCATCTGATTTTACACAGTTTGCAGGCAAAGCCAAAATACTGATACCCTTCTGGGGACTACCTTTTGCTGATTTAGATTTAGCCAACATTCTGCCTGCTGCAGGTATCGGTGGCATTGGTATTATTGCCGACAAAGGGTTGAGTGCTACATGGACTAATTTACAACACGGGCCAATACAACTGAACCTTGTAATAATAGGAGGGCAGCCGGGAGTTTTAGGTGTTGCTACAGGTCTTGCATCCAACATCTATGCAAGGCAACGTTTCCTGTTGTGGCAGGATAAACAAAACCCCAACGCATCATCAGCCGAAGTCGCTTTTAGTAAACAGTTCAAGTTCCAGTTTTTTAGTGTAGCCAATGGCAATGAAGTGTTAGATGCCGTTGTCAATGCCTCTGTAGATGCCGACAGACCAATTGATGTATCTGCACGACCCATACCTATTAAGACCAAAGACTCATTCTTTGTGTTGATGGCCAACAAAGCATTTAAAGCCCTCTTGTTGTTTGACAACAATATAATTGCAGACAATTTTGTTAAGGATCCCAACAATCCATTTCCACAAAAAACAATGTCGCTGGCATTGGAAAATGCACTCTTTACTACATCAGATGTCAACGGCTGTTTCCTTGGAGGAGAATTAAGTCATGATTGGAAAAAGGTAAATAAAGGAATGCTGTACACGGCCTTTGCAGTGTATAAATACATACCCATGCTGCCCGATCCTTATGCAGCGAATATCGGCATCTTTCAGCGGTTTGTAGAAACACGGGTGGCAGACAATACACACGCTACCAACAGCATATCCATCAATGTGAAGTTGCCGATTATGGTATTACTTTGCCAGGTAAAATTTGGGTTGGTACAACCCGGCGAGCCCGACAATGCAGATGTTGCTTTTCATTTGTTGCCGTTTGTTCTGCCTGCCTCCATTAAACAAAAGGAAGTTGCTTTTGGAGGTACATTTAATGAAAATCAGGAAAACCAAAATATAGATTTCATAGGTGCAAACATTGGTGAATTTACACGTGGTGCTGTTGCTAACGACAATGGGTGGAGCAGGTTTTTGGATACTTTTTTCAAAGACGATTTTTCCCTGTTGGATGTTAGCAGCCACGCCAATCAAATGGGCATCAGCTTTGGTTCGTTTGGTGGCAGAAAGGGCAGGGTAAGTTTGATAAAAGAGTTTGGCGTAAACACTGAAAGCGACCAATTACAGTCGTTGTACAGTATTCCATTTAAAATAGAGAATAAGCAAATGACTTCTCCAAGCTTGTTTACCCGGAGCTTTTTGCTGCCACTTATTGCATGGGAACCTGTTCACAATCTGACTGCTCCACATGTGGCCGGTGACCCACCCGATGGCTTAAACTTTTATCCTGACGATGGTGGCGCAACCCGTATTTTTAACAACAGCATTCAATATGTTCCTTTGGCTCCAAAGCCTGTTATCAAGGACATCATCAGGCGATACAAAGAAGAGAATGGAAATGTTACATGGAGTTATTTCACTTTGCCATTTGGTCTAAAAGCACTCTCCATATTAAGCAGGGAAAAACAGTCCCCTCATGCCCCAAAGATTCATGGCAACCGGCCTGTTTTCAACAATGATCTTCGCGGTGGCATACAGGTACAATTTGATGCTGGAAAACTGCACACAGATAAGTTCCCGATGTTTAATGGTGCAATAGAACAATTGTCCAACATATTGGATGCGAATGGCAATTTTACCAATGCAGGTACTTTAGGCAGAAGCGTAAGCACCATTTTCAATAAAGAGTTTTCCATTCATCCCGGGTTTCCTTTGATAGAAAATCGTGGAGTACCATTATCCCGTATTGATTACAGCGGTTATGGTGCCAGTATTTTCAACAATTGGTTTAACCCATATGCACAGATAGCGCAAACCAGTCAAACCAAGTTTGATGTTTTTGTTGGAAGAACTGCTCATGAAGTAATTCAGGTGCGCAGCATTGTCTATCCATGGGGTATTCATGTGGTGAGGACAATTGTATTGTACAGAACCAACACCGGTTATGTTTATCGTGTAGATACAGGTTGGCAGGCCGAAAGCGATGGCGAGTTTAACTTTAATTACAACCTGCTCATTCCTCCCGAAACAGAAAATACAACCCCGCAGGATTCGCATTATAACATCCATCCCGGCATTGTGAAAGGTTTGTTCAATATCAAAAACATAGTGGAGGTAAATGAACTTCCATTTAATACCAATAGTATTGTTAGAAACGGCGACCATTATCTCAATGCAAACAATGAAGTAAAATTATCAGACGGCAATGTTTCGCAAGCCGCAGTTTTACAGAAAATAACTTTTGATGCCAATATTGAAATAGAAGGAGTCATCCAGGGCGGCGATGCACAAAGCAGGGTCGCAAGTAAAGGCATAGTGGGCTATGTACAATTGGCACCAATGGGTGTACCGCTTTCCCCTGCTGCATTTACTCAACTTATAACTCATGCAGGTGGTTCTATTGGTGCTGCTGTAAATTGTGTGGTTGATATCAACGGCAGTAACCAAAGAATGAGGCTGAACCGGGTTGATGTAAGTAATGAAATAACCGGAAATTCCAACGATGTATTTATTGCCGCAGCAAGAGGAAGTGCCATATTGCCCAAAGACGGTTCGTGGAGTATGGTAAGACACACTGCATCAAGTGGTGAGGTGGTGCCTTTACCCGAAAATATAACTATTCCGTTAATCAGGGTTGGCAAACTGGTGATGACGGGTAAAGGAGATGTTACACTATTAGGAAACCCCAAAGACAATTTGCTCCGCATTGCCAATCCTACGGAGCTGCTTCGGGCACCGGCTTTGAATACCATTAATTTTGGATTTCTACAAAATACGGGTACACAAAAAGCATTGTTTCTCACTCCGGCTTTCCAGGAAGGCGTGCAGCAACTGATGAGCAAAACACCGCCATTGTTTGCAGATGCTTACCGCATGATGAGTTCCAAAGCCATCTTTCCAAATATTGGTGATGCCATCAGTAATTTCAAAGATGCCATTCCTTTAGACTTTAGCAAGTTTAGTGAAGGTGCGCTGAAAGACGGTGCTGACAAGGTTTTCCAATTGATGAAAGTTGCCAGCAATGTGGCTGATGCTGCCGGTCAGTTGCAGGATCAGGCTTACAAGCTGTTGAAAAACGTAGAGGATTTTGACCTCCCCACCGGCGATTGGAAACTGATAGACGAAGACTTCCTGAAAATATATATTGAGTATAAGGCTACGCCGAAAGGTAAGCCTGAAGACAAAGGCAAACTCAATTTTGATGTGGACTCCATGGCAGGCAACATTGCTGACAAATGGAAGAGCCGTATGAACAACCTGGCAATGGTGGTTGACCTCGGGCCATTCCCACGACTGATGACAATCAAAGGAAACTTTGATGCTAAGAAAGGACAGGAATCAGCTTATGGAGGTGACGAAGGAGGCCTGGGAGGCTTGCCCGTTCCGGAAATAGAATTTAGCCCGGTGCTGCAAACAGCCATGGACATTTTGCAGATACTGCAAGACCTGAGCGGCGGTGATTATAAAGCCGCATTGAAGAAAGGTTTGAAAGTGGCCATGAGCAACAGTGCCGGCACATGGGAATACAAGTTTGAAGCAGCCAAAGAAATTCCTGTCATCAAGTTTCCATTTGGCCCATTGTATGAAGACCCTACACAGCCATTGAAATTGGAGGCATCTTTAAAGGTAGGAATGTACTTCAATGCAGCCCTGATGATAACTACCGACGCTAAAAAGCTGTTGCCAACGGCAGGTGCATTTGTTGACTTCTACGGGCAAGTGAGAGTGATGTGTGTATCACTTGCCGCTGCTACTGTATATGCGGTTGGTCAGGCCAACCTGGGCATAGCCGGTGACACAGCCAAAGGCCCTTCGTTGCACATGAAATTTGGTTTTGGTGTTCAGTTGGTAGTAGGGCTTCCTGTGGTGGGCAATGTGAGTGTGATGTATATGGCAGGTGTAGAAATTTCGGTTGATAAAACACAAGTAGTTGTTTCTGCATTCCTGCTGTTCCGCGGACATGCAGAGTTGATTGGCGGCCTTGTCAGCATCACCATTACTATTGAAGCCAAAGGCACCATCAAACGCAACCTTATTGAAAACAGAACCGATTGTGCAGCACAGGTAACATTCGCCATTGACATCAGCATATTCCTTGTCATCAACATAGACTTTAGCGAGTCGTGGGAAGAGGCAAGGCAGATAGCTTAGGAGTAGATATTAGATTTTAGTAGTTAGATTTTAGACAGGTCAAAAGTGGAAAGTCAAAATCTAAAAGAGATGACAATAAAGTATGTTTTATGGAAACGGCATTTGTTCTTTGTTCGGCTTGGGTTGTGTCACTCACTTGTACTTTAGGTAATCCTATTAGGCTTTTTCCATGTTGTGTTGAGCAAACGGTTGGAAAAGCTAGATAGCATCAGCAAAGGTGAAACGTGCGACGCCTATGAAGTTTAACTAGGGAACTAAAGTTCGCCTCAAAAGAAAAAATGAAAGCAATCAGCAAAGAACACGAACAACGATGACAAACAATACCAATAAACTAATTAACCAATTAACTATAAACGAACGATCATGGCCGACAATAAACGCTTCACCATCATGACCTTTCCGCAGCACTTTGACGGAGTGAATTCTTTGCGGGTAAATGTATTGTTTCTGCCTCGTGGTCAGAACCCTTTTAAACCAGCTATTGAAGCAACGCCGCCCATACCTGACCCGGTTCCAGCCTTTGTAAATGCAAAGCTGACCTTTCAGGCTGCAATCATAAAAGGGTTGGAAAAGTTTCCCAATACTTTGAACATGGATATGTTCAAACCTGCTCCTACAGCACATCCTGCACATAAGGTTGAAATTTTTACCACGCTGGCGGATGGCAGTCATTTCAATATTGAAAACAGGGACGACTCCAACCAGTTGTTAATTGACAAAGCCAATGCACCAAAGAAAAGACTTCAATCAATTAAGAAATATTTGCCGGCAACTTATCGGCAGTCGTTCAATTTTATTGCACCAAAATTGAAGGGCAATGGCGTTACTGATGATAGTTATCATTGTGCGGTAAGAGAAGCAAAACCATTTCCGGGATTCAAGCAATCTTCTGATACAGTTAGCTGGGGAAAGGTGTTTGCCCACATTCTCCGTAATCCTTTACTGGCAGAAGAAGCAGGGTTTATTTATAAAACAACTATTGAGATAGATGTTGCGGATTTTGAGCAGGGCGGTTGGTTGCACATAGACATTGCCGACGACAGCGATTACAAGGAGCAGTTGAAAACTGACGCAACTTTCATTAAGAAATATGCAGCCAGAATACCGCAACTAAAAGCAGGTGAGGCAAGGCAATTATTTGCTGCGAACCTGTTTCCTGTTTTGATAAAAAACAATGTTGCCGACCCCGAACCTCCGGCTCCGGGCAACTTTGACAATGTATTTATAGAAGCTGCGGATTATGATGATGGCTTTGGAAAAATATTGCACTCATTTCAACCCGTCAGCCAGCATTTGCTTGAGGAAAAAAGTGATGGCTTTCACCCGACACATGACAGTGGCATTAGACTTGGTTGGGATGATGAACAAATACTCCAATGGTATGTGCGGCAAATGGCCGAGGATGATGCAACACCCGGTGTTCGCTTAGATGCTCCAACTGGTGTAATGGGCTACCACATAGATGTGAAAGAAAACGGAACTCCAGATTGGAATCCTCTAAATAAAGTGCAAACCAAGCCCGGCATAGACCCGCTTGGAGGTTTGGTACCCGGACAACCTGCACCGCAATTCACCGGTGAACTACCTTTCCAGGTATATCCTTCATCACTGGATGGCGACCCTAATAAGAGTTATTGGTTACCCATGTATTTTGCCAATTGGAGCGGTCATTCTATGGTATTGCCCGATAAAGAAGCAATCGAAATTTACCAACATGACAAAGCCGTGCAGGCCGATGTAAAAACCAATGTAGATGGCTCGCCCAAGAACCAACTGCTGAAAGTATATGACCCGCTTGACATTAATACAAAACTGAAGTATAGTGGAGTATATGATTTTCGAATACGCTACACAGACATTACCAACGGTGGCCCTGCTTTAGATGATACTCCAAAAAATGATGCCTTGCATCCTGAAACAACCTGCCATTTCAAGCGATATGTGGCACCAACAACTGTTCGTTTAGAAGGTGTTCCGGCCAATGAAGATGGGGCTGTTTATTCGCTTCCATCGCTGAAGTTGCAAAGGCCATTATTGAGTTATCCATCGGTTGCTTACACCAATCAATATACCAATGCTGTAGCCCGCATTTTATCTAAAATAGAACTGCAATTACAGGAAGCAGCCGCAGCAGGAAAACGCATTCAAATAAACGATGTAGGTCTTTCTGACCCAGATGTGGAAAGTGTTGAAATAACAGTAGAAGTACAAGCTTTAAAAATGGATTACCAGCTAAGCCTTACAGGTAAAGAGTCTTATGCTTTCCTCTATAAAACAAAAAGGAAGTTTAGTTTGCCGGCCAATGATGATGATTTTGATAACGAACTGGTTGTGCCAATAGAATATGTTGATGCACCGGTATTGAAATTTGGCGATACATCAGACTTGGGCGACTTAGGTTCAAACCAGGCGGAACTTGATTTGATGGATGAAATAATATTGCCAACTGCAAGAGCCATTCGTTTGACTATTCGTGCCGTGTGTGCAGAGAAAGTTGGCTACTATGGTTTGGAAAAAACTGACCCGGCCTATAATACAAGGTATGGCCGCACATCCTACATTAACCTGTACAAAGAATCAGGTGTTGAGAAAGAACTCTTTTCAATCAAGACTTTGCAAGGCATTTATCTTCAGCCTGATGAAATGCCCTTGGCAAAAAGTGTGCTGAAAAATCATTCCAAAATATTTATAGAACCTGTTAAAACTCCTGATGCTGTGCAACGTTTGGCGCAGCAACTCAAGATAGAAAACAATCGCCTCAACCTTGTTGGTAAGAAAGGTGAACGCATACAGTTTGGCTGCTCGGCACGCATCAGGCATACATTGGCGCCTGATAATTCTGCATTGACATTCGCTAGTAAAGAAGAACTCTATCACCATTGGTTGTGCTGTGTCACACTCGACATTAACCGCGACTGGACCTGGGATGGACTGGAAGATTTGAGCTTTATTATTTCCCGCAAAAAATTCTTTAAAGGCAGTCCTTCTGAGGTGAAGGACGAAGTTGTCGGCGAAATTGATATTAAACACTCGGTATCATTTAATGCACTGCAAAACCCTGACAGGCAATACACCAAACTGGTTTTCATAGATGCGGTAGAACCCAAGAAAGAACAAAGTGACAGCAGCCCCGATTTTCCTGATTTGTTGGTAGTAGAATACACGGTGAAGACAGTGTTTAAGAAAGATCATGGTGCAGACAATGACGGCGATTTCACATTTCCAACATTACAATTGCCTGTTACCATTAACCCGGTTCAGATACCAAAGATTGCATCGGCAGGTATTGCGTTATCGCCATATCATAGAAACGACCGCTACTCTACAACAGAACCCCGTCGCAGATTTTTGTGGATCGAATTTACAGAGCCTGTACAAGACCCGCATGACCTGTATTTTGCGAGGGTAATGGCTTATTCACCCGACCAGTTGATCAGTAACAACAATCATTCTTTGGAGAAGCCTTTGGCAGACCCTGCCATGAATCTTGACCCTGAATACATAAGGGTGATAATGCCCGGCGCCAGTGATGACAGTGCAGGTATGAACGCTATGCAACCGATGGAGAAATCGCTGTTGAGCGACAAGCATTACCTCCTCCCCTTACCCCCGGGTTTGAATGAATCATCACCAGAACTATTTGGATTTTTCAGCTATGAATTCAGGGTTGGACATGCACGTATCTGGAGTACCGCTCAAGGCCGTTTTGGCAGACCCTTAAAAGCCACAGGCATACAACATCCTGCACCTACGCTCACTTGTTCCGTAAACAGGGATGAAGAGAAAATGTATGTAACAGCACCTTATGCAACTGCGGTTTTTAATGGCAAAAATGTAACTGCCAATCCACCGCGGACACAGTTGTGGTGCCTCTTGTATGCACAGGTAAAACAAGCCGACAATAACGATGCAACAAAAGAGTTAAAAGACTACCGCAACATATTGTTGGAGGACAGATTTATGCATTGGAGCTTTAAAATTATGCACAACGAAAAAGCATACCTTAAGGAAATGGATTTCAGGCGGCAAATAGGTATGAATGAGCGTTTGCTAAGCCCCATGGTGGATAAAAATCTGGTACTGAAAAAGATGAATATCAATGACCTTAACCTTAATTACATAAAACCTGTATCCTATGCCGACCTGGCACAAAAGAGTCAGGATTCCACCAAATACGGTACTACCTTTTGGAGCAACAAAGAGATAGATGCGCTGTTGGATGCATATGGGTTACCACACGACTTGTCGCTAAGTGTGTTGTGTGTTGAAGTATTCAGCAACATCACCAACGAGCAAGACTACCGAACCCGAACTATGCGAAACGATGAGAGAATGAATAGGGGTGACCACCACGAAGCAAGTCGTGAGTTTGGTGAGTTTTCAGAGGTTTCCATTCAAACCAAACCACTTAGCAACAACCTCGGCAACTATAGGATATTGCGCACATCTCCATTAGTGGAGGTGCCGTTTGTTTGTTGTACGGAGTAGGAGCCTGCTGTTCTCAATAACCAAAATGTTATTTATCAAGCGAGGCAAAGTGTTTCTTTTCAGTTGGATAAGGAGTAGTTGCAAATTTTTGATTAATGATTTTTGAAATTATAAACAGGATTCGATTTCTATCTTATTTTTTATTCTTTATTGACTACAAATGTGATTGACTGATTACAAAAGTACTTTGAAGCCTTACCATTTTTACGTGCAGGAATCCAATTGGGCATTTTGCTAATAACTTTTACTGCTTCTTGTGCAGTTCCATATCCTGGGTCATTTTCTGCTTTTACGTCTGTTAATTTTCCATCTTCGTTAACCATAAAACTCACTTTTACAGAATAATATCCAAACGGGGCTCCTCTTTCAGTAGGAATAAATGCATTTAAATTTCTTTCAAGATATTTTTTTAAGCCCTCGTTGCCCCCGACAGGTTCTGCCGGTTTGTCAACCATTTCAGAAAGAGCCACTGGATCAGTATTATTTACCTGCTTCATATCAGTGCTGTCAGCATTGTAGGCAATATACCTACAACCCACCATTTTTTCGTTTTTAGGGTTATTCAAGCTTTCATCAAAGAGAGAGATAAAACCAATCTTTAGTTCACTATTTATTGGTTGTCCATTTTTCAAAAGTGGTTTAAGACCCGATAACCTTGAAAGATAATAGTTCATTTTACCTATTTCTTCTTTACCTAAATTTCCTTTGAAAACTGAATTGGTAACATATCCATTTGCATCAATAGTAAGGGTGGCTGTAAAATGTATTTCCTTTGGTTTATTGGTTGGTGAAAGAGGGTGAGAAAAAGAATAAATATTTGTACTGATGCCTTCGGGAGGAAAAGAATAATTGATGTTTTTATTTTTATCAGATTTCAAAGTCTGCCTCATGACCGTTCCAATAATGTTGTAAATGTCTTTGATGTTCTCCTGATAAGATTGAGAAGCGGATTGCATTTCAGGGATTGTGCCATTAGCTAGAAAATCAATCAATTTTTGATCTCCTTCATTACCATAGCCAAAGACCACGTTTGAATGTTCAAAATTATCTGTGTTCCCAAGAGGGCTTTCGGCTAGTAAGTTAAGATATATAGTTGGCATATCTCTACTTGTACCGTCAAATCCATTTGAGCCTTTCTTAAATTCTCCATTTTTAAATGTTTCTGTTCCCAGCACTTTTTTCTTGTCTGTTTGTTGCCCAATCCAATAAAAAAATTGACCGTTCTTTTTACTATTACTGATTGAACCTTCGACAGTATAGTTCACAGAAGAAGGAAATATTTGCGGTAGATCATTTTGCGTATTAAATATAAAGTGGCCATTACCATTTTTTATCAAAGTATCGCCTGTATTACTAATAACAAGTATAGGAGTAAAATCAACAGCACTTTTGCAATCAAATTGAACCTGTAATTTTCCGTTTGGATTATAGTAATTCCATATCCCTTTCATTTCACCATTTTCAAAATTTCCTTCCTTTTGTAATGAACCATCGGTTCTGTAAAATTTGAACAGTCCATTTTTAATCCCTTTATCATTAAAATTTCCGGACATTGCCAAAACTCCATTTTCATAATAGTCATTTACATTCCCAATATAAAAAATAGATTTTACAAGATTTAGGGTACATATTCTATGATACAGTGCAACGGGTTTTTCACAAATTGACCAGTTTTCATCGAAGTATATTGTATCCGTTTTACTTTGACCGATAATGACATTTGAAAATAATAATACTATCATCACTAATGCAGATAAACGAAATTGATTCCCAATCATCATTGCTTAAAATTTATTACTCTCAAATGTAATTAATAGTGTGATTTGAATTGTTGAAACAAATAAAAAATTATCGGCATTAGAATTTGCATTTAGGGTAAATAAAAAAGCAAGTCCTCAATAGAACTTGCTTTTGAAAATATATGATAATTTGGTTTCTTTATTAATAAAGGACTGATTCCTTTAGAATAGTGCAAACCCTACGAAAAAGTCGATTACCTACACAACCAACTTCTTCACCTCCACAGCATTCTTACCTTTGTGGGTTATCTGCACTTCAAAAGTTACTTTATCGCCTTCGCGTATGCGGTCTATTAGTGAGTTGATGTGTACAAAAAGGCTGTCGTTTGACTTGCTGTCTTTGATGAAACCAAACCCCTTGGATTCGTTGAACATGGTTACAACACCGCTTCTCAACAATTCAGCAGGATCTTCAGGTTCTTGCTTGGCAACACCAATCTGTATGCTTTCTGCACTAAATACTTTCTTCTTTTTAGGATCGGGTGGGGTAGAGGTTATCTGACCGTTCTCGTCCACATAAGCTAGCATAAGATCCAAATCATTGCCATTACGTGCATTTGCCTGACGTTCTTCTTTTTTCTCGGCTTTTTCCTGCCGCTTTTGTAATCTCTTTTTTTCTTTCTCTTTTTTGCTGAATGTTTCCTGCGATTTGCCCATTTTTATTTTTTAGATGATACATGCACCATTTAATTGGTTACTCATGTATTGAAATTTAAATACGTTTGTTGATGAAGTTAGTTAATTAGCACGAAGGTAACAATTAATAACGCCCCTTACATTTGCTATATACAACAACAAATCAATTTTAGTTTTCTAAAACAGAATAGGATTGCCGTTATTTCTGATTATTTTTATTTTTTCATACCCTAAAAAAAATAAGTTAAAGTGAATAATGACGATCAAATAGTAAAGCGACTTACTCAAATTATTGCTGCTTTTTGGTTGGCGATGAAATTTATAAGCATCAAACTTTGGCTTACAGATAGAAATTATCCATTGGTTCCAATTGTAGAATTGCCTTCATTTATTCATGTTTTACTTTTTGCTATTTCTACGGTTTTAGCCCTTTGGCTAATCATAAAGCCCCAAAACAGGTTGGTGATGATTGCAGTGATTATAACGGAATCCACTATAATATTGGGCGATCAAAACAGGCTGCAACCTTGGCACTATCAATATTTGTTTACATTTTTTGCCATTGCTTTTAACAAAGGCAATAGTAAAAAGGCAATTCAGGCTATCATTATTATGACGGCAGCCACTTATCTTTTTAGCGGATTACAAAAAATAAATGCCGGCTTTATTCATTCAGTTTGGTCAGTGCACATGTTGAAACGTTTTTTCAAACTGCCCAATCATATCATAAATAACCGCGTTGTTCAGTGGATGGGCTTTGTAGTTCCATTGATAGAAATAAGCGGGGCATTGGGATTGCTGTTTATTAAAACTATGAAGCCTGCTGCATGGTTACTGATTGGCATGCATATTTTCATCCTCTTATTTCTCGGACCAACTGGAATCAATTATAATGTAGTGGTATGGCCATGGAACGTACAGATGATATGGTTGCTCTATTTGTTTTTTATAAAAAATACCTACCAATTAAATTCTGCATTGTATAGGAGCCCTGCAAATTATGTAGTTGCTGTTTGTTGGGTATTGTTACCCATACTGGGTTTGTTTGGGTATTGGGATAAATTTTTGTCGGCAGGCATGTACTCCGGCAGAGAAAGGTTAAAGCAATATCATTTTAAAGACAGCAGTAGTGTACCGTTGGAGTTGCAACCATTTATACATCAAAGTAAGTATGATACTGCTACCAACATTATTTTAACGGATTGGAGTGTGAAGGAACTTAATGTTGCAGCAGTGATTGAACCACGAGTGGTAAACAGCATTACCAAACAACTTAATGAAAGATATGCTGCACAGCAGTTACACTTTGAAATAACAGAGCGGGGGCATTAATAGAATGGGCTCACGGAAAGCACGGAAGGAACGGAAAATTTTTATACATAATTCAGGTATTTTTTGGGAGCCATATTTTTTACATAGCTATTGGAAGTTACGTTTAGCTTAAACTGCAATAAGTACATGGAATACTTAGGTTAGCTGGGTGGAAAACCTCGTAAGTCTTGCACTACTCAACTCTTTTCAACAAATCATCAGCAGCCTGCTTTGTCCGTCTTTTTCCTTAGGGGCACGGTGAATACAGGGGAGTACTTTGCTCCCGGGAAGATCAATGGCGAGCCTCCACATATTACCAATGCCAAGGCTAACAGGGCTTGAACCAGGTGCAGCCGTATAATGCAGATCAAAATAATGCTCACTTAAAAATGAATCAAATTCTCCTTCGGGTCCGTTGTGTAATTTTTTAAGCTGATCCCGTATTTCAGGAATAAGCACTTTTTGAATGGCCTGTGCATTGGGCAATAGTTCGCTGGGTGCGCCATAGTAAGTGCATAAAAAAGTATCCGCTGGTACAGGGGAGCGGTCAGCATGAAAAGAATACACATCGGTTGGAAAAAAAAGGTTGTCATCGTCCCGTTCGTAGTACTTGATTATATTGAGTGTGGGCAATGCACCATGTGCTTTCAGCAAATGATAATCAGCTAACAAAATAGCACGGGCAAGCTGCCCCTGTTCACTTAGTTGCAGGGCATCAAGTGCCTCGGGATCAAGTACCGTTATATTTTCATTTGATGCTCCTTTATTAACGATCTCTTCAAAATCGCCCTGCAGTGTACGTTTCCAGCAAATGGCATTTATTGCCTCATCAAAGGGCGTAGATACAAGTTCATTAAAGCTTGAGACATGGTGTATTTGATTGCCGGTGGCAGGTATATTGATCATTGATCAAAAAAGATTGGTGTAAATATAGAAGCAATAATCTGGTTAGCCAACCTTACCTAACCCCCCTTGTTGGTTTAAGCTTTGCAAAGTGAACCTAAATCTAAAAATGAAGCCCCGGCCTATGTACGCTACATTTAAACCACTCCCAAATATGATAAGAAGGGAGGGTCCCTTGCAGGAGAGCACATGCGAACTAGGTAAATATAAAATTTGTTAACTTTGACTTATGTCTTCTAAGAACACAAAAAGCAATAATGCCACCGAATCTAAGCCTACAACAACAGTTAGCAATAGTGTAGGTAATTACGAAAAGCATCCGTTTTTTGTAAAAAAGGCTGCGACTGCTAAAGCCTTACTTTTGGAAGTTGGCTTGCCAAAACAACTAACTAGTAAAGTTCGTCGTTAATTCTCACATTACACTTCAAATTTTTTATCCACTGTTGCTTTTTCAACAACAGCTCATATCATCTGCTTATCTGTAAAGTCTGCTATATGCTCAAGTTTACAGGTGAAGAACACCTGCGGAATCACATCTGTTGCAGGTGATAACAGGCTGACCGAGAATAATGAAGTAAAGCAACAAATTTAGTTTTCATGTTGTCTTATGCGCATGGAAAAATTCAAAGCAATAAATA
>JAYTDC010000104.1:0-4226 GCA_043736115.1 Segetibacter sp. | reverse complement strand
AATACTAAAAATTAGCTTTGAGAATCGCTTAAACGTCAACCCTTCTCCTATAGGGATCCGAATAAAAGAGGCTGCCTCCTTAGTTTTGAGACAGCCTCTTTGTTTTATATAATTTCAACATTTCCCATCTAAAATTATGAAAACACCCTTGGCATGATTATTTGGTAAAACAACTTAAAGGTTCAATAGAACAGCTTTACAAAAACAAAAAAAATAATTATGAAAAGGATTACAATTGTCATGATTGGATTGATGACAACATTAACAACAGCAACATTTGCACAGGAAACAACAACAAAAACACCTTCACAGCGGGGAATATCTTTAAGTGTAGGACCCGAATTTATTTTGCCCATCGGCACATTTAAAAGCGAAAGCGGTTACAAATTTGGTTTAGGTGGTAGTGCTAAATTGGCACTTCCGTTAGCTTCCAACTGGGATGGTACAATCTCTGCCGGATACATTGGTTTTTCACAATCTAAGTTGGATAGTGTAGCAAGTAAAAACACCTTTACTACAATCCCCTTTAAAGCAGGTATCAGATACCGTG
This sequence comes from Segetibacter sp., assembly GCA_043736115.1. Taxonomy (GTDB): domain Bacteria; phylum Bacteroidota; class Bacteroidia; order Chitinophagales; family Chitinophagaceae; genus Segetibacter. The sequence continues at coordinate 3,676 of JAYTDC010000104.1, read as the reverse complement.
CAAATGGTGGATTTTATGTAGAACCACAAGCAGGTTTTACCCAAACTAAAGTAACCAATCAAGAAGGTTCAGGACAATTTACTTATGCTTTAAACCTTGGATATCTTATTAATGATATGTTTGACATATCAGCAAGATATGAAGCAATTAGCGCAAAAGACGAAACAATTAACGGTGTTACCATTAAAGGAATAAGTGCTAAAATGCTTGGATTAAGATTGGCATATAATTTCAATTTTGCCCGTTCCAAATAAATTTAATTTTTAGACAAAAAAAGTCCTGCAGTTGCAGGACTTTTTTTTTGACTAAATTTTTACACCATCTAATTAGCTTTCTAAACAATTACTCAATAATCAATTTTTCTACACCACTAATTACAGTTATTTTTGTATGACCTCTTGAAATATTTTACATATTTCTTCAAGTCACATAAATTAGAACAGCTCATTTTTTTGCTGCTGATTTCCAATTATTCGTTATTTATTTTTTCATTTTTTGCAAGGCTAAATTACATATACTGATGTGTCATGCAAATATTTGATATTCTTTATGGTATAAACACAATTCGACTGCTTAAATATTATAAAAATTCAATTTTAAAACAATGGCCAAATTTATTTTTGTTACAGGTGGTGTTACGAGTAGCCTTGGTAAAGGAATCATTGCTGCTTCGCTTGCAAAACTGCTACAGGCAAGGGGTTTACGGCCTACAATTCAAAAGTTTGACCCTTATATAAATGTTGACCCCGGCACCTTGAACCCATATGAACATGGCGAATGCTATGTTACCGAAGATGGAGCAGAAACAGATCTTGACTTAGGTCATTACGAAAGGTTTTTGAATACCTATACATCCCAGGCTAACAATGTTACAACAGGGCTTATTTATCAAACTGTTATCAACAAAGAAAGACAAGGGGCATATTTGGGTAAAACTGTACAAGTTATACCACACATTACAGATGAAATAAAAAGAAGAATGCTATTGTTGGGGAAAGATGACCGGTATGATGTGGTGCTTACAGAAATTGGAGGTACTGTTGGTGACATTGAAGGGTTGCCCTTCATTGAAGCCGTTCGTCAACTGCAATGGGAGTTGCCCGAGGAGGATTGCCTTGTAGTGCATCTAACCCTTATCCCCTACCTGAAAGCGGCCAAGGAATTAAAAACAAAACCCACCCAACACAGTGTAAAATTATTAAGCGAAAATGGTGTACATCCTGACATATTGGTTTGCAGAACCGAGGAGCCTTTGGGCTATGATATTAAAAGGAAAATAGCACAGTTTTGCAATGTAAAACAAGAGGCTGTAATAGAATCGATTGACGCATCCACTATTTACGAAGTACCCTTAATGATGCTTCGCGAAAAGCTGGATATTATCTGCATGAAAAAATTAAAAATTACCGAGTTTAAAGAACCCGAATTGGATAAGTGGAAAGTCTTTCTTGACAAATTAAAATATCCACGTAGCAAGGTTACAATTGGGCTTATAGGTAAGTATATAGAACTGCAGGATGCCTATAAATCAATATTGGAAAGTTTTATACATGCTGGTGCCATGAACGAATGCAAAGTAAATGTAGTAAATGTGCACAGCGAATTTATTAATGAAGATAATGTAGCTGAAAAACTGGACGGATTAGATGGTTTACTGGTAGCACCGGGTTTTGGTCACAGGGGTATAGAAGGCAAAATAACTGCTGTAAAATATGCCCGTGAAAATGATCTTCCTTTCTTTGGAATTTGCCTGGGTATGCAAATGGCAGTCATTGAGTTTGGCAGAAATATATTGGGTCTTACTGATGCACACAGCACAGAGATGAATGCCTCTACCGCACACCCTGTCATCAATATGATGGAAGAGCAGAAAAAAATAAAAGAAATGGGTGGTACTATGAGATTAGGTGCTTATCCATGTAAGATAAAAGAAGGAACTCTGGCTGCAACGATTTATGGGAAAACAGAAATTTCAGAAAGACATCGCCACCGCTATGAGTTTAATAGTGAATACCTTGATCAATATCAAAAAGCAGGTATGATAGCAAGCGGTGTAAATCCTGACACAGGACTTGTTGAAATAATGGAATTGCCCAATCATCCTTTTTTTATTGGAGTGCAATATCACCCCGAATTGAAGAGCACTGTAGAAAGCCCGGCACCACTTTTTGTTCATTTTATTGCTGCTGCAAAAAAGTACAATGAAAAAGGTGGGGTTGAAAAAAAAACTCTAATGAAAAATGAATTGGTTCAGCAGTAAGATTAAGACTTGAGTTTAGAGTTTAAGCTATGTTAAAGGAGATAGTATTGTAAATATCTTCCTACTATTAAAAACCAGCAACTTTTAAATACTATTTTATTAACCTGATGCAAAAGGGATATCTGTACAACTTACCTTCTGCTGCATTAATGGTTGCAACAATAACCAGGACAAATGCAGCTATACCAACAATCCATGCAAATAATATCCCAATAATTGTAATTATTAATGCTAAAACATAAATGGCAATGCTAATCTGAAAGTTGAGAGATTCCTTTGCATGATAAGCTATATATTCTGACTCATCTTTTTTTACAAGATAAATAATAAGCGGTGCTAAAATGGGAGCTACAAATGTGAGTACATGTGCAAGTAGTGCCATGGTTTTTTCATCGCTAGTTGGGTTTGCAGGTTGTTGTCCGCCATTTGTAAAGTTTGGTTGATACTCCATAATTTTAGTTTTTTAGGATTAAACAATTTTAGATACTACCTGTTCTGCCCCCGTCAACTGCAATACTTACACCGTTAACATACCCCGCAGCCGGAGATGCCAGAAATGCAGCTACAGCGGCTATTTCAGCAGGTTCACCAAAGCGTCCTGCAGGTATTTCATGAATCATTTCCTGTTCAATTTCACTTTCTGATTTATTCTTCTTTGTTGCATTATTACTGATAATTGTTTCTAGTCTTTGCGTTCTTGTTGCTCCCGGTAAAACATTATTAACAGTAATGCCAAATGCCCCCAACTCATTGGCCATTGTCTTACTCCAACTTGCAACCGCACCACGTGTTGTATTTGACACGCCAAGGTTAGCCAAAGGTATTTTCACTGACGTGGAAATTATATTTATGATACGCCCAAATCTTCTTTCTTTCATTCCCGGAATAACGGCTGTGGCCATAATATGATTGGTAACCAAATGTTGATTGTAAGCTTGTAAAAACTGTTCAGCAGTTGCCTGTACTATTGGCCCCGAAGCAGGGCCGCCGGAGTTGTTTATTAATATATCAACCGGAACAGTTTTGATTAGTTCACTAATCCATTTTTCTGTTAGTGAATAGTCATTAAAATCTATAGCGCCAAATGAATGGCGCTGACCTAACGAAGCATCTAAATGAAGCAATGCCTCCTGAAGTTTGATTTCATTTCGTGCTACTAAAATACAATTAACTCCCAGCATGGCTAATTCCTGTGCAATAGCAAGTCCTATACCCTGACTACCACCGCAAATGATAGCGTTTTTATTTTCAAGAGAAAGGTTCATCTTTGTAATCAAGTTGTTTGTGATTCAAAAATAGGCCAAAACTCAAACTTTAGTAACTATTCAGTTCCAAAAGTAGCGATTAGTTGTAAAGCGTTCAGGACGTTATTTCCATTTTTGATGGTGGTGTCAATAACGGACCTAAGGATGGCAA
>JAYTDC010000103.1:0-8272 GCA_043736115.1 Segetibacter sp. | reverse complement strand
TTGTATTTTAAAACCCATGGAGTTCCGGTACTTGTAAATTTACTATGCCCAATATTGTGTTCATACAATCTTCTTTTTAGGTCGTTACATGCACCCACATAGTATTTATTTATCTTTTGGGAAAAGATGATATAAACAAATGGCATTTTAAAGTAGTCTTTTTATAAATAAAAAACCCCACAAGTTGTGGGGTTTTTTAGTGAACTGGCTGGGACTCGAACCCAGGGCCCATACATTAAAAGTGTATTGCTCTACCAACTGAGCTACCAATTCATTATTTATTTTTAAAGCAAAATTGTAATCATTCAAACCATTTAACTTGTTATGCCTTCTGATTTGGGAGTGCAAAAATAGGGGGGTGTAACTTATCAGCCAAATTTTTGAAAAACATTTTTTTATTATTTTAGATATTACGACTACCAATACTTGTAGTTCAAGTCTTTTACATTTGCAATAATTAATAATTTCCTATGTCAGATTTCGTTGATAAGGTAGTGGTTGTAACAGGCGGAAGCAATGGTATTGGAAAAGCATTGGTAGAACAATTATTACAAAAAGGATGTAAAGTGGCTACATGTGGCAGGAACTATCAAAGATTATATGAATTGCAGGCCGGTAATCCAGGTAAACCATTACACATTGCTACAGCAGATGTCAGCAAAGAATCTGATTGTATAACTTTTATTCAATCTGTCATTAAAGCCTTCGGTACTATAGATATCTTAATAAACAATGCAGGAATATCGATGAGAGCTTTGTTTGCAGAGACTGATTTGCAGACTTTACGTACACTTATGGATGTTAATTTTTGGGGTACTGTCTATTGTACAAAATTTGCATTGCCCGAAATAATAAAAAATAAGGGTACTATTGTAGGTGTTTCATCTATAGCCGGATTAAGAGGTCTTCCTGGTAGAACAGGTTACAGTGCCAGCAAGTTTGCTGTTAATGGGTTTTTGGAAGCTCTTAGAACAGAGCTTATGGAAGAAGGGGTAAATGTAATGTGGGTTGCTCCGGGGTTTACAACAAGCAATATTAGAAATGAGGCTTTGGATAAAGATGCGGCTGCACAAAAAGAAAATCCAATGGATGAAAGTAAAATGATGAGTGCAGAAGAGTGTGCAACAATAATTATACAGGCAATTGATAAAAGAAAAAGAAATAGTGTACTTACATTATTAGGACAGCGTACTGCAATCATGAGCAAACTTTTTCCTAAAATTACAGATAAGATGGTAAGGAAATTCTATTTTAAAGATGGTAAATTAATAAAGTAAAACAGAGGTTAATTTCCATTTAGGTAGTTGTATATAAAACTTGCACTTCTTGAATCTAATCCTATTTTAATAATTAAAAAAAATATAAAGTCGATAGGGACATTGAAATAATTCAATAGAGGAAATCCTGGAAACAAAAAATAAAAAATGGCTATTGTAACCCTTACCACTGATATTGGGCAACAGGACTACCTGGTTGCTGCAGTAAAAGGGCAACTCTATAGTATGAGCGAAAATGTAACAATAGTTGACATATCTCACCAACTATCTTCATTCAACTACCCACAGGCAGCCTACTTTTGCGATAGTTCATTCAGACATTTTCCGCCTGGAACATTCCATATTATACTCGTCAATATGTTTGATGAAAAACCAACACAAATGTTGCTGGCATATCACAACCAACAGTATATAGCCTGTGCAGATAATGGCTTGCTGACCATGATACTTAATGGTTCTCCGGAAAGAGTTGTGGGGCTACCACTGCCTGATGACCAAAGACCAACCACACTTACCTGCTCGCAAGTTATAGTGAATGCAATACGGCAGTTGATGGCTGGTAAAAATCTGGATCATATTGGTAATCAAAATATAACATTTGTAGAAAAACTAAGGTTGAAATATGTAACAAGTCCAACAACTATGGAAGGACAAATTTTGTACATAGATAATTTTGAAAACGTGATTGTAAATATCACAAAAGCTGATTTTGAAAAAGAAAAAAGGGGGCGGCAATTTAAAATTGTTTTTAAACGAGATGAAGTAATTGATACAATAAGTGACACATACGCAAGTGTACCGCAAGGTGAAAAAGTTGCCTTTTTTAATTCTTCCGATTACCTTGAAATAGCTGTAAATAAAGGTAATGCCGCAGGTTTATTTGGTTTGAAAGGATATTCTGAAGCCATGCAAAAGCAAAATATAACACTGCAAAACAACTGGTTCTATCAAACTGTAAAAATTTTTTTTGAGTAATGCTTGTGCGAATTGTTAAAATGAATTTCAGGAATGAGGCCATAGAAGATTTCAAAAAATTCTTTGAAACCAGAAAAGCTACTATACGATCCTTTGAGGGATGTGAGCATCTTCAGTTATGGCAGGATAGTACACAGGCAAATATTTTTTTTACTTATAGCTTATGGCAAAACGAAGATGCATTATTACATTATCGTAATTCATCTTTTTTTAGAGATACCTGGATGCAAACCAAACAATTATTTGCGGATAAAGCAGAAGCATGGTCACTTTATCAATCCATTGTTATGGAGAAATGCATATAATTGATTTTTACAAATGAAATTTCTACTCAAGCCTGTACAATGGATTTACTGCCTCTATGCATTAATCATGTTTATTGTATTAATGATGGGGGTATTACCTTTTGTAGTGGTAGCTCTTTTTCTCGGAAAAATAAAAGGTGGCAACCTTATTTATAGATCCTGTAAAATCTGGGGTTTTGTTTGGTATTTTTTTGTTGGGTTAAAGCATCGAAATATTTATGAAGTACCTCACGACCCCACCCGGCAATATATTTTTGTTGCAAATCACATCTCTTATCTGGATATACCGCCTGCTTTCATGTCATTTAATCAACCCTTAAGAGTATTGGGAAAATATGAGATGAGTAAAGTACCGGTATTTGGTTTTATTTACAGAAATACTGCTGTGTTGGTGGATAGAAGCAGTGCATCTGGTAGAGCCAAAAGTGTTAGAATTCTAAAAAGTTATTTAAGAAAGCATATCTCCATATTCCTTTTTCCCGAAGGAACTTTTAACCTAACGCATAAGCCTATAAAAGAATTTTTTGATGGAGCTTTTCGTATAGCTATAGAAACTCATACACCTATTAAGCCAGTGTTATTTGTGGACACAGAAGATAGACTACATTATAGAAGTTTATTTAGCCTAACTCCGGGTTTATGCAGATCTGTATTTCTTAACCAAATTGATGTTGAAGGTCTTACTTTAGATGACTTACCTCGTCTAAAAGAAACTGTTTTTAAAATTATGGAAGCAGGTATGTGCCGTTACCGAAAATATTAATAACACAGTATAAAGTATTAACATTAATCGTTCACAACCTTGTTTACAAACAAAGGTAATGAGATACGGAATCCTGATAAACCATGATTGCTATCACCCGAAAATGATCTTAAATAATCGATTCTTAAAACTTTTAAGATGTTTTCGATGCCAATAAAAACTTCAGAATACCATGTACCATTTTTAAGATATAATGCGTTGGAACTGGTTACTAAAAACCAATTAAGTTTTTTGAATAATGGAATTTTATTTGTTAGTAAGCCATTCAAATGGTACTCAACAAAAGCTGTTGCATAAAACTTTTCGCTATTGCTGTAGGAATAGAAAGGAAGTAGCTGATAGCCTTGTAAATACTGCGATACAAGCGTGAAGTTGTTACCAATAAAATGTCTGTAATCTGGAAAAAATAGGGCCTTCGTATTTATAAAACCACCTGCACCCAAACGATAGTCAATACTACCAAAGAGCTTGAGATTGAAATTATCGCTAATACTGAAACGCCACTTACTATAATCTACATCGCTACCTGCAAAATTTTTGATACCCTGAGTGTAAAGAAAATTTAAGGTAGGGTATTTAGAACCTATGCTAAACTTGCGGTCGGGAAACTCAATGTATCGGCTGCCGGGTTGCCATTTTATATTTAACGAAGCTACTAAGGACTGATGTTTTGATATAGTAAAATTTGGTGTAAAGCTACGGTCAGTATAGTCTTTCCAATGCACATCTGATGTGTTTTCTAACCCTTGTCTATCCTGATATTGAACATCACCTGTTATTGTAAACCCGTTTCCTAATTCCTTATTATAAATGATTCGCCCAAAAGGTGCTTCGTAAATTTTTAAATAGTTATGTTCATATACTAGTGTAGAAATAGTATTGAATAAAGGCCTTACCGGGCTATTGTTGTCAAACTGAAATACCCTTTTACCACCGGAGATGGTTATACTTGAAGAATATTTTTTTCCATAAGAATAATTGGCTGATATCCATGGGTTAAAATGCAAATTGCTTACCCCATACCTTATTGTAGGCTCAATAGTAATCCTTTCTCGTCTGGTATCACTAAACCTTTTCTCGTACTGGGCAGAAAGTTGTATAACTATGCCTTCAACAGTATTATAGTTGATGTTGTTAATGAGCGGTGGAAACTGCAAAGAGCTTTTATACTTTTGCTTGCTAAATGTTTGTCCTGTAAGAAACAGATTTACAAGATTTGGCTTATTGCGTATTTTATCAAGCGAATCAAGATATCGTGGGTCTTTTCTAGCTTGTTCAAGACTGTCTTTTTTAATGTAATCTTTCACCTCTTCCTGCAATAGTGGTACAGGTCTTATGCTATCCCAATATGCAAGGCTTTTCTTGTTTGAACTATCTTCAAATTTTAATAAAGTATTGTCAAAGTATCCTTTAGGGAAATCTGGGTTAAGGTTAAATTTATCATAGACCTGAACAAAATAACCAATAGCATCAAAACTAAAAACTTTTACAGCCGGTTTAATGGTTTGTTGTTTAATAACCCATGTGTTGCCCGATGGTACATAAAGTTGCTCAATTTGTAGCGTATCTACTAATTGCATTTGATTTTGTTTATACAATATCATTTGCACACTATGTATCCGCCATTCATTTTCTATAATGTTGATGTAGCCATTAAAAAGTGGTTCATAGTTACGGCGGGGTATTACTTTTATCCGGCTTATCATCTTCTTATCTTCAAAGAAAGTACCTTCAAATTTGTATTTGTAATAGCTTAGTGCATTGTTGTTTAGCGGAGATATAAAGCCTCTGGGATTAAGGTTGCCCAGCCGAATATTATTTTGGTAAAATGAAAATATTTGGGGGCTACTAAAACCAAATCCATCGCTTTGTCCACTTACTTTTGTTGAAATAACATCTATTTTTCTTTTCTTATGGTCAACAGAATATTTTGCTACGCTTTCAGATAGAAATATCATTTTCCGTTTACTGGTATCACCATCTTCAAAATCAACTTTTGAGCCCAGAAATTTGTCAGGAAAATTTCTAAGTTTCATTTGACCTTTTATATAAACCTCGGTTGTGAACTTTTTATTTTCTTCTTCATAATAGCTTCTTTTCTTTATTGCATTTCTGATAATTTCATATGCCGGGTCTTCCCCTTGCTTAATAATTACATTTCCCAGTTCATAGGTTTGGTCCTGCAGCTGAAAGTTGAGAACAACATCTGATTTGCCAATACTTACTTTTTTTTCAAGTGTTTTATAACCCACATGCTGCACAACAAGTGTGTATTCTCCCTCCCGTAATTGTATCGTATATTCCCCCATGTTATTGGCTGTAGTACCCTGTAATGTACCCTTTACAATAACCGACGCAAACGCCAGGGGTTGATTTTTGCTGTCTGTAACTATGCCAGATAACTTACCTGCAAAAAGAGAAAAAGTAGTCAGTGTAAATAAAACGAAAAATAAAAATGTTCTCATTGTATCGGTTGGTTTGCGATAATATTAATCGTTGAAATTAGGGAAGGATAGTTTAATTCTATGTGAATCCTTGATTCGCAATAATTAATTCTATTGTTAATAGACTTCCTCATGCTAACAATTTATAAGCAGTTTCTTCATCTTTGAACAGTTGTTTTTTAAGCTCCTCAAGATTATTAAACTTAACCTCTGTTCTAATAAAATTTACAATGTAAACTTTTATTTTTTTGTTGTAAATGTCACCCGAGAAGTTGAAAAGGTTTACTTCGGTAGTGGTAGATTCACCATTTAGTGTTGGCCTTATACCAATATTCATCATGCCATTATATATTGTAGTGTCATTTTCAATTTTTACACGTACAGCATAAACACCATTTCCCGGAATTAATTTTTCATTGTCTTCAATTTTTATATTTGCAGTTGGGTATCCTATGGTACGCCCCAATTGATTTCCTTTAATAACATTTCCTTCAAAAAAATAATTGTAGCCCAGCAAAATATTTGCATCTAATATTCTACAGGTCTGCAGTGCCTCTCTTATTCTTGTGCTACTTACTGTTATTTCATTCTGCATATGTCCAGGAATTTCCCTGACCTTGTAATTAAACTTTTCTCCCAACTTTTCAAGTAAATGATAGTCTCCTGAACGATTCTTTCCAAATTTATGGTCGTAACCAATTATTATAGTTTTAGGGTGAAATTTGGCTACCAAAAAGTCTTCTACATATGTCCCCGCACTTTGTAATGCAAAATTTTCGTCGAAAGGTATTACTACAAGATGTTCGACCTCCTGTTTGTTTAAGAGTTCTATTTTTTCTTCTAGTGTATTTAATACAAAAATTTCTTTTTTACCATCATGTATTACTTTACGTGGATGTGGATAAAAGGTAATAATCACCGTTTCTCCGCCAATTGCAGTTGCTTCTTTTTTGAGTAGTTGTATAATTTGTTGATGACCTGTATGAACACCGTCAAACGTGCCGATTGTAATAACAGCATTCTTGAATTTTGGTAAATGGGATAAATCTTTGTGAACTTTAATCATAAGTTGGCGCAAAACTACATACAACATTTTATATAAAACCCACATTACAAAACACCGGTTTCCCCAAATATTTCATATTACATTTGCCAAATAAAATAACTAACAGGTTATGTCATTGTATTCAAAACGTGGTGTAAGTGCCCAAAAGGAAGATGTTTTAAACGCTACAAAGCATCTGCATAAAGGTTTATATGATCATTCATTTTGTAAAATATATAAAGATTTTCTGGGAAATGATGATCGCTTTGTAAACATTATGCATGCTGATGGCGCAGGTACTAAAAGCATTTTAGCCTATTTATATTGGAAAGAAACAGGGGATATTAGTGTATGGAAAGGCATAGCACAAGATGCAGTGGTTATGAATCTGGACGACTTGTTGTGCATAGGTGTACATGACAATTTGTTATTTTCAAGTACTATTGATCGAAATAAACACCACATACCTGGCGAAGTGCTGGAAGTATTAATAAATGCAACACAAGAAATATTTAACTGGTTAAAAGACTTTGACATAAACATTCATTATTTGGGTGGCGAAACTGCAGATATAGGCGATGTTGTGCGTACAATAGCTGTAAACGGCACTATGACAGCCCGTTGGCCTACTAACAAGTTAATTACAAACGATAAGATTAAAGCCGGCGATGTAATCATCGGTCTTTCCAGTAGTGGAAGAACTATCTACGAAAATGAGTACAATAGTGGTATAGGTAGTAATGGGCTCACTAGTGCAAGACACGATGTACTCAATAAACAATATGCAATCAATTACCCACAAACATTTGACCCGCAATTACCCGGGGAGGTTGTTTACATTGGCGGGCATAACCTAAATGATAAAGTTGAGGTGAATGAGGAACACATAACAACCGGTAGACTTTTGCTTAGCCCCACACGTACCTACGCACCTTTTATGAAGGAGTTGTTTCTAAAGTATTTTAGTGATATAAATGGATTGGTGCATTGTAGTGGCGGAGGACAAACTAAATGTATGAAATATTTGCCCGGTACCTTCAAGGTAATTAAGGATAACCTGTTTGAACCGCCCATTATTTTTGATATTATACAAAAAGCTTCAAAGACAGATTATAGGGAAATGTACCAGGTTTTTAACATGGGTCACAGAATGGAGATATTTGTTTCAGAAAAAAATGTTGATAAAATATTGGTATTGTCTGAATCATACAGAATTAATGCTAAAGTGATAGGTAGGGTAGAGGACGCACCACAAAATGAATTGATTTTGAAAGGCAGTTTTGGGGAAATTCGTTATTAGGGAAATATAAATTAAATATTCGTTATCTCTTTTAATCAACTAACTATTTCGAAATAATAGTTCATTTTCATTGTTGTCCGAGATAAATAAAAGGGGTTAGGCTCATAGCCGCCCCTTTTATCATAGTTTTAAGTTACCACACCAAAAACTATGAATCAAAGTA
>JAYTDC010000102.1:0-23442 GCA_043736115.1 Segetibacter sp. | reverse complement strand
TTTCATGGCGCATGAAAGTTGGCAAAAGCGGCGTCAGCGTAGTTCGCCAAGTCAATATCCCGCTGCGACAAGCCGTTCACATCATGCGTCGTCAGGGTGATGCTGACGCGGTTGTACACATTCGACCACTCTGGGTGGTGGTTGCGCTTTTCAGATTGAATAGCGATTTGCGTCATGAAGGCAAAAGCTTGCGCGAAGTCGGCAAACACAAATTCGCGGTTGATGGCGTCGCGTACTTGGTCGTGCTTCCAGTGCGGTAGCGTTGCGAGCAACTCGGTAGCGGTCGTGGGGCTTAGTTTTGTACTGGTCATTCGCCCTCAACCCCGTCCCCGCAGCCGTCTGCCCTTGCCAAATCAACCCCGAGGCATTGTCCCGCACACACTCCGTTTTGTCGTAATACTCTGCCACATTGGCGGCGCTACACCCTTTGAACACCAAGCTGTAGCCTGTGCTGCCGATGGCGGCTGCGGTGCAGGCGGTGGGAACTACTGGAGGGACGACTGGTGGAACTACTGGCGGGACAACTGGGGGCGCGGCAGGTGTCAAGCATTCCGCGCCTTTGACGGTGACGTTGTAAACCACTTTTGTACCATCGGGCGCGGTGATGGTGAATTGAACGGGTTGGCTGTAGTCTCTGGCTACGCGCGGGTCTGGGCTGATGCTTGCGCCATTGGCCTGAACACCAATTTCCACAAAGGCAGATGGTTTTTTTAAAGCCGCTTCATGGACAGGTTCGGGTTGGTTGATTACCTTATGTATCCTATTGCTGATTGTAGGGGGCACTTATATTATTGCCCATTGTGGGAGCAAAAAAGGTAAAGAGTATGTACAACTAGATAAGACCCAATTGAAAGTGATTAAAAAAATACTGGATGATAACCCTACTAACCCCAAAGGGGATGACAAGGAAACCAAATTGCTGAACGATTCAACCGATACTGCAAATAGAACTGCACCAAAGCCGCCTGAATCAGAAACCAAGAAGGTTGTTTTTGTAACACGGCCAAAAAGAACAGAATTTATAGCCCAATATTTAAGGGACGAGTATGTTTTTCCGGCATTAAAGTGTTCATCAGCAAAAGGGCCATCCTTAAAGGATTCATCATCAAATGATTCGTCTGTAAAAGATACTTCTGAATTAGTAAACCTGGTTGCCATTTTAGAAAAAATGAGCGATACAGTTGTATACGATTACCTGTCTGATAAAAAGATATTGGTTGCCAGCCCTTTTTGGCTTACAGGCGGGGATGTGTACATTGAATCTTTTTGGTGGAGCCTTTTGGGTGTATTGGTCAGCCTGATTTTTTATGTTAGTACCGCTAACTCTAACACCATCGGTGCCCGGAAAGATGAGAATGATGATATAGGCATATTTGATCCCGGAGCAATACCCAACCAGGTAGCTAAAATGTTTTATGCCCCTGCTGTAACCATTGTACTTGTATTAGCTTATCATTTTTTAAAGGACAGCAACAACAACATGGTTGACATTAGTGTGAACAAAGGCTTAATCGTGTTCTCGTTTATTGCAGGTTTTTATTCAGGCAGGCTGATGAAGTTTTTAGATAAGTTGAAAGAGTTGCTATTGCCTGTTAGTAGCGCAGCAAGTCCATCTGCCCCATCTGCCCCGGTGGGCACAACCAAAAAGGATGTAGTTATTAAACCTACATTGTCAGCAACAATTTTGGCTGATGCAAAAGTAGCCACCATAAAGGGTGACCTGATAAATGCAAAAGTGGTGCTGGTACCTCTTGGAGGAGGTTCAACCATAGCTGCCGATGCGGCAAAAGATACCCAAAACAATGATGTGTACAATGCCAAACAGGTTCCTTTAGGAAAGTACCAGTTAAAAGCATCTATGACAGCCAAAACAAGCACTGGTGACAGTGTGGTGGGCAATATGCAAATTGAGGTAACGGAAGGTAAAACAAGTTTTGAGATGGTGATGGATAAAGGGTAAGGTGGTTTGGTACAGGGGAAAATGCCTAGTAGGTTTTATAGGCTCTGATAAAAAAATAATTTAAAATTTCAACATTATGAACCATATCAAGAAAGCTGCATTTATACCAGTATTTATGCTGATTTGTTTTTCGGCCATTGCGCAATTAGATAAATATACTACCGTTGAAATCAGTTTATCGCAACCTAACCTCAATAGTGTAGATTTCCCTTTTGACATAGGTTTTTTTATGACCGGCGAGGTGGCAGAGGATTGTTTTAAGATGGATTTTGAATACAAATTAAAAGATGATGAAAAGAAAAGGGACAAAAGTTGGATAACTTTTCCGCCTGTGAATGTAAAGGCAGTGCCACCAGCAATAAACCGGCCTTTTTTCAAATGCGATCCCTGGGTAAGGAGCAATGCCAAAGAAAATAAATTTTTATTGTTTTGCCCGGGCCTGCACCCCAACCTGCATTATGAATTTAAGTTCACGCTCTACAAGAGTGTAGGTGGCGACGATGCATCCAAAACTGACCTGAAAGATAAAATTGCAGCAAAGCAGAAGGAATTTTTTTCTGTAAATGCTAATAGCGCAATAGATACAACAATGCTTAAAAATCATTTAAATGAATTAACTGATCTAGTGAAAACCAATTTGGGTGTTAATGGGAGCAGTAAACTATTAAAAGAAAAATCGAATCCGAAAGAGGATTTTGTAGTAAAATTAAAATCACTGGGTGGTGTCACTGATGCTATACAAGACTATGCAGGTCAAATAGCTTCTGCGGAGACTAAGCTAAAAAAAGAGGATAAGTTTATAGAGGAGTTTAAAAAAGAATTCACAGCACAACGAACAAGCACTTTGCAACAGATTGATAATATCTTAAAAGATGAAATAAGCCTTAACAAATATTCGAAAGAAATTTTGGATTTGAAGTTTAACCCTGGGCTGGCAGATTTTAAAGATTATAGCTTGCTTGATGGGTTAAAAACGTTGAGGGCATTGTGCCTTGTGCCTAACAATGCCGAAAGGATCATCGAAGGCAAAATGAAAATTGAGAATAATGGAGTAGTTGACGTGTTACAGCCACATTTTGAAAGTATTTATTTTCTTGAATCGCTTTTATCTACGCTTGCCGATGGTTATGTGCAAAAGGTAGAAAGTGGTGCAAATAAGCCCTTGTTTGCAAACCTTGTTAAATTGAAAAAAAGGGTTACCGAGGTAGCTAAGGAATACAGGCATATCGAAACTGCGCAAATAGCCTTGGCAACTATAAGCAAAGACCTACCTGAACTGACGGCTGGGGTAATTATACTGCAATCAGTAACTGCAGATGTAATCCCATTTCCCGATGTGGTAACCGAGAACACCCCCTACATCAGTGCAGATGGGGGCCTGGGATATGCAGCAGATTTTCAAGCAGGTTTCAATTATTTTGGGGCAAATTTTTATCTGTCGCCTATAAATAAAAAAGCACCATTAAGCAATTTTAGAGGTTGGAATTTGATCAAGAAAATGTTGTGCATAAATATGGGAATCGCTAACTTTTTCGGTGACCGGCCTTCTACTACACAGTCTATTTTAGGCAAGACCTCCCAATCAGATTTTATGGTCGGGCTGGGGCTTAGGTTGGGGCGGGTACTTAAAATCAATTTTGGGGCCATCCCATATAAAACAAATAACGAAAAGCCCCTTACCGACGAATACAAAGTCAAATTTGCCTTTTATGGGAATGCGGGTATAGATGTGAATATATTAAAAGCATTTAATCAGGTTGCAAAAGTTTTAAAATTAGTTGACTAAAGAACATACAAAATATGAAAAAAGTAAAAATTATTCAAATTGAAATCTGCGATGCCGACAAACAGGTTTTGCCTCAAATACCTTCGGGGGCATTCATTGCAAAGTTTTCTCCGACACCCTTGGGTTCTACCGAAAAGCTATTTTTTAAAATACTTTTTGAGTTTGAGGATAAAGAAACAGATTTTGATTTTGAGGTACAAGCTAAAATCAAAGACTCTGATTTTTATAGTTTTGCACAGTCAAAGTTTAAGATCAACAATACGACCAATTCTTACAAAGCCAAGACTTCTGTTAATCCTGTTTTCTTAACTTTTAAACTTAACAATAAACAACCTTTGCCAGAAAGCATCCTTGCTACCATAAACTTTACCGCAAATGCCGATAATACGTCTACAGCCAGGGTTAACATAAAGGGACAAAACTAAAATTTTTATGAAAACACTTATCATAGCCATAGCATCCATTGCAGTTTTTAGTAGTTGCCACAAGTACAACGACAAATTGGTGGACATCAACAATAGCTTCCAAATTTCTATGCCTGATAGTACAGGCATAAGGAACGATGGAACCTCAACGATAAAGCTTACCGTTACAAAATTGATTGATTTAAAAGATAATACAAAAGTAGTTTTTGAAAAAACAAAAGGTACTATACAAAAAGAGGAGGTCTCATTTATAGGCAATGAAGCAATTGCTTATTTGACAGTGTCGCAGGATACGGGTATTTATTTCATTAGTGCCAAGATAAAAGATGGTGAAAATGTGAAAGCAGAAAAAAACATTGTTTTCAGCTTTCTAAGGGCTTACCCTGATTTCATTTCAATAGAACCGGATAAATTGGTTTACAATTTTGATGCAGATAAAGAAACCGTTTTGAAAGTTTATCTACTTAGGAAAAATGGGTTGGCTACTACCCATCTACCTGTATCATTTAAAGCTTATCAAATAGGTGCTACCCCTACAGATACGCTAGTAGTGGGGCGGTTCAAAGATGCACTTAATAATTTTTCTACTGCAACTGGAAAATTAGAAAAAGATGTAAGCTTCTTTACGGATACCCAAAATATAGACCCAACCAAAGCTATATTTATAGAGGTTACTTCAAAAAATGATTCTGGTAATACCATAAACACTACAATTAATCTCACATATAAATAATTAAATGTATTTATGTAATATGGGAATGATCTAAGTGTAACACAATTTTGTACACTTCAATTTCTCATGCCACTTTCTTATCTTTATTTTTATATCTGCTTATCGACCATTAATTGATACATCCATTTCGTAAAATTGGAAAATTGCAAATATGGGGTATCTTCAATTCCAGCATTGTCAAATTGCATTGATAAATAAATAGCAGAATCAGAAAGATTTTCCGTGTATGAATAAACAAGGCTCCGGGTAAGAATTTCTTTTTCTTTTTCTGTCAAAGTAGAATTTCCAATTTCCTTGAAAAGTGTGTCAACTTTACCAGTAAGAAAGTACAATTTTTTAAAAATACTGTTATGAAATATTTTTATTAAATCATCTTCGGTAAACTCTTGCCTGGAGAATTCTAATAGGGCATCTTTACCAGAAAATTGAGAAAAAGTTATTTCAGATACTTCTTTTTCAATACTCTGGATGCGGTCAAATATATTTTGGTACTCCCGCATTTTACTTCTTTCTTCTTTAAGTGTTTCTATGTCTATCCTGTATGAATCTTTTTTGTAAAAGTGATCCAAAACTTCTTTTGAAATTTTCAAAACTTCATTTGCATTATTTGCATCTCGAACTGATGAAACTGTATAAAGTGGCGAGTGAATAACTGGTTGGGTAAGGTTATATCTTTTGCATATCGAACAAATTAAAGAGTAGAACCAAAAAGGTGCTTGTGGGGATACATAAATCGTTTCAATCAATAAACTTAAGTTAACAGGTATTAGTTTTCCGTGTTCGACAATTTTAATTGGTCTATAATCATCTTCTGTCATTTTTTCTATTTCTTCTTCGGTAGTTCCTTCTCGTGTATTCCAAAATATTGCTCTTATTTCTTTTTCATGTTCAAAACTCTTTCTTTTATAAAAGAAAGGAGCTAAAGCATTGAAAAAGTGTAATCCTTCGTCATTAAAATCAATATACTTTACCAGGCTTATGTTAATATTTTCTTCACCTTTTTGAAAGCAGTCCTTAAAACGACTTACTGTAGACTGAATCGCTATGCCATTTTGGGAATAAATTTTCCACATCCCATCTGATTCATATTCAGATGAATACCAACAATTAATCAATGTCATTTTCCTATTTGCATCAATGAGATTGAGCATTTCTGCAGCCATTTCTTCAGAATTGTTGTATTCTGAAAAAGTTGTTTGGATATTACTAGAAGTCCACTTTGGAAGAGTTCCTTCGTAAGGATCTTCAAATTTATCAGAACGAGTAAAGTATAAAGAATTTGATTCAAGTATGGATAAAAATTTTGGCAAATCTAAATATCGCCAAATTTTTGACTCATCTGCAGGTAGCTCACAATCGGGATGCTCTTTAAACATTGACCTTTATTTAAAATCTAAAGATAATTTAAGCTTTTTTAATCTTTGTAGTTTTATTATTTCATGGTTCATCTTTTTCCAATCTGGTCTAGCCCAATCATACCCGACTTTTCTTTCCCCCGCTAGTCGAAGTGTTCCGAAGGATCACTTCGATTTTTCATGAAACCTAGGACTGCGTCCGGTAGAATTTTAGGGTGTTAGCATTTGTAAAAATTTCAAAAGTTTGGTGTTTACCTGCAACAGTCTTGTCCAATCGGGGTCTGCACTAAGCCGGCCCCGATTTTATTTTCCCATCATTTCCCCACCTTCCAGAATACAACAAAAACTTTTCAGCTTTTTACAATGTTCGCAGAGACATTTGGGGAGTAAGTCAAAAGTGAAAGGGTAAAAGTGAAAAGAATGCCCCCCGCTAGTCGAAGTGTTCCTTCTGGCCACTTCGACCCCCCGCTAGTCGAAGTGTTCCGCAGGATCCCCCGCTAGTCGAAGTGTTCCGAAGGATCACTTCGACTTTTCATGAAACCTAGGACTGCGTCCGGTAGAATTTTAGGGTGTTGGCATTTGTAAATATTTCCAAAGATTGGTGTTTACCTGCAACAGTCTTGTGCAATCGGGGTCTGCACTAATCCGGCCCCGATTTTATTTTCCCATAATTTCCCATATAGGTACAGTTTGAGATGTACATTAGGCGTATAAGGAGGACGGCCTTTACTTTTGTGAACAGTAGCAGTAAAGCCCAGTTTTGACATATCTAGTTTGTCCTCAAAAGCGTTAATCAGCCACCCCGGGTTTTCCAATGACACCTGCATATCAGGAGCCTCAAACAACATTTGGTGGCGGTCGTATCCTGTAATAAATTTCATATCTCAAAATAACCTACCAACACTAACTAATGATGTTTGTGGGTATGTTTGTGTTAGTTAATGGGTTTTTTTACAAACTCTCGTTAAACGCAATTTTGAAGAATTGGGGTTTAAAAAACAAAATTTTGGGAATTCCTAACTTAAGTATAATTTTATACTTTTAAACGTAAATAATGATACTATGCCAAAAGAAAAATCCTATAAAATTCTTGTTGGAAGAAAAGCTACCACTTCAAAAAAAAAATTAGGCATTGTTCAATACAATATTGCACAAGCAGCTGTTGGAATGGTTTATAAAGCTAATGCGATAATTTTTTCTGGGACAGTTAAAAAGCCCGAAAGTCAAATGAGTCCTATAGAAAAAATGGAAAGGATGCATGTTGGTATCAGTAAAAAAGAACTAGAAACACTTAAGTCGAGAGCCAAGCTAGATTACGATAAACTTGCAAAGTTACTCTCGGTGACAAGAGCAACGCTTATAAATAAGCCTAGTTCGGAAAAATTCAATAGTGCTTTAAGCGAAAGAATACTAGGATTGGCAGATATATATTCTTACGGTTATGATGTGTTTGAAGATGAAGAAAAATTTAATCAATGGATGTTTAAGCAAAATAGAGCTTTAGGACAAAAGACACCTTACGAGGTATGCAATAATCAGTTTGGTCGGGAAGAGGTTAAAAACATTATTGGAAGAATTGACTATGGTGTATATTCATAAATAGACCAAGATGATTGTTTATAGAGTCGGAAAAACCAAATTTAGTAACGACCTTTCTGGAGAAGGAGCAAGATTGCATGGTGGTCGATGGAATCATATTTTAACTCCGTGTATTTACACTTCTGAAAGTCGGGCTCTTGCTGTATTGGAATATACAGTTAATGTCAACATAGATGATATTCCAAGGTCACTAAGTATCACTACATTTGAAGTACCAGATGCAGGCATAAAGGAATTAACAATTGCAGAGCTTCCAGGTAATTGGACAGAATCTCCTGCACCGGCTTCAACAAAAGACTTTGGAACAAATCTTTTAACACTGAAGACTTCTCCTATATTAAAAATTCCTTCAGCAGTAATTAATCAAGAATTTAACTTTATTCTTAATCCTAAACATGTTGCCGCAAAAGCCTTTAAAATTATAGCTGTTGAGGATTTTGTTTACGACGTGAGAATCAAAAGAGTTTAGTTAAAAATGCGTATAATCAAGAAAGACAGGGGAATTTCACAATTTAATATCACATATCTTAAATTTTATTCGATTTTGTAATTGCCTTTCTTTCTCCACACCCTTTCCCCACACAAATTAATACCATCCCACATTTTCTCCTTTTTCACTATGTTCGCAGACAATTTTGGTGAGTTGTGAGTGGGCAGTTGTGAGGTAAACTGACAAAGGTGAAAGTGCTAAACCTAAAAGCAATTACATCCGCCAAACTAAAATCATTGTGCAACTTTGTGCCTGCGTGCCTTTGTGCCTGCCCGGTCAGAAATGCCTATCGTGTGGACACATTTATGGTGTATGTGGTTTTCTCTTCTTCGGAGCGGCGTGTTTATAGCAAATTAAGAATGAGAAAGGTTTTAAAGGCTCCGAAAGGTGCCTCGTATTCAATGATGTGCTTTGTGGATTAACTCATGCTGACTGAAAGGTTCAACCTGTAAAAGCTTCCCGAACGGCGGGACAGGCTCTTTAGAACCGGAACATACAATTTCAGACCTTTTCTATAAACAAGGCACTCCTTTGGAGTATGATAAAAGATGTGTCCACACGATAGGTCAGAAATGCGGGGGTTCAAAATAGAAACGAGAAACGAACATGCGATTAAAAAGTTTAGAAATCAAAGGATTTAAAAGTTTTGCCTAGAAAGAATATCATTAGCGGAAAACAAGAAATCAACTTACTTTGCAAACAAACGTTTTCAGTGAATCCCAAACCATCGCCCAACCACCGTCAATATTTATTAGCACTCCAGGCAATGGGGCCCGCCAAGAGGCTTCAAAAGGCATTTGAACTTTCTGCAATGGCAAAAAAGCTCTTCTTAACCGGCTTACGCAAACGATTTCCTGAAAAAACAGAAACA
Organism: Segetibacter sp.; assembly: GCA_043736115.1. Classification (GTDB taxonomy): domain Bacteria; phylum Bacteroidota; class Bacteroidia; order Chitinophagales; family Chitinophagaceae; genus Segetibacter. The sequence goes on along the minus strand of JAYTDC010000102.1, from coordinate 14,223 downwards.
GCAATAAAAGAACTTTATCTGCAAAGAATAGCCAAATGTTACAACAGGAATTATTAGAAAAGGTGATTGCGCTTCTGGAACAAAATGAAATTGATTACATGGTGACGGGCTCCATTGTTTCCACTTTGCAGGGCGAACCAAGACTCACCCACCACGTGGATATTCTTGTAAACATTACTGATGCTGCAATTCCTGCATTGATCAGCACATTTTGGGCCCCAGATTATTACATATCACAAACAGCCATTGAAGATGCCATTCTACACAAGTCAATGTTCAATTTGATAGATACTACCCACGGCGACAAAATTGACTTTTGGATACTCACAAACGATGCTTTTGACCAATCAAGATTTGCAAGAAAATATAAAGAAGATGTGTTTGGGCTCGTTCTAAAAATTTCACAACCAGAAGATACCATACTTATGAAATTACGCTGGGCAAACCTTGCCGGTGGCAGCGAAAAGCAATTTATTGATGCACTTCGGGTTTATGAAATTCAGTTTGGCCAACTTGACTTTTTCTACATGGAGTCGTGGGCTGTTCGATTAAAAGTAACTGATTTATGGGAAAGGTTGAAAATAGAAGCCGACCCAATTGTGTAAAGTAACCCCGGTTCCTTTATCCCGGAATTTCGCCAATTTTTAATAGGAAATTTTTTATCCGGTCGAGAACCTATCCAAAACAACCTCACTCGTTTGAAGCCTTAGTGCAACTGACTTCAATCTAAACTGAAATTCAGGAATGTGTTCAGTAAAATATTAAAATGATTGTGTTTTGTAATAAGCTCTTGAAAACAATTCAAAAACGCAATTAAACCTAGGCCGCCACAATTTCCCTTTCTTTCTCCACACCCTTTCCCCACCCAAATTAATACCCCCCCACATTTTCAGCTTTTTCACTATGTTCGCAGACAATTTTGGTGAGTTGTGAGTGGGCAGTTGTGAGGGGGAAAGGCAAAAGTCTAAACTTTTATCTCAAAACCTAAAAAAGACTCCATTAAACATTACATTCTTTGTGCAACTTTGTGCCTCCGTGCCTTTGTGCCTGCCCCGTCAGAAATGCGGGGGTTCAAACGAGCAACGAATAACGAGAAACAAGAAACGAGTAGCGTATTATGCGATTAAAAAGTTTAGAAATCAAGGGATTTAAAAGTTTTGCCGACAAAACCGTTATCAATTTTGATGAGGGGATTACGGTATCATTGGGCCAAATGGTTGCGGCAAGAGCAATATTATTGATGCCATCCGTTGGGTAATCGGTGAACAAAAGATCAGTGCATTGCGCAGTTTAATCCTTCGGGGTTAGTGTTTGAAAGGAGGATAAACTATTTGCCGGAGTTAAATTATCTTATTTGTGCAGCATAAAAGCCATAATACCAATAACAGAACTAACAATAGCTAAAAATTGAATCAGGCCAACTATATAAATTTGGCGAGTTAGATCAGACTTGACTTCCGAAATCGAACTTATTAAATCTTCTTTAGTCACCAGAGATTTTGTTTCGTGTTTCAATTCTTGCTCAACTTCACTTTCAAGGTAAGAGATAAAGAGTTTGGCCTCCTGCTCACCGAGTTTCTGTTTGAGCATATCGTATGCCTGTAATTGCAAAGCTGACATCAAATGAAATTTTAGTAAAAATACAAAAACGGTAAATAACAACTTTATATTTTATTTTTCTTTAAGGATATGTGCATCCTTTCTTTCTCCACACCCTTTCCCCACTCAAATTAATACCACCTTACATTTTCAGCTTTTTCACTATGTTCGCAGACAATTTTGGTGAGTTGTGAGTGGGCAGTTGAGAGGGAGAAAGATAAAAGTCTAAACTTTTATCCTAAACCGAAAAAAAGACTCCCTTAAACATTACATTCTTTGTGCAACTTTGTGCCTCCGTGCCTTTGTGCCTGCCCCGTCAGAAATGCGGGGGTTCAAAATAGAAACGAGAAACGAACATGCGATTAAAAAGTTTAGAAATCAAGGGATTTAAAAGTTTTGCCGACAAAACCGTTATCAATTTTGATGAGGGTATTACCGGTATCATTGGGCCAAATGGTTGCGGCAAGAGCAATATTATTGATGCCATCCGTTGGGTAATCGGTGAACAAAAGATCAGTGCATTGCGCAGCGAAAACCTGGAGGCGTTGGTGTTCAACGGTAGCAAAACCCGCAGTTCAAGCGGCCTGGCAGAGGTGAGCCTTACTTTTGAAAATACCAAGAACCTGTTGCCCACAGAGTTCAGCACGGTGACAGTTACCCGCAAGTTTTACAAAAACGGCGATAGCGAATACCGCCTCAACGATGTGAGTTGCCGCATGAAGGACATCCACAACCTGTTCATGGATACGGGCATCAGCACAGACAGCTACGCCATCATTGAACTCGGCATGGTGGACGACATCATCCGCGACAAGGAAAACAGCCGACGCCGCATGTTGGAACAGGCAGCCGGCATTACCATTTACAAAACAAGAAAAAAAGAAGCCAAAGCCAAGCTGGATGCCACCGAAGGCGACCTGAACCGCATAGAAGACTTGCTGTTTGAAATCAACAATCAACTAAAAACACTGGAGAACCAGGCTAAGAAAGCGGAGAAATATTTCGAGATAAAAAAGGACTACAAAGAAATATCGGTTGAGTTGGCAAAAGCTTCGCTGGAAGGGTTCAACAATACCTACCATACCCTGAACGAACAGCAGGAAACCGAGACCGATAAAAAGATAAAACTGGAAGCTGAAATAGCCACCGAAGAGGCCGCTATTGAGCAGGAGAAAGTGGGTTTTATAGAAAAGGAAAAGGCATTGCAAACCATGCAGCATGAGTTCAATGAACTGGTGCAAAAACTGCGTACACAAGAGAACGAAAAGAAACTGGCGCAGCAAAAAATTACTTACCTCAAAGAGAAAGAAACCAACCTCAAAGCCTTTCTCGATAAGGCCGAAGGCCAACTGACAGGCATAGATGAAAGCATTGTTTTTACGACACTTCAACTGGCAGAGGAACAAACAAAGTTGGTCAACTTGCAACAGCAGGTAGATGAAGTGAAGATGGATGTGCAAACCCGCCGTCAGGTATTTGATGATAAACGTGCAGCCGTAGATGAACTCCGCAAACAGCACCAACTGATTCAGTTAAAGCAGTTTGAATCAGAGAAAAATGTAGCCGTGGCAGATGCAAGTATTCAGAACCTGCAAAGGGCTTTGGTACAGTTGCAGGACGAACGTCAACAGCGGGAAAGCCAACTGAAACAACTGGAAGAACAACGCATAGAAAAAGAACAGGAACTCGAAGATAAACGTGCTGAACTTGCTACTTTGCAAGAGCAACATGAAGCCACCAAGCAGCGCATATTCGAAACACAGCAGCAGCTTGAAGGCCTACGCAACAACCTTGCAGAAGAGAACCGCAAACTCGACAGCAAACGCAATGAATATGCCCTATTGAAGAGTTTGATAGACAGCATGGAGGGCTACCCGGAAAGCGTAAAATTCTTACATAAAAATCAAAACTGGAACTACACTTCCAAGATACTATCTGATGTTATTTATGTAAAAGAAGGCTACCGTGCAGCAGTTGAAAATGTGCTGGAACCTTACCTCAACTACTATGTAGTAAATGACCTTGAGGAAGGTATGCAAGCCATTCGTTTACTGGATGCCAATCAAAAAGGCAAAGCCAATTTCTTCCTGCTCGACAGAATCAACAATTATAAACGAACGGAAGAACATCAACCCGCCAACACCATCAAAGCGTTGGACGTGATAGAGGTGGAAGACAAGTACTGTAACCTTGCCGAATATCTGCTCTGCAATGTGTACATAGCTGAAGATGAATCTGCCTTGAACGATAGTGGTGGCGGCATTGTGCTGGAGAAAAATGGCAAGTTTGTAAAAGGTAAATTTTCATTAAGTGGCGGTAGTGTTGGACTGTTTGAAGGAAAGAAAATAGGCCGTGCGAAAAACCTTGAAAAGCTTTTCAAAGAAATAGAAAAACAGGAAGCAATTGTAAACGCTATCAAGGCCGACATACAGGCCCGTCATGATGAAGTGATTGCATACAATGACCAACTGAAAGAGAACCAAATCAAGCAAACGCAAATAGAAATCAACAACCTGACCAACCAGGTTTTTTCGCTACAGAACAAACTGGAAAATCTGAACGCCACACAGGCCAACAGCCAAAAAAGGCTGGAAGAATTGGAAGGTAGTTTGGAGTCAAACCGCGACGGAATAGCCGATGTAAGAGAAGGATTGGCTGTACTCAGTGAGCAAATGCAAACCTCTGCTGCTGAAATGAAAATGCTGGAGCAGGACTACAAAAATGCCGAGCACGACTACAACGAAATCAATCGTCAGTTCAACGAAAACAACCTGAACCTTACCCGTCAGCAAAGCAAAATTGGCGCATTGACCACTGAGTTGTTGTTCAAGCAAAATCAACTGAACGATCTTACCCAACAGGTAGAAAGCAACAAGGTGCAGTTGAAGGAAGCTTCAGAAAACATCATAGAAAACGAAGCAACACTCAACAACAACGATGAGTTCCTCGTTAACCTGATGCGGATGAAAGAGGAAGAAGAAAAGAAGTTGAACGAGGCAGATCAGGCATATTACAACCTCCGCAATCAGCTCAACAACAAAGAAAGCGAATTGCGCCACAAGGTCAAGAGCAAGGAAATGATTGACCACCTGCTCACCGAAGTAAAGGACAAACTCAACGAACTGAAACTACAGTTGGCCGGCATGAAAGAGCGGCTCAGCGTGGAGTTCAGGATAAATTTAGATGAAATAATAGACCAACCCCGCAGCACTGAAACGGCGGTGGATGAACTACAGGCCGCCAGCGACCGCATGAAGAAGCGGCTCGAAAACATGGGCGAAGTCAACCCGACTGCCATAGAAGCCTACACCGAAATGAAGAAGCGTTATGACTTCATTGTAGAGCAAAAGAATGATTTGGTAGATGCCAAAGAAAGCCTGCTGCAAACCATACAGGAAGTAGAAACAACCGCCAACCAAAAGTTCCTCGACACCTTTAATCAGGTGAAGGAGAATTTCCAAAAGGTCTTCAAGGCATTGTTTACAGAAGAAGACCAGGGCGACCTAATACTCGTTGACCCGACCAATCTTGCCGAAAGCGGCATAGACATTATAGCAAAGCCCAAAGGCAAACGCCCAAGCAGCATAGGCCAGTTGAGCGGAGGAGAAAAAACATTGACCGCCACGGCTTTGCTGTTCTCTATCTATCTTATTAAACCCGCCCCGTTCTGTATTTTGGATGAAGTAGATGCACCATTAGACGATGCCAACGTAGGCAAGTTCACCAAAATGATACAGCAGTTCAGCGAAAACAGCCAGTTCATCATTGTAACCCACAACAAGCAAACCATGAGCACCGTAGATGTCATTTACGGAGTAACCATGCAGGAGCCGGGAGTGAGTAAGTTGGTGCCGGTGGACTTTAGGGGATTGACCGATAATGCAGGGAAGAAGAGTGTGGTAGGGTAGGTGCTCGTCATTGCAAACGGGTGAAGCAATATGCTGCGATAAAAGGTAACGGGTTGGATTGAACCAACATTTGTCCTTTTTTCATCTCCGGTTGTGTCACTCACTTGTACTGCATATTTTTATGGCGACTTTTTACACCATTTTTTAAACCAAGTATCATGAACCGCTTAATAATAATTGGCAATGGCTTTGATTTAGCGCATGGTTTGAAGACTTCTTATTGTGATTTTATTCATGATTATTTACTCACTAACTTTAGAAATGCCAAAAATACCCGTCATTACGAAGATGCACTTATAAAAGTTGAACTGGCTCATGGATACCTTGGAACAAGGCTAGATTTTAATGAAAACTCACCATTAAGTGATTTTACTTTCTGTATAAAGGATACAAGTTTAGGTTATAAATTGATTATTAAATCTAAGTTTTTAAGGCAATTGCTACACAAAGCGGGGTTAGAAAATTGGGTAGATATTGAGAATGAATATTACACTGAATTGAAAAAATGTCTTGAAGCAGGCTCAATAGATGAACTTAATCGTGATTTGGGACTTATTATTCAAGAACTGTCAAAATATTTGACCAAACTGCCAAATGCTCCATTTATTAGAGACTTTAAAGAGATATTGAAAAGTTCTTTTGACAGAAAAGACGTAGTTCTTTCATGTTTGGATTTTACAAATAGTGTAAAGCAAATCCAAATCTTAAATTTTAACTACACCTCAACCGTTGAGCAATATTTTGGTGAGTTTCCTGTAGGTAATCAAAAAATTGACATAAACTATATCCACGGCAAACTAAACGACTCCAAAAACTCTTTAATCTTTGGCTTCGGAGATGAATTAGACGATTACTATAAAAAACTAGAAGGCGATAAACGAAAAGGCTTTCTCCATTACATCAAATCATTCTGGTACGCTAAAACTTCCAACTATCATAATCTTATCCGATTCATTGATTCAGGTGAATTTCAGGTTTTTATTTGGGGTCATTCCTGCGGCTTATCAGACCGTACCATGCTCAATATGATTTTTGAACACGACAATTGTCTTTCCATAAAAATCTTTTACCACGGTACTAAGGAAAAAAATAACCACACAGAGCTGACACAGGAAATTTCCCGCCATTTTCACAACAAAGGATTGATGAGAAAGAAAATTGTTCCTGAAGACAAGTGTGAGCCGATGCCGCAGGCTAATGGGGTTTAGACTTTTATTTATTTTGGATTAAAATGGATTTACTCTTTCACAATTATTTTTATTCGCTAAATTTGATTTATGAAACTCCTTTTAGACATAAAAGACAGCAAAGCCCCCTTTGTAATGGAGCTATTGCAAAACCTGTCTTTCGTTAAAACAAAAACGCTTTCTCCCTACAAAGCCAAAGTGTTGGAAGATGTAAAAGAAGCCGTGGAAGAAATGAAGTTGGTGAAAGCTGATAAGTTAAAAGCCCGTAACGCCGAAGACTTATTTCATGAGCTATAAAGTAAAGTCAATTCCAAAGTTTGAGAAAGAATTAAAGCGATTAGCAAAGAAATATCCTTCGCTTAAGGAGGAATATTTGCAACTAGTACAATCACTTATAAGTCAACCAGAACAGGGTACAGCGTTGGGAAATAATTGTTTCAAAATCAGATTAAGCATAGCTTCTAAAGGCAAAGGAAAGAGAGGAGGAGCAAGAGTTGTTACTTGTGTTCAAATAGTTGAAACTACCGTTTATTTGCTTACCATTTTCGACAAAAATGAACAGGAAAATATTGGTGATAAAGAGTTGACGGAAATGCTAAAGTGGATATAGCAATTCTTTTCATTTATAGAACCAGCATATGTCCTTTATTTATCTCCGGTTGTAGCCTGTCCCTACCGAAGGCCTGGGTCACTCACTTGGGCTTTTTCTTTTAAATTGGAAGGAATGAAAATGATATTTATTTTCCTCCACTTATCGTAAGCGAAACCAAAATGATCAAGGCATCAAAAGATTGCTTCCCCGACAATAATTTGTAATGCTTGAATATCCTAAGGTTTAAACTTAAAAATGTATGCTCCTGTCCACTCCTGTATGTTGAACTCCTCCGGAGTTCTGAAACTCAAACAATATTCTTATTATCTACAAATATTCAACTCCGCTGGAGTTGAGCGGGTCGGTAAATATTTTTAGAACACCATACGGTATTCATTCTCCGGAGGAGATAAATATTTGTAACAAAAAACGCCCTCATTGAATTAAAGAACTCCGGAGGAGTTCAATCCAATTTCCAACAATTGATGTTGAACTCCTACCGGAGTTCTAAAACCAAAACAACATTATTATCTACTACTACAAATATTCAACTCCTCTGGAGTTGGGTGATTACACAATTACTTTTAGCACAGCATAAGGGTTTTATTCTCCGGAGGAGATAAATATTTGTAACTGGAAAAACACTAATGAATTAAAGAACTTCGGAGGAGTTCAACCAAACATCAACGATTGATGTTGAACTCCTACCGGAGTTTTGAAACTCAAATAAAATTATTATCTACAGATATTCAACTCCGGTGGAGTTGGGTGATTACACAAATACTTTTATTACAGCATAAGGGTTTTATTCTCCGGAGGAGATAAATATTTGTAACAAACAATAGGCTCTACTGATTTCTAGAACTCCGGAGGAGTTCAACCAAATAACAACGATTGATGTTGAACTCCTGCCGAAGTTCTATAACGCAAACAACGATTTATCTACAAATTTTCAACTCCTCTGGAGTTGTGGGATTACAAAAATATTTTTTTACAGAATAAGAGTTTATTCTCCGAAGGAGAAAAATATTTGTAACAAACAATGGGCTCTACTGATTTCTAGAACTCAGGAGGAGTCCAACAATATTCTAACTTAGTTCTTACTCTTAAAATCCCCCCTTTTCCATGCCTGTATAAACTCTGCCCATGCAAAGGGATTAAGTATATTCATAGGGGGAGTTTGTCCGGCATAATAAGTTTTGGCGGCTGTTTGTCTTAATGATGTATTAACAGCTTCTCTGCCATCAGCGGGTAATCCCATGGCCAATACCCGTCGCTTTGCAGCACTTGTATTTTGGCGGGCTACTTCATACTTATCATCAGGAAATCTGGCACTCGCAAAATCCCGCTCAAATTGTGCTCTTGATGGTCGGGGTTTTAAAATTGTGGCAGGTAAGTATGCAGTGTCCGTTACCATTAATTGTACTACGCTATATTGATTGCTTTCCAGTTTTGAAGGTATTTTTATCACCTTGGGTTTAAAACCTACACTAGTAAATTCTATTACATCATTTTTTAAAACTACTATTGAAAAAACCCCTTGTTCATTGGTCATTGTGCCACGGTTGCTTCCTTTAATCACTACGCTTACGGCAGGTAAAGCCCGTAAGCTGTCGGCAGTCATTATAACCCCATAAAGTTGTACTACACTATCACGGGTTTGTTCGTATTGTGCAAAAAGCGAAAGGGGAAAAAAAGCAATAAGCAATAAAATGTATCGTAAAATTTTGTGCATTTATTTTTTGTAATTGCCTGTCATTTCTACTGAAAAGCAAATTTATTTATGGAAATATAATTAAAAAATACAGATTTATTTTTTTACAATCGGGTTATTATAAAATCAAGATAGTATATAAAAGCTGCCAAACAAAGTACGGCACTCAACTGTTACCTTTGCGTTGCAAAAATCTTATTTAACAAAAACTTTTGGGATGACTATAGATGATGTTATGAAAGCCCTGGGCAATGTACAAGAGCCCGATTTAGGAAAAGACCTGGTTACACTAAACATGGTAAAAGATGTGGAAATAGACGGAAACTATGTTTCTTTTACTGTTGTTTTAACAACACCGGCTTGTCCTATGAAGGATATGATTAAAAATGCCTGTGTCAATGCAATTAAAATTTTGGTGAATAAAGAAGCTGTGGTAAATGTAAAATTCACGTCTAATACCACTAGCAAAAGAAAAGAAGGTGATGTTGTTTTGCCGGGAGTAAAAAATATAATTGCAGTAGTGAGCGGCAAAGGAGGCGTAGGAAAAAGTACTGTAGCAGCTAACCTTGCACTTGCTTTAGCACAAGGTGGTGCAAAAGTTGGATTAATGGATGCTGATATATACGGACCAAGTGTTCCAATAATGTTTGGTGTAAGGGGCGAAAGGCCAATGATGCAGGAAGTGGATGGAAAGGGTATGATTGTTCCGTTAGAAAGATATGGTATAAAATTATTGAGTATAGGCTTATTGGTGGATGAAAAAAATGCGGTGGTTTGGCGTGGGCCAATGGCTAGCAGTGCCATCAGGCAGTTTGTAACAGATGTACTTTGGGGCGACTTAGATTATTTGGTTATTGACATGCCACCTGGTACAGGTGACATTCATCTTACTTTGGTACAGATAGTGCCGGTTACAGGAGTTGTTGTGGTAACAACACCTCAGGATGTTGCATTGGCTGATGCTAAAAAAGGTATTGCCATGTTTGGACAGGCACAATTGAAAGTTCCTATTATAGGGTTAATAGAAAATATGAGTTACTTCATTGTGCCGGGTATGGATGAAAAGGACGAAAACCGTCATTATATCTTTGGAAAAGAAGGAGGGAAGCGGCTTGCAGAGGAATATGACATTCCTTTTCTTGGTCAGATACCCTTGGTTCAAACAATAAGAGAAGGAGGCGATCAGGGTGTACCTGTTATGATGGGTGATGATGCAGTTAGCAAAAAAGCATTTGAAGAATTTGCCTCTGCAGCTGCAAGAAGCATTAGTATGATGAATGCAAATATGACTGCAAATGAAGTAGCAGATGTTGTGGTAGAAATGACAAACAATTAATTTAGGTTTCTTATTTGCCAAAAATATAATCTCAGCTTTTAAAATTATTAAAACCGGAAACAGAAGATTATGTACAACCTTCCTGAATTTAAGGCTCAAAATCAACAGCAGGTGATTGAGTTTATGCACAGTCACCCATTTGTTGTTTTGAGTGGTTGTGATGAAGCTAACAAACCCATTGCAACTCAGGTACCATTACTGATAAGAGAAAGAGAAGGGAAGATTATTTTGCAAGGGCACATTATGAGGGGAACAGAACACTATAAGGCATTCAAAAACAATCAGAACGTTCTTGCTTTGTTTAGTGGGCCACATACCTATGTTAGTGCTAGTTGGTACTCCAATGCACTTCAGGGTAGTACATGGAATTATATCACAGTACAAGCAAGGGGATTCCTATCATTCGTAGAAGAAGATACCCTTATTGATATTTTGAGAGAGACGACAGCTCATTTTGAAAATAATGAAAATTCACCCTCATTGTTTGAGCATTTACCTTCTGAATATGTTGAAAAACTTACCAAAGCAATAGCTGGCTTCGAAATTGAAGTACAAGATATTGGGCATGTATTTAAATTGAGCCAAAACCGTGATGCCGAAAGTTATGAAAACATTATTCACCATTTAGAAAATGGCAATTCAGATGCAAAAGGGATTGCATCATTAATGAAAACAAATAAAAAAACATGAAAAATTTTCTTACTCTTTTCTTTCTGTCCATAGTTTTTATGGGGTGTGAAAATCTGCTAATTGTTCCCACAACTCCGGGTACTACAACACAATCTCAAAAAGAGACTAAAGAGGAGCCAAAAACATCTGATGCTCCCTTTGATATTCAGGGACATCGAGGGGCAATGGGTCTAATGCCTCCTAACACAATTCCTTCTTTTCTAAAAGGTTTAGAGTTAGGTGTTACAACCCTTGAAATGGACGCAGCAATTACAAAAGATAATAAGGTCATCATTAGTCACGATGGCTTTTTTTTGAGTGACATTACAACGAAACCAGATAAAAGTAAAGTCAACAAACAAGAGGAAAAAAGCCCTTCAAATAACATCTATATGATGGAATATGAAGAAGTTAAAAAGTACGATGTTGGTTCTGTTGGAACCCCGTATTTTCCCGAACAAAGAAAGTTTAAAGTAGCTCCGCCGTTGTTATCTGACGTTATTGATTCTTCTGAGGGATTTTCAAAAAAAACCGGTAGATCATTGCCTTATTACAATATTGAAATAAAATCTTACAAACCGTTTGATAATGTATTTTATCCGGAAGTTGAAAAATATACTGATTTAGTAATGGCTGTAATTCTTTCAAAAAATATTAGCAGCAGAGTAGTTATTTCATCATTTGATTTAAGAGCACTTAAGTATATGCATCAAAAATACCCCAAAGTAAAACTTGGTTTGTATGCAAACTTAAATGATAAACTTTCATTTACTGAACGTGTAAATCAATTAGGATTTATCCCTGATTTTTTTGGCCCTAATTATCAGGCAGTTGATAGTCAAATGATAACGGATTGCACTGCAAAAGGCGTTAAAGTAATCCCATATACCGTAAATGAAGTGGCAGATATGAAGCGACTAAAAGCTTTGGGTGTCAGTGGATTAATTACTGATATGCCTAACAGGGCTAAAGGGTTGTAGGCAATTACATTATTTAAGCTTCGGGATAAGTTTTTAGTGAACGAGATCCTTACCCAACCATTCCATGGCATTTTTATATAGCACCTTTTCCTGCATAGTTTTTTCAAAATTCATATCTTCAATCAACTTACCGGGATGGTGCTCTCCCAATGGAAATGGATAATCGCTGCCCATGCATATTTTATCATCTCCCATTAAATTTATAAGGTATTGGAGTGCTGATGCATCATGCACCAAACTATCAAGCCAAAATTTATCCAGATAGTTTCTTGGGTTAACAGAATTATCTAAAGCTACCAAATCGGGGCGAACATTAAAACCGTGTTCTATACGGCCAATGGTAAATGGAAAGCTACCTCCCCCATGTGCAAACGCAACACGTAGTTTTGGAAACTTTTCAAATACACCACCAAATATCATAGAACAAATAGCCCTTGATGTTTCTGCGGGCATACCTACAAGCCACGGCAGCCAATACTTTTGCATTTGATCTTCTCCCATCATTTCCCATGGATGAACAAACAATGCGCAACCAAGTCTTTCGGCAGCTTCATAAAAAGGAAAAAAGTATGGATCACTCAAATTTTTACCATTGATATTGGAACCAATTTCAAGACCGGGCATTTTAAGTACTGAAACACAGCGTTCCATTTCTTTGATACTCAAATCTATATCCTGCAGCGGAACTGTACCCAGCCCAATAAAACGTTTCGGATGTTTGGTTACACTATCGGCAATATGATCATTAAAAAAGCGGGATGTCTCTAATCCATCTTTTGGCTTTGCCCAGTAGTTGAATAAGACAGGTATGGTAGAAAGCACCTGCATGGTTACTTCCGTAGCTTCCATTTCTTTCAGGCGCAGGTCTACCTCAAAACAATTGTCTTCTACTACACGAAAAAGTTTATCACCTTTCATCATGCATGCCTGGCAGTTGCGGTGTTCAAGATGTATAAATTCACCATAACCAAACTTAGCAACCCAATTAGGCATTGCCGGTGGCATTATGTGGGTGTGGATGTCTATTTTCATTTTGATCAGTTAATTGGTTAATTAGTTTATTGGTTTATTGGTAGTTTGTTTTAAGTAGTTGTTTTATGTAGATTACCATTAGCTTCATTTGTTGGATTGAATTTTGGTGACTTAGAGACAAACTTTATGAAAGCATTTAGCATCAGCAATATTTTATCAGCTTCATTCAATAATTCTGTGCAGATGCGCTCATCAATAATTTTTCTTCTTTTGCATTTTGTTAGCCATGATTTTGTTTCTTGTAATGAACCTCTTGAATAAAAGTAGAACTGTTTACTTTCTTTATAATAGAATCTTCCATAACCTTCCGCAATGTTTGCAGAAATAGAATCTGCTGACCTTGCCATTTGTTTGCCAATTGTATCTTTTCTAAAAAAATCCCAGTCAGCTATAATGTTCCATATTTTATCAGAAAAATTTTCTGCAAGATTATATACCTCCAAATTCTCCAAAGTATATTCCATTGAAATTATTTTTACAAGTCACTCATCAATAAAGTTGTTACAATTACCTGCCCCAACTAATTAACTATTAAACCAATTAACCAATTAACTACTTCCTCACCGGCGGTTGCATAACATTCCCGCATTTGCTACAGGTTCTTTTCATGGTATCTTCCCAAAACCTGTTCATGACCGGTGGCAATTGTTTTACAATATCATCTACATGCAATGTTTCTTCGTACAGTTTGTTACCGCAGTTTTCACAAAACCAAAGAAAACCATCATCTTCTGTTTCTCTTTTCTTTTCAATGACAAGCCCTACTGTGTTAGGTCCACGTTGTGGTGAGTGTGGTGTTTTTGGAGGGAGTAAAAACATTTCTCCCTCTTTGATAGAAATATCTTTGAATTCACCTTTGTCAATAATCTTTACAACAATATCTCCCTCTATCTGATAGTAGAGTTCTTCAGTTTCATTGAAGTGATAATCTTTTCTGGCATTAGGTCCGCCAACTATCATGACAATAAAATTTTCAGCATCCTGATAAATGCATTTGTTTCCTACAGGAGGTTTTAATAAATCACGATTATCGGCAATCCATTTTTTTAGGTTAAAAGGTGCAAGCATGGCATTGAAAGTTTTAAGTGTTATGTTTAAAGTGTAAAGTTTGTAACTATTCAGTGTTAAAAGTATCCAATCTCCATTCATTTTTTTGGTTTATTTTTTTTCATTTTTGTGATATCGTCTGCATATCGCCTTGGTTTA
>JAYTDC010000101.1:0-2525 GCA_043736115.1 Segetibacter sp. | reverse complement strand
ATTCAGCTTCGCCTCATTTGACTATTTGTTTGATTCCATCGGTATAAACCACTGTAAGATTTTAAAAATATTGGCATATTTTGAAAATCACATTGGTATAATTTCAACTTTACTAAATTGAAGTAATCAGTAAAATAATTATCGATTATTAAGTTCTACAATTACACTGTTAACAACTTGTTCCAATTGCTCTATTAACATTTCTAATTTTTCAGAATGTTGGCCGGATTCTGCAAGTTCTTCTATTTCTCTGATTTCATTTTTAAGCATTTCTATTCCCATATTATCAATAGAAGGTTTAAGTCTATGTGCAACCTTTTTTATGATTTCAAAATCACTATTCTTATAAGCATTGACTATTTCCGCAACCGATGCAGGAGTATGTTGCTTAAATAGATCAATCATTTTATTAACAAAAGACTCTTTACCCTTGGCTATGTCGTATAATTTAGACAGGTTGTAAATTTTATTGTTTGCAACATTTGAAACAACAACCGGCATTTCTAATTTTCCTTTGCCTAACCAACGGGATATGGTTTGTAAAAACTGACTCTCTTCAAAAGGTTTTGAAATGTAATCATTCATGCCTGCCTTAATAAATCTTGCATCGTCGCCTTTTAAAGCAAATGCAGTTAAAGCAATTACAGGTAGTTGAGAAGATATACTTGTTCTTATTATTTTTATAGCTTCTAACCCATCCATTACAGGCATTTGTACATCCATTAATACAAGATCAAAAGCATTCTTATTAATTTTTTCTATTGCCTCTATTCCATTTTGAGCTTCATCTATTGTTGCACCAAATTGTTTTAGAATAGTAGACGCAACCAACCTGTTCATTTCGTTATCATCTGTAACCAATATATGTTTCCCTTTAAGAATTTCGGTGTTTAAAATTTTACCCGACCTTTCAGGCAAATCAGTTGATTCACCTTTTTCTAATATTATATCAAATGTAAAGGTTGAACCAAAATCTTTTTTACTATATACTACAATCTTACCTCCCATCAGTTCTACCAACTCTTTACAAATGCTCATTCCCAATCCTGTACCGCCATATTTTCGGGTAACCGACTCATCTTCTTGCGAAAACTTTTGAAACATATTCTTTACATAAGAATCATCCATGCCAATACCCGTATCGGTAACAGAGATTTCCAAGTGTTGAATTTTTTCTGTGTTGTTAAGTAATCTGCATTTTATATCTACTCCGCCTTTTTCTGTAAACTTAATAGCATTAGAAAGTAAGTTGAGTAAAATCTGATTTAATCTAAAAGGATCGCCTATAAGAACAGGGTTTAGGTACGGGTCGCAAAATGAACTGGTAAGTTCAAGACCTTTTTCCTCTGCTTTGTGCATCATTACCTGCATTACCCTTGCCAATACAAGTTTTGGAGCAAAGCCAATATGTTCTATTGATAATTTTCCTGCCTCAATTTTTGACAGGTCTAAAATGTCGTTGATGATGACCAACAGATTGTCTGCCGCATTATTTATAACATTTAAAAAAAATTGTTGACTATCAGACAGGTTTGTTTTGTTCAGTTGATTTGCCATTCCCATTATTGCATTCATGGGTGTTCGAATTTCATGGCTCATATTAGCCAAAAAGTTTTGCTTAGATTCCGCTAGTTTTTCGGTAATTTTTTTGGCAATCTTTAGTTCTTTTTCGGCTTTTACTCTATCGGTAATGTCTACAGCAAAAACTATAATATAAGGTTCCTTGTCTTTTTCTTCTTTAAGATAATTATTAAACAGCGTATACAAAACTCCGCCATTTTTGTGCATTACTTTAAAGATACCACTCAAGTTTTTTTCTTGTGCTATCTTGTTTAAATAATTTTCTTCAAATAATTCTTTATCGTTTGGATGAATAAACTCTTTTATGGAATGTCCAATCATTTCATCATCTGTGTAACCAAAAACTTTACCCACCATTGGATTAACAGACAAAAAGATGCCATCCAAATTATGTGTACATATAATGGCCAAGCTATTATTAATAACATCGCGGTATTGTTTTTCGCTTTGTTCTATCCGTTGCTGTATTTGTTTTATTTGGGTAATGTCAACCCCATAACCTATGACCATATTTATATCGCCATCTTCATCAAGCAAAGGAAACATGTTTCGCAAAAAGTACTTCTTGCTACCATCGTTATCTATAAGTTCTTCTTCCCAGTTTTGTAGTTGCTTTGTTTCAATTGTTTTATTAAAGGTGTTGCGCCTTGTATCCAATAAAGTGGTTGACTTATTTCTAAGATTTACATAATCTTCATCTTTTTTACCAACCATCCATTTGCGAACCTCGGGGTCATTTATTGCTTTTAGGTTTAAATATTTGTAATGATGCTCTTTATCAAAAACAGCAATATCTGATGGTATATTGTCCAGTATTTTTTCGTAGAAGATACGTTGCTCTTGTAATTTTTTATCGGCATTTATATTATCGGTAATATCCGTATATACCCATAAATGCCCATTATACTTATCCTTGTTCCAAATGGGTATAAAGTCTCTTTGAA
>JAYTDC010000100.1:0-6505 GCA_043736115.1 Segetibacter sp. | reverse complement strand
CCCCAAGGGGTTACCAAATTATCACTGTATTCATAGTCAATAGCCATCCTCAAATTTAAGACACTATGGCATAAATTATTTTACTGCAAAATTTGGGTTAAAACATAATGAGCGATTTTATTTATAAATTAAAAGATATTATAAGCTATAATAAATTTCTAAAATTGAACAACAAAATAATTAAAAGATTAAAGACCCAACGATTTTTAGCATTCCTTATACTCCTATTTGGCACTTTATTATTAATCTATATGATTAAAGTTGAGGATGAACCCGGCGCCTTACCGTTACTATTAATAATCATAGGATTTTTATGGCTTTTCTTCATTCAATATCGAATTAAAAAGATTAATTCTAAATAATTCTTTCAATTTACTCTTAATAAATTTCAAAGAATCTAATAAAAAATACAATTTGGTATTCAAAATAAATGGTTATATAAATATTTAGGATGAGATAATATTCGCGACCATTCTTCAAACACATTTTTTTAAACCCTTCAATAACGGTAAATTTGGTTACATATATACCTTTATGTCTGTACAAAAAGATAACAATTCACGAAGAGAGTTTTTAAAAAAATCAACTGCCATTGCTGCCCTTACAATTGCTTCACCTGTATTGGTAAAAGCTGCTGAAAATGATGAACGTATAGCTGCTTACTTTGAGCAAATGCCACTGCAATTGGAGGTGAACGGTGTTGCACATAAATTATCAGTTGAACCCAGAGTTACGCTATTAGATCTCTTAAGAGAACAACTGCACCTCATGGGTACTAAAAAGGGCTGCGACCATGGACAATGTGGCACTTGTACGGTTCATGTAGATGGCAAACGCATCAACTCCTGTTTATCATTGGCCATTATGAACGATGGTAAAAAAATTACCACCATAGAAGGTCTTGCCATAGGTGATAAACTGCACCCTATGCAGGAGGCTTTTATCAGGCACGATGGTTTTCAATGTGGCTATTGTACACCGGGTCAGATAATGTCGGCTGTTAGTTGTATCAAAGAAGGTCATGCCAACTCTGCAGAAGAAATACGAGAGTACATGAGTGGCAACATCTGTCGCTGTGGGGCTTATCCTAATATTGTTGATGCTATAATGGAGGTTGCATCAATTTAAAGTATGATTAAATTAAAAACAGAAAGCAATGCCTATTTAGCAACCGTTTAGACCAATATAATTGGACTATTACGGATGCTTAATCGGTATAAAAAAAGGAGGATGGGAATTATGATAAACTTTGAATACACAAGGGTATCATCAACTAAAGCAGCAGTTGATGCAAAATCAAAAAATGCATCTGCACAATTCATTGCAGGTGGCACAAATTTAGTTGACCTGATGAAGAAGGGTATAACATCACCGGAAAGATTAATTGACATCAACCGCTTACCCCTTCAACAAATTACTACTGATGCAAATGGAATACTGATTGGTGCATTGGCTTTAAACAGTGATGTAGCCGAACATCCACTTATAAAATCAAAGTTCCCATTATTGGCTCATGCACTGAATGCAGGGGCATCGGCACAATTAAGAAATATGGCAACAGTAGGCGGTAACATGATGCAGCGTACACGCTGTTCATACTTTTATGACACAACAATGCCTTGCAACAAACGAGAACCCGGCAGCGGCTGTGGTGCCTTGCAGGGACAAAACCGTATGCATGCCATATTTGGCACTTCAGAAAAATGTATTGCTGTACACCCAAGCGATATGTGTGTGGCCTTGGCTGCCCTTAATGCAACAGTGCATATTACAGGCCCCAAAGGGGAACGAAAAGTATTGCTGACAGATTTTCACCGTTTGCCCGGCAACACGCCTGAAATAGACAATGTGCTACAAAAAAGCGAATTGATTACAGGTGTTCACATACCGACTAACACTTTTAATAAATCACATTACCTGAAAATAAGAGACCGTTCTTCCTATGCATTTGCATTGGTTTCTGTTGCAGTGGTTTTAGATGTATCGGGCAACAAAATTCGAGGTGCAAAATTGGCAATGGGTGGTGTGGCTCACAAGCCCTGGCGTATGACCGCAGTTGAAAAATTCCTTATCGGCAAGGAAACTACGAAAGAAAATTTTACTACAGCAGGCAATATGGCTATGGAAGGTGCTGTAAGTTTTGGTCATAATGATTTTAAAATTAAAATGGGCAAAGCTGCAGTTACAGAAGCACTAAAGCAGGCGGTTCAAAATATTTAATCAGGCTTTTAACAGATACCAACCAATGAATACAGACTTTAAATTTTCCAGAACCTTGTTTGCTGACGATCGGGTGGACGGCGTTGATAAAGTAACGGGCAAAGCAACTTTTGCTGCAGAACATCAACTGGATAATATGGCTTATGCTGTGTTTGTTTGCAGCACTATTGCAAAAGGCAGCATTAAGAACTTACAACTCTCCCAGGCAAAAAAAGCAGCAGGAGTATTGGATATTATTTATCACGACAACTGCCCTGTAATACCGGGATATAACCCCTACGCTAAAGATCCCAATAAAAAAGGATTTGAATGGCGGGGGTTAAAAATTTTTCAGAACAACAAGGTGTACAGCAATGGTCAGCCAATAGCTATGGTTATTGCTGATACGCTGGAAAGAGCCGTACATGCTGCATCGCTGGTAAAGGCAGAATATGTAAAAGAGGAATTTGATACCGATTTTGACGGTTCAAAAACCAATGAAAAAAAATTAAAAAAATCTGGCGAATATAAACGTGGCGAAGAAGATGCATTTAAAAATGGTGAAGCAAAACTGGAAGCAACATATACCATTCCTATTGAAACACATAACCCTATGGAGCTACATGCTACCATTGCCGTTTGGGATGGTGAGGATAAATTAACTGGGTATGATAAATCGCAAGGGCCCAAAAGCGTTCAAAGGGATTTATCCCAAAACTTTGGGCTTGATGAAAAGAATGTTAGGGTTGTTACCGAATATGTAGGAGGTGCATTTGGCAGTGCCCTGCGCAGTTGGCCGCATGTACCTGCAGCATGTATAGCTGCAAAAAAATTAAATCGTCCTGTAAAGCTGATGCTTACCCGTGAGCAAATGTTTACTACAGTAGGTTACCGGCCACATTCGTGGCAAAAGATAGGTATCAGTACAGATAAACAAGGCAAGCTTACCGGCATTACACATCATGCTATAAGCAACACCTCAACTTATGAAGACTTTAATGAAGGAATTGTAAATGTATCGCAGTTTTTATACGATTGCCCAAATGTAAATACCACCTATCACCTGTTACCACTTGATGTAAACACTCCTACATGGATGCGTGGCCCCGGCCCTGCTACAGGTTGCTTTGCATTGGAATCAGCATTAGACGAACTGTCTTACCAACTCAATATTGATCCTATTGATCTTCGGTTGATCAATCATGCTGATGTGCATCCTGTAAATAAACTACCGTGGAGCTCAAAATACCTCAAAGAATGCTATGCCCTTGGAAAAGAAAAAATAGGTTGGGATAAACGACCCACCGTACCCGGTAGTGTTACAGAAGATGGAATGCAGGTGGGTTATGGCATGGCTGTTGGTGTGTTTGGTGCAGGGCGAGGACAGGCTTCTGCCAAAGGAATTTTAAAAAGTGATGGCTCATTAATTTTACAAAGTGCAGTAAGTGATATGGGGCCGGGCACCTCTACAGCAATGGTAACTATTGGTGCCGAATTAATGGGGCTGCCGCAAAGCAAAGTTAATTTTGAGTTGGGCGATACAGACCTTCCAAACGGACCAACACAGGGCGGTTCGGGTAGTACTGCAGCTATAGGTACAGCCATCACTGCTGTTTGTACTGCATTACAGCAAACTTTAAAAGAAATGGCCATTGCAAATATTCCTGCCTTTACAGCCTTTAAACCCGAAGCACTAAAGTATGAAAAGGGCATCATTTCTATTTCTGAAAATTCATCGGTGCAAATTTCAATTTCTGAATTGCTGATTAAATCTAATAAGCCCGAAATTGATGTGATAAAAGACTCGGCCCGGGCTACTGCCGAAGCACAGAAATATGCCATGAATTCATTTTCTGTACATTTTGTAAAACTGCACGTACACCCGGTTACAGGAGTTATTAAACTTAAACAAATTGTATCTGTTGCCGATGCAGGCAAAATCATTTCAGAAAATACAGCCCGCAGTCAAATGGTTGGTGGTGCTGTAGGCGGCATAGGCATGGCTTTAACTGAAGCCGTATTTATTGACAACCGCTACGGACGTTATACCAACAGCAATTTTGCTGATTACCATGTACCGGTCAATGCAGACACGCCACCAATTGATGTATTATTTGTAAACATACCCGATAATATTATCAGCCCCACCGGTGCTAAAGGCATTGGAGAAATAGCACTAATAGGGGTTGCCCCTGCAATTGCAAATGCAGTGTACAACGCAACAGGAAAAAGAATACGTGAATTGCCAATTACGCCTGATAAATTGATATAAAAGATTTATGCATCAAACAATTGTGTTGATTCAATAGGTTTTTATGTACCCGGCATTTGTATGCTGATGTAACATTGTTGCTGCCTGCCCCGTCAATTTTTGCGGGGTCGCACACTTGTACTTTATACCTATGTGCATCAATGCAAAAGAAAATATTTTGGAACCCGTTTAGATTTGTTTGTACTGAAGTACTACTTTAAAGAGGTATTCCTTACTCATTTCAATAGCTTTGCATTATGGTAGTGAATGGGTACAAAATTTTATGTTACCAGACCTTATTTTCTCTAAATAAAAACTATGATTTGGTAAAATGAAAAACAAAAGACTATTTATTATTCTCATTACCATTCCCTTATTATTACTCATTCCGTTTATTGCTATGCAGTTTACCAATGAAGTAAATTGGTCTGTCAGCGACTTTGCAATTATGGGTAGCATAATGCTTATTACAGGATTAGTTTGCGACTTGATTTTAAAAAAGGTAAAGTCGTTAAAATACAGATTATTGATTTGCAGTGTTGTGTTAATTCTCTTTCTGCTATTGTGGGCAGAACTTGCAGTTGGTATTTTTGGTAGCCCCATTGCAGGTTCATAATATGCAAATGGTTAATCGAAATTTGATTTTTAGTTTATGAAAAAACTACATTATTGTAAGGCCGAAAACAAATTGGGATAATCAGATATAATTCCATCTACACCTAATAACTTCATTTGCTGCATTATAGCAACATCATTTACCGTCCATGGAATAACTTTTATTGTTAGTGCATGACAACGGGATATAAGGGCTGCATTTACCATAGAATAATGAGGACTATAAACATGTGGACTGAAACCAAGTTTCTCAATTTGCTTATCAAAATTTAATGTATCACCCTCATCTATCAATAAGGCAGCCTGCATAGCGGGATATTGTTTGTGCATGTATTGCAATGTCCTTATATCAAACGATTGTATAATTGTTCTATCGGCTATTTTTTTATCCATCAATACCTTCATAAGATGCTCACAAAAGATATCGGGCCGGGGATGAAAAACTCCATCAGTTTCAGGCAAACATTTTGTTTCGATATTGTAATACATCTTTTGCCTTTTGTGGGTAGAGGTGTATTGTTCTACGGAATCAATTAATTGCTCCAGCAATGGTTTAGCAACCCGCATTTTGGTTTGTTGCATAAACCGTGGATGCACTTTTAAACCCACATCATACGTAAGAATTTCAGCATAATCCATTGCATACAAATTATACAGCTTTTCATCTTTTACAGCTATATACTCACCTTTGGGAGTTGTAGTAATTTCATGACTAAAAAACGGTTCATGCGACACAACAACTTTTCCATCTTTAGAAATTACAACATCCATTTCCAATGTTTGTACTCCCAGGTCTATAGCTTTAATCATTGCAGGTATGGTATTTTCGGGCATTAATCCTCTGCAGCCTCTATGACCTTGCTTATCTAAAATGGGTGTAGTGCTTTTCAATTTTAAATTGGTACAGGAATAATTAATGAACAATAAAATGACCCATAACTTTTTCATAAACAAAAATATGAAATTAATTTTCTGTTCGGATGCAGGTGATTTGCTATAGATAAAGCCAAATATATGATTCAATTTTTAAAAAATACTTTATCGGTTTATAGGATTCATAGTCATGTTTTTTCAATTTCTTTATCTTCCGTTTTAAATAACTAATGTATGTCTAAGCAGGGAAATTCATTTCCTATCATCCTTATTCCGGTTACAATAATTTCTTTTGCGGTATTTACAAAATGGTGGTTTACTGTACCTGTGGATGCGCCTGACACCATGTATTGGGGTTTTCCTTTTGCCTTTGTGGGAGAAGGTTGGCACACATCCATGTCGCTACAGATTTTTGTAATGGAACTTATTGCTGACCTTATCTTTTACTTTTTGTTTTGGTATGTGTGTTATACCAAATGGAATTATAAGGCAGACCAAAATTGATTTAAAAAAATATAACTGTATGAGCAAATACTAATAATGGTTTTCTTCGGAAGACTTTTTGTA
>JAYTDC010000099.1:0-23743 GCA_043736115.1 Segetibacter sp. | reverse complement strand
CAATACTAAAAATTGGCTTTGAGAATCGCTTAAACGTCAACCCTTCTCCTATAGGGATCCGAATAAAAGAGGCTGCCTCATTAGTTTTGAGACAGCCTCTTGATAAAAATCCCCCCTTTTATTTTATTTAGCTACGACAAATTTTTGAGAAACGGTATTACCATCACCAAACATGGTAAGTGTGTATGTACCGTTTGCTAAATTTTGAACATCAATACTGTACTTGATTGTACCGTTAGACGACCTTGAAGCAAACTGACTGTTGATTAACTGTTTGCCTTGCATATCAGCAATAGTAATGCTGACAGCTTTCACTATTTTCTTCGCATACTCGACAATAAGTGTATTACCGTTTACCGGATTTGGCATAAGCTTTAAGTCAACTGAATGGCTTGTTTCCATGACAGCTTTGTTGTTATCAATAGTCTTTTGACCTATTCGGCAGCAACTAGGCGTATTGGGTGGAAAATCAACATTTACTGCATCTATAGCCCTACAACCCTGTGCATCCGTAACAGTAAGCGTGTAGGTACCGGAAATGGTGCAATTAGGATTGGGAATGTTGGGATTGCTTAGTCCTGCTATTGGAGTCCATTGATAAATGTATGGCCCTGTTCCACCTGTAACTGTTGGACTTAAAAATGTTTGTGATGGGCAACAGCTTGAAATATCTGTTCCTGCATTTATCTGTATGTTGCAACATCTTATCCTGATATAATAAGTACATGAGTCGCATGGCTGACACCTTCTCCCCCATACATATTTAAGTGCAAATACTCCTGATACTCCTGTAGGAACTACTAAATTACCACTAGCAAGATTGGTCAGGAACAAAGGTGTAACCCATGATGGGGTATTTCCCAAAGCATCTGTAACAGAAGCATCATTCAGATGCACATAACTTTGCGAGTTACAGTTTAACGAACGGGTAACTATAATTGTAGAAGCACAATTAAAAGTTGCAGTATCATTACATTTTGGATTGAAAGAAAGTGTACCGCTTCTAAGATTTGTTGTCAAAACACAATTGCAATCAGAACATGCTATATTAAGATAAATTTTACAGGAATCGCATTTTAGATTGTTGCCTGCACCATAATAGTAGGTAAGTACATAAGTTCCTGGTGTAACACTTGCAGGAATAGCCAAAGTTCCTCCGCCAATAGCAGTAATAAAGGTTGCGGCCCATGTTGGGGTGTTGTTTGATGGATCCTTCAATGTAGCACTTTTAAGAGTGGTTACCACACACGGGTTTGGATTGCAGGTAAGCCTTCTGTTGAAGGTGTAGCTTTTATCGCAAGTAAGATTAAAAGTAGCGCCACATGGGTAGTAGGTATTATTTACCTGAGGTACATTTACGGTTAGTTTACAGGTAGTGTCGCAGCAGTTAGGGTCAGGATAACTGATATAACCTGAAAGCAAAAAACCGCCCAACTGATCTATATAATTAACCTTAGCCCTTATTCGCCATGTACCGGCAGTTGGACAATTTTGGGTGTAAGTAACTGGTAAAGAAAGATGGTATCCTGTTGTTGTGGTGAAAGGCAAATTGGTAACTACCCCAGTTGGTGAAACTAATTCCAAAGTGTTAAGCACATCATCGGCAGTAACGGCAAAATCAGTAGTAAAGCGGGCAGTACAGGGTGCTATGGTGAATTTGCGTTCAAAGGTATAAATACCCGGTTGCTGTGTTGATATTGAGGATGATGGATTAATCCAACCCGCATTGGTTCCTGCCACAGGTGTTGGTTCCCAAAAACCGGAAAAGTGTGGCACCACGTATGTTGCATTTGTTGCAGGAGGTGCACCCCCAGCCAACGTAACCTTCCAATTTGGGTCTGCCCCGGGTGGTGCTACATATACCCCACTACCGTTGGTTCCAGTACTTACGTTTATTGTTCCGGCTATGCCATATAGGCAACAGAAACAAACTAAAAGCAAGGAAAAAATCTTTTTCATAAAAAATAGTTTTGTTTGTTTTTTGCCTACTCTATTCAGTTTTCGGCTTCGCTGGGTTTTTGAAATGGATTTAATTGCGGTGATTTAAATACATACTTTCAAGGTACAAATGGTTTCAGATGCAAAACTTTAAATAGGTAATCATAATAACCGTCTTCTTTACTACCATTCCTTCCGGTGTTGAACTTTCTATCAGTATTTTTAGAAAACATGCAAGGGCACTATTTTCCTTTCTTACTTTATTTTTTAGGCTTTGTGTGAACAGCAATTAATTACAAGACAAATGTGAGGATATTAAAGAGTGGTAAAATCACTAATTATAGTGAATTATTATTGTTGTACAATATGCTGATAATAATAAGCGATAGCTTCGCCAAGGGAGGAAATGTGGAGTTTGATGTAAATGTTTTTGATGTGGCTGTTGACCGTGCTATAACTTACGTGCAGCACATCGGCAATCATTTTATAACTGTGTCCTTTAGCTAATAAGACCAATACATCATTCTCTCGTTGGCTTAGATTATTTTCTATGGGTTTGGGTTTAAAAAATTCCAATACTTTGCTTGCTATTCCAGGGTTCATTGCAGCCCCGCCCTCATACACTTCCATAATAGATTGTGCCAGCCGAGACACGCTGTCTTTCTTAAGTATATAGCCATTGGCACCATTACGAAGGCTCGAAAATATTTTGTCAGTATCCTCAAAGGCAGTCTGCATCAATACTTTAACAGATGGGTAGGATTCTTTTATTTGCCTTAGGCCTTCTAATCCATCTACCAGGGGCATGTTAATATCCATCAATACTACATCAGGATAAAACTGCTCTATTTCCTGTAAAACATTTCTACAATCCGGCGCATCACCCACCCATTTAACTTCCGGGCTTAGTTGCAACAATGCCCTTAGGCTATCGCGGTGTGCAGTATTGTCCTCATAGATGAATACACGAATTGGCATTTTACAAAATTACAAATCTGCACATCATTGGGGTCACTAAATATAGGGAGGCTATAATTCTTTTTCTAATTCCATTAAGGGTATTGTAACAATAATATAAGTTCCCTTTCCTTGGTTGGAAGTAAGATTAAATGTTCCTTTTAGTTCCTCGGTACGCTTATTCATATTACCAAGTCCGTTACCATTTAGACCCACTGTTTTGTCAAAACCAATTCCATTATCCATTATTTCAATTACAAGCTGATTGTTTTCTGTACGCATTTTCACAAAAACTTCCGTTGCCCGGCTATATTTTACTGCATTATTGATTGACTCTTTTACTATAAGTAGTGTGTTTTTGCGAAGCCGAGTATTTTTCATTTCATTTACAATAGGGTCAATTTCTATTGTATAATGCATATGGGTTACGCTCAACATATCACTTACATAATTTTTTATACGGCTTTCTATGTTTACAAATTGTTCTTTACCGGTTTTGAGGCTCCAGATTATTTCCCCCAGATTTTCAAGCATATTTCTAGATTGCTCTGACAGTTTTATTAAAATTTCTCTTGCTTTTGATGTATCTGTTTCTATCAGTTGCCTCGCCACGGTACTGTAAATATTAATGCTGCTAAGGTTGGTTCCAATATCATCGTGTAAGTCTGCCGTTATTCGGTTACCAGCTTTTTCTACTGCCAGTTTTTTTTCAAATTCAGATCTTTCTGCCAAAAGCTTTTTCTCAAACTGATTATGAAGTACGTTTTTTCTTCTGTTAAAGTAATACCAGAAAATTAATCCGGGAAATAACAGCGCAATAAAGGTTAGAAACCACCATTGTTTGTAAAAGGGGGTTGCTATTGAAAAGTAAAGTTTCAAAATGTTCTTACCGGCATGGTTGTTTACATCCACAGCCCTTATTTTTATCTGATGGGTGCCACTGTATAGCTGCATATTCAGCGTGTTGCCCTGTAGGTCGCTCCAGAGGGTATCATTGTCTGAAGTGTATTGCATTTTTAAAAAATGCCCGGTTAGGTCTACGCCGGCAAAGGTGAGTGCAATGTTGTTTTGATTTGTAGCAAAGCTGAAATGATCAGCAATGGCTATTCGTTGTTGGTTCACTTTGACATCTGTTAGTTGCGGCACAATATTGGCACGAAAAACGGGGAAATTAAAAGGGATCGTAGCTATACCATTTTCTGTAGCGGCAAAAACAGTATCGTTGTAAAAAGCAAAATCATTGATCACATTGCTGGGTAATCCATCTGTTTTGGAAATGTTGTTAACCTGGTAAGCAGGCACATTGTTTTTAAATGTGTAGGTGATGACCGAAATGCCAGTTTTGCTACCCATCCATATTTTGTTTTTAAAGGCATTCATACACACAATATTTTGCGGCAAACCTGCGCTGTTACTGATGGTGGTTATATACCGGTTGTTTCGTAGTAACACTATGTTGCCATTAGTGGTGGCTGCCCACAAGGTGGTGTCGTTGGCAAAAGCGAGTGCAGACAGTTTACTATTTTCAAGATAGTTATTGAGGGGGATGTGCTTTTCCACATTATTGTCAAAATTATATTCATACAACCCATTTGTGCCTATATAATAAATCAAATTCCCCGCTCCCTTTACCAGGCTTAGTGTACGGTCTTGTATGCTATTGAGTAAATTAAATTTCCTGGTGTTGATGTTTACCTTTACTAATCCATTATTAGAACCCAAAATGACAATAGAATCATTTAAAGTAGTAGCTGATTTTAGCGAGTAATACCATTCTTTTGTCTTATTGCCTATCACAATTTGGTGTTTAAAATCAACACCGCAGAAATAATCGCTTACTGTAACTATGCTATTGTTTAAGCAAAAAGTTTTTCTAAGCCAAAAGCCCCTGTTAGAGGCCGAAACCGTATGACAGGTTAAGGTTTGGTTGTGGATTTCTAACATTTTGCCATAATAATTGCCAGCAAAAACGGCCCCCTTGGTTGAAATAGCAATGCTTAAAAAATTAGGCTTAATAAAATTGGCAGGCAGCCTGATTTGTTTGGCACTTCCAATGCTATAATGCACCAACCCCTTATCCATGGTACCCACCCAGAGATCATTGTTCTTATCTATATAAACAGTATTGGCACCGCTTTCATTTTCTAAAGAATCCTTTATAGCAAACTTGCTTTCATACAGCAGGTAAACCATCTTATTACTAATGACAGCAAAACCTTGTTTGCCCAGAGAAATAAAACGAACCAGGGAGTAATTGAAAGAAAGCGAATCAATCGTGTACCTAACAGGAAGTACACTGTTTACAGTAATTTTTTGAATACAGGAGTCGCTTGTTTGGTAATAGCAACCATTATAAAAGATACTAACTGATTCCTGTGTCATAGGGATACTGAAACTGTCAATTAGTTTTTCATTACGGAAAAACGCCCTTACAAAATTTCCTTTGTTTCCTAAGGCCGTAGTAAAATATTCATGCCCACCAATAGATATTAACGGTTTGGATGGTAAGAAAAGATAGCGTCCGCCTGGTTTACCCGTACTTTTTAATGTAAACCAGGGTAACCCATTATTGCCTGTTTGAAATCCGAGATTGCCTTCTTTGGAAACAGTGATTTGATAATATGTTTTTGCCATTTTATCCAGGTTCTCATCGCCTTGTAGCGCAATAAAGCGGTTAGTGAAGTGATCAAAATAAACCAGCTTTTCTTTGTAGCAGTTCACCCAAATGGTGCCGTTACCATCTTTCACCACCTGCAAGGCATCGTTGCTGGGTAGCCCGTCATTCACAGAAAAGTTCTGAAAATATTTACCATCAAACCGGCTTACACCATTGTTTGTAGCAATCCATAAAAAGCCTTTGTTGTCTTCGGTAATGTCGTATATGTGGTTGCTAGGCAAGCCATTGTCTGTGTTGAAAGTGCTGACGGATACATAAGGTTGTGCTATACCATTGCAGCAAACTATTAACAATGAAATAAGTGCGACAAAACATTTTAGCATATCAGTTGAGAAACGTAATATTACAATACAATATAAACCAAATATTTCAGTATAATATAAATATTTTATCACTGTTTAAAATTGATGTTTAATTATTTAGACAATATTTACACGTAATTTAAAAAGGGCCTCCGGTTAGGGAAGCCCTGTTAAAACAAATCCCCCAGCATATTATTTTGCTACTATTATCTTTTGTACAGATTTTTTGCCATTGTTGTGAATGGATAGAGTGTAAATGCCCTAGGCTATTATGGTGAAAGTAATAATCTACTACCAGATTGCTTAGTCACTTAATTTTCAAAACCCGTTAGAATTATCAAAAGAATCATTGCTTAACTACTTTATTAACCATTTTACCATCTGCACGAAGCAGATAAATGCCTGACGGATATGATCCTAAATCTAAACTTGTAGTAGCAGTGTTTGCTTCACGAATCGTTTGCAACAGCAAACCATTTGCATTGTAAACCTGCAGCAGTTTAATCGGGTTTTTGTGTTGCACTGTTATCATTCCTTTCGTTGGATTAGGATACACTTTGATTGCATCATCCTGTTTCCCTGATTCCGGTTTGTCTTTTCCCACAATCGGCTTTGCTTGTTTTATACTTGATTGCCTTTGACGGAAAGGGATTCCTGTACCGCATCCATCCAAAGCTTCTGCCACAAAAGTGGCGCCGGTCTGGGTTTCAAATCCAGAATTAAGTTCTACATAGCCATTCACCGGATCCGCATCTAATTTGACATTTGATGCAGCGGGAATAATGGTTACAGCATTACTTTTAATCCACGTTTGTGATTCGGTCAGCATCGTTGTATAACTACCTGTAATGGTAATATCAGTTATGCAGGGAGCTGCACAGGTAAATACCTGGCTGTAGGTTTCGCCGTCTAACTGACTAGGTACGGAGTAATACTTGATTGTCTGATATCCGGCATTACTAATTGTTGGTATCGTGACGAAAATAGCAGCACCGGTAACGGGATCAACACCCATCATTCTGGAAGCTGATGCAGCATAAATTCTGCCATCAAGCGACATTTCTAACTGGCTTTTAGCAAACATAGAGTCCACAACCAAGTCGCTGCAAACTGCTGACGATAAATTAGCAGTATAAATGCCGCCAAAAGAACCTGTTCCTGCCGATACCAAAACCTGTGTGTTGTTGAAGAATTCGAGCCCCGCACAAGGATAAGCACCTGATGCAACCGGGAACTGACTGAAGGTTACAAAGTCTCCATTGGCATCTAAAGTAATGGTACG
The DNA here is from genome assembly GCA_043736115.1 of Segetibacter sp. Lineage (GTDB taxonomy): Bacteria > Bacteroidota > Bacteroidia > Chitinophagales > Chitinophagaceae > Segetibacter. The sequence continues at coordinate 16,587 of JAYTDC010000099.1, read as the reverse complement.
AATGCCGTTGTTAGTGTTGGCATCTGACCATGCTATCTTATCGCCGGTTGGCGATACTTCAAGATCAGTTGGCTTGCTGTCAACGCCGGTTCCGTAGCTAAGCGGCAGGCTAATTCCTGCCGATGAAACAACGTATTTGTAAACGTTTTTATCGCCAGCTACATAAAGGTATCTATTTCCATTGCTTAGCGGTTTACTAATAGCCATACTCACATACAGGTTGCATTGGGTAACACTATTGGCAAATGCCCCTGGAGAATAGTTGTGCTGTACGGTAAGGGTGCTGCCCGAAAGCTGAATGCGGGTACACCTGACATAAGTAAAGTGATAACAACTGCCGATAGGCGTTGCCAAATCTCCACCCGTATGAAAAATGAGCCGCGCATTACAATCAGCAGGATCAGGTACAATGATGATCTTCTTGCCGTTGTAACCAAGATACGGTGTCAGTGTTCCGATCACAGTTCCGGCAGGATCGTATACTTTACCATCAATGACAAAGAACCGAAGGTTGCCACTATTATCATAGCCACAATTGGCAGCAAAATAAGGGGCAACTCCGGAAGTGCCGGGCAATGTTGCAATGGTATTCGCCGGCATGGTCAGCTTCTTAGGTACCACTATCCAATCCGGGCTCTGTGCCTGTGCCATCGCTACCGTTAGCAACAGTGCGATGAGTAAATAAATTGGTCTCATGGTTTTAATTTTTAGAAGTTGATAAATTTGTTTTCAAACCTGCATTTTCATTTTTCAAAGTATTTATTTCTTTTTTCATCTCAATCATATACAGAGTCAGTTCTTCAATCTTCTCCATTTGTTTGGTCAGCATTTCGCTTACATCAATACCGCCATCTTTGGTTAGCTCTTCAGCAGATTTTACACCGGGAAGGTGTTTGTTGGCTTTTGTAAATGCTTCTACTTCTTCCAGGCTTTTTAGTTTATAATCCGGTGCAAAAACATAATCAGCCCAGTTGCCGGAGTTATAAACGGCAACTTTTACCTTGTCTGTGAGTATGCCACCTTTCACATACAAGCGATAATTGCCATTAAAGGCTGTTGCAGAATAGTTAGGATGTGTGTTATCATCAGTTACACCCATGCCTATTTTACCATCATCTTTCAAGAACAATGAGTAGTTGCCTGCGCTGCCACCGGGAGATGGAGTCCAAAAGTTAAGCCCCCCCATACTAGGACGAGTTGCGGTTGCTGTCATGTACTCAATTGCCCAACGGCCATTAGGGTGTGTAGTAAGGTTGTCGCTGAACAGCAATTGTGGACCACCAAATCCCGGAACTGCGCCTGACAGCATTAAAGCACCATTATCAATATGCATTTTGTGCAGCGGACTACTGGTTCCAATACCCACATTTCCATTGTCGTAGATGCTGCTACAAGTAAGATTGCCGGTCGCATCCATCTTAGGTACCTGGTTCACAGTAGCGCAAGAACTGGTGATCCCTGCACTTGGTAAAGACGAAATGCTGCGGGTGTGTAAAACACCGGTAGCATCCACAGTTACCAGGTTGTTGTCAGTGGCGGCATTCAATGTTTCTATACGAACAGGATCCTGGTTTGCACCGCTCACTGTTCTTGATTTTACATGCAATATATGAGAAGGTCCCGGGAGGCCGGTAGTGTTGATACCTACGTTACCATTTTGATGAATACGCATTCTTTCCACATTGGTTGTCCAATCCCAAAACAAGAGGTGACCTGCACCCACATTAGTATTGGCGGAGCCTGTAGAAAACAAAGCCCAGCGGCGTGACTGACCGGGTGCAGTTCCTACATTTGCAGGTGAGCCACCAACCAATGAAAGCGTGGCTGCGGTGTTACCGGTTTGTGTTACACGAATACCATCGTTTTGATTGGGTGTGTTAATATCTAACCTTAATTGAGGATTGATGGTTAAACTGTTTGTATTTCCAATACCAATATTGCCCGACGTGCCTTTTATAAAGAAGCGGTATAAGTCCACCGTAGGTGTATAATCATAGAAAAATAAATTTCCCGGACCTGCGCCACTCGCTGTGCCTGAAGATTGTAATGCCCAATCGTGTGTACCTAAAAATGTAGGTGCCGCAGAACCCCTCATTCTTAAAGAAGCGGAGGTTGTTCCCGTATTGGTAATGCGAATGCCATCATTGGTACCCGGTGTAGCAACATCAAATTTGAAAGCAGGCACGGTTGTTCCCATTCCTAAAGCTAACCTTGACTCGCCGTTAGTTAATGAAGTTGGGAACATGGTCATAAGCGGATTTGAGGCATTTAGCCACTGAAATAATGGTCTGTTGGCAATAGGCAAGGCAGCACTTCCAGGATAGGTTTGAGAAGTTTGTGGAACAAAATCTTTCATTACCCGAAAAAGTAAAGCTGGTGAAGTGTTTAGTACGTCTGCAGCTGAATTAATATTACCACCTAATTGAAATGCGCTAACCGCAGGGTCCGTAATTACGGTACCGAAAAGAAATGGGGCAAATGTTCCACCAACACCTCCCTTTGAATTTGAAAGTCGCATGTAATCGCCAAAGGCATTGTCTGTTTCGCAATAAATTAAAGATTGACCATTACCAGAATTATAATAACTATTTGGTGTTGCTTTAATATGCAACGACGCATCAGAATAATTTGGTCCAACAGGAACCCCAATACCTAATCCATTCACAAACCCCTGTCCCGGGGCTATTGTTGGTGCTTGCGCCTTTGTAACATGTGCAGTCAGCAGTGCTGCTGCCAAACATAAAAAAATCTTTTTCATAAAAAATAAATTTTTGATTGCGCCTACTCTATGCAGTTTTCGGCTTCGCTGGGTTTTTCAGTAAAGGATATTTGGTTTTAAAAGATTAAGTGTTTACGTAAACTCACTATGCAAAAGTGGGATTTGCAAAGGCTGGGGTCAATGTGTGTATAACTAAAACAAGGGGATAAAAGACTGAATTGCTTTTCCGTTATTTAACGGGGAAGAAATAGTGCAATAAACATTTGAATACATTCAATATGATGCTTACTTTGTGGTTGCTATTATTTTATACAAAACCTTAAATCAATCTATTATGAAAAAGATTTTAATTGCTACAAATGTATTGACACTCATTTTTTTATACTTTCAATCATGTGTAACAATGCCTAAAGTGACAGATGGAAATGGAAGCTTTCAAATTAATAAAGATCCCATATATTCTTCTTGTTATAATTGTATTACTGATGATATTCATGGTGAAACCGCCGCAGAATTTGTTGATGTAACTGCCCGATACAGATATACGCATCAAAGAGTGTATAATGCTTATGTCAGAAATCAACTTTCAAATCCTGGTATGTTGTCACCCTATTCCATTGCAGGAGAAAAATTTAATGATGCAAGAAGTTGCTGGTACTCTGTAGACACTTTAAAAAAATTTATTTGCCTTCTGGAAAAATATTCTGGTAAAGTGAAGCTAAATACTTCACAGCTTGGTATAAGATTTTATTATGCCAACTATCCACAAGGCTACTTACGAGATGTTCCTTCAGAAATACATCACACCTTATTTCTGACTTCAACATTTAAAGACAAAAACGGTGTTAACATTGATTTTGATCCAAGGGTAAGTGCTTCTACAGGGGCAATAACTTCATTAGGAAATTTAATTAACAGACAAGACAGCAACTACTTAAGAAGACCGCTGTTTATGATAGCAGGAACAACAGATCCTACACATTACAGAGTATCAATGTCTACAACCGGAACTTCTACAAGCAATATATCAATGAATCAGGGAGACCTTTGCCCTCCAAGTACTGATTGCAATGAAACTGTAAATGCTGTAGATGCAACAGAACCCGATCCTCATCCTTAATTTACAATTATTATGTCTTTAGGAGAAGTATTAAAATGGGTTTTGAATGCGCTAGAACTTACTGCCGCTTGCACAGGATTATATTATTGGAACAAATGGAAAAGCACCTATTGGAAATGGTTCACTATCTTTTTATTTTTCATTTTCGTTACAGAGTTGGTGGGTAAGTATTTAGCACATAATATACCGGGGTATAATGCAAAGTGGTACAGGTATTTAAATATTCCAGTTTACTTTTTATTCTTGTTGTGGCTTTTGGGAAAACCATTTGATAGTAAAAAAATATTCACAGTTAGCAGGTTTTTTATGGTTGGTTATATTCTGCTGTTTTTGATTGAAGAATATATGTATGGAAGCACAAAAATAAAATACAGTGTATATTCCTATCAGTTTGGTTCGGTGGGTATACTTATTTTATCAGTCCAGTATTTCATATTTCTAACAAGAAAAGACAATATACTTTTCTTTAAAACAGATATACATTTCTGGCTATCCGCAGGATTGATACTTTACATGGTCATAATGCTTCCATTCAGATCAATGTATAACTTACTTGATTCTAAAAATTATCATAGCATTGCCATGGGTTATTGGTATATTTCATTTCTGTTTAATTATACCATGTACACATTTTTTACATTAGGTTTTATATGGGGAAAAGCGAAATAATAATAACACTTATAACTACAACTATTGGTTTTGCAATTTTGATTGCATGCATACTTATTTTCATTATTCAATATCGCAACCGAAAAATAGAACATACAAAAGAAACGGATATTCTAAACGAGAAACACACACAGGAACTGCTGGAAAAACAATTGGATACCCAAAAGGAAACCATGCAGCACATAGGCAGGGAGATACACGATAATGTGGGTCAAAAGCTTACATTGGCATCTTTATATACCAAACAACTTTCAATAAAAAACACCAATAATCTGGATGAAAAAATTATTGCAATAAGTACAATTATAGACGAATCGCTGAACGAATTAAGACAGTTAAGTAAGACTCTTACAAATCCACAATTTGCCAATGCTGATTTGTTATTTCTATTAAAAGAAGAAGCCCGACGTATCAATGTTTCCGGAGTGTGCAAGGTTAGTATTATGAGCAATCAAATTGAAATACCATTACCTCAATCTTCCAAAAACGTTTTATACCGTTTGCTACAAGAATTTATTCAGAACAGTCTGAAACATTCTGGTTGTAAAAAGATTTCCATCAATGTAGAAAGTCAACAAAATCAAATAATAATTATAGCGACAGACGATGGAAAAGGATTTGACACCAATGCACCATCAAACGGAATAGGCCTGCAAAACATGCAACGCCGTGCAGAAAAATTAGGAGCAACATATGAATTAAAAAGTGATAGCGGAAAAGGAATAGCGATTAAAGTAATTATGAATTATGAGTGATGAATTATGAATTAAATACTATAGCCGAAGTCACTATTTCGCTCTAAACATTAACCCTAAACTCTAAACATCCCAATGCAACACTCCATAGCCATAGCCGACGATCACTTACTCATAGCCAAAGCCATCAGCAGCATTGTAGAAGGTTTTGCAGAATTTGAGGTATTGTACGAAGTAGAAAATGGAAAAGTGTTACAGGAAAAATTTGCCATAGAAAAAAACATCCCAGACATTGTTTTGCTTGATATTAGCATGCCGGTTATGGATGGCTTTGCAACTGCTGCGTGGCTAAAAGAAAATCATCCACAGGTTTTGGTTATGGCTTTAAGTGTACAGGACGATGATGATTCACTCATAAAAATGATAAAAGCAGGGGCAAGAGGATATTTGCACAAAAATGTCCACCCCGCAGAATTAGAAAAGGCATTGCAAGCACTGGTAAAGCAAGGAATGTATTACCCACATTGGGCAGCATCTAAGGTTTTTGCATCTATAGCAGGGGATGGCCACTCTCCTATTCCAGAAATCCATATTACAGAAAGGGAAAAAGAATTTCTTGGCTTTGCCTGTACAGAATTGACCTATAAAGAAATTGGTGACAAAATGTTTTGCAGCCCACGCACGGTAGAGAGTTACCGCGACGCCTTGTTTGAGAAACTGAACGTAAAAACCCGGGTTGCTTTGGCGCTTTTTTCAGTTAAAACAGGTATACATAAATTGTAAACTTGCTCTTTCTCGAATCATATTCTATCCTTTAATCTATTTGCTTTTTTATGGAGTATTATGTTTCGTTTTAATTACTTTTTTTTCAAAACTGTAAATTAAGTTAGCATAAAACCCGTTTTTTGCATTTCATTGGGTACATTCAAAATTGTCACTCACCATTTTCATTTACCTCCACATGATTTGCCCCGACTTGATTTGCCCCGACATTTATGTCGGGGGGAGATAATAGTCAGCTATAAGGCTTTAGCCAAAATCCTACAGTATACTTTGTTTGCCTAAACCAAAAATCTTTTCTTTGAATGCTTCCACGGCATAAATGCCAGGGCAACTTTTAGCGACAATTTGGAAGGGACCCTTTCATTGTTAGAACAAAGTACAACTAAGCGTCCGCTAATCTTGTTATTTTTGCGGTAAATAATATATCCACGATTTCATGAATGAGCGGCTCGCAGCATTGGCTAAAGAACTGGAAGGTGAATTGTATTTCGATAAAACCATGCGTATCCTATACGCTACTGATGCTTCGGCTTATCGGGAAATGCCTTTGGCTGTTGCTATCCCAAAATCTGTAGAAGATTTAAAAATACTCATTGCATTTGCCCGAAGTGAAAAAACATCGCTTATTCCACGTACTGCCGGTACTTCTTTGGCGGGGCAGGTAGTGGGCAATGGAATTATTGTAGATGTTTCTAAAAATTTCACCTCAATACTGGAACTGAATACTGAAGAAAAATGGGTTCGGGTCCAACCCGGAGTTATCAGAGATGAACTGAATCTTTTTCTGAAACCACATGGCTTTCTGTTTGGTCCCGAAACTTCTACAGCCAACAGGGCTATGATTGGTGGCATGGTGGGCAACAATTCATGTGGTTCTAATTCTGTTGTTTATCGTAGTACAAGAGAACATTTACTACAAGTAAAAACCTTGCTAAGCGATGGCAGTGAAGCTATTTTTGAAGCAATGAATATAGAAGCGTTTCACGCCAAATGTGAAGGTGAAACATTGGAAGCAAATATTTACAAAACAGTCAGAAGCCTGTTAAGCAACTACGATAATCAATTAGAAATACGTAAGGAATTTCCTAAAAAATCTGTTGAACGTAGAAATACCGGTTATGCAATGGATGAATTACTTGAAACAGCACCGTTTACAGCAGGACAACCTGATTTCAATTTTTGCAAACTAATAGCAGGTTCTGAAGGCACGTTGGCGTTTATTACCGAAATAAAACTGAATATAGAACCATTGCCGCCTAAAGAAACGGGGCTGCTGTGTGTGCATTTTAACAGTATTGACGAGTCGCTTCGGGCAAACATAATTGCCATGCAGTTTAGACCTAGTGCAAGTGAACTGATTGACCACTATATACTGGAATGTACCAAAAACAATATTGAGCAAACTAAAAACCGATTCTTTGTTCAGGGCGACCCGGGTGCTATTTTGGTTATTGAGTTTTGCCGAAATACCCGGGAAGAAATTATATCAATTGCTGCCGAAGTGGAGTCTGCAATGCACAATGCAGGTTTGGGCTATCATTTCCCTTTATTGTTTGGCGACGATACCAAGAAAATATGGACGCTACGCAAAGCAGGCCTGGGTTTGCTAAGTAACCTGCCCGGCGATGAAAAAGCAGTGCCGGTAATAGAAGATACAGCCGTAGATGTAAACGACCTGCCTGCATACATTGCAGAGTTTAATCAGATTTTGATAAAGCACAACTTAAACGCTGTCCACTATGCCCATGCCGGTAGTGGCGAATTGCATTTACGACCAATCATTAATCTAAAGACCAAAGAGGGCAACCAACTTTTCAGGACTATTGCAGAAGAGATTGCCACATTGGTAAAAAAATACAACGGCTCTCTAAGCGGCGAACATGGCGACGGTAGATTGAGGGGAGAATTTATAAAGCAAATGGTGGGTGAGAAAAATTATGGACTGCTCAAACAAATCAAACAAACATGGGATCCGGAAAATATTTTCAATCCTAATAAGATAGTTGATACACCATCTATGAACACCATGCTGCGCTATACGCCGGGGCAGCAGACACCCACCTTCAAAACCATATTCCGCTATCATAATCAGGATGTGCTGCAACATGCCGAGCAATGCAACGGCAGTGGCGATTGCCGCAAAACACATTTGAGCGGTGGTACCATGTGTCCCTCTTTCATGGCTACAAAAAACGAAAAAGACACCACAAGGGCAAGGGCTAATATTTTAAGGGAATTTTTGACCAATTCTGAAAAGCTTAACCGCTTTGACCATAAAGAAATTTATGAAGTGATGGACTTGTGTCTTAGTTGTAAGGGCTGTAAATCTGAATGTCCCTCAAACGTAGATGTTGCCAAGCTAAAAGCAGAATTTCTACAACAATATTATGATGCCAATGGCGTGCCTTTCAGGAGTAAATTGATAGCCAACTTTACTAAATCGGCTCAATTGGGTGCATTGGTTCCCGGCATTTATAACTTTATGGTTAGTACGCCATTTATTGCAAACATCATAAAGCGATTGAGTGGCTTTGCAGTTGAACGGAGTATGCCCACAGTATACAAAACAACCTTGAAAAAATGGCACAACAAAAGAAATCAAAACCCTGACAACACCTTGCAACAAGGTAAGAAAAAGGTCTATCTTTTTTGTGATGAATTTACCAACTACAACGATACTGAAATTGGTCAGAAAGCCATTCTTTTGTTGGAAAAGTTGGGTTATGAAGTCATTATACCACCACATGAAGAAAGTGGTAGAACATGGCTAAGTAAAGGGCTCATAAGGGAAGCTAAAAAAATTGTTAACCGCAATATTGTAGCATTAAGTAAATTAGTAACCCCCACTACCCCACTACTTGGCATTGAACCTTCGGCTATACTTACTTTCAGGGATGAATACATAGATCTTGCAGATGATGAAAACCTGGAATCAGCCAAAACAATGGCGAAAAATGTTTTTCTTATAGATGAATTTATTGCCAACGAAATAGAGAAAGGTAATATATCAAAAGACTATTTTACAAAAGATAGAAAGCAAATCATACTCCATGGACATTGCCAGCAAAAAGCATTATCTTCTGTAGCACCTTCAGTAAAAATTTTATCATTTCCCGAAAACTATTCTGTTGAATTAATACCATCAGGCTGCTGCGGTATGGCGGGTTCTTTTGGTTACGAAAAAGAACATTATGATTTGTCTATGAAGATTGGCGAATTGGTTTTGTTACCGGCTGTAAGAAAGCAAGCTGCAGAAATAATTATTGCTGCACCCGGAACTAGTTGCCGCCATCAGATTAAAGACGGCACAGGAAGAAAAGCATTACATCCAATAGAAGTATTGTATGAAGCTTTAGTTTAAGATGGATTTGCTTTGTAATAGAATTTTTAAAAGTTACCCTTTACTAATAATCTCTGCTATATCTGCCCCTTCATAACTATCAATAATCCAATCGGCTTGTTGTAATTTTTCTGCGGGGTGGGTAGTAGTAATCGCAATACATTTCATTCCTGCACTTTTAGCGGCAGCAACACCTATTGGCCCATCTTCTACTACCAGGCATTGTTGGGGGTCAATATTAAGTTTAGCAGCAGCCCTTAAGAAAATATCCGGCGCAGGTTTGCTGTTTTGCACTTGCTCACCGGTTACAATTGCATTAAAATATTTCAAAAAATCAAGCCTTTCTAACAGCAACATCGTTTTCTGCTGACGGCTACTTGTAGCTAACCCAACCTGAACATCATACCGCGATAGGTGCTGCAAAAAATAATTGGTAGCAGCAACCGGCTTTACAGGATGTTCATTTACATAATCTACAAAACGGTCAAATTTCTCAATCAACACCCTTGCAACATCGTTTTCATTAGAAAAACCCAAAATATTTCTGATGACATCAGCACTTCTGATGCCTAACAGGGGTACGTAACTTTCATAAGACAAATCTCTGCCATAAGCCTTAAAAACTTTTTCCCAGGCTTTGTAATCAGCTTCTGTACTTTCCAGCAAAGTTCCATCCATATCAAAAATAATAGCTTTGAAAGGAAAAGGTTTTTTGCTGCTGTTGAGCTTTGTAAGTGGCAAATTTTCTGTCATCTGAACGAAAATAAGTTAAGATTTTCTTTTGATAACGTATTTTATAGGTCGTACGTATTTTGATTTCATTTTTAGAATTATTACTTCATTGAAAAATGAACTCTAAATTTTAAATTATTTAATAAAATCAACCGCTTATAATGAATCTTGAAAAACTCAACAACAAAATGCTTTCTTTGTAAATTATACGCATCAAAACTCCTTTTTTGAATGAAAAAATTAGCATTGATACCAGTACTGATTTGTACTTTTTTTTACGCTATAGCGCAAGATGTTATGACACCCGAATTGCTTTGGAAACTCGGCAGGGTAAATCCTGTTGGTTTAAGCAAAGATGGTGAGCAGGTAATTTATACCGTTTCTATACCAAATGTAGAAGCAAATAAAAGTGCTAAGAAAACTTATGGCATTCCTGTAAAAGGTGGGGAGGCTAAAATAATTGCTGATAGCAATGATTACGTAAAAAATGACAGGATATCACCAAATGGTCAGTATGTGCTTTCTGCTGAAGATGTCCTTATAAAAAAAGTTTTGGGAAAAGATATTTACCCCGACCTTCCAAAAACAACTGCACAAGTATATGATCAACTTAGTTATCGCCATTGGGATGAGTGGGAAGATGGCGCATTCAGCCACGTATTTTTTGCACCGGTAAACAAACCCGGAGATAAGAAAGATATTATGGCGGAACTGCAGTATGATTGTCCGCAAAAACCTTTTGGTGGCGATGAAGATTTTATTTGGGCACCTGATGGAAACATAGTTTATGTAACCAAACCTAAGTTTGGAACCGGTTATGCACTAAGCACCAACACAGATATTTACAGCTATAACATTGCTACCGGCGTTACTACCAATCTTACAGAGGGTATGAATGGTTATGACCTTGCGCCTTCATTTTCGCCACAGGGAGTAATGGCTTGGATGAGTATGAAGCGTGACGGTTATGAGGCAGATAAGCAGGATCTTTTTATATATAATGGGAAAAGCAAAATAAATCTAACGGCCAATTGGGATGGTACTGTTGAGAGTTTTAAATGGAGCAATGACGGTCTTCACATTTATTTCAATGCACCTGTAGATGGTACGGTTCAGTTGTTTGTTGTTGATTATCCTGCTATGGCATCAAAACCTTCTGTTGTAAAACAAATTACAAAAGGCGATTTTGATGTTACCGGTCTTGTTGGTCAGTCAGGTAATACAATGGTAGTAACCCGTACAGATATGAATCATGCAACAGAACTTTATACAGTTGATTTAACCACAGGCAAAATGCAGCAGCTTACCCATGTAAATGACGAAGCTTACACTAAAATAAAAATGGGTAAAATAGAAAAGCGCTATGTTACAACTACCGATGGTAAAAAAATGTTGGTTTGGATGGCTTTACCTCCTGATTTTGATGCTAAAAAGAAATATCCTACCCTGCTTTATTGTCAGGGTGGGCCACAGTCTCCGTTGACACAATTTTATTCTTTTCGTTGGAACTTTCAATTAATGGCGGCAAATGGTTATATAGTTGTAGCACCTAACCGCCGGGGTATGTATGGCCATGGCCGCGAATGGAACGAAGCAATCAGTAAAGATTGGGGTGGACAGGTTATGAAAGATTATTTATCTGCAATTGATAATGCTGCTAAAGAAACTTATGTAGATAAAAATCGTTTGGGTGCCGTAGGAGCGAGTTATGGGGGTTACTCTATATTTTACCTTGCAGGTATTCACAACAATAGATTCAAATCATTTATTTCCCACGACGGGGTATTTGATATGCGTAGCATGAGTGGCACAACCGAAGAAATATGGTTTAGCAACTGGGAAAATGGCGGATATTATTGGGAAAAAGACAATAAGGTTGCACAAAAATCTTTCACACAATTTAATCCAAGCGATTTGGTGGGCAAATGGAATACTCCCATCCTTATCATTCAGGGGGGAAAAGATTATCGGGTACCTATTGAACAGGGTTTACAGGCTTTTCAGGCAGCGCAGCTTAGAGGTGTAAAAAGTAAACTGCTGTATTTGCCAGATGAAAACCATTGGGTTTTAAAGGCTCAAAATGCTTTGGTTTGGCAACGTGAATTTTATAAATGGCTAAAAGAAACTTTGTAATTGGTGTATAATCCTCATTTATAAAATCTAAATTTTTGAAGTTGAATTTTGCTTCTGCCAAAATATATTTCATGGAAATATTTAAGATGTGCAACACAAACAATTTTTTTGAAAACTATTCGTTGTAATACACAATCATTTATACACATTTTAAGAATATGTTGCATATCTAAATCAATTTATGCACTTTAACTATAATTTGCTTGCTATTAACTGGCTATAAAATATTTTTGAATTGATGAAAAAGTTATTAACCCTTTTACTTTTTGTAAACGCTATACTACCTGTATTTGCCCAACCATCTTTTATTGACTTCCAAAGAACATACCCACGGGTGGCTTCAGCCATGAGAGAAAAGGAAGATTCATTGAAAAAACAGTTTGCCCACGCAGGTTTAAAATGGCCGGCCCGGCAAATGTATATTCGCTCATTTAAGTATGATAGTCAATTAGAAGTATGGGTAAGAAACAGTACAGAAGAAGCCTTTAAACTTTTTAAGACCTACAAAGTATGTGCAATGGCCGGTGCTGTAGGACCCAAACGTATGGAAGGCGATTATCAGGTTCCTGAAGGGTTTTATTACATCAACGAGTTTAACCCGAACAGCAATTATCATTTATCCTTAGGGATAAATTATCCAAATCCTTCTGATAAGGTATTGAGTGATTCTGTTCGTCCGGGTGGAGATATTTACATTCATGGTAATTGCATTACTGTAGGGTGTATTCCCTTGCAAAATAACCAAATAGAAGAGTTATATATTTTGGCTGCAAATGCTAAAAATCAAGGGCAGGATTTTATACCTGTTCATATATTTCCCATCCGGTACAACATCCGCAAAAGCTTTGATTATCTTGCACGTACTACAAAAGACAATCAGGATTTACAACGTTTTGCAATTAAAATCAAAGAAGTATTTGACTATTTTGAAGACAACAAAAAGCTACCACTGATTTTCATTAATAAGAAAGGCGATTATGTAGTTATGTAAGAAAGCTGTCAACTTTTAATTTTTGGGGAAATGTTGCATTAAACCGTCTACTCCTATCTAATAACCCCAATGTCCTTTATTCTTTTTTTACTTGCTCATCCTTGGTATGGAAAGTAACTTTCTTAGTACGTGGGTGAATAATTTTATGTGCAAGTGTTTCTTTAATCCAATGCTCTAATTTATGATGAAGTGGGACTAAAATAGAGGCTACGCCTACTAATATCAGTAGCATATAAACAGGTGAATGATGTGTCCAAAAAGAGATGGTAGGATGTATTAATAGCGATATGTATTCAAAAATTAGCAAAAGAGCCACCGTAACCATAAAATTGATGGTAGTTAGCCGGATACGCTGACGAACAATCAGAATTATTACCAAAGAAAAAATGAAGATAAAAACTGCAATAGCAATGTACTGCAGATTGTTTTTTCGTTCCTCTTCTGCACGCATTTTTTCTTCCGCTATCTCATGCTGCCGTAGCGTTTCATTGATAGTAAGGCTTTGTAATTGCTTTACTTTCTCCTGGCTAAAAAGACTGTCTTTAGCAGCTATCATAGTTTGTTGATAAGTAAAAGCGCTGTCAAATTGCTTAGACTTTTTGTAGTAGCCTGTAATAAATTCTGAAGACTCAAAAATGCACTTAGTAAATTTTTGATTTGATGCAATAAACAAAGATCGCTTTGCATAATAGATTGATGAATCGAGATTTCCTATAGTATCAAAGACTTTAGCTAATCCAAGATAAGAATCGCAAAGCCCTTCATAATCTTTAGTATCTAAGAAATATCTTACAGACAACCTGAAATATTCTATACTGATAATATATTGTTTAGTTTTAAGGTTAATATTACCCAAACTGTTCAAAGCACTTCCAATATAATTTCGTGCTGTTTCAATGTTTTTAGGGTCGGTTATTTTTTCAGCCAACGACCTACCCATTTCAGTATTGATGCGTGCAGAATCAAATAAATTCAACGTTTCATAATAAGAACCAATATTAATATAAATGACAGTTAAATTTAAGGTGTCATAAGTACTCTCACAAATTGCTCTGGCCTGAAATGTATAATTTAAAGCTTTACGTAGGTCATCTTGTTTTGAATACAAATTGCCAAGATTTATGTAAACTAAACAAGCTGCTTTTTTATAATCGTGTTTATCGCAAATTTCTAATGCTTTTAAAAAAGATTGTAAAGCTTTAGCATAATTTCCAAGCCGCATGAAAAGTGCTCCCTCTAAATTGAGACTATAAACCTCTCCTTTTATGAAATTAATTTTAACGGATACAGTTAATGCTTTTTCAGCAAGAAATAGTGCAGAATCAACATAGGAATTTACATAATAGCCCGACAGCTCTATACAATTTAAAACAAAAGTTGTATCATAGGTAATATTAGAAGTTTCTGTTTTCAGGTTTTCGAATGTGGAATCCTGGGCACAGAGAGAAGATATATTAAAGTAAATAAGTAGTAATAAAGTAAATAATTTCAACATGAGCAATGAGGTGTGGGTGTGTAAAAATAGTTATAAATAACATTATTGTTTAACTAAAAATGGAGTTGCTTTTTGCATTACATTTGTATATACAATAACTAAAATAACTAACTTTTTATGAGAAATAGATTTGTCTTACAATTTTTGATTTTGATACTCCATTGTTTAGTTTTAAGTATCAATCCATATGCTTGCAGTGCTCAAACTTCTGGAAGACCAATTAGTCCAATCAAACCTGGAGGCAATATGCAAACTCCAGTTGAATCAGAAAAAGCCGAATGCGAAGGAGTGCTCCCTACAATTTTGTTTCCAGCTTACCGACCGATCTCCCCAATAAAACCAAAATCTAACGCAGCAACCCTACAACCTAATGCTATAACGACACTTCAATCAGTAGCTGCTCAACTTAAAGAAAGACCTGATTGTAAACTTAAAGTGGAAGGCCATGCTTCAGGAGATAAAATGAGCCAACAATTAAGTTGGGATAGAGTAAATGCAATCATCAGATACCTGGTAGAAAAAACAGGAATTAGTGAAAAGAGATTTATTTTCGAGTATGGATCAGAGGGTGACCCAAATGTTGTTGATCTTATGTACACTTCAGAAGATGGGCCAACATCTGTACCTCAACCACATCCTCAATTTAGAACAACAGGACAATAATTTTTAAACTTATAGGCCTTGTATAAAGCTGTAGTTATCCTTTATATAGTTTGCTTTGGATGTTACCTGCTTTTAAGCAGGTTCCCGGATTATTTTGAAAGCGATTTTATAAAAGGAACTGTACAGGCTAATAGTTTTTCTGATATTGAAAAAGAAAAAAGCCTGATTATTTCATATAGGGTAGGTAGCGACTTATTGCAATACCAGACTAATATGTGGTTAATAAAAGATTATAATATCGGTGATCAGGTTACCATGATTTATAACCCAACATTTCCCCAGATGGCTTCTTTGTACTCTATAATAGGTTATTGGATAAAGTGGCCCGAATTGATATTTACAGCAGGCTTCTTTATTCTACTGTTTCTGATTGCAAAATATATAACAGGCAACCCCGAAAAGGATGAGTATACTTACCAACAGTGGGCATAAATATTACTTTCCACTATACTAAAATTATGTCCACTACATGAGAACAATTCTCTTGCTTTTTGTTTCCAATATCTTTATGACCTTTGCATGGTATTGGCATTTAAAAGACAAAGAAATCCCGCTGTGGAAAGCTGTTTTAATCAGTTGGGGAATTGCTTTTTTTGAATATTGTCTTACCGTTCCTGCCAACAGAATTGGGTTCACAACAGGATGGAGTGGTTTTCAGCTTAAAATAGTTCAGGAAGTTATAACCCTGATTGTATTTTGCTTCTTTGCAATTTTGTATCTTAAAGAACCATTGCATTGGAGATACCTCATAAGCTTTGCACTTATATTAGGCGCCGTGTATTTTGCATTTA
Source organism: Segetibacter sp. (assembly GCA_043736115.1). GTDB lineage: Bacteria > Bacteroidota > Bacteroidia > Chitinophagales > Chitinophagaceae > Segetibacter. The sequence continues at coordinate 456 of JAYTDC010000099.1, read as the reverse complement.
AAAAATGATGGAATCTTTTCAACTGACTTTTACAGTTACTGATTAATTAAGTAATCTATATTTTATACTCTTGATTATTCTTTCAGTTCGGGTGTAACTTTACATCACTATGAAAATTTTATCTGCAGATCAAATCAGGCATTGGGATGAATATACAATTCTGCATGAACCCATTCTTTCTATTGACCTTATGGAAAGGGCCGCTACAGCGTGTACCAATTGGGTTATTGAAAATTACGGAGATAAAAAACCTATAAAAATATTTTGTGGAAAAGGTAATAATGGTGGGGATGGCTTAGCCATTGCACGACAATTGGCTGCAAGTAATATTATAACTGATGTTTACATCATTGAGTTTGGCAATACCGGGACACCCGATTTTCAAACAAATCTTACAAGACTTCACCATTTGCCTGTAAGAATTCATTTTATTCAGCATGTTAATTTTTTACCGAT
>JAYTDC010000098.1:0-68005 GCA_043736115.1 Segetibacter sp. | reverse complement strand
TGACATCCGGGGTTACCCATTTTGAAAACAAGAATACAGTAAAATCAATAGTTTCAGAGGACATTTTTACAAAAAGGAAGGAAGCCGCACAAGACAGGAAGTTATTGTATTTATAAATAAAAAAGAGAGACAAATTGCCCCTCTTTTTATAAGTAATTATGACCTTTTTATAATTTATAAAATCGTTTACTCCTTATACCAAACAAAGTAGTAACTCTAAAAGTATATGGTCCGGTTAATAAGAAGTTTGTGGGTATGATATAAAAATTATTTCCCGCAGAAAACAATTTTCTTGAAGTCCATTTCTTAATACCATAAATGTCAATAATTGCAAGTTCTGCTGTAACCCCGCTAAACCTACTCCAAATCAACGAAGTAAATTGTGTGGTAGCAGGGTTGGGGTATATAGAGAGTATTTCTACTTTTTTACTCGTATCAACATTTACTGTAGAATCACCAACTCTTATAGCTATACAAGCTTCGCTTACACAACCTTTTGCTGTTTGAATACGCAAACAAACATTATACAAACCAGAGAAAGCATAAGTTTTAACAGGGCTCACAATATTTCCTGTCATTGTACTTCCATCTCCAAAAGTCCATTTGCGTTGGACAATAGAATCGTTGGGATCAGTTGCGCTGCTTCCACTATTAAACTGTAGAGTTTTCTGGTTAAGTTTTACGTATTTATAAATTGCAGTACAGTGAGGTGGTAATACAATTGTTATGGATTTACAGAAAGTGTTTTGACAACCACGTGCAGTAATTATAGTAAGGCAAACATTGTAGATCCCCGATGCCGAATAAGTGTGCAATGGGTTTGGAATATTTGCCCCTAATGCAATATTGTCTCCAAAATTCCAATACCGTTGAATAATCGAATCCCCTGGACTTGTATACGAACTTGTGCTATTAAACTGTACAGTATTTTGACTGGTGTTGGTGTATGTAAAATATGAAGTACAAATGGGAATAGTATTTCCTACCACAACTGATTTACAAACACTATCTCTGCAACCACTACTTGATATTATTCGCAGACAGACTGTATAGGTGCCGTTATGTGCATATTGATGTATGGGGTTAACAACATTCCCGGTCATTGCTGTACCATCACCAAAAGTCCAGCGTCTTTCTATTATAGAGTCCTGGATGCTGGTATATGAATTGCCACTGAAGAAATACGCAAGATTATTTAAGGCACTATCGCTAAATGCAGCATGACATATATGTGTATTTGGCGCTACTGCTACAATAGAATAAGCTGTATCTCTACAACCGCTTGTACTTACGATTATAAGTCGAACTGTAAATGTTCCAGCTATGAAATATACGTGAGATGGTAACGAGACATTACCCGATAAGCCCGAGCCATCTCCAAAACTCCATAAGCGCTGATAAATTGTGTCTGGTTGTGTAGCAGTTGAGTTTCTGCTGTCTAAGTACACAGGAATACCTGCAGTAGAGTTACTGGTTAATAACTGAATAGATGCATGGCAAGATGTGTTTGCCCCCTGCACAACAATAGGATAGCATTTAGTACTCTGGCAACCGTTTGCCGTAGCAATTGTCAGGCACACATTATATGTTCCCGGATGTGGATAGACATGCGTTGGATTTATTGTTGTTGCATGAGTTGAATCTCCAAAATTCCAGTAATAGCTTGTGATAGGTGACCCTGCGCCTGAAGAGGTACTGCTGAAAGTAAACAAGGACGATGCTGGGGTGGTGTTGTAAATAAAATTAGCATGGCAACTTGTGTCGTATACATTTACAACCTGGGTGTATGTACTGATGCACCCGTTTTGTGTGTATATAGTTAGCTTTATATTATAGGAACCCGGCAAGGTATAAGTACGGGTAACAGCAATTATATTACCGCCAAGGGTATCTCCGTTGCCAAATTCCCATTTTCTTCTTACTATTATATTGGGTGGGGGAGCTTGGGAAACTGAACTGTTGAAAGTATAAATGCTTCCGTTGTGTGTTGTTACAAAGTTTGCAACACAATTATTTAAAGTGCTGCTAATGGTTACTGTCTTACAAAAAGAATCTACACAACCACGGGCAGAGGTAATTTTCAGACAAATATAATAGGTACCGTTTGATGCATAGGTGTGAGAAGGGGCAACAACATTTCCTGATAGCGTTCCGGTATTATCTCCAAATGTCCATTGTCTTTGTATAATAGAATCACCTGTTCCGGTTGTACTATAGCTACTGTTTGAATAAACAGTTTTACCTATCACAGAATCAATGAAGTAGGCTTGGCAACTTGGGGTTTGCACTACAACAACTATATGGGTTACTGAATCCCTGCATTGGTTGTTGGTAGTAATTATTACTAGTTTTACACTATAAGTACCGGGTGAAACGTAAGTATGTGCAGGATTAATTATATTTCCTGAAAGTGTACTTCCATCACCAAAACTCCAGCGGCGCTCTACAATAGCACTGGCAGATGAACCCGTTGAACCCGTGCTATTAAATAATCCCACATTGTTGTTCACTATTGTAGTAAAAGCTGCATGGCAAGAAACTGTGCCCGGTGTACATATAGTGAAATTGTCTTCAATAACAATTAAAGGTGGCACAATAGGCGGTACACTATCAATATGAGTAATATAATTGTTATTGCAGTCTTTTGTTGTTACCAACACTACATACAACGGCAAGGTGCAACTAATTGTATCCGAGTAATAGCCGTTAGCATTTGTATAGCGTGTATGGCTAAAAATGCAACCGGCAGGGGTTATAGAACTGTCTGATCTTATATTGACTGCCCAATTGGATACACCAACACCATTAGAATAGGTTATTCTTCCTTTTACAATTAGTGTTCCCGCTGTTTGACCATATCCTGTTTGGGACATGAGGAAGGCTAGAAGAAGTAGGTACAAATATCGCATAGATAGGGTTTTATAAAAAATGATAGAACTTGATTATATACTATTCGCTGCCTTACAAAAGGATTTTAATCTGTTTATTTTATTCTTTATTATCAAAGTAAAAAAGATAAAATGGTTTTTCCTGTAGGTTTTACTTTTTTTATTTAGATATACCTGTTAACCAATTAAAAGGGTTGGGTACTAAAAAAAATATTGTTGAATGGTGTGTCGTTTACTTATCCTTGGATTTTAGAGTATTGCCATATACTTCCAATGCTCTTTTTCGTGCCATTTCATGCTGTACAATGGGTTGAGGATAGGCGAAGTCATTAAGTTCGGGAACCCATTTATTTATATAAGTGAGATCTTTATCAAACCGGGTGGTTTGCAAATAGGGGTTAAATACTCTGAAATAGGGGGCTGCATCACAGCCGCTTCCTGCAGCCCACTGCCAACCACCATTATTTGCAGCCAGGTCAAAATCGAATAGTTTTTGAGCAAAATAAGCCTCACCCCACCTCCAATCTATCAACAGGTGTTTTACCAAAAATGATGCTACTATCATTCTTACCCTATTGTGCATAAACCCTGTGGTATTTAATTCTCTCATACCTGCATCTACTATGGGATAACCTGTTTGGCCAATGCACCATTTTTCAAATTCACCTTCATCATTGCGCCATTCAATATTTTCATATGCAGGTTTAAATGCCTTGCCTAGTCCTACTCTTGGAAAATGCCATAATATCATAAAATAAAAATCTCTCCATATCAGTTCATTCAGATAGGTTTGATTTAGATCTGTGGCTTTTTTTGCAAGTTGTCTTATACTTACAGTTCCAAATCTTAAATGTACACCCATTCTTGATGTACCATGTGCAAGACCAGGAAAATCACGGGTGGTATTGTACTTCTTTACAATTTCTTTTTTTAATTCTTTTGAAGGAAATACAGTTGTTGTGGTTTTAAAGCCCATACTTGCCAATGAGGGTATGGGTTGAGTAACCTGTTTAAAAAAATTTATTAAATAAAGATGAGTAGGATAAGAAGAAAGGTAAAAACTATTTAATTTTTCTTTCCATTTTCGGCTATAAGGAGTAAATACGGTATAAGGTTCTTTATTGTCTTTTACAACTTCATCTTTTTCAAAAATCGCCTGATCTTTAAATGTCTTAAAAGTAATTCCTTGCTTTTGCAGCAATGCTTCTATTTCACCGTCTCTATCTTTTGCATATGCCTCGTAATCATGATTAGTAAAAATAGTTTCAACAGAATATTTGCTGGTGATTTGTTTAATTATTTGTTTAGGATCACCGTACAAAACAAGTAAAGAACTTCCAAGTTTTTTAAGTTCGTCTTGTAACTCAAGGATAGCTGAATGTATGAAGTTCACTCTTCGGTCTGCTTTGTCTTCCAGATTGTCTAAAATGTTTTTATCAAAAATAAAAATAGGAAGAACAGGTTTGTCTGATTTGAGTGCATGATACAAACCTGCGTTGTCTTGCAATCGTAAATCACGTCTAAACCAAAATATATTTATACTTGAAGTATCCATAATTTTAGGGAATAATATTTTTGTTAAATGGTTTTATTTTGAAAGAGAGGGTTAATATATTGTTTATAAAAAATGATACTTAGATCATTTGAATATTCGCTTTCTTCAATTTTTCTAATCCATCTGATACCATTAATAGCATTTGTAAGAAATGCTTCTGCTGCATTAAGCACTTGTTCTATAGTTAACACCTCTTCTTTAAAGGGCAAGCCATATAATCTTAAACCATCAATTAGGTGTCTTCTCATAACCCCATTAATACAGCCTTCAGTTAAGGGAGGTGTTTTTATAATACCATTTTCAATTATAAAAATATTCGCAATGCAAGAATCAGCTATTCTTCCAGAAGAATTACAAACCAATGCATCATCAAGGTTATTTTCCGAAGCCCAGATTTTAGCCATAATATAGGGCAGGTAATTATTGCTCTTAATAGAGGAAAACCTGTCACAACTCTTTACTGCATCTTTGTAAATGCCTATTCTAAGACCTTTTGTATTATATAGGTTTGTACTCTCAGCCCCCATCATAGTTTGAATGATATATCCACAATCATTGCCTATTTTAGAAAAATTTTCACCCATTCGGTAAATGGTTAATCTTATTCTTGCAAAGCTTTTATGATTGTTAATTTCTGTAAGAAGTTTTATTTGATTTAATAGATTTTGGCAATTTAAACATTCAGGAATTTTAAGTTTTAATTGGTCAAGTGAATGATATAATCTTTCAAAATGATAATCTTTTAATAATAGATTCCCATGAATCATTTTCATGGTTTCAAAACATCCATCGCCATAACGAAAGGATTGGTTGTCAGGTAAAATTTGTACCTGATCCTCGGGTATTAATTTTTCATTCCAAATTGTTTGTAAAGTCATGTTACAAAAAATAAATCCTACAAAAAATGCAGGATTTTATCAATTAATAATTAAAAGTATCAGAAAATTATCCTTCTACAATACCGTGCTTAACAGCATATAAAATTAATCCGGCGGTTGTTTTGGTGCCGGTTTTCATTTTTAGCCTATCTCTTATAGCTTCTACAGTTCTTGGACTAACCTCTACAATATCTGCAATTTCTTTAGTGCTTTTTTCATCGCACATAAGTTTTAGAACATGCATTTCTTTTTCAGTAAGTTCAGCATCATCATGATTAGATGCATCTAAAACTCTCCTGCTTTTAAGACCTGTCAGCAACGCTTTATTAGTATAATCATTAAAAAAATATTCCTTGGTAAACACTGTTTTTATAGCTAAATAGATAGTTTCACTATCACTATCTTTAGTGAGATAGCTATTGGCACCTATCTCCATAAGTTTGCTTATCATACTTACATCATCATTCATAGTAAGCATAATTATTTTTGCTTCTGGAAGAGCTTTTTTAACTTCAGGAAGTGTAGCAATGCCATCCAAAATGGGCATTTGAATATCAAGTAATATAACATCAGGTTTTAAAAACTTTATGAGGTTAAGCAGTTGCATACCATTTTCTGCCTCACCTATAAAATCTATATCACTGTATTGTGATAAGGAGGATCTTACTCCTGCTCTGAAAAGAGCATGGTCATCCGTAATCAAAACTTTAATCTTACTACCAGAATCTGTATTCATTTATTAATTTAAATGTGTTGTAATTCAGCAATCATTGCTGTTCAATAAAATGAGATATTCATAAAAAGGGATAAAACCCATATTGGAACACTAAAGGTACGATGTATAACATAAAAAGTATTGTGGTTTTAATTTAAACAAAGTACCGCAATATTGGGTCACCATTCAATCATATTTCTCTTTATAGCGTACATAAGCAAACCCGCCACAGTTTTTACTCCTAATTTGGTCTTCATATTTTGTCTTATAGACTCTACAGTTCGGGGACTTAGAAAAAGCTCTTCGGATATTTCTTCTGTTGTTTTGTCTTCGCTGATTAATTTCAGCATTTTAAGTTCTTTTTCATTCAATATTGCACCGTTTGATACAAATTTCTTTCCTGACTTTCTACGTTGTAAGTTGAGTAAAACAGCTGAATTAACCAAATCATTAAAAAAATATTCATTATTTACACAGCTCATAATTGCCTCATAAATTTCTTCAGCATCAGCTGTTTTAGTAAGGTAGGCATTTGCACCATACTCCATCATCTTAGTTACTGTTTCCCGGTCATTATACATACTCAATATTATCACTTTAAGATCTTCATATTCTTTTCTAATGAGTTGTAATGCTTTAATGCCATCAGTTTCGGGCATGCTAATGTCCATTATCAAAAGATCAGGCAGTTTCATTTTCAATTTGTGTATCATGTCTTTACCATCTTCTGCCTCCCAAATAATTCTTAAGTGCTCATGTGATTTTAAGGACATTCTTATACCATCGCGGTATATTTTGTGATCGTCGGCTAAGGCTATTTGAATTATTTTTTCCATTGATTTTTTAAAGATAATCACTGATGCATAAATCCTGACTTTTCTTATGAAATTTTTCTCAAAATGGGAATATATCGGGTATATATACTTTCCATTTTGAGACTTTTACTATGATAGCAACCGTATTTTTACGGGTTTTTATAGTATTATTACTAAATTTAAAATTTTATTTTCAATAGTTGATAGTATGTAAGTTGCTAAAAATCAATTAATTCCAAGAAGTTAAAGAATTTTATTTTTGAAAATCCCCTTTTTAGAAAATTTTCATTAGTGGACATTTATGATGAAATTTTTATTAACCGATAACCCCTAAAATTTAAAACTATGATGGACACAGAATTGTACGTTGTAAAAGGCAAAGTGTACGAGCAAAAAAAAGGCTACAGCGTAAATGTAGGAGAAAACATTGGCTACGAAAAGGGAGCTAAAATGATTAAGAACAATTACGATCAAAACCCAGATGACGTTGTTGCTCACTTTATGGGTCGCGACATTATTGAAGGTATCCTTTCTCAGCCTGGGGTTGTAGGTATTCGTATGTTTTATGCTCAAAACGAAATGGGTCTAAGACAATTGGTTCTTGTAGGAACTGATGCGAATGGCGCAAATGTTATTGATTACACCACTGTTAGTGATAATGGGGATGTAATTAAAAACAAAGGAATTGTTGCCGGTGGTGTAAAAAATTGTCCACCTTATTGTGGAAGTCCAACTGATGATGGCAGTTGGTAAAGTCTGCCTTGAATTAATTGGAATTGTTTAGTTCGCAAAAGGAATTATATTTGGTCTAAACTTTTATCCATTAATTCATTAACCTACATATTTTATCTCTCTTCCGTTTTATCTCAAATATTACCCATATTTTTTTTCTTATTATTTCGTAAGAAACTTAAGGACAGAAGTAACTGGGTAATATTTTTTTTAATAGTATTCACTTTTTTAAGTAATTTTTATAGTCTCTTCCTTTTTAAGAATAAACAGCCCAATTTTATTCCTTACAATTTTACTTTATTGATAGAGTCAGTTGCTTTGTATTATTTCTTTTTCAATAATCTCACTTCTAAATTAATACAACGGCTGGTTCTATTTATTGCAATAATTTTTATTGGTTATTGGTTTTTATTATTTACAAAATCGGGCTTGAATATTTATTATGATAAATGTTCAAATTTTGAAAATATTTCAATACTGGTTTTAATTTCGATATATCTATACCAACAGGTTATTGTTATAAATACTCCTTTTATATATAAAAATCCCAATTTTTGGATTGTATCGGCCTACTTCATTTATTTTTCCGGAATATTCTTCATGTACATTTATATAGACACCCTAAGTCTTACTGAAGCTGCCAATTATTATTCTTTAGAATATGTTTTCATAATTTTCAGGAGCATATTACTGTCTATAGCAATGATTTTAAAACCAATGAAGGATAATTTCAATAACGATTTCAGCGTTAGGCAAAAGAACCTAGAATAAAATGATTAAACCAATATTAGCAGAAATACCTCCCATTCTATTGGGTACATTAGGCATGATATTTCTTGCACTGACTCTTATAGTATTTATTGTATTTCATCAAAGGCGGGTTATAAGATACCAGCTTAAAATGCAATATATGGAAGCCGAGCAGCAACAAATCTTGCTTCATGCATCCATTGCTTTGCAAGAAGAAGAGCGTCAACGTATAGCAGCCGACCTACATGATGATGCAGGTCCACTATTGGCAACTGCCAGGCTTTATCTTACTGAAAATCTGGTTAATCTGGACAAGGCGTCTCAATTACAATCTATATTTAGTGCAAAACAAATTATAGATGAAGCTATACAATTGGTAAGAAACATATCTCATAGTCTGATGCCGCCAACGCTGAAAAATTTTGGTTTGGAAAGTGCGGTAAATGATTTTTTTCAGAAAATTAACGGTGCCGGTTCTTTAAATGTAAACTGTAGGTTTAACGACTATAAAGTAAGACTTAAGCAAGAAAAGGAACTGATTGTCTTTAGGGTTATTCAGGAATTGATCAATAATATTTTAAAACATAGTAATTCTAGTTTTATTCATCTTACTCAAAACAATGGCGAGGAGAACTTTATTATTCGATTGCATCATGATGGACGGGGGCTTACACAGGAAGATTTTATAAAAATGTCTAAAAGCCCCAATGGACTTGGATTAAAGAATATTCAAAGCAGGTTAAAGGTTGTACATGGAAATATTTATTTTGAACAGGATGTTTCTGAATCTTTCTATAAGGTTACAATTGATATTCCAAAAGATTTTGATGAAAAATAATTGACTTGTCTGACTCATCAGCATTTTAAAATCTCCTTTATATTTACAAATAAATATGGCTGAAATAAAAGTAGCAATAGCTGATGATCATAAAATTTTCAGAAAAGGAGTAATTATATCCCTAAGGCATTTTAGCAACATAAAATTTATTTTTGAAGCTGAAAACGGACAGGAATTATTGGACATGCTGGCATCTAATGTAGAAAAACCTGATGTCATATTAATGGATTTGCGAATGCCTGTAAAAGATGGCATAATTACAACCAAATTCATCAGTGAAAACTATCCTAAAATTATGGTAATTGTGCTCACCATGCAAGAAGATGAAAAGTTTGTTATTCATCTTATGGAAAATGGTGCCCATGGTTATCTTTTGAAAAGTACAGAACCAGAGGAAATTAAAAAAGCAATTATTGAGGTGTTACAAAAGGGTTATTATCTAAATAATTTTGTCAACAGAATTTTACTTGCCAAGTCCCAAAGTAGAAGTAAAACTACTCCTTCGCTAACAGAATCCATACAAATATCTCCCAAAGAAAAAGAAGTACTAACATACATTTGTCTGGAATTTACAAGTGCTGAAATCGGAGAAAAAATGGGTATAAGTGCCAGAACAGTTGAAAGTATAAAAGATAGACTGATGGAAAGATATGGTTGTAAAAATACTGCAGGACTGGTATTTTACGGGGTAAAAAACCATTTAATTGATTAAATCAATAATTATATATTTTGGAAGCAACCTTCTTCATATTTTTCCTGTTGCTTTTTAGCTTCATCATTACCAAAATTTCATTTTTTAATAAGTCGGGATTATCCAATTGGGAGTTAGTCTGTCTCTTTACAATAAAAATTCTTGCAGGAATTGCCTATGCACGATTTTACAAACTGCCACAATATTATCAGGGATCTGATACCTGGCGTTTCTATAAATTAAGTTTGACTGAGACACAATGGTTGTTGCAAAACCCTGTTGCTTTTTTTAAAGACTTATTTGTTCATGGTTATAGCAGCTCTGGCAATTTATTGGGAGTTGAAAATAGTTACTGGAATGATTTAAAAAGTAATGTTCCGGTAAAAGTAATGGCTGTTATGAATGTTTTTACCAATAACAGTTACTATACAAATATCATACTTTTTAATTTTCTCTTTTTATTTGGGTTGATTGCCCTTTTCAGATTATTCAATAATATTTATCCTAAAAAAAAGTATCTGCTCATAGCCGGACTTTTCTTGTTACCCTCAACTCTCTTTTGGTGTAGTGGTATTCACAAAGACGGATTAATATTATCAGCAACAGGGCTTATTATTTATTCTTTTTACAGTGGATTACAAACAAATTTTAAACTCAGGAATTGGGTTTTTATAGCTTTTTGTGGGTTTTTGATTTTTTCTTTAAGAAATTATGTATTCTTTGCATTAATTCCTGCATTATTTAGTTGGTTTCTTTCTTATAAATACCCTAATAATAATCTTCTAGTATTCGCAAGTGTATATATTATTGGTAGTGTATTATTTTTCCTATTACCTATTCTTTCAGATTCATTGAATTTTCCGTTGTATATATCTTTAAAGCAACAGGATTTTATTCAATTACAAGCTACTTCAGTAGTTAATCTACCTGCATTGGTACCTACTTTTAAAGGGTTTGTAGCCTTTTTACCTCATGCTTTGGATATGGCTTTTTTTAGGCCGCATTTGTCAGAAATAAAAAACTTTAGTTACATACCCGCTGCTGTTGAAGTAATTTTACTTTTCGGTTTGATAATATTTGTATTATCATCATCAAAATCCAATAAGTCATTAAGCCCCTTCATTTTATTTTTATTTTATTTCGCCATATCCATATTCCTAATATGTGGTTACACCATTCCGTTTTCGGGGGCTATTGTACGGTATAGAAGCTTTGTATTTCCATTCCTGATTACTCCACTTTTAGGGGCAAGCAATATTTTCTCTAAGTCAAATTAAAAAAATATTCATATTAATTTTTTTAACAAAAAACATCTGAATATTTGATTTCTGTGCTAAATTATTCAAATTTAATTCTTGAGTTTCATTAATTCTTGAAAAAAATGCCAAAAAAATATTTTTGATAATTTTTTGAATGTTAATTTGCACTCTAAATACATTCAAAATGTCAATCCGGTTTCAAGCCATTAAGAACTTGCAAAATGGTACTGCTGAAATTAATGTAAATAACAGTAATAAAGTGACTGCTATTTTTGGTGAAAATGTTTTTACCCAAAAAACTGCACGTGAATATCTAAGTGATGAGGCCTATAAAAGTCTTATTAATAGTATTCGTGGCGGAAAAAAAATTGATCGTTCTGTTGCCGGACAAATTGCCAACGGCATACGTGCATGGGCAGAAAGCAAAGGCGTAACACACTATACCCATTGGTTTCAGCCACTTACAGGCACCACAGCAGAAAAGCATGATAGTTTCTTTACTCTGAAAGGAGATGGAACTGCTATAGAAGAGTTTGACGGTGCTGCATTAATTCAACAGGAACCGGATGCCTCTTCTTTTCCAAGTGGTGGTATCAGGGCTACATTTGAGGCCCGTGGTTATACTGCATGGGATCCCTCATCTCCTGCTTTTATTATGGAGATTGGAAATGGTAAAACACTTTGCATCCCTACTATATTTGTTGCTTATACCGGCGAAAGCCTCGACTATAAAGCACCCTTGTTAAAAGCACTGGCTGCGTTAGATAAAGCTGCTGTTGAGGTTTGCAATTATTTTGATAAAAACGTAACTAAGGTTACTCCAACGTTGGGTTGGGAGCAGGAGTATTTTGTTATAGACGAAGGTCTGGCAAATGCCCGCCCAGACTTGCTATTGTCTGACCGTACAGTATTTGGCGCATCTCCTGCAAAAGGGCAACAATTAGAAGACCATTATTTTGGGTCTATTCCAGAAAGGGTTTATGCCTACATGAGAGATTTTGAAGCAGAAAGTTACAAGTTGGGCATACCACTTCGTACAAGACATAATGAGGTAGCCCCTGCACAGTTTGAGTGTGCACCTATTTTTGAAGAAGTAAACCTGGCAGTAGACCACAACACTTTGTTGATGGATGTAATGATGCGTGTTGCAAAACGTCACAAACTAAAGGTATTGTTGCACGAAAAACCATTTGCCGGCATTAACGGAAGCGGTAAGCACAACAACTGGAGTATGGCTACAGATACAGGTGTAAACCTGTTGGCGCCGGGCAAAACGCCTAAGACCAACCTTATGTTCCTTACTTTTTTTGTAAATACCATTAAAGCCGTACACGATTACGCTGACCTGATGAGAGCCTCTATAGCAAGTGCTGGCAATGATTTCAGACTAGGAGCAAACGAGGCACCGCCAGCTATAATTTCTGTTTTTACGGGACAATATTTGAGTAAGGTACTTAATGAAATAGAAGGCCGTGTTGGTGAAAAATTTGATGAACAGGATGAAGCAATTTTAAAACTTGATCTTCATCGCAGCATTCCTGAATTGTTGCTTGATAATACAGATCGTAACCGTACTTCTCCGTTTGCATTTACAGGAAATAAATTTGAATTCAGAGCGGTTGGGTCGGCTGCAAACTGCGCCAATGCAATGACTACACTTAATACAGTAGTTGCTGAAACACTTAAAAACTTTAAGAAAGAAGTAGATACCCTTATTGATAAAGGGGAAAAGAAAGAAGTTGCTATAATGCATGTTATACAGAAGTATATTGTTGAAAGTAAAAGTGTACTTTTTGAAGGTGATGGTTATAGCGAGGAGTGGGAAAAAGAAGCTGCAAAACGTGGATTGCCAAATATAAAAACAACTCCATTGGCACTTGATGCAATGGTAACAAATAAAGCTAAAAATCTCTTTGAGCACAATGGTGTTTATAACCATACAGAACTGGAAGCAAGGCACGAAATTGAATTGGAAAAGTACATTAAGAAAGTACAGATAGAAGCCCGTATTATGGGAGACTTAGCTACAAACCATATTTTGCCTTCTGCTATAAGATACCAAAATACTTTATTGACAAATATTAAAGGCTGGAAAGAAATTGGCGCAGATGCATCCAATTACGCTGTACAATTGGATGTGCTTGAAAAAATAAGCAAACACATTGCAATCATAAGACAAAATGTGGAAGCAATGATAGAAGCCCGTAAGGTAAGCAATAACCTGACCGACACACGTGAAAAAGCAATTGCCTACAATGTTGATGTAAAGGATAAATATTTTGATGTAATTCGCTACAGCGTTGATAAACTGGAGTTGCTGGTAGCTGATGAAGAATGGTCATTGCCTAAGTATAGAGAGTTGTTGTTTTTAAGGTAAACTGATAGTTTATATTGGTAAAAGCAAAAAAAATCCCTTCACAATGTGTGGAGGGTTTTTTTATGAATATGGGGTGCATAGTTTTTGCATAATCTGAAATCAAAACAATCAGGTTATGAAAAATATGATAGTGCTTGCTTTAATAACAATGTTCTTTTCAAATTTAAGTGTAGCACAAGATGTAATAGTGGGTGGATATAGGAGGGCCGGTACTAATGAACAGATTAAAGCAATGCATACTGATAAGCTAAAAGATAGTTTGGGATTAACTACCGAACAGGCCAAAAAAGTAGATGCCATACAGCAGGATTATAATCTGCGTATTAGAGCTATTAATCTTGACACACGATTAAGCGACAGTGCCAAAAAATCAAGAATTGAACCGTTGGAAAATGAAAAAAGGGGAAATCTGCTTGAAGTAATAAATGAACAACAATTGGCAAAACTTGAAGGTCGAAAATTGCAAACAACTAAGCAGGCGATTAAAAAAACCGGATTTAAATCTAAAAAAACCAAAAGAAAAATCCGGCACTAAGCACCCGGCATCTTACTCATGTCCATGTATAAAACATTCCACAGGTGACCGTCTAAATCGGCGAAGCCGCATCCATACATCCAATCCTGGTTTTCGCCGGGTTGTGCAAATACTTTGCCGCCGGCTTCGGTTGCTTTCTTTGCTAGTTCATCTACTTCTTCGCGGCTTTCTGCATCTATAGAAAACAATACCTCGGTACCCATGTTTGTATCTGCAATACGAGACCTTGTAAAACCCTGAAACATTTCTTCAGTAAACAACATCATTACAACTTTTTTACTTCCTATAAGAAAGCAAGCTGACACATCACTGTTACCCGGGCCGGGGTTTGGAGTAAAACCAATATGAGTAAAAAATTCTTTTGATTTTGTGATGTCTTTTACCGGCAGGTTTATCCAGATTTCTTTTGTCAAAACTTATGTCTTTAATGAAGTTAATAAAGAAAGTTTTGTAAATAAAATCAAAAGTTATTGCTTTATCAAAACAATATTTACGGGAAGAGTAAAGCCATATAAAAACCCTTGTGATTTAAGACCTCTTGACTCTAAAAGCCTCCAGTCCATTTGTGTAAAGCTGCTATTAATCATTGTTAAGTATAAATCACATTTTTTAGATTTTGTATGCTCTCTAAAACTTCCGTATAACTTAATAGGAGATTTCATTCCTGCTAATATTGAAGAATGCCCGCCTATATATGGCAAACCACTATATTGTAAAGAGGTTTCGACTATTGTTCCGTTTTTTATGTATTTATGCCAACCAACCAAAAGTTCTTCATCAAAATTTAGTGGTTGGGGATAGTGTACAAATTGTTTTTCTAAGTGAAGAATAACAGAATCAGCCCCTGATCCCCATTTCCAATCACCAACAAACTTATTTAGTTCTGGATGAGAGGTGAAACTACCAACAGGATAGGGGAATTGTGCTTGTAATTTATTTTGGATAAAAAGTGACAATATAAATACGAAGAATATTTTTTTCATAACATTTATTTTATATTATTGAGCCGCATCGTTTGCGCAGGGTACAGAACTCACATTGTTGTTTGCATCTAACCCTATTTTTGTAAAATGATTTAAGTTACTGTCTCCCCTAAATACAGAAAGCCCGGATTTTAGTAATTTCAAAGCACTCAAAAAAGCTTTTTCATTTTGAGATACAGTCTTTTTTGCATCAATACCATATCCATTATAAAAAATATTTTCAAATAAGTTAAAAGTTGTGCTGTCACTTAAATAAGCATTACCAAAATCATCAAATTTAGAGAAATCAGTTATCATCAATATATATGCTGTACTGTCAGAAACCATACCAAATGTAAAAGTAGTTGTGTCCTTAACTTTTCCATTTTTATACCAATCATACAGTTTAAAAAAATCATCTGAAGAAAATACTGATAATCGGTTCGAATCATTATAATGAGAATGCACTGAACCATTAATAGGTACCCCAGGATTCATGTCTAATGATAATGTACCAGTATCTCCATTTATTACGGCAAAGTTTGGACTTGGTGAAAAAGGGTTTTCAAATAGGATTCCTATTTCATGATTTATTTTCACGCTATCCCTTAGTGCTTTATAATACATGGGGAAATCATTAGTTTTCATAAGAGAATCAACCACCAAGCAACGATTGTTTGGAAAGGTATCTTTGTTTCTTACAGGTGTATATCCATTATTGCCATTTCCATTTTGAGAACCACCGCTACTGCCACTTCCATTATTATATCCTCCATTATTACCATTCCCATTATTACCGCCACTTCCTCCAGAACTACCACTATCACCTCCTCCGTCTGATAAGTCGCCGAAGTCACATGTCATATCATCTGAATACCAATTGTATTGAGTTGCCTCTGGCCCTCCATATAGCCAACTTCCACAATAATCACCAAGCGGGCCATCTGCCGGAACCCAATAAGCTGCACGACTAATTTGGGATTCTACGCTATCGGGAATTTTGTCTTTAAAAAGATTAAAGTCTAAAATTTTAAATTTAGTGTAATTGAATACCGCATAATCCAGCTTCATAAAAACTTTAACGTATTCATCTGCTGTCATTGGTTTGTTAGGGTCAAAATATTGCTGGTAATCTTTACCTTCAAATAATTTTATAAAAATATCATCAGAAATTTTTACTTTCAATAATGAGCTAACAAAATCTGTATTCTCCAGAACCATTGGAATCAATACAATAGTATCATCACCTGACATATCTCTATTCTGAAAACCTTTTGCAGGTGTATTTGGTTTGGTTTGTATTATTGCTTTATCCCAAACTGCAAAGCCCGAATTTTGAGCCATGGAAGGTACAAAAGGATGCCTTTCATTATCCCTCTTTATTTTTTCAATAATCCTGTTTACAATTGGTTTTATGTTCCCATTTGCTTGAAAAAACCTACTTGTAGTTGCATAATCCGATACCGATATAGAATCAATTTTTCTACAAGAATTTGTAATTAGAATTATCAAAAGCCCAATGAAGATAGTTTGAGGCAAGAATATTTTTTGAGGCTTAACTTTCATAGAGGCAAATTTGTAGATTTATAATTCAATATTATGTTACATTATAACATAAATTATTTTTCGAAGATGTACCTAAAAATTTACTTTTACTTTGATTTAAAGTGATACTTTATCACTATTTGTAGTATTTTTAAAAAAAATACCATGTACGGAGAAAAAATTAAAATGATTAGGGAGTTAAGAAATTTTTCGCAGGATTATGTCGCTGAAAGTTTAGGAATAAAACAGAATAGTTACTCTAAAATTGAAACCAACCAAACTAAATTGACAGCAGAAACGCTTCAAAAACTTTCTGAAATTTTTCAAGTTTCACCTATGGATATTATGAACCATCAGCCGGCAATTATCAATTTTCAGCCTAATCAGGGGACGCAACAATCAATAGGATATATCGAGACATTTGTTTCATCTCAAAAAGAATTAATAGATAAATTGATTGAAACAAAAAATAAAGAAACAGATAGCCTAAAAGAAATTGTAAACGGTTTGAAAGAGGTTATTTCTTCATTAAAAAAATAGGTATTTGTATTTAAAAGGCATTTACAAATAACTAGCGCAAAATGAAAAATTTCCGTTGCATCATTTCTAATTATTTCAATCTCAACCCTACTTCATGGTAAACGTCTCCAAAAATTTAGTAGTAAAATTCCCCTTACGGAAATCTTCGTTTTGCATTAGTTGCAGGTGAAAGGGAATGGTTGTTTTTATTCCTTCAATCACATATTCGCTCAATGCACGGTACATAGTGTCTATGGCCTCTTCACGGGTTTGTGCAATGGTTATTAATTTACCAATCATGCTATCGTAATAAGGTGGAATAACATAGCCTGCATATACATGACTATCTACACGTACACCATGTCCGCCGGGTGTATGCAATACAGTTATTTTTCCCGGGCTTGGGCGAAAATCATTATAAGGATCTTCTGCATTGATACGGCATTCTATGGCATGCATTTTAGGCTCATAGTTTAACCCGCTTATTTTAATGCCTGCAGCAATTTTTATCTGTTCTTTTATAAGGTCAAAACTGATAACTTCTTCTGTTACGCAATGCTCTACCTGGATACGTGTATTCATTTCCATAAAGTAGAAATTGCGGTGCTTATCTACCAGAAACTCAATTGTGCCTACACTTTCATAATTAATGGCCGATGCCGCTTTTATAGCAGCTTCACCCATACGTTTACGCAGGTCAGGAGTCATAAAAGGAGAAGGGCTTTCCTCAACCAACTTTTGATGACGACGTTGTATAGAGCAATCCCGTTCGCTAAGGTGACAAACATTGCCATATTGGTCTCCGGCTATTTGTATTTCTATATGACGAGGTTCTTCCACAAATTTTTCCATGTAGATGCCATCGTTTTTAAACGATGCACCTGCTTCTGCACGTGCTGTGGTATAGGCTTTTTCTATTTCACTTTCCTCAAACACTACCCTCATACCTTTGCCACCACCCCCGGCGGTAGCTTTAAGTATAACAGGATAACCAACTTCTTTGGCTAGTTCTTTGGCTTCTTCTACACTTTCCAACAAGCCTTGTCCGCCGGGCACTACAGGTACACCGGCTTTTATCATGGTATCTTTTGCAGTTATTTTGTCCCCCATTTTATTAATCATATCCGGTGTGGGGCCAATAAACTTAATACCATGGTCCTGACATATTTGAGAAAACTTCGCATTTTCTGCAAGAAATCCATATCCCGGATGTATTGCATCTGCATTGGTTATCTCAGCAGCAGCCATAATATGCGGTATGTTCAGGTATGATTCTGAACTCTGTGGCTTACCAATACAAACTGCCTCATCGGCAAATTTTACGTGCAGGCTATCCTTATCAGCAGTGCTATAAACAGCCACTGTTTTAATACCCATTTCGCGACAGGTTCTTATAACTCTCAAGGCTATTTCGCCACGGTTTGCAATCAGTATTTTTTTGAACATGTAAATAATTTGAAAATGGCTCAATTTGAAAATGACTCAATTCCTAAAAAACAAGGAGATAATAGTTTTCAAATGAATTAATTGTTTAATATAATAAAAATTAAATTAAGTTGATTTGATTTTTGATGTTGATAATATTTTGCCTAGAACCTTATTTATATCCTCTAATTTTATTTGTAGAGTTTTACAATCCGGATAGCTTTTTGAATATTGACACAACCATAACCAATATTGTGATTCTTCTGCCTCTTTTGCTGCAATTTTCATTTTGTGAATAAAATCAGCCTTGCTTTCTGCATTTTGAGCTTCCATTGCATTCGCACCAATTGATGTTCCAGATTTCAATAATTGGCGGGAAATAATGTACTTTCTTTCAATTTCCAATTGCTCGCAATAATCTATGACCATTAATGCGAAATCAAAAGATAATTTTAAGATAGGGTTGCTATCGAATAATTCTTTTTTCATTGAAAATCATACAAAATAAAAATTGTTTATCAATTTGTGCTGTCTTTACATTTTCAAATTGAGCCATTGAGGCATTTTCACATTTGCTGCTAAGGCTCCACCAAAAACAACGGTTGGTCATACTCTACCGGGCTTGCATCATCTACCAAAACTTTTACTATTGTTCCTTTAATATCGCTTTCTATTTCATTGAATAGTTTCATAGCTTCAATAATGCACACAGTTTTACCGGCTGTTATTTCATCGCCAATATTTACAAAAACCGGTTTGTCGGGTCCTGCACTGCGATAAAATGTTCCAATCATAGGACTCTTTATTGTAATGAGATTATCTGCCTGCTTAGGCGGTGCTGATAATTTTTCACTACCTCCGTCACTAGCGGGAAGTGAAGTGGAAGGTTGGGGTGCCAACATTGCCTGTTGAGGCATATAATTCTGCATAGGCTGTGCAGAAACTGCTGTAAACATTTGAGTAGGCTCTTCTTTTTGTTTAATAGTAATTTTAAATTCGCCTTCTTCAATGCTTAACTCACCAATACTACTCTTGTTTACTATTTTAATTAATTCCTGAATTTGTTTGAAGTCCATACAATCAGTTTTATGTTTTAAAATCGTTTATGCAGAATTTTATAAGAAAATGAGCGGCAAAATAGCCATTTTTCATAAAATAAAGGAGAAAATTTTGAGTTGCAGGTTAAATGTAACAATATAGTTGGTGTAATAATTTAGTATCAAAACTTTTAATAAGTTAGGTTTTGATTAGTTGAGTTTAGCCTTTGGTATTAAAGACCGTATTTTTGCAATAATCATATTTGTAATTATTAATGTTAAGTGTAAATAGTACCTACATCATTTTCGGTTTGGTTTTATTGGCTGCACTCATTGTAGATTTAGGATTGCTAAGCAAAAAAAATAAGACTATAACGATTAAGAAAGCCCTTTTCCAGACCTTATTTTGGATTTTACTTTCACTCGGTTTTGGTTTATTTTTATGGATAGACAGGGGAGGCATGATAGCAACTAAATATGTAACTGCTTATTTAATGGAGTGGAGTTTGAGTATTGATAATATTTTTGTTTTCATTCTCATTTTTGCATTTTTGAGGGTTAAGGAGTCTGATGCGGGCAGAGCTTTGTTAATAGGTATTTTGCTGGCAATTATTTTTAGAATTTTATTTATTGCAGTCGGACTTGAAATAATTGATCGCTATCATTGGATTATGTATTTTTTTGGATTTTTTCTGATTTATACCGGAGCTAAAATGTTTTTTCAAAATGATGATAAGGAGTACGATCCATCAAAAAGTAAAATTTACATTTGGAGCAGAAAATTATTTCGAATTTCTGATGTAGATCCTGAAGGGAAGTTTGTTGTTAGAAAAAACAATAAGTTATATTTTACCTCACTAAGTGTGGTGGTTTTTATGCTAGGTGCTACAGATATTTTGTTTGCGTTAGATAGCATTCCAACTGTTGTTTCATTAGTTAAGCAAAAAGCCTCCGTTCCATTTACAGTAGAAGATAAACTAGTCATTTATTCATCTAACATATTTGCGGTGTTGGGCTTGCGAAGTTTGTTTTTTGTTTTGCGTGGGGCTGTAGATACATTTGCATACCTGCAACAGGGTATAGCTGTTGTGCTTGTTTTTATTGGGGCAAAAATGCTGGTGGAGTATTTCGACATTTACATTTCCATCTACATTTCGCTTATTGTAATAGTTGTTTGTTTAGGAGCCTCTATGGCCTACTCCGTATATAGAAATAAAAACAAACAAATTACTGAGTTTCTTGACGAAGTATAACTACTAATAAAATTAATCATTGCAATATACAATTCAGAAAATAGCTTCAATTGTTGGTGGTCAATCGTTCATCTATAACGATGTCCTAATTATTGAAAACCTAATGGTGGATAGTCGTAGATTAAATACACCCGCATCTTCATTATTTATTGCATTACAAAGCATAAGAAGAAATGGGGAAGATTTTATTGCTGATTTATATATTGCAGGTGTCAGATCATTTATTGTTACAGAAAATTTTGATCATGTTATTTTTCCCGAAGGGAATTTCATTAAAGTAAAAAACCCGCTTAATGCTTTACAGGAAATAGCGGTTTATCACCGACAGCAATTTAACCTGCCTGTAATTGGAATTACCGGCAGCAATGGAAAAACAATTGTGAAAGAATGGTTGTACCAATTGTTGCATACTGACTATAATATAGTGCGTAGCCCAAAAAGTTATAATTCGCAAATTGGTGTTCCTTTGAGTATTTGGGGCATTAATGAACATAATAATCTCGGTATTTTTGAAGCAGGCATTTCAGAAATACATGAAATGGAATTTCTTGAAAAAATGATTTGCCCCGACATAGGAATATTAACCAATATTGGTGCGGCGCACAATTCAGGATTTGAAAGTAAGCAACAAAAGCTGGAAGAAAAATGGAAATTATTTAAGCATTCCACCACTATTATTTGCAATAATCTAAACCCGGTGGTATCAGACTTTTTGGAATCACTGCCCAGAGAAAAACTTTTTATTTGGGGTAGTGGAAATGTTGATTTGCACATTATAAACATTGAAAAAAAAGCACAAATCACGTTGCTTGTTGCAGCATTTGAAAATGTACGCATTCAAATTGCAATACCCTTTACCGATAATGCATCTGTAGAAAATGCAATCAACTGCCTTTGTGTGTTGCTTTTAATGAAAGTAAAACACACAGATATTGCTGCAAGAATGTTGCAATTACAGCCTGTGGAAATGCGTTTGCAACTTAAGAAAGGAAACAACAACTGTTCTATTATTAATGATACATATAGTAATGACATTAGCAGTCTGCAAATAGCCTTAGATTTTTTGCAACAGCAGTCAGGTAATTACTCCACTACAGTTATATTATCTGACCTAGGCGATGCAGCTAGTAACAATCAGCAATATGAGAAAGTTCTGGAAGCATTGGTGCAACATGAGGTAAAGACATTTATAGGAATTGGACCAAGATTGTGTGCTTTGCATAATCTTTTTAAAGCAATGATTCCTAATAGTTATTTCTATCTTTCTGTTAAGGAGTTTATACAGCAGTTCTCTTTAAGTCGCTATCGTGATGAAATCATACTACTAAAGGGTGCCCGTTCTTTTCAGTTTGAACGTATCTGCTTATTATTTGAGCAAAAGGTGCATCAGACTGTACTTGAGGTAAACTTAACGGCTATGATTCATAACCTTAAGGCATATCAGCATTTCCTTAAATCAACCACTAAGGTTATGGCCATGGTAAAGGCTTTTAGTTATGGCAGTGGTAGTGCAGAAGTGGCTCGTATTTTACAATTTCAAAAGGTAGATTATCTGGCAGTAGCGTATGCTGATGAAGGTGTGGAATTACGAAAAGCCGCAATTCATTTACCAATTATGGTCATGAATCCCGAAGTGGTAACATTTCCACTTTTAGTAGAATTCAATCTTGAGCCTGAATTATATTCATTCGATATATTAAACCAGTTCAACGATTATTTAGAAGGTGAAGGCGTTGCACATTTTGCAGTACACATTAAGATAGATACAGGAATGCACCGGCTTGGTTTTGAAGTAGAGGAAGTGCCACAACTTGTTCAAATGCTAAAAGAAAACCCACGGTTGGTTATTAAGTCTATTTTCAGTCACCTTGCCGGAAGTGAAGCTGAAGAACATGATTCCTTTACATCCACACAGGTGGAAGCATTTAACAAAAGTTGTGATCTAATTCAACAGTCCACAGGCTATACCTTTATGAAGCATATTGCAAATTCGGCGGCTATTTTTAGGCATCCTGATTATGAGTTTAATATGGTAAGACTGGGCATTGGATTGTACGGAGTGGATAGTATTAGCGAAAGCAAACTAAACCTGCTGCCCGTAGCAACGCTCAAATCTACAATTGCACAAATAAGAACTGTAAAGGCTGGAGAAACAGTAGGTTACAGCCGCAAAGGAAAAGTAGAGAAGGATAGTGTGATAGCCACCATACGCATTGGTTACGCTGATGGATTTAGCCGCAAATTAGGCAATGGTGTCGGGCAGGTATATGTAAATAATAAAACGGCACCTGTTATTGGCAATGTATGTATGGATATGGTAATGATAGACATAACAGGCATAGACGATGTGGAGGAAGGTGATGTTGTGGAAGTCTTCGGGGCACATATACCAATACAGCAAGTTGCAAAATGGTGCGAAACCATCCCCTACGAAATCATGACCGGTATTAGCCAACGGGTAAAGAGGGAATATTTTGAGGAGTGAGTTTGGGGGTTCAAGGGGTTAATGTTTAGGGTTTAAGTTTCAAGGGGTTCAAGAAGTTTAAGAAGTTCAAAAGGTTTAAGCGTCAAAAAGGTTTTCGTCATTGCGAGGACGACGTAGGAGGACGAAGCAATCTACCGGTTATCTTTTATGATCCACTATAAGAAACAGCAGATTGATTAATTCCTTTGCATGACGTGGAAAAGCCGTTTTGTTTCTTCTTGTCTCGCTGTTGACTTCTTTTCTGGCATTGTGCAAAAGCCGGAAACTCTGGTACCTGTAAACGACTTAATTTATCTATCGATTGCAATTTTTGCAACAGCGCAGGGTTCCTTGCAGGAGACTCCCGGGGCAATGTCATTAAGTTAAGGAGTTCTTACTCTAAAAGTGATTTATTTGAATAGCCTTTGACGTAACCTAGGGAATGAATATTATTGGTTTTCTCATCCTAGAACAGGGTTCTAAAACAAAAGTTTGCTTAACTTAATGACATTGATCCCCGGGGACAAAATATAATAGATGCACCTCATTAATTTATTATCAGAAGATGTATGAAATAGAAAAATTACTAATTACAGAACTTAACGAAGAGGGATTTGATTACCCGGGCATAGATTATCTTGCCACTAAAAAAATACTTCTGCCTAAAACGGCGGTTCAGATCATTTTAAAATGGCTGCCGTTAATGTATGAAGAGCACTTAGGCGCTGGTAATGGCTTAGTTAGATCATTAATTTCAGCAGATGAGCCATTTGATCCTTTATTATTAATAAATCTTTTTCAAGTTAGTGAGTATAATGACTCAATCAAATTTGGAATTGCATATACTTTAGCCATGGCCAAAACATTTGATATTGCAGACTGGATGAAAGAAACCGCTATTAATCATCCTTATCCATTTCAAAGCGTAGGATTCTTATTCGGATTGGCAACAAAAGGGAACTTTAATAGTGTAGATGACTTAGTGGATTTTTTAAAAACAATTTTTGACAAGTATTCATTCTTTGAACAATACTTTAATCTTTTGAAAAAATATTCAAGCAAAGATGATATTCCCTTTTATGTACAAAAAGCCAAAAATGCCGATAAGAAATTATCAAGAGAAATTTCAAAGACTATTGAGGTAATTTTAAAAAGAAAAACTGTACCTGAACTTCCCCAGCTGGTTTAAGTTTGAGCGAAGCGTAACCTAATCCAAAAATAAAACCCAGTTCTGCAACTGGCAGTAAATCGGCTTGTTTCATATCTTTTAAGAAGAGGCTAAATATTTACCGATCACAACTTGTTCCGATTTTTTCATCGGGAGACCTACAGCCATTTCATATTACCTTGTCTTTCAAAACACTAAACGATAACCCCTAAACACTACCCGGCAACCCTCCCTAATCGATAGGCTACACGTCTTAACCGTTAGGCAAACCTTCCTAATGATCAGGAAACCAATGAATCTATTCAATGTTAAACACCCCTTAATTATGCACAATTGTTCAAAGGCGCATAATATAATTACCACAATATGCCGTTATCTTTGACCGCAAAATTTAGTATAGTGAAATCGAGGCAAGTTGTATTTATTATTCTGCTCATTCTGTTTATAGATCAGGCATTAAAAATTTACATAAAAACACATTTTTATATTGGTCACGAGGTTAAGGTTTTGGGATTTAACTGGTTCAGGCTACATTTTGTAGAAAATGAAGGAATGGCCTGGGGCTGGAAAATGGGGGGAGATTGGGGTAAGGTTGCACTAACACTTTTTAGGTTAGTAGCAGTGATAGCAGGTGTTTTTATCATCCGGGATTTTATTAGAAAAAAATTTCACGCCGGGTTCATATTTTGCAGTGCCTTAATTTTTGCCGGTGCTACAGGCAACCTCATAGATAGTATGTTTTATGGAGTTATGTTTGGCGAAAGTGACCCCTATGTTCAAAACCTTGCAGCTATGTTTCCTGAAAAGGGTGGCTATTCAACATTTTTGCATGGAAAGGTTGTAGATATGTTGTACTTCCCACTGATTACCAATGCACATTACCCATCATGGTTTCCGGTATGGGCAGGGGAGGAGTTTGAATTTTTCAGACCTGTGTTTAATGTTGCGGATGCCTCTATATCTATCGGTGTTATTTCAATTTTAGTTTTCCAAAATAAGTTTTTCAAAAAAGAAGATATTGAAAAAAAGGAAGTTGTTGTATCGAACGATGTTAAAATGGAAGGCAATATTGAAGCATATTAGCACTAAGCTAATTGTAAGCTTAGTTAACTCCCTGAAATATTAATTTCAGATTGCATTATAGATATCCACTCTTAACAACAGTTGTTGCAAAAGGAGCCTTATTCTCTGGGGTGCCAAGCGAAGCGAAGGTATTCTGAAACATGCGAAGCAGTTTCAGAAACCAGAGAATTCAGCTCCGTTGCAATAACGAAGCCCCGCGGCTTGAGCTAAAAATAAAATTAAACAAGCTTTGCAAAAGTTGTACTTAATCTTATCTAATTTTATAAATGCTCATACAATTTTGAATGTGGCTTACCAAAGTCACATTTTTATTTTTTACAGAAATGTGATTTTGTAAATGCAGATAAATTTTGTTTCATCAATATGAGTAATACACAAACTCCCTTGCAGCTTTATGAGCAAAATATTGCATCATTTTCATCAAAGTTAGCAGCTTGCAAAAAGAAGCGATCCAACATTGCATGGCTGCGGTTTGCTGTTTTCATAATCACAATAGTGATTGCCTTTTCTGGATGGATAACTTCGCATTTGATATTGGCTGCGGTTATTATTGCCGGTATTGCATGCTTTCTTTACATAGTTTCTTTAGATGCTAACCTAAAGCAAAACATGATTAACCTTGAGCGTCTGATCAGGATAAATAAGGATGAAATAGCAACACTTGGAGGTGATTTTTACCACAGACCCGATGGCAAAATATATGAACCTGCTGCACATGGCTATGCGCAGGACCTGGACATTTTTGGTAGAGCTTCAATCTATCAATATATCAATCGTTGTACTGCTGAACATAGCTGCCAACTTTTAGCACAAAGGCTGTTGAACCCAATGGAGAAAACAATTATTCTTCAATCCCAAAAGGCAGTTAAAGAATTTGCACCAAAAGTAGAGTGGCGTCAACAGTTTCAGGCCTATGGAATGGAAAATCCTGTAAGCATTAACATAGAAAATAAAATAGTTAATTGGTTGCAGGAACCTTTTGTTTTCAGGCAAAACTATTGGCGTTTGATTTGTTATTTGTTTCCGTTATTCACTTTGAGTTGTGTAGCTTTATATGTTGCTGATGTAATACAATGGTCATTGCTTTCGCTTATCGTTTTTGTCTGCTTTGTTATTTCAACTTTGTTAAGCAAAAAAATACAGGTTACTTACATGCTGCTGTCTAAAACTGTAACAGAAATAACAACCCTCTTTGCTCAACTGAATCACCTTGAAAATGAACCTTTTCACAACGATGTTATTTCAAAACTCAAAATCAATATTGAGAGTAAGAGTAATCATAAAGCATCGGTTGAAATAAACAGGCTTACCGCTATCCTCAACCGGTTTGATATGCGGTTAAATGTTTTTGCTTTCTTCTTTCTCAACACATTTTTGTTGTGGGATCTTTGGCAAATGCTTGCGCTTAACCGCTGGAAGGAAAAGAACTCACAAGCTGTTCCTAATTGGTTCAATGCAATTGCAGAAGCTGAAGTTTTAAGTAGCCTAGCAGCTTTATCATTCAATCAGCCGACCTGGTGTTTTCCTGAAATTGCAGAACAGCATTTTATTTTGCATGGAGAAGAAATTGGTCATCCGTTGATTGATACAGCAAAGAGGGTGGACAATTCTTTTAATCTGGAAGGCACTGCAAAAGTGTCGCTAATCACCGGCTCTAACATGGGCGGCAAAAGTACATTCCTAAGAAGTATTGGAGTGAATGTAGTATTGGCATTGATGGGGGCACCTGTATGTGCAAAAAGTTTTTCTATTTCGCCTGTAAGGCTTATAAGTAGTATGCGTATAGCGGATAATCTTGCAGAAAACACTTCTACCTTTTATGCAGAGCTAAAGAAACTTCAGCAAATAATAGAAGCGGTAAACCGTAATGAAAAGATATTTATTTTGTTGGATGAAATACTCCGCGGTACCAACTCACTCGACCGGCATACCGGCTCCAAAGCATTAATAAAACAATTGATCAAACAAAATGCATTTGCAATCATAGCCACTCACGATATAGAGTTGACAGTACTTAAGAATGAATATCCTAACGCTATTGCTAATTATCACTTTGATGTACAGGTAGATAAAAATGATGAATTGTATTTTGATTTTAAACTGAAAGAAGGCGTTTGCACCAGTATGAACGCATCTATATTAATGCGAAAGATTGGGATAGAGATGGGGTAGGGGGATAGAAATGTTAGATTATAAAAAGTATTGCATGATGGAAATTGTAAAAATAATTGCTGTTTATTAGTAAAATATCAATAAGAATTCATTTTGAGTTATTCTATTCCGTAAATTTATGTCAGGGTATTATAATTATTAAATCCATATGGCAAAATTGACACGATACAACAGTTATGACAATTTGAAGGCGAGTTCAAATTTAATTCCAATAAATGAATCCAATCAATTGAAAAAAATATCGGAACTTGAAGACTTTATTAACCTTTTAAGAAAAAAATCTTTAGCGAAGAAAAATCGGGGACACAAGCTTAATGGACAATAGTTTAGCTGATAGTATCCTTTCCGTTTGTAAGGCCCTCGACAAACATGCTGTTCAATATTTAATTGTTGGTGGTACAGCCGTGGCATTGCACGGATATTTCCGGATGTCTGAAACCCATTCAGGATTGCCAGTTGAAAAACACGATTTGGATTTTTGGTATAATCCTACTTACGGAAATTATTTTAGACTTTTGAATGCATTAGAAGAGTTGGGACAAGATGTATCAGAATTCAAAGAAGAAATAGCACCTAATCCCAGAAAATCCTTTTTCAAATTTGAATCCGAAAACTTCACTCTTGATTTCTTACCAGAACTGAAGGGATTAAAAAACTTTAGGTTGTCTTATAATGAAAGAGAAATTGTTAGACTAAACGAAATAGAGATTTTATATATTAGCTTAGATGATTTAATCAAGGATAAAGAAATCAATGCCAGGCCAAAAGATTTAAATGACATTAAGGAGTTAAATTTAAGGCGAAAGAAAAAATAGGAATAATTGCTTCATAATATTTCAAATTCTTTCTTTTTAACAGTAATCCCCCCATTAACGAAATTTTATTAATAAGTATAGCTATATACCTGCATACCCAATTACCTTTGATGTAATCAAATACTTCTTAAATGAAATTTACAAAATTTGCTTTTGCATTGTTGGCTATAGTTTTTTTAGTATCATGTTCGGGTCGAAAGAAATTGGCCATGCAAATGGCTAAGTATGATACCCTCAACATGTTTTACAACAACACGCAATTGCAGTTGGAAAAATGTAGGGAAGATGTTGCTGAAAGTGCTCGTAAAAGATCGCAGTTACAAACTGATATTGATAACCTGAACAAGCAGATTGCTTTTCTTAAAGAGAACAACAACACCTTTGTTAGTCAGTTGAAAGACTTGTCTGTTATCTCCAGCACACAGGCTGAAAGCATTAAGAAATCTATGGAAAACATTGGTTCTAAAGATGCTTATATACAAGACCTTAACAGAGCCATGGCTCGTAAAGATTCATTAAACATGGCTTTGGTAATGAACCTGAAAAGTGCCTTGTCAGACATCAATGATACAGACATACAGATTAAGGTGGAGAAGAGTGCCGTGTACATTTCTATCTCTGATAAACTACTTTTTAAAAGTGGTAGCTACGATGTTACAGAACCTGCAAAAGTTGTCTTGGGCAAAGTAGCTCAAGTGCTGAACAGTAAGCCGGATATAGAGTTTTTAGTTGAAGGCCATACAGATAATGTGCCCATTAAAAACAGTTGTATCGCTGATAATTGGGACCTTAGTGCTAAACGTGCAACATCTGTTATTCGAATTTTGCAGAACCAATATGGCATCAATCCCAAGCGTATGACTGCAGGTGGTCGCAGCGAATACGTACCGCTTACAGGCAATGATACTGTAGAAGGGAAATCTGCTAATCGCCGAACCCGCATTGTAATTTTACCACAATTGGATCAATTCTTTAAATTACTGGAAAAGCCGCAGGGATAAGGTTTTAATAATTATAAACAACTCCCAAAAATTCAGGGATAAGAAACAATTGGTTCTTATCCCTGTTTTGTTTTATCCCTGACGCTATTATATACTTTCAAAAATGTGTCAACTGCAGCTTTGCCTTCGTTCCCCAAATCAAGAGAAAAATTGTTAACATACAGTTCTATGTGTTTGCGCATTACATCTTCACTCATTTCCTGTGAATGACTGCTCACATACTGCGAAATATGGGGATAATGTTCAAATGAATATTCAAGGCTTTTTTTGATTAGTTTATCTACTTGTTGCTGAAGTTTTTGATCAAATGACTTTTTCATAACAATACCTCCAAGCGGTATTGGTGAACCGGTTTTTTCTTCCCAATGTTGTCCAAGGTCCATCAGTTTTACCAAACCTTTATCCTGATACGTAAAACGGTTTTCGTGAATAATAACTCCTGCATCTACCTTTCCTTCCAATACTGCATTTTCTATTTTATTAAATACTAAAAATTGTTTCTTTTTAGCAGTAGGAAATGCAAACGAGAACAACAAATGTGCAGTTGTATTTTCACCCGGAATAGCCACGGTCATTTCTTCAATTGCTTTATTAAGATTAGTGACGGCTTGTTTGGAAATGAGCAATGGCCCTACCCCTTTTCCCAATGCGCCGCCACTGTTGAGTAAAGTATAGTTTTGCATTACCAATGGCAACACTCCGTAACTTATTTTACTAATGTCCAGTTTTCCTTCTATGGCCCATCTGTTAAGGGTTTGCACATCTTCAAGCAGTGGTTTAAAGTGTATTCCTTCTGTATCTATTTTCCCATTTACCAATGCATCAAAAATAAAGGTGTCGTTTGGGCAGGGACTGAATCCTATAGTAAGTTCCATGTCTATAATGTTTGAGGTAAATGAGTTAACTTTTCTAAATAGTCAAGTACTTTTTGCGACAAATTTTCCAAAGCATCTTTCATTGCCCATTTGCTTTTATCACGTTCCCCAACAATATTGCTGACAGACCTTATTTGTATACATGCAGTTCCGGTTTTAATGCAGCAATAGTGAAGGCTTGCGCCTTCCATACTCTCAAGTGCAGGATGATATTTTTCTTGTAGTTGCAAAATTCTTTCGGGGGCAGTGGTTACTTCATTTACTGTTATAGCATCAACAATTTGTAAGTTGGTAAGGTTCCATTTATTAATATTTATATTTTTCAATTTGCTATCGCTAAATGGAAAATCATTTGTTTGAAGTAATTGTAAATCAAAAAGGTCTTTAAACTTCCCCGATTCGTTTACTCCCATATCACCTATATATTCATTTTCAACAGCAAAAACACTTCCTAATGTAACTTTTGAATCAAAAGTACCTGCAATACCTGCCTGAATAATCAAATCGGGTTTTCGGGTAAATATTAATTCAGCTATTGAAAAACAGGAGGCTAACATTCCTACACCGGTAATCTTTAAATCAATATTAATATCCAACCGGTCACTTATAAACGATGAATCAATTTTTTGCCGGAGCAACGCAATTTCATTATCGGTTGCAGCAACTATTACAATTTTCATATCAGGCAAAGGTCGGGGTTAGTTGGCTTCGCTTAAAATTTCAATTACTACCTTTGCCAAAATTTGTATTGGGAATGGTTTATCTAACACGCTTAGAACACTTTAATGCGGCGCATAAGTTGTACAATCCGCAGTGGAGCAGAGAAAAGAATGAAGAGGTTTTTGGGGTTTGTGCCAATGAAAACTGGCATGGACACAATTTTGAACTTTTTGTAACAATAAAGGGCAATCCTGATCCTGAAACCGGTTTTTTGTTTGATGTTAAGAAGTTAAGTAAACTAATTAAGGAACACGTTGTTGATAAGCTAGACCATAAAAATTTAAACATAGATGTACCCTTTTTAAAGGGAAAGATGTGCAGTACTGAAACCCTGACTATTGAAATATGGAAGCAATTGCAACCACATTTACCAACATTTGTCACTTTGCATTGCATAAAACTATACGAGACACCACGCATTTATGTTGAGTATTTTGGCGATTAATCGTTTGCCGTAAGGCTTTAATAAAAATATATGAATAATAAAGTTGCCGTTTACCGAAAAGAACATTTTAACGCCGCACACAGATTAAACAATCCTGCCTGGGACAATCAAAAAAATGCCGAGGTTTTTGGCAAATGTAATAATCCCAGTTACCATGGGCACAACTATGAACTAATTATCAAATTAATTGGTGAACCTAACCTTGAAACAGGTTATGTAATAGATCTAAAAGTTTTAAGCGACATTATACAGGAAAATGTATTAGCACGTTTTGACCACAAAAACCTTAACCTTGATACAGTTGAATTTAAGAACCTTAACCCAACTGCTGAAAATATTGCAAGGGTTATTTATAATATTTTAAGAGAAAAAATTGAACCTTCTTTAGACTTACAGGTTAGACTGTATGAAACTGAAAGAAATTTTGTAGAATATCCCGCCAATTAAAAAATTATCAAAAGAGTTATACCATATGGCTTACATCAAAACTGAATCTTACGATCAGGATATTACCGAAGCTTTAATGAAAAATTATAAGGAAGCAATTGGTCTTTTGGGCGAAAATCCTAACCGTGAAGGACTTATCAAAACTCCTGAAAGAATGGCAAAGGCAATGCAGTACATAACACAAGGCTACGGGCAGGATGCTACTGCAATACTCAACTCTGCTAAGTTTCACGAAGAAATGAGCGAAATGGTTATTGTAAAAGATATTGAAATCTATAGCATGTGCGAACATCATATGTTGCCTTTTTTTGGCAAAGCACATGTTGCTTATATTCCTAACGGATGGATTACCGGCTTAAGTAAAATTGCCCGGGTGGTAGATGTGTTTTCCCGCAGGCTTCAGGTACAGGAGCGGTTAACCACACAAATATTGGATGCTATAACTACATCGCTCAATCCATTAGGAGTAGCAGTGGTTATAGAAGCATCACATCTTTGTATGATGATGCGTGGTGTTTCTAAACAAAACTCACTTACTACAACATCTGCATTTTCAGGTGAGTTTGAAAAATATCCGACAAGAAGTGAATTTTTAAAACTTATTTCCAAAGCGCATAATTAACTTTAAAAATTAGGTTTTTTACGGGTTACGTAAAGTGGCACTTTTTTATACTCCCGTTGTGTTCTCTGAACCCCATTTTTCTTCGGGACTTACTTCAACAGTATCTTTTATTTGAACTTCTTTTACTTTTTATTATTTGCCGGGTTTCTTAATTTAATGGCATTGGTTAACTACCCTAACCAATGGTTGAAAGTCGCGTTAGGAACGAAATGTCGGTAGAGAACCAAAGTTTTATTTTTTTTAAAGTGCCCTTAGGCACTAAATGCCCACCTGACCAGACGGACGACAGGTGGGCCGAATAGGTTTTTCAAATACAAATCGTCCTTACGGGACTTTAAATTGGTGGTTGGGTTTTGCTTGCTACCGACATCCTGTGCCTAATGGCACAAAAAAATACATGATGAACCCTTGATTAGCATTAACTATAAGTATTTTTGAAAAAAAAAATACATTATGAGTCATGCTTTTGTTTTTCCGGGACAGGGTAGTCAGTTTGTAGGAATGGGCAAATCTTTGTACGATTCTAACTTACATGCAAAAGAACTTTTTGAACAAGCCAATGAAATACTTGGGTTTCGTATTTCTGATCTCATGTTTGCCGGTACAGATGAAGATCTAAAGCAAACAAATGTTACCCAACCCGCTGTTTTTCTTCATGCTGTAATAGCCTATCTTACCCTTGACAATCCCAAACCAGATATGGTGGCGGGTCATTCATTGGGTGAATTTTCTGCCTTGGTTGCCAATAAAACATTAGGCTTTGAAGATGCACTTAAATTAGTAAGCATAAGGGCTAAAGCTATGCAAAAAGCCTGTGAGTTGCAACCCTCAACCATGGCTGCAGTTTTAGCCTTAGCCGATGATAAAATAGTAGAAATCTGTAACGAAATTCAAAATGAAACAGGAGAAGTTGTTGTGGCAGCAAATTATAATTGTCCCGGGCAATTGGTGATAAGTGGTAGCATAAAAGGAATTGAAATAGCCTGCGAAAAAATGAAAGCAGCAGGTGCTAAAAGAGCACTCGTTTTACCTGTAGGAGGAGCTTTCCACAGTCCGCTTATGCAACCTGCTAAAGAAGAATTGGCAGCAGCAATTAATGAAACCGTATTTAATACTCCAATTGCGCCGGTATATCAGAACGTTGTAGCAGCAGCTGTTACCGATCCTGCACTGATTAAAATCAACCTTATTAATCAACTGACAGAAGCAGTCCGTTGGACACAAACTATACAATCTATGGCCGCTGATGGGGCTACTCATTTTACAGAAGTGGGGCCTGGAAAAGTATTGCAGGGTCTTGTATCTAAAATCTTTAAAGAAGCTGTTACCGAAGGCGTTGGTTAAGCTTCTAAATATAGAATTTTCAAAATAAATATCTATACAAAACTCTTTATTCCTTAGTAGAAAAAGGGTTTTATTTTGTAGTTTGCTGGTATCGAAAATATAATTTCCAATTTTTTATATTAGCATTCACTTATTAAACGTTACCTAACAAAATAGTGTTAAATTATGAATTATTATTTGCATAGGACTTTGTTCAAAATGGGTTTCTTCAAAAAAGTCAATACTAAATTAAATGCTACTATAAATAATAGAAACTTTGTTATACCTGTAATAAACGAAGCAGGTTATCACAACATAATGCCTAGCGAACCGTGGTTTCAATCATTATTGAAAGATTTGTTTGCTACAAAAAAAGGTGCAATGGTAGATGTGGGTATGAATATTGGCCAAACACTTCTTAAAACGGCTGCAATAGGTTGTGATAGGCATTATATCGGCTTTGAACCTAATCCACTTTGTTACCATGTTTGTAAGGGATTGGTGAATGAAAACAAGCTTGATAATTTTAATGTTTTTCCAAGTGGTTTGTCAGATGAAACGGGGTTTCTTACCTTATACATTGATAAGGAATACAGCAGTGGTGCATCTGTACTCAAAGACTTTAGGAAAAACATGACCCGATTCAACCAACAATTAAATATTCCGGTATTTAAGGGTGATGATGTGCAGGCTATTAAAAATGAAACCCAAATTGCAGTAATAAAAGCTGACGTAGAAGGGGCAGAGTTAGAAGTGGTAAAGGGTCTGCAAAATACAATCAACCGCACACATCCTTGCCTTGTTTTGGAAATACTTCCTGTGTACAATAAAGACGAAGAGAATGGACAATACAGACAAAAAAGGCAGGATGAATTATTGAGCATTTTAAAAAGCAATGGGTATAATTTTTACCTCATTAACGAAAGCAACTGCACATTAACTTACTTGACAGATATAGCAGTGCATGGCGATATGCACCGCACCAATTATTTATTTATTCATAAAGATGAAACAGCTATAATCGGTCAATTTCACTATTTTTCTTTGGTTGCATAGGGGCATTCATCATAAGGCTATTATATGTTTCCAATCTCTATATAGACTTTCCTTTAATAACGCCGTTCTGTATGCTTACATTTGAATAATTTTTTTAAATTTATTCAGTATGCGCCTTTACAGAAATACGATCTTGATTTTAAAATTATTGCTTTTGCAATCATTTTTTTGGAACTCTTCAAATGCCCAAATAGTCTGTGGCCCTACACTTGGTCACGTAGAACTAAGGACTGCTGAAGTTTGGATACAACTTCAACCAACGGTAAAAAAAGTAGCAGTTACTTATTGGAAAAGCGGACAGAAAGCTACATCTAAAACTGCCAACTACACCGGCACTTTAGGCAATGAATTTGCAACTGCAAAAGTCCAGCTTACCGGACTGGATGTAAATACTACTTACGATTATGAGTTTTTGATTGATGGTAAACCAATTGCTACAACAGCAGGGTATTTTACAACACAAGATCTTTGGCAATGGCGCAAACCTGCACCCGACTTTAGTTTCATAACCGGTAGTTGCGCTTATTTTAACCAACCGGAGTATGACAGACCCGGCAAGCCTTATGGTGGGGATAGTTCCATATTTGAAACTATGGCTAAAGAAAAATCCCCCTTCATGCTTTGGTTGGGAGACAATTGGTACACCCGTGAAGCTGATCACCAAAGCGAATGGGGGCTTAACTACAGGCCCATGCACGACCGCAGTTTAAAAGTTTTACAACCATTTTGGAAGTCTATGGGGCACTACGCTATTTGGGACGACCATGATTATGGCCCCAACGATGCTGACAAAAGCTACGTACTAAAAGAAGCCAGCAGAAAAGTGTTTATAAACAATTGGTGCAACCCATCCTTTGGCGAAAATGGCAGGGGTGTTTACTCAAAATTCAGCTACAACGATGTGGACTTTTTTCTTTTAGACGACCGTTGGTTCCGTAGCAACGATGAAACACCTGATAGCTTAGATGGTAAACCAAATGTAGATAAGCGTATGTTTGGTAAAGAACAAATGGAATGGTTTAAAAACGCCATGAGGCAAAGTAATTCCAATGCCAATGTGCATTTCAGAATAATTGCCACAGGCAGTCAGGTAATCAACCCGGTATCTCCGTGGGATTGTTTCAGGCATTTCCCCGCAGAGTATAAAGAGATGTTGGACTTTCTGCAAGAGGAAAAAATAAATGCTGTAGTGTTTTTAACAGGCGACAGGCATTTGAGCGAAATAAACAAATCAGATAGAAATGGTGCCTACCCAATGTATGACATTACATCATCACCACTCACCTCGGGTCGGTCAAAATACAACGATCAGGAAAAGGATAACCCGGCAAGAATACTAAGCGTGGTAGGGCAACAAAACTACACTCGAATAACTTTTACCGGTCAGGGTAAAGAGCGTAAAATGAAAGCGGAATTTATAGGAATTAAAGGAGAGAAATTATCAGATTGGGAGGTAAGTTTGAAGGACATATCGTTTTAAAAAATGATAGGTTTGGGTAAAGCCTTCGCAAATATTATCAAATATTGCAAGATTGATATTCCCTACCTTATTCTCATGGGTTCCAAGCGAAGCGAAGGAATTCTGAAACATGCGAAGCAGTTTCAGCTTTCTTCCCTCTCTCTTGGGAGAGGGGCAGGGGTGAGGTTGTCTCCGTTGCAACAACTAATCCCGGCGGCTTGAGCCCTTGATAAAAATTAAATAGGCTTTAAAGTAAACTTAAAAATTTATTTTAGTCAAATAAAAAAGCCGCTCCAACACTGTGTTGAAGCGGCTTTTGATATTATTAATACTTAATAAACCTATTGTTTTACAAACCTTTCAGCGCTGCTGTTGCAACCATTGTTGCAAACAACTTTAATACTGTAAGAGCCTTTGGCCAAACCTTTTACATTCAGTTGCAGGTTGTTGTCACCGGCTACTAATTGAGTTGCGTTTTGCATAACTACTCTGCCAGCTAAATCTGTAACAACCAATGTTACTTTTTCATTGTTTGGTGAAGCAATTGCCAATCGCAGATTATTAACCGTAGGGTTAGGATAGATAGAAGCAATACTTAATGTAGCAGCTTTTGTACCTTTTACTAATACAATATTGCTATAAGTGAATTTACCATCCTTATCAATCTGCTTTAAGCGATAATAATTAGATGTAGCAAATGGCTTGTTATCATTAAAATCGTATTTCAGGTTTCTGTTACTATTTCCTCCTTCACTTTTTGTTGCTACGAAAGACAGTTTAGTGTAGTTGGTTCCATCTGCACTGCGCTGTAGTTCAAAACCTATGTTATTTGTTTCAGATGCAGTAGACCACATTAATTGATTTGTAGCTCCTACTCTTTCACCGGTAAAACTTAACAGTGTAACAGGAAGCCCATTTTCAGCCACAATTGTGATATCATCAATGCCAATAAAATTTCCATATTGACTAACACCTTCAAAACCAATTTGTACTGTCTGACCTGCATAGTTTGGTATATCTACTTGATGATTCATCCAACCCGGTATTGCAAATTGAGGGTTATTTCTTTGGTATCCCTGTAGTCTTGTCCATGTTACCCCCTTATCAGTTGATATAACCAAATATATACTGTCAAGAAAAATATTAGGTGCGGTAGAGTAAGCCGTATCATGACTCATCCAAAATGAAACATAGTAATTATTAGATGTGCCCGAAGGTGGCAAACTGAAACAATTAGAATGTAAAATAGCATCTGAGTTTACAATATTATAAGAGTCAAAAAGATAGAATTTGTTACCGCCATGTGGGGCTAATGAATCAGTGGTAGGAGTAGTTGTAGCAACATTATCCAGCTTTCCTGTTTGCAAACCCCAGGCATTAACTCCCGAAAGAGTTTTTACATAACTAAAGTAATCAAGTGGTGTATTTTCCGCACCTTCAATTGCCGGGAACGTAGTTATTGTGGTAGTAGTGGTAAGTACAGTACGTAATGTATCATTGGTTGCACTTCCATCACCTGCAAACGTAACCACCGCCTGTATTAGATTGGCACCTGCATTTGGTAAATTTATACCACTAAAGTTCATGGTTTCATTACCTCCGGGAGATATTGCAGTAGTATTTGTAAGTGTAGTTGTATATGAATTTGCTCCACTTATAGTTAAAGCAACAGATGCAGCACCGGCTGCTATAGTTGTAGATGTTCCTTCATTGTTAACTACAACACCAATACTTTGTGGTGATGTAAAACAAGAAGATGCAGGTTGAATAAAACTGGCAATTGAAGCATCAGTGGCATTCACATGCGCAAATCTGATAAATGGTCTAAATGCTGAAAGACCTGTCAATTGCGTAGTACCAACCACAGGCGCTGCTGTAGCATTTAGCCTTCGTGTGGCGTTAGTAATACCCACGGTGGCATCATAAGTAACAGGTACCGTTCGGGATATGCCATCCAGTCTTTCAAACATTACCTGAAGGTTTGAACCAGCAGTTCTAACAAATGTTGTTGTAAGATCAATACCAAACCAACCTGCGGCAGTAAGATCTACAGTACCAGTGTATACTTGTGTATAACCCGTTTTATCATAAGTACCTGCTGCAAATGTGTTAGTGGTTGAAGGAATATTTTTCAGATAAACAGAAAAATTTCCAAAACTTGTAGGTGTTCCGGGTGCATTAACGCTAAATTCAATATGATTTATAGCTGTCCCTGCAGTTATAAAATTTGCAGCACCTACCTCTGTTTCAGAATAGATAATTTCACCAACATGATACCCACTGTTGCCGGTAACGATGTTTTGTGATGTTGATGGACTAGTTGAAATCTCAACAGATTGACTATTTGCATCTGCATAAAGAAATAGAAAAAAGCCAAGTGAAAAAAGCCTAAGAAAATTGTGTAAAATTTTTTTCTTCATAACAAGGGGTTTGTTTTATAAATAATTATCCCAAATTTAGCATTTTTACATTATTGAATTGCTTATGAGGTTGATTTTTTTTCTTAATTGCTTTTTACCAACTTTTTCTAACATCTAACTCCTCTAAAAAATTTCGTTTAAATTGCTTTATTTAGCTAGAAATATTCAAAAAATATGACCATCAACCCATCCCGCCTCCAACAACATTTTGAAGCCATGTCTTTAATAGGAAAAATTGGTGAAACCGGTACCTGCCGGCCTACAATGACCCCACTTGAAAAACAAGGGTTTCAATTGGCTGCTACCTGGATGAAAGAGGCGGGTATGACTACAAAAATTGACAACTTTGGCAACCTGATTGGCAGGCTAAAAGGAACTGACGATTCCCTACCTGTACTCATGATGGGATCACACCTTGACAGCCAACCCTATGGTGGCCGTTTTGATGGTGTGGCGGGTGTGTTGTGTGCTATTGAAGCTGTACATACTTTAACAGAACAAGGTATTACTCCCGAAAGGAGCATTGAAGTTATTTCCTTTGCAGATGAAGAAGGATGGCGGTTCAACAAAGGCTTGTTTGGTAGCCGTGGCATATTGGGTAAATTGGAAGAAGGCGAATTGGAGCGAACTGATAAGGACGGCATTACCCGCCGGCAGGCTTTGATTGATTTTGGCTGCGACCCTACCAAATTCAAAGATTCAGAATATGCACCCGCCAGTATTCATTGCTTTCTCGAATTGCATATTGAACAAGGACCAATTCTCGATATTGCCAACAAGCCTATCGGTGTTGTCAGTGGCATTTCCGGCCCTTTGTGGCTTACTGTAAAACTGAAAGGAATGGCCGGTCACGCAGGCAGTGTACCCATGGCCATAAGAAAAGATGCTTTAGTCGGTGCTGCAGAAATTATTATTGCGCTTCGCGAAATTGCTACGCAAATACCCGGTGCACCTACAGTTGGTACAGTTGGTACACTCAATGTTTTCCCTGCCAGCAGAAATATAATACCAGAAGAAGTAACGTTTACAGTTGACCTTCGCGACATAGACCTCGACCGCCGCATCCGTTACGAGGCGCAGCTTAGAAAGAGTATTGATAACATTACTCAAAAACACGGTCTTACTTATTCAATTAGCGAAGACACCAACAGTGAACCACGCTATTGTGCAGATTGGATAAAGGAAATCATACACAATCAATGCAAAGCATTACAACTAGATGCACCCGAATTGATGAGCGGACCCTTTCACGATTCGTTGGCATTGTCTTATGCCTGTGATTATGGAATGATTTTCGTCCGCTGCAAAGACGGTATCAGCCACAATCCTTTAGAGTATTCATCCTATGAAGATTTGGCGTTGGGTACTGAAGTATTACTTGGTGTAGTGAAAGATATTTTATCTAAATAATTTGCGGTTTAGATTTTTTAATTTGGAATAATCACCAAATTTTATTTATATTTACTACGAGATAGTTTCTATATCTCACCTGTTGCGATTATACTTTTCTCCCTAAGAATACACAGGATATACTAGCAATTTTTTATTCATTTATAAAATGTTATGTTATGGAAAAATTTACACAAACCAACAGAATAAAAGAAAACATCATTACAGCAATTTTAGTGATTAGTTTTATTGCCTACATTGCCTTCGTAATTTTTGGCAAATAATTTTTTGGCACATCCGGTTTTGGTTCCATGCAGAAATTGTGGGCTTACTTCAGTATTGTAAACAAGATAATTAGAAAGTTAGTATGTTTTCTAATGAAACGGATTGTTTTGTTTATGCAAAGAGTTATAAATGCTAATCAAGGGTTTTCAAATATTTGTATTAGTGCAGTGGGCAGGGTATGTCGGTAGAAATGCATGGTTTTATGTCTTTTGAAATCCCGCCAAGGCGAAACGAGATGCCCGCCTGACCGGACGGGTTTGCCGAATGTTTTTCAAACACCTATCGTCCCTACGGGACTTTTAATGTACCCTGGGGGCTTATTCTACTACCGACATTTAGTGCCTAATGGCACTTTCAACACTTGATTGGCATTATAGATGGTAACTGGCTTGTCCATTTTTCCTTAAGGTTATTTTTGTTTCTTACAAATGTTTGAATCAATTTTTCCCCTGCATTTTTTCAATAATGGTTGTAGTAGAAAAACCCTCAATGATTGGGTTAATCACTATTATTCCCCCAAAAGCAATTACTTCATTTGCTCCAACAATCTGATCTTGTGTGTAATCACCACCCTTTACTAAAACATCAGGTAAAATTGCTTTTATTAATTCAAGCGGGGTATCTTCATCAAACAATGTTACTGCATCTACTATTGCCAAACTTGCTATTATAAGTGCCCTGCTGTTTTCGTCATTCACAGGTCTTCCTTCGCCTTTCAGGCGTTTGGTGCTACTATCTGTATTTATACCTACAATTAAAATATCAGCTTCTTTGGCAGCTTCACTTAGCGATGAAATATGACCGGCATGCAGTATGTCAAAACAGCCATTTGTAAATACAATTTTCTTACTTAGCAAACGCCATCGAGCAACAGCTTTTACTAATTCTTCACGGGTATATATTTTTTCAGGGATTACTTGTGACTGCTTCATGTTTGTAGTTTTTTTTATTGTACCACGGTAATATACCCAGGCTTAAAAAGCCAACAATTATTATGATGATAAATTGAGCAAACCATTGTAATGTTCCATTGGCAAATCCAATTTCAAAGTTAATACCGTTTTGCTGTAAAATCTTTGCCATAAAAAAAGCATAGGCGCCAATACCGCCGGGAGTAAGTATCATACCAATACTTGCAAATGCCAATGCAGAAACTGCAGCTTCAAAGGGTAGGCCTGCAGTACCTGTGGTGCCATAAAAACCTACCCATGTTCCCAGTAGGTATAATGCCCAGATGCCTATACTACATAAGATGAACTGCCATTTGTGTTTCATATCTTTTACACTCAAAAGACCCTGTAAAATTCCGCTGAAAACAGCATGTATTTTATGTACAATTTTTATCTGATCGTACTTTCTTAGCAGCATTCTTATAATAACTATCACCACCAATAAAATGCCACCGGTAATCATTAATTTTTTTAAATCAAATGATCCGGCTTTATCAAGAAAAACACTTTTTAGAAGATTCATTCCATATTCGCCAATGATATCAAACTGAAGTGCAAAAGCAGCTACAAAAATCAGTAGCAGGCACAATACATCAAAAGCTCTTTCAGCTACAATTGTACCTATTAGTTTGTCCGCAGGAACATGTTCATATTTTGCAAGAATGGTACATTTTAAAACTTCGCCCAATCGCGGTACTGCCAGGTTGGCCAGGTAACCAATCATAACTGCAAAAAATGTATTGGCAAAAGAAGGGTTAAAACCCATTGGATGAATCAGCATTTTCCACCGTAATGCTCTTAAAACATGGCTAGCAGAAAGTATAAAAAAGACGGGTATGAAAAGCCAGTAATTTGCCGTTTTAAAAACCCTTTTAAAGTCCTCCCATTTATCTGCCGGTATCTGATGCAAACTCCACCAAACCAAAAATAAGCCCACCCCTAAAAAGGACAGGTATTTTAATAAGTTTAGTAATTTCTTTTTCATGGTGGATGTTTTCCATTTGCAATATAGCATATTGCAGGGCAATTGGAATTTTGGATAACACTAGTGTCGTTTATAAAGAAAGTTTAGCTGACAAAAAAGAGGTTACACTTAAAAACTTTAGGATATAAGGTCGTTATTCATTTACCAACATATTGTCTATTAACCTAACCTCACCAATAAAGGCAGCTATCAGGGCTACTGCAGGGTTATGATTTATTTCATTAATAGTAGCTAAGCTTGTAGGTTCAGCAATAGCTACATAGTCCACTTTATTAAATCCATGTGATAAAAGAAATTGCGTTGCATAAGCGCACAACTTATTGGGATGTATTGCGTGGATATTTTGTTTTATGTAAGTAAGCATTTGGTAAATGGCTACCGCCTCTTGCTTTTGGCTTTCAGTTAGCCTTTGGTTTCGGCTACTCATTGCAAGTCCGCTATTTCCCCTTAAGGTTTCACCCAAAATAAGTTGTATGGGACTGCTCATAAGCTCAATTAGCCTTTTTAAAACCATACATTGTTGAAAATCTTTTTGACCCAAAAACAAAAAATCAGGTGAAACAATGTTGAGTAACTTATGCACTACCTGACAAACTCCCTGAAAATGACCGGGTCGGTAGCTACCCTCTAACACATTTTCAAGGTTACCCAAATCATAATGTGGAAGGTCGTCAATTCCCTGCGGGTAAATTTCTACTGCCTGTGGCAAAAAAAGAATATCGCAATCCGCTTTCTCCAGCAATAATATATCATTTCCTATGGTAATGGGATAGTTTTCAAAATCCTTTTTGTTGTTAAATTGGGTAGGATTTACAAAAATACTGCAAATGGTAATGTCGCACTGTTTTTTGCTTAATTCCAACAACGAAATATGCCCCTGATGCAATGCCCCCATTGTGGGAACGAAACCTTTCGTTTGAGCCTGAAAAGAGCCTTTTGAAAGGTATAAATG
Source organism: Segetibacter sp. (assembly GCA_043736115.1). GTDB lineage: Bacteria > Bacteroidota > Bacteroidia > Chitinophagales > Chitinophagaceae > Segetibacter. Next base: position 24,600 of record JAYTDC010000098.1, on the reverse strand, counting down.
TAAGTCTTCGGCTTGCTTAAATAGCTTCATGTCAATGGGTTAGGTGGGCAAAGATGCTTTATATAGGCTGTGTTGATAATTTTTTATTAACTTTGCCAACTCTTTTTCTAAAGGGTTTCATCAAAGTAAACCAATCGGAATAATGTCAACAAAGAAAAGAATTTTATTTATTGCCAACGAAATGTCGCCTTATCTTGAGCTGACAGAATTTGCAGAAATAGTGAACAAGCTGGCAATAAAAAGTAACGATGCAGGTTTGGAGGTTAGGTGCATAATGCCGAGATTTGGAATAATCAACGAAAGAAGACACCGCCTTCATGAGGTAGTAAGACTATCGGGTATCAATGTAAGTGTAGACAATGACGATTACCCGCTTCAGATAAAAGTAGCCTCATTGCCTAATGCCCGTTTACAGGTTTATTTTTTAGATAATGAAGATTTTTTCAAAAGGAAGTTTGTTTTCAACGATGAAGAAGAAAAGTGGTACGACGACAATGATTTAAGGACCATTTTTTTCTGTAAGGGTGCATTAGAAACGGTCAAAAAATTTGGCTGGCCTCCTGACATAATCCATTGCAGCGGTTGGATGACTGGCCTTATACCACAATACCTGAAAACCATTTATAAAAAAGAGCCTGTTTTTGCCAATGGCAAAGTAGTTTACACGCTCAATAGTTCCACTTTTGACGAGAAGCTTAGCGATGATTTTTATAAAAAAGCCATCATCCACAACTCTTTAAAAGAAAAAGATATGGAGGTTTTTAAAGAAGGAACCAACATAGCTTTGCAAAGAGGTGGCGCCACTTATGCTGATGCTATCACTTTTGGTTCTGATACTGTTGATAAAAAACTGGTTGCAGAATTTTCTAAAGTAAAAGGTAAAAAAATCATTCCTTTCAAGGGCTGGGATACTGATTTAACAGAGTATTTGGAATTGTATAACGACCTTGCCCCCTAGTAATTTTACCTTATAATTTAACCTGTTTCACCCCGGATGCGTAAGTTTATTTTAATAGCTGCAGCTATTGTTTTTACTATTGCAGCTTGCACCAAAATTGAATCAACTACTCTTGGTTCTGGTCTCATTCCCCCTGTAGATGGGGTAAACACATTTGATACAACCTTAGACGTATATACCAATACTTATTTAGATTCACTTGGTCCGGAGGCAAAATTTTATAAAAGCGACGATCAGATAATTGGGGTTATTAAACATGACCCTGTTTTTGGTAAAACAGAAGCAAGAAGTTATTTCGAATTGAAACCTACGTATTACAAATACACCTTTCCTGCTGATACTTCTTTGTATTCAGATAGTGCAGTTCTTATTTTGAGCTACAGAGGTATTTTTGGTGATAGTACAATTTCACGAATTCCCCAAAACTGGGAGGTTTATGAGATCAATGATAGTATTCAACCTTATACAATTTATCCGGTAAGTAAAACCTTTACAGAAGGTGCAAGACTTGGTAAAAAAACAATTTACCCTGATAGCCTTGCCAACACTATTGATTATGGATTTGAATATGCACAAAATCAAATCAGAATTCCTTTAGATACGGCATTTGCCCGCAAACTGATTAAGACATTTGATACATCAAGTAACAACAGCGGAGCCTATGACAATGATTCAAACTTCAGAAGCAAATTCAAAGGCTTTGCAGTAAGACCCTCGTCTTCATCAGATGGAAATGCGTTAATACGCATCAACTTATTAGATAGTAATACCAAGTTGGCACTATTCTACCATTATAGAGTAAAAGATACAGCAAAGGACTATACCAAGGAGGTTAGTTACTTCAGGTTTAGCCCCGGAACTTTTCTTCCTATATCCGCCAGTGCAAACTATATACACCGGGATAGAACAGGTTCTGAAGCACAGGCTAACTTTGCAAGTAATGTAAACGATGATAAGGTTTACCTGCAAACCACCCCGGGAACTTTTGCTACCATTAAAACCCCAACTCTTGCTAACTTCCCCAACTCAATTATTCACAGGGCAGAGTTAGTGGCCATGCAGGTTCCTGAAACGGATCCTATGGTTAAAAAGTTTTCTGTTCCTAATTTCTTATTATTGAGTAGATACGACAGTACCAATAAATTCAAAAGAAACGTTCCCAACGATTTATTGGTCAGTGGTGGGCAAGACAATTTTGCCACATTTGGCGGATATCCTTACAGCCGTACTATAGGGTCAGAAACTGTAAAAGCCTATAATTTTGATTTAACAAGATATGTGCAGGGTATTGTTACCAGAAAAGATTCTGTATTTACGCTCCGTTTATCTGCGCCTACCAACGATTCTATATATTACACTTCTCCCTATCCAACTAATTTTTATGGTGGGATATATTACATTTTACCCAGTGCTGGAAATAATGCTGCAGACGGCAGGGTAATACTTGGTGGAGGAGGGGCAGGGGCAGCAACAGCACCATATAGATTGAGGTTACGTATTATTTATTCAAAACTTTAAGCAAATACTTTTCTCCCCTATATTTGCAACTCTTAAAAAAATAAATTTTTCCCTTTTATGCCCTATTTATTTACTTCTGAAAGTGTATCTGAAGGACATCCTGATAAAGTAGCGGATCAAATTAGTGATGCGCTTATTGATAATTTTCTTGCATTTGATGCTGAAAGTAAAGTTGCTTGTGAAACATTGGTAACAACCGGTCAGGTTATACTTGCAGGGGAGGTTAAAAGCCGTGCATACCTTGACGTACAGGAAATTGCACGTGGTGTAATACGTAAAATTGGCTACACCAAGAGTGAGTATATGTTTGAGGCCAACAGTTGCGGTATATTGTCCGCCATACACGAGCAATCAGGCGACATAAACCAAGGTGTTGACAGAAAGAAAAAAGAAGAACAAGGTGCCGGTGATCAAGGTATGATGTTTGGTTATGCAACCAACGAAACCGAAGACTACATGCCACTTGCATTAAATCTTGCACACAAACTATTAGAAGAACTTGCTGCACTTAGAAGAGAAAACAAACAAATTAAATACTTAAGACCTGATGCCAAAAGCCAGGTAACATTAGAATACGATGACAATAATGTACCATCAAGAATAGATGCAATTGTTGTATCTACACAACATGACGACTTTGCTGCAGATGAGGCAATGTTGGCTAAGATTAATAAAGACATTATCAGCATTTTGATACCTCGTGTAAAAGCGAAATATCCTAAGTATGCGCATCTTTTCAACAATAAAATTAAGTACCACATTAATCCCACCGGTAAATTTGTAATTGGTGGCCCACACGGCGATACCGGCTTAACAGGTCGTAAAATAATTGTAGATACCTACGGTGGAAAAGGTGCACACGGTGGTGGTGCATTCAGCGGCAAAGATCCAAGCAAAGTAGACAGAAGTGCAGCCTATGCTACACGTCACATTGCCAAGAATCTTGTAGCAGCCGGATTGTGCAGCGAAGTTTTGGTACAGGTTTCTTATGCTATTGGAGTTGCTCAGCCTACCTCTATAAACGTGGTAACATACGGTACTGCCAAAGTAGATATGACTGACGGACAGATTGCTGAAAAAATAATGCAAATGCCTTGCTTTGACATGAGACCATACTTCATAGAACAAAGGTTGAAATTGCGTACACCTATTTACAGCGAAACTGCAGCCTACGGACACATGGGTCGCAAAAACGAAGTGGTAACAAAAGAATTTAAAGATCCATACGGTAAAATAAAGAAAGTAAAAGTTGAACTTTTTACCTGGGAAAAACTGGATGCAGTAAAAGAAGTAAAGAAAGTGTTTGGTCTTAAATAGAATAATTTAGAAATAGTAATTTCAATTTTAAAAAACCATAAGCATTTGTAGTGCTTATGGTTTTTTGTATCTTCAAGAAAATATTTTTTTATGGAGGCGGTTGAAAGAAATATAGTGTTTGATGATCAGGGAAATTCTGTGCTTATTTTGGGAAAACAATTTTCAAAAAAGAAAGCAAAAGTGGTTGTACTTTTCGAAGAGGAAGAAGAGGAACCAAGTGAAAAGATCTGGTTGAAAATAGCCGATCAGGGAAAAGCATTTGATTTTTGGGACGAACCTTCAGAAAACATATACACATTAAATGATGGGATACCATATAATAAACAAAACAATGAAGTATAAAATTGTTTTAATCAGGTTTCCTTTTGATAATTTAGTGGGTAGTAAACTTAGACCTGCACTTTGCAAAACTGAAAAGATTACAAAACACAATCAAATTATATTTGCTGTTATTACCAGCAATTTGAATATTGCAACGGAGCCTACTGATATTATTATATCAATAGAAAATTCTAATGGCGAAACAGGACTAAAACTTGACTCTGTTTTAAAGACCCATAAATTAGTTACTGCTTCTGAAAATATTATTTAAAAGGTTATTGGAACACTTCCTGAATCTTACCATTTGCAGTTAAACAATATGTTGATGAAGATATTTTCATTAACCTCATAAAATCATTTTCCTAATCTTATTTATTTTGAGAACTTTTAGAAATCAACAGCAACGACCTAAAAAAAATACCCTGATTGTCGGACGAGCCAAAGTGATACAGGCTTTGGAAGAGGGCAAACAATTAGACAGGATTTATCTTGTAAGCACCGTACATGGCGAAACGGTGGACACTATAAAAAACCTTGCAGAAAAGCACGGTGTTCCCATCAATAAGGTGCCGGTAGATAAGCTGAACAGCTATAATGTGAGTAATCACGAAGGTTGTGTGGCGGTGATTTCTAAAGTACAGTACCAGGATTTGCAATCCGTCATATCATTTGTAGTAGAAAAAGGCGAAGTACCTCTGCTATTAATATTAGACGGCATCACAGACGTAAGAAACATAGGCGCCCTTGCCCGAACTGCATTGTGTACAGGTGTTCATGCCATCATCATCCCCGACAAGGGCGTAGGGGCTTTAAACGAAGATGCAATAGCAACCTCCGCCGGTGCCCTGGAGCAAATAGCAATTTGCAGGGTCAATAGCCTTATGAAAACAGTTGACGACCTGCACCTGAATGGTATTAAAGTTTTTGCCAGCGAAATGACTGCAAAGGAAAATATATTCAACATCAATCTCTCCGAACCCTGCGCCATAGTATTGGGCAGCGAAGACAAAGGCATTTACCCTGCCCTCATGAAAATATGCGATGAACAATTTAAAATCCCCATGAAAGGCGATTTTGAAAGCCTGAACGTATCAGTTGCTGCGGGAATGATTTTGTATGAGGCCATGAAGCAGAGGTTAATGTGAAAATTTGAAAATTGCGCAATTTGAAAATAGCAGACTAATATAAATTCCTAACTATCCCAACAATCTGCATTCCAAAAAAATCAGCAGATGTAAACACTTCTCATAATTTGACTACAAATCATTTTTGTATTTATTTATCCGCTCCAATTCTTCTATATCTGCCTTGTCTTTAAGGCGGCCAGTATATTTTTTTGTAAGTAAAAGGTGATGGTATTGAATGATGGGTATAAGGACATCTTCGAGCAAAAAATGATTTACCTGCTTGTACGCATCATCAAAATTTACACGTTGTACCAAAGAAATAAATTCAATTCTGCGGGGTTTTTGACCAAAGAAAAATACGGGAAAAGGTTTGGTGAAATCAATTTGTTCAACGAACTCTATACCCTCCTTGGTGATGCCAAAATCCTGCAGCGCCTTTATGAAGTGAGTTTTGTTCTCGTTACTCACTTGAAGCCATACATCCATGTCTGCGGTAGTGCGTTCGTAACCATAATGGGCCACTGCATAGCCCCCAATAAGCATAAACCGCACATTGTGTTTCACCATCAGTTTCAATAATGTCCTATGTTCTTCAAAAAAAATATCCATGACTATTTGGTTCTGATGGTTTTGTCAAAAGGTTCTTTCAATTCCTGTTTGTACATGGCTGCAATAAGTTCTGTAACATTTGACAAATGCTGCTCACCCGATAGCGTAGCCATATAGGCGGCATCGGCTTCGTTAGCTTCTTCAAATGATTGAAAGGAGCCGAATACAGTTTTATTATACACCGTTTGCGGTTCGCTTAAATGGTTATCAGTAGTATTCTTATCGCTCATGACTTATTTTATTTATAACTAAAAGTAGGATATTGCATTTATAGACAAAATGAACCTTTGAAAAACCTTGAATAGCATGAATTTAAAATAAAAATGTACTCATACCTGAAACATATTCAACTCCCTCAATCATAAGTTTATCTTTTTCAAAAACTACATTTATAACCTTAATTGCGACTACTGCTTTTTCATTCATTTGAGCAGGATTCCACATATAGGATGTGTTTTCAAGCGCAGTTTCAAATTCTTTCCTTAGTGTTGAATTACCATTCCAGATGATACATTTCAAATTTGTTATTGCTCCCACTGCATTTACTTTAAAAATATATTTTGCAGATGCGGTCTTTAAATGAGCTCTTCTTTCCAATAGTGTATGAGAAATTGTATCCTCAAGAGCTGCTTTACCGTATTTATATTCGGGCATAACAGGTGCCTTTGTAAATACTTTATCATAGTCTTCTATTATTTTATTTTCATTATTCTCTGATTGTCCAAATGAAAAAACCGTGATAAAAAATTGAATAAGAAATAATACAAAATATTTCATGAGGAATGATTAAGATAAACGAGATTGGTTGGAAGTTAAAATTATCGATTTTTTTTAACATTAAAAATGCACCAAATGAAATGCAAACTTTCCTTTACTGTTATATTCCAAAGACGGCATAGGAAACTTGAAGGCGTTGAGAAAGCCTAATGTCAACTTTAATAACTTGCTGTTGGTTTTTATTTTGGTAAGGTCTATATCAGGTGAAAGGTAATATTGACGATAGCGCTGTATATCTCTGCGGTCAAATACATTGCCTTCTTTGTCTTTTCCGAAATTTTCAACTGCACCAAACATACCTTCTGCACCATAACCAAAGGCTACATTGAGCCACGGCGGCAGGTTGCTTTTGGGCATAAAGGATTTTAGGTTGGCGCTTAGCCAATAGGTTTGGCTGTTGTAATCTTTTATGAGGCGTTCCTGCAAGGTGTTGCCGTAGAGGTAGTTTGCCCGCTTACTAAGATCGGCTGCACTATAATCTTTTTTATGAAAAGAAAACTTGAATTTAATGCGCTGTTCGCTCCATGCCAACTCCTGACCAAGAAATAATCCGCTTCCAAATACGTTTGCACCTATATCGCCCCAACTCCAGCCCCACTCGGTACTAAAACCATCAAGGGTTTCTATGACACTTTCATAGGCAAATGCGCTTACTGTGCCAAGTACCGCCGCTTTTCTTTGCTTTATTCCGGCCCACTTCCACATTTCGGTAGTGCCATAGCAGGATATATATCCGCCGTATGCATGACCTACCTTATCTACCTGTTTCCATTCATTGTTGTCGTCAAAAAAATGAAAACTGCTTTGAGGATAATTGCTGTACCAAGCCGAGTAAAATCCGGCCAAAGAACCGCCGTAACCCACTGCATTGGCAATAGTTACTTGTTTTATGCGTTTCTTATTCTCGGTTCTTGCTGGAGTAAGCGGTGTAAGGTAGCTTTCATGTACAATACTATCCTTCACATTTTGTGAAAAGATGGGTAGCGAAAGTGAAAATAATAATATGGTGAAAACAATACCTTTCATGAATTATTTGCCAAACCTACGGCAATAATAGGTACAAGGGTTTTGCAGAAAAGGGTTTAGTCGTTAAAAATTCTTAAACTTGCTGATTGAGCTAATGAACAACAAGGGCCCAAAGACAAGAAGATGCAGTAAGCCTTAGTGTTAGTCTGAGAACTTAGTACATTGGTGGTTTAATATAAATTACAAAGACTGAAACTCAATGTATTCATATATTTTACCCAGAGACAAAGCAAAGTTTAGTGCAGGCATTTGTATAATCGCTTCCATACCTTCTGCTACATCGTAAGTAAATAGTTCGTTTTCATTTGTCCTTGCAAAAATTTCCACAAATGGCAGGGATTGCGAAACGAGCAAATAATATCGAAGTGACTTTATTTTACGGTATTGAGCAAGTTTTACAGAGCGGTCGTATGCTTCAGTTCCAGGCGAAAGTACTTCTACGAGTAAAGTGGGGCTAGTTACAAAATACTCATCATTATCCGTAGGATCGCAGGTAAGCAGTACATCGGGGTAAACGTAATATTGGTTTTTTTGAAGTTCCAGTTTCACGCCTTCGGCAAATATTCTACACCCTTTTGGCCTGAAATTATCACGTAAATAAAAATGTATATTGCCAGCTATTTCATTATGATTTTTAGTACCCCCTGCCATAGCAAAGATTTCACCGTTCCAAAACTCATATCGTGCATCTGTTTGCTTTTCCAGTTGCAAATATTCCTCGTAAGTGTATTTCTTTTTTTCAACTAAAGTTTCCATGAAGTAAAATTACAAAAGTTTAAGCAAAATGGTTTTTGCCCGGAGTCATTAAAAATTCTTAAACTTGCTGATTGAACTATTGAACCACTTAGGTACAAAGTCACTAAGTTGCACTAAAACTTTGTGTCTATGCGACATGGTAGTACTTAAATAAAAATAGTGGTAAAAGCAACATAGTTGTAATGCGGATGAATGTATTGCGACGCAAGGATGATTAATCAGGGATAAAATGTTTGTAACAGTATAATAATTTTATAAAAAACCAAATAGAAAAAACATGGATGCTGCTATCAATGACAAAGTAAATGTATGGCTGAATGGTAACTACGATGAGGCCACAAAAGCTGAAATAAAAAAAATGCAGGCCGCCGGTGGCGATGAACTGACGGATGCATTTTACCGTAACCTTGAGTTTGGAACGGGAGGCCTTAGAGGCATTATGGGGGTGGGTACCAACCGTATGAATAAGTACACGGTAGGTATGGCCACGCAGGGCTTTGCCAACTACCTGAAAAAAGTACACGGCAATGCGGAAATAAAAGTTTCGATAGCCCACGATTGCCGCAACAACAGCCGTTTTTTTGCCGAGACTGTAGCGAATGTGTTTGCAGCAAATGGTTTGAAAGTGTACTTGTTTGAAGCACTGCGGCCAACGCCGGAGTTATCTTTTGCTGTGCGTCATTTGGGCTGTCAGGCAGGTGTGGTTTGTACAGCATCGCACAATCCTAAGGAGTATAACGGGTACAAAGCTTATTGGAACGATGGTGGCCAATTGGTGCCACCTCACGATAAAAATGTAATAAAAGAGGTAGATGCTATCAGCAGTGTAGACGATGTAAAATGGAGCGGTGGTGAAGCTAATATTTCTATGCTTGGAAAAGACATGGATGATGCTTTTATTGAAATGGTAAAAGGGTTAAGCATTTATCCTGAAGCAATAGAAAGGCAAAAAGATTTGAAGATTGTTTATACGCCTATTCATGGTTCGGGCATTATGCTGATGCCGCAGGTGCTAAAGCGTTTTGGATTTACCAACGTAACCATTGTGGAAGAGCAGGCTACGCCGGATGGTAATTTTCCAACAGTAATTTATCCCAACCCGGAAGAAGCAGAAGCCATGAGTATAGGCCTGAAAAAGGCCAAAGAGATGGATGCTGAAATATTGCTGGGGACAGACCCTGACAGCGACAGGGTGGGTATTGCAATTAAAAATACAAAAGGAGAATGGGTGCTGATGAATGGTAACCAAACTGCTGTATTGGCTTTCAACTACATGATTGAGGCACGAAAGGCAAAAGGTATTTCTAAACCAAACGATATGGTGGTGAAAACCATTGTAACCACTAACCTGATAGATGATTTGGCGGCTGCAAATGGTATTACCTGTTACAATGTGTTGACCGGTTTTAAATGGATAGCAGAACTGATGACTGAAAAAGAAGGCAAGGAAAACTACATTATAGGTGGCGAAGAAAGTTATGGATTGATGATAGGAGATAAGATTCGTGACAAGGATGCAATCTCTGCTGTTGCTTTATTATGCGAAATGGCAGCATACGAAAAAGACAAAGGCCGTAGCTTGTATGAAAAGCTGATTGACTTGTATGTGCAGCACGGACTATATAAAGAGAGCCTGATTTCTATTACCAAAAAAGGCATGAGAGGCGCGGAAGAAATAGCTGAAATGATGCAGGGTTACAGAGAAAATCCACCTACAGCTATTGATGGTGTACCTGTTGTTGAATTGTTGGATTACCAAATGCAGGTAGGTAAAAATCTTAAAGACGGCAACAGTTGGGAAATAAAGCTGCCTAAGAGCAATGTGCTGCAGTTTGTATTGGAAGATGGATCTAAAATATCAGCAAGGCCAAGCGGAACAGAACCTAAGATAAAATTCTACTTTAGTGTAAAAACAAAGCTGGAAAGTGCTGATAAATTTTATGAAACCATGGAAGGTTTGGATCTAAAAATTGCAGCAATAGAAAAAGATATGAAGTTGAGATAGTCCAGAAAAAATTTAGCACCACGGAACAAAGAATACGAAGTACACAACGTAAGCTTTGTTCCGTTTTTTTGTAGTATAATTTTACATGAAACCTTTGTATTTTTGAAATTAAATAATTAACAAATGAGCATTTCAAAGCAGTTTGTAACAGATAAAAATGGAAAGCCTGTTGCTGTGCAAATTCCTATTAGCCAATGCAAGAAATTGATGGATTTGGCTTAAGAAATGGAAGAAATAAAAGCTTATGACAAATCAATCAAGCGCAAAGGTGATTTCATTCGATTTGGCCAGGCTGTTAAGGAGTTGAAAGCACAACGTGTAAAGTGAAGGACGAAATATTAATAGACAGGGCTGCAAAAAAGCAGTAAGGCAAAATTCCTCACCACATTTCAACCGGATAGTAAAAGCAATAAAAGGGTTTATCATCAAATCACCGCCCAGTCGGCTATAAAAAATTAAATGGAATATCTGGTTATAGGATCAGAAGTGGAAATTACCGTGTGATTTATATCATTGAAGATAAAATGCTGAAAATATTTGTAATTGATATTGGCCATCGAAAAGATATTTACGAAAAAATTTTGTTGATTACCTTTTTTTAAAAATTCCTTTTCCACATTATCCATCATTCTATCCTTTTCAAATATTATGCTGCTTTCCATTTTGTAAATTTGGCGCTGATATGACAGATACAAAGCAAAATCGAACTTATACTGACAGTTACCAACACATGGGCATGCGCAAAAAATTGGTGCAGGTGTTGCGGGATAAAGGAATAACAGATGAAAACGTATTGACAGCAATTAACAACATTCCCCGACATTTCTTTTTAGATTCAGCCTTTGACAAAATTGCTTACGAAGACCGAGCTTTTCCCATAGGCGAAGGGCAGACTATTTCTCAACCCTATACTGTAGCTTATCAAACCCAATTACTTGAGATAAAACCTTATCAGAAGGTATTGGAAATAGGAACCGGCAGCGTTTACCAGGCGAGTGTATTGGCTGAAATGAATGCCAAGGTTTTTACTATTGAAAGACAAAAAAAGCTTTACGACCTCAACAAAGATTTCATCTTCAAAAGCAAATATCCCAACATTAAATTTTTTTATGGGGATGGGTTTCAGGGATTGCCTACTTATGCGCCATTTGATAAAATAATCATTACTGCAGCAGCACCATTTATACCCCCTAAATTAATTCAACAACTAAAAACAGGTGGTTTTATGGTGATACCTGTTGACAGTGGCGAACACCAACAAATGCTGCGCCTTACTAAACAGGCCGATGGAAGTTATACGGAAGAAAAGTTTGACAATTTTTCTTTTGTACCTATGTTGGTGGGTAGAAGTGGGAGTTAATAAATGACAAAAAACGATATAATGCAACCAATATATTATTTTCTTATCAACGTTAGCATTTCTGCCTGACCACCGCGGTTCATATCAAATATGAGGGTGTCTTTGGTAAGTTTTGCAATTTTTACCATCATTTCCTGTTGGTTTTCAGGTGTGGTAAAAAGCATTTCATTTTCTACTTTATAGGTTCCCTTTTCTTTGTTGCCAAGGTATTCATAGGTATAAGCACCCTTATCGTCAAAACTGAAAAAAGTACTTAGAGCATTAAGCCCCGACGGTTTATCATTTACCAGCCATTCAACACCTGCCCATTTGCCTATTAATTTTTGCTGATTTTCATTGGGGGTACAAGCAATTAAAATTGTAGTTATAATTGCAATACAAACTAAATATACTTTCATAATCAGGATGGGTTTGAATTTTTTAAAGGTACATCTCATTTTAATGCATTTAATTAAAAGAATAAATTCAATGTTTAATCTAAAAGTGCTGTAGTCAATGCTCTGTATTAAACCGAGCAGGTTGATATTTAATGGAAGAAATATTCTATAAACTTTGCTTTAAAAAAATAAATATAAATTAGCAATTCATTCAAAATTTTAAACTAAATAAACACTTTATGAGAAAACTGTTATTAGGACTAATTGTGTTATTGAGCCTTAACGTAGCAAATGCATCCTTTGTACCCGCAGATTCTGCTAAAGCAGCAGTTGACAAGGCTGCAACAATTAAAAAGCAGCAAGAACTTGCTGTAATGAAAATGGTTTCAGAAATGTCTGTGAAAGACTATGAAACCATGACCGGAAAGAAAATGAAATTGGTTGACAAACTTGCTTTCAAAGCATTGAAATCAAGGTTTGCACAAAAAATGGCAGGTGATAATGACGGGTCAGGATTTAACATTGGAGGCTTCTTACTTGGTTTTTTTCTGGGAATTATCGGAGCCTTATTATCATTTATCTCAAAAGATAGAAACTTTAGAAAATGGGCCTTTATTGGATGGGGTGTTTGGATAGTAATCGCATTGATTATATTGGCTGCATAGAAATCACTTATTATGAAAAAAGAGGCTGTGCATTTTGCGCAGCCTCTTTTTAATACCCTAAAAAAATATTTATCCTCCTATAATCATATCCGTTCCGCCACCCACATCTTTCATGCTTTTGCGTTTGAAAAGGTTGATGTCAAACTTACCAAAACGATAACTGAAGTTGAGCCTTAATACTTGCGGGTCTCTTCTTCTTTCCGATGTCTGCATCAGGTAAGGAGATTCTGAATATGTACTGTATAGTTGGGTTCTCAAAAAGTCATTCATACTTAGTGTTAGCGATGCACTGTTGCCACCCTTCCAGGTCCAGTCTTTGCGTATGGCTAGGTCAAATGCATAACGAGGATTAATATAGCCTTGTGCAGCTGCCTGTGGGCCACCGCCAAACATCATACCGCCACCACCTCTTCCGCCACCACGGCCGCCTTCTTGTGGCAATACAGTTTTAGCATAGTACTCACTTGATAGTTGTACTGACCAGGTTTTAAGAAACTTAATGGTATTGTTGGTCTTTGCAAACCAGCTTACTCTTTGATTGCTTATTGCCGCCTGTTTGGTAGTCTCATCAACCTTTATTTCAGAATTGAAGAGGTTTACATTCAGCATCATTTCCCACCACTTATTTATGGGCATTTTATTGGTTAGTTCCAGACCATAAGTCATACTGCTGTTGGCATTTACATAACTGTTGATTAGTACACTATCAGCTGAAGAATAAAAGTGTGCTTCGTCGGGATTTGCATCAGGATATTGTAAACGGGTAATTAAATTGTTGTTGTGCTTAAAGTAAGTACTTGCCAAAAAGTTATAACCTTTTTTATAATTATTGCTGTAAGATATTTCAAATGAATTGGTAAACTCGGGCTGCAACCCTGCATTACCAACGCTTAAATTGTAAGGATCGCTGTAATCAATAAAAGGCATCAACTGAAAAAAGTTGGGACGATTGATTCTTCTTGAATAATTGACTTGTATATCTTCTTTATCAGACATTTTATAAGTGACAAAAGCACTTGGAAACAACTGAACAGGAAAGTCAACTTTGAAATTAGAAGCTGAATCTTGTCCTTGTCTGTTGGTGCGTAATATATTGCCATCATAAGTTGAACTTTCGGCACGAAGCCCAAATTGGTAACTCCATTTTTTTACTTTTATGCTGTAATTGATATAAGCAGCGTAAACTTTGTCGGTATAACTGTAGTTGCTGCTTAATGCATTTACCAAAACAAATTTATTGGTAAACGGGTTTTTGAAAAACTGATTGTTAGTATTTTCAAATTCGCGGATAGCTAGTCTGCCACCGAGTTCCAGCTTTTGATTTTCTGTTATAGGATTGGCATAGTCCGTTTGAAAAATATAGTTTTTTGTAGTGCCACCGCCAAGAGATTGCTGATTGATGGCAGGCCCTTTTCTTTCGTACAACGATTTGTAGGTAAGAGTATTAATATAGCTGCTATTGTCGTTTTTACTTGAGTTGTAATTAGCATCGGCAGTTAGTTCATGCCCTGCTTTAGCAAAAATGTGTTTGTAGCTCAATTGGCTTCCGAGATTTTTAAAATTGCCCACACCGTTCTGCAATACTTTGTTAAGCGATGGGTTGGCTATTAATAATGAATCAACACGTTGGTTGTCGTTTGATTTAAATTGACCTTTATTATAATTTGCAGCTATAGTAATTGTATTTCTGTTATCAATTAGATAATCTAATCCTCCTCTTAAAAATGCAAAATAGCCATTGTTTATTGGATTGCCGGTTTGGAGTATTTGACTAAACGGAGTTCCCTTATCAATATTTATTCTATTGTTGAAGGTATTAGAAATTGATTTACGTTCGTTGTACATGCCCACCAAAAACAAGTTGATTTTGTTTTCCCGCAGATTAATATCGCCGCCAAGATTTATTTTTCCCCTACTATCTACACCTGTACGTACACCACCATTGTAACCTGTTTTTCTGTTTTTCTTTAAAACAATATTTATTATGCCTGCATTGCCACCCGAAGCATCAAATTTTGATGAGGGGTTAGTTATAAGTTCTACCTTATCTATGATGTCTGCAGGAATTTGATCCATTGTCATGGTAGTAGGGCGGCCATCAAGAAATAATTGCGGAGTAGCATTGCGCATGGTTACATTACCATCTATATCAACACTTAGTGTTGGTATGGTTTTCATAATCTCTGTTGCAGTTTGACCGGTGCTATTTAGGTTTTTATCAACATTAAATATTTTTCTGTCTATCCCCATTTCAAACAATGCTTTGGTAGCGGTTACGGTCACATTACCAAGATCTGCTACTGCGGATTGAATTTTTATATTACCCAGGTCTTTATCCACCATATTCAGCATTTGTTCCCGGCTACCTTCTCCGGCACCACCGCCTTGTGGCATTTTGAGACCAAAGGTTAATTTTTGTTCCCTTTGTTTATAGCCTACTGTAGAAATTTTTAAAGTAAAACTTCCCATAACTGATAGATTTTCTAAACTAAAATCACCATTAGGTTCTGTAAGTACAGTAGTAAGTACACCAGTAATCATTTTCTTTTTAACGGTATCAAAACGGCTACCTGTAAGTTGTAGGGTTACACCTTCAACACCTTTGCCGGTGGCACTATCTACAATTTTACCATAGAAATGCCCAATATTCATATTTCCGCCACCCATACGTCCCATACCGGGCATTTGCGCTACTGCGCCAAGGGTTAAAAAAAGAACAATAACAGTAAGAAATTTTTTCATTAAAATAAATTATGTGGTCGAAGTTCTATTATCAATAATAAAACGGTTGTTAAAATGGGATGAACGGATAGAAAATTACTGTAGATGGATTTGTAATTTATATATATACCTAAAACATGTTTAAAGTCAAAAAATCAAACCTCTTAATAAAAATCAATATTGTAAATGACAATATTGATTTGATAAAGTTTAGGGGAAGGGACTTATTTACCTTTTCCCTGTAATTAGTATCTAACTCTTATTTGGTCATTAGGGTTAAAAATACCTGAACTATTCCTATTAAAAAGCCCAAAACTCCACCTATTATTTCTACAAACCTAAATTCGTTTGACATAATTTGGTTCAGGATTTCCTCAAGTTTATCGCTTGAAAATTTGCCAACTTTTTCAGTAACTATTTGCTCCAAATCCAATTCTTTTTGCAATGTATTCATGTATTGTTTCATTAGTACAGGAAAAAGTTCCTGCAATTCTACCATAAAAACATCTTTTACCTGTGCAATTGTCTTTTCACCTACAAACATAGCAAGCATAGGTATTTGCGCTGTTAGTTTTTCTTTAAGAAACGTATCAATATGAGCCTCTAAAACAGGCATAATTTTCTCAACATTTTGCGGATTGGCTATTTTTTTTTCAATGTCATCAAATGAAAGTAATTCGTTGCTTACCAGTTTGCCAAGTTTCATTGCAAACTGTTTTTGTCTTTTGGGAAAAATGCCTTGAAATGTAATGCCCAATATTTTTTTAGGAAGCCTTGGGTGAAACAACATTTTAATTGCAATCCAATTAGTAAACCATCCAATAAAAGCTGATATAAAAGGAATTAAGATAAGGACCCAATTCATTGGTAGTGTTTTTTTGTCATTCAAATAAAAATCATTTATTAATTAAAAACCTCGTTGTTGTTACAACGAGGTTTATAATTTGGGAGACCGATGGGTTTCGAACCCACGACCCTCAGAACCACAATCTGATGCTCTAACCTACTGAGCTACGACCTCCATTTTTACATATCCGGCTGCAAAAATAATAAAATTTAATTGCCTGTAAGAATCAATATTAAAATTTGTGCTTAATAATTTTATTAATAATGCTTTCTTATAATAATGCTTCGGCTAAAACGCTTTCGTCTATTATATTGCAGATTGAATTGAAAATGTTCATTTCTATAATCATCATACCCATTTATTTGGATTCATTTTCAAGATTTGCCTGTTTAATATTGTCATTACACTCTTGAATAAAATCAAGAATTTTATCCCTCCCCTGATTTTTTATTGCACTGCTCGAAAAGCTTTGTGGTAGAAATTGCCATGTCTTACGCATAGCTTCAAAAAAAGCTTTCATGTTTGAGGATACTGTTTTTTGATTTTCTTTATCAATCTTAGTAAAAACAAGCGTAAAAGGTATATCCCATTTTCTAAGTTGGTCTAAAAACTCCAAATCAATTTTTTGTGGGGTATGTCTGCTATCAATTAATACAAAAACCTGAACAAGGTTTTCCCTCTTTCTTAAATAGTTTTCAATCATTTGTTCCCAACGGCGACGGCTTGTTTGAGAAACTTTGGCAAATCCATATCCCGGAAGATCCACAATGTACCATTCATCAGGCTTTTTATACCCTACGGGTGGCTCGCTACCTTTATAAGATTGTATATTAAAATGGTTGATGAGCTGTGTTTTGCCCGGCGATCCGGAAGTCTTTGCCAGCTTTGCGTTGCCGGTAATCATATTAATTAGCGACGATTTGCCCACATTGCTTCTTCCAATAAATGCATATTCTGGCTTGTCAGGTGCAGGACAGTTCTCAAAATCTGGACTTGAAATAATATAGCTTGCTGTTTTAATGAACATAAGTGCAAGTTAGCAATTCCCTATCAGTTCAGTTTGTTAGCCATTTATTTGACCTACATATCTTTTCTTATAAAATTGTAGTTCCATATTTTGGATTAATTCCATTAACTTAGCTTATTCTAAATTATAGAAAACTATCTTAAATTTAAGTAGTAGAAAACGCATCCATTATGAGGGTTTAAATGCACAAAGGTGAGAAGAAACATATTTTGTATGAAACTTTCACCTCTTGTACATTCAATGTGCCTTGTTACACAAAACCTGATGAGGAATCATAGGGAAATAAACCGGGTTTCAGACTTAAAAGTATGCAGCAGCATTAAACTCTTGAAATAATGGAATAGGGATAAAATGCTTTCATAGATATAGGAATTTTGGTTTTATCATAGAATACCGGATTTTAAGGATATTGGATTTGTGGGTTTTTCATATTGGATATATTGGCATTCATAGATATTGGTCTGTTGGATTGGTTCATAAGTGATACAACTTTTGAGTAAATTTTTTAAAAAAAGTGAGTTTAATGTTTTTCTATAATAACCATCTCTCCAATGTGCCAGAAATTTCAAACTAAATGCCAAATCTTTAAACAATTGGAAATGAGAAAGTTAAGTAAAAATATAATATTCGTTATATTCCATTAAGTGGAAATATTCCATAATAAAAACGATTTCCGGTTTTTTAAAAATATATATTAACTTAAATTATTATTTTATGAAGTCTTCTGGGTTTAATATATTTATAGTAGAAGATGATCCATGGTATGGAGAAATATTGGAGTATCATTTAGCGTTGAATCCTGATTTTAGGGTTACAAGGTTTGAAACCGGCAGGGATTGTCTTCTTAAAATGAATCTTATGCCCAATATCGTTACTATAGATTTTTCTTTACCTGACATGCCGGGGGATAAACTTTATCAAAAAATAAGAGAAATTAATCCTCATGTACCTGTAATTGTAGTGAGTTCTCAAGAAAAAATTTCTGTTGCTGTTGAGTTGCTCAAAATGGGTGTAAGTGATTATTTGGTAAAAGATGATGCAACCAAAGACCTGCTATGGAATAGCATAGTTCGCATACGTGAGACACAGAGTCTGAAACAAGAGGTTGAGCAATTAAAAGAAGAGCTAGGACAAAAATTTTCTTTTGATAAAACTATAATTGGACAAAGTGAAAGCCTGAAAATAGTGCTTCGTATGATGGAGAAGGCCATAAAGACCAATATTAATGTATCTATTTCAGGCGAAACAGGAACCGGTAAGGAAGTTGTGGCTAAAGCTATTCATTATAACAGTGAAAGGCGAAAGAAAAACTTTGTTCCGGTTAATATGGCAGCAATACCTAAAGAGCTGATAGAGAGTGAATTGTTTGGACATGAAAAAGGTGCATTTACAGGTGCTGTAGCCCGCAAAGCAGGTAAGTTTGAAGAGGCTAATGGAGGTACTATATTTCTGGATGAAATAGCTGAATTAGATATGAGTCTACAAAGCAAATTGTTACGGGTTTTGCAGGAGAGAGAGGTAATAAGGGTGGGAGGTAGTGAGAAAGTAATGCTTGATGTAAGGTTAATAGTAGCTACACATAAAAACCTTTATGAAGAGGTGCAAAAAGGAAATTTTAGGGAAGATCTTTTTTTTAGAATAATGGGTTTACCTATTGTACTACCACCATTGAGAGACAGGGGAAATGATATACTGATATTGGCTAAGTATTTTGCAGATGAGTTTTGTAAGCAAAACAAAGTGCTACCTGTACATTTTGATAAAGAAGCAAAGGATAAGTTACTAAAATATCATTTTCCGGGTAATGTGAGAGAGCTTAAAGTAATGATTGATTTGGCAGTAGTAATGTGTGAAAGCAATACAATAACTTCTAATGATATTACTTTTACTTCATTAAAAAAGGAAGATATTTTTATTGGAGAACGAAAGACACTCCGCAAACATACCTGCGATATTATTAAGTATTATTTAAATCAAAATAACAATGATGTTCTTTATACTGCTAAGATTTTAGATATTGGAAAAAGCACAATTTATAAAATGATGCTGGCAGGTGATTTGGAATAAAATTATTTTTTTATATCTAGTCTTTTTTATCCATAAAATGGAATTAAGCCACATTGTGGAAATTCTAAATTCTCTAAATTTATTTATAACAGCTTGATTTCCAATGATTTTAAATTTTTAACAAAATCGGCACAAATATGGCATTGGTGGCAATGAAATTAACAAAATGAACCAGAATTTAAATCGTAAGATTTTTGTTGTTGATGATGATCCTTTTTGTATAGCTATGTATGAAGAACATCTGCAAAACATAGGTTTTCAGGCTGTGTCAGTTTATTCATCAGGAAAAGAATTAAAAGAAAATCTATACAAAAATCCAGACCTTGTATTTTTAGATTACAATCTTGATGATATAAAAGGTATAGAGCTTTTAATACAAATTAAAGAGTTTAACCCTAACATAAACGTTGTAGTAGTTAGCGGGCAGGAAGACATGGAAATAGCCGTTCAATTTCTTAAAAACGGCGCTTTTGACTATATCATTAAAGATGGTGGTGATATGGAAAAAATTTCGTTGGTTATTGAAAAATGGTTAAAGGCCGTTGAATTTAACGATAATGTATCTGACTTGTATGATTCTGAAAATCAGGTTAAACATCTAAAGGCAGTTATACAGGCGCAAGAAAAAATAAGAAGGGAAATAGCCTTGCAACTGCACGATAATGTGAACCAATTGTTGGGTGTATCCCGGTTGTATGTTGAAACTGCCTACTCTGATGAACAAAATCGTTTAAAGTTGATAATGGACTCTAAAACAGCTATTAATTCGGCAATAGTCGAAATTAGAAAGCTTAGTCAAAGTTTACAACCCAGAAAAATCAGAGAGTATAACCTTGAAGAAGATATTCCAAAACTAATTACGAGTTTAATGATGTTGGATAAATTTACAGTTTTGAGCAATCTTAATACAAAAGGATTAAAAGAAGTTTTACCAATGAATAAACATAAATGCATTTATGACATTATTCAAAACCTAATAAACGTTATAATTAAATTTTCTAACGCAAAAAGGGTTCTTATAGGACTAACTTTATCTCATAATGAATTGCATTTACTCTTAACGGATGATGGAGTGGGCTATCAACTTGAAAGAGATGAAAAATCAATGGAGTTAGATGTTATTTATCAGATGATAGCTGACTTAAAAGCGAATTATATTATAAATACAGAGCCCGGCAAAGGATGTAGGTGGAATATACATTTTCCAATATGCTAAAATGAATAACAAAAAAATCCACTGTGCGGATTTTATTCCGAAAGATGGATTTTATTAATATGTTTTTTTGATTTAATTTATTGATAATTAATACGTTGCATTCGTATATTTTTTGGTACAATTTTCTAATAGCTATGAATTAATAATTTCTTGTAAAATTCATAAGCCATATGCAAACTTCCATTTACCAGTATACTAATAATGAATGGATTAGTAATCCATTGAACCAAATAATTTTAGGGCAAAACGCACAATTGGTAATTTGCTTTGCCAGAAAAAAGCTATTAAAGACTTCTGATGTTCATGATACAGTAAAATCAGAATTTCCAAATGCAATTATTACATTTTGCAGTACTGCCGGCGAAATTTTTCACGATCAGGTTTACGACGATTCCTTTGTAGTTATAGCTATGGAATTTAAGAATACACCACTAACCTCAGCCTCGGTTAATATTAAAGACTTTGCAAACCGGTATGATGCAGCAATTACTTTAGCAAATCAATTCGAATTAAAAGATTTGTCTTATTTAATGGTATTTTCAGATGGAAGTTTAGTAAATGGGAGTGAACTTGTAAAAGGGTTAAACACTGTAATTCCAAAAAATGTGCTCATTACCGGAGGTTTAGCAGGAGATGGGGCAGACTTTACTTCTACACTTGTAGGGCTAAACAAACAACCCACTGAAGGTGAAATTGTAGCCATAGGGTTTTATGGTAAAAATTTGGTGGTTACACATGGTTCGCATGGAGGATGGGACATTTTTGGTCTGGAAAAAAGAATAACCAAATCAGTTCAAAATGTATTGTATGAAATTGAAAATCAAAATGCATTGGAGCTTTATAAAAAGTATTTGGGAAAAGATGCTGCTGGTTTACCAGGGTCTGCCCTGCTGTTTCCCTTGCATGTTACTATACCCGGTTCTGAAAAGTCAGTTGTAAGGACTATATTATCAATTGATGAGGTAAACCAAAGCATGACATTTGCCGGCGATGTGCCCGAAGGATCAAAAGTTAGGTTTATGAAAGCTAATTTTGAACGCCTTACAAATGCTGCATCTACAGCAGCTATTCAATGTATTGATCAACAAAATCGCAAACCCGATTTTGCATTATTAATAAGTTGTGTGGGCAGAAAACTAATTTTGGGTGCCAAAACCCACGAAGAGGTTAAAGCAGTTAATAATACTTTCCAGAATAAAACGTTACTAGCAGGGTTCTATTCCTATGGCGAAATTTCTCCCTTTA
The DNA here is from genome assembly GCA_043736115.1 of Segetibacter sp. Taxonomy (GTDB): domain Bacteria; phylum Bacteroidota; class Bacteroidia; order Chitinophagales; family Chitinophagaceae; genus Segetibacter. The sequence goes on along the minus strand of JAYTDC010000098.1, from coordinate 2,661 downwards.
ACGATGGCGGTAGTTGTCAGTTACACAACCAAACAATTACTATTACCTCTTTTTACGAGAATTAATAGTCAATAAATGCGATAGAGGGTAAGAACCTTTGGTGTATAGCTGCATTAAATTATATAGCTTTATTCAATATTTTAAATAAAAATTATGTACGGTATTGTAAACAAAGCCATAGAAGATTTGGTGATAGCAAATTTTGGCGAACAAAAATGGGATGCTGTTAAAAAGCGTAGTGGTGTAGATGTTGATTTTTTTCTAAGTAGTGAGCCTTATGATGATGATATTACCTATAAATTGGCCGGGGCAGTTTCTGAAGAGATGAATATGAGTGTGGGTAAAGTATTAGAAGCCTTTGGCGAATGGTGGATTCTTAAAACAGGTAAAGAAAAATATGGGGGACTTATGGAAGCAGGTGGAAAAAATCTCCGTGAATTTCTAATAAATTTACCCCTTTTTCATAATCGTATAATGCTCATTTATCCTAAACTGACTCCCCCTGAATTTAAGATATCAGATATTGATGAAAATAGCATTCATGTGCATTATTTTTCTAAAAGACTAGGTTTACAAGAGTTTGTAAGAGGACTTTTATCCGGGCTTGGTAAAATGTATAGTACGCCTGTAACTATAGACTTACTAGAAAGTAGAGATGATGGTAAAAATCATGAAATATTCAAAGTAAGCTGGTAAAAAAAATCATGGAAACCACTTTTAATTTTGGAGCGGAGCATTTCAATAAAATATTTCCGTTTTATATATTGATCGACCATGATATGGTTGTAATATCTAATGGAAAATCCTTGACAAAGCTATTTCCTGATGTTGCAGGCAGGGATTTTTCCGATAGCTTTTATGTTAAACGCCCTCATATAGATTCAATAACTTTTGAAACACTAAAATCACTCGCCAATCAACTATTGGTAATAGAGTGTTTTAATGAACGAAAAACTAACCTAAGAGGACAACTGGATTTTTTGCCTGATACCAACCAAATAGTCTTTTTGGGGTCTCCATGGTTTGATACAATAGAAGATGTTATTCAAAATAAGCTTTCGCTACATGATTTTGCCTTTCATGATTCTATGACTGATCTTCTGCATGTCATGAAAACACAGGAGAATACAAACGAAGATCTAAAATATCTATTGCAAACTGTAAACCGGCAAAAAGATGAATTGAAAAGAGCCACTAAAGCATTACATGACATAGCATTATTTCCCACACAAAATCCCGATCCGCTTATGCGGATAAACTTTGCAGGCGATTTGTTGCAAAACAATCCTGCAGCTTCATTACTTGATTTTATTGAATTTGAAGGTAATAATTATAGAAATGATGATTTTTTCAAAATAATTATTAACAAAATTGATAAGACCGAAAAAAGATGGATAATAGAGGCAAGTTCTAATGGTAAAGACTATTCATTTGTTTGCATTACTATGCTGGATGAAGGTTACATAAATATATATGGAAGAGACATTACAAAACAGAAAAAAGATCAACAGCAACTAGAAAATTTGTCTCTCATTATACAACAAAGTATAAATGCAGTAATCGTTACAGATGCAAAAGGAAATATAGAATGGGTGAATAAAGCATTTGAAAAGGTGACCGGTTATTTGATAGAAGAAGTGCTTGGTAAAAAGCCTGGAAGCTTTTTGCAGGGTAAAGATACAGACCCGGCAACTGTTGCTTATATTAAAGAGCAAATAAAAAATGCCCAACCATTTATTTGTGAATTATACAATTATAAAAAATCTGGCGAAGGATATTGGTTAAGAATAAGTGGTCAACCTATTTTTGATAAAGCAGGAAATGTTGTTAGATTTTTTGCAATAGAAGAAGATATTACCAAGGAAAAAGAAGCGCAATCCAAACTTGAAGAATTTGATAAGAGATTAAAAATAGCCTTACAGAAAATAGGAGATAATGTTTGGGAGCATGATTTTAATGTCGAAGAAACAACATTTTCTCAACAGGAATTTGATTTGCTTGGTTACTCCACTTCAGAATTCAATAACAATGTAGAACTTTGGTATAATTCAATATATTCCGAAGACAAAAAACTTGTGCAAAACAACGACAGGTTATACAGATCGGGGCAAATAGACCATCATTCTCTTGAATATAGAATGATACATAAAAATGGATCTTTAAAGTGGGTATTGGACAGAGGTGTGGTTATTGAAAAAACCAAAGAAAATAAGCCATTAAAAATTATTGGAACACATACAGATATTACAGAACAAAAAGCCATAGAAAAGGAACTACAAGCAGTTGCAAGTCGTTTAACATCTTTAATTTCTAATCTTTATGCAGGTGTATTGCTAGAAAATCAAGATCGCAAAATTGCATTGGTAAATAACAAGCTGTGCGATATGTTTCATATGGAGTTTGATCCTCAAAGATTAATAGGCCGCGATTGCAGGTATGCTGCAGATATTTTTAAAAATATGTTTGTTGATACTGAAAATTTTGCGTCCCGAATTGAAACCATATTAAGTGAAAAAAAGAATGTAATAGCCGAAATTCTCCCACTGGTAGACGGCCGATATTTTCAAAGAGACTTTATACCCATTTGGAACAAGGATAAGTATAATGGGCATTTATGGGTATATACGGATATTACCGATAATATAAATGCCGATAAAAAAT
>JAYTDC010000097.1:0-2495 GCA_043736115.1 Segetibacter sp. | reverse complement strand
AAAAAGTTCATGTTCTTTTGCACTCAGGTATTTATACATGATCCTGCTGATCTTTTCAACCGGTATCTCAATATCAATACCCACCCGTTGATTTTTACTGACAATGGCAGCCGCATAATCACCACAATGTGAAATGGAAAAATGATACTGCTCATCCGGTAAAAAGGGCTTTCGGGTATCGGCAATTTCTATTAACTGGTAGGGAAAATCAGGAAAAAGGTATTGCAGCAGAAAACGACCGGCCAGGTGCTGTAATCGCTTATGCGGATGTGTGACTTCCCGATGCAGGGGCACATTGCCTTTGAAGAATTCTTCAGTTTCTTCAATCTTCCAAATTCCCAACCGGGTGCTCTCGTTGATCTGATGTTGAAAAAAAACAGGCATTACTCAGTTTTTCATGTTTAAATTGCCGCTTTATTAAAACCGAAGATATAACATGATACTCTCAGATACCCGGATATTGGAAGAAATAGAAAAAGGTACTATTAAAGTTGTTCCTTACGACAGGGATTGTTTAGGCAGTAATTCGTATGACGTGCACCTTGGCAAAACCCTGGCAACTTATAAAGAACATATGATTGACGCCAAAAAGCATAACCAGATTGATTGTTTTGACATCCCGGATGAAGGGATAGTTTTATATCCGCATATTTTCTACCTCGGCGTAACGGAAGAATATACAGAAACACATGCGCATGTCCCATTCTTAGAAGGGAAATCATCAACCGGGCGGTTGGGAATAGATATTCATGCCACGGCGGGTAAAGGTGATGTAGGATTTTGCGGACACTGGACATTAGAAATCTCCGTAAAACAACCTGAAAAAGTGTATAAAGGCATGCCGATTGGCCAGCTTATTTATTTTCCTGTTGATGGCGAGATTGAAATAAAATACAACCAGAAGAAAAACTCAAAATATACTAACCAGCCAGATAAGCCGGTGGAGAGTATGATGTGGAAGAATAAGTTTTAGTTATTCGTTTGGAGTTTAGGGTTTAGGGTTTAGGGTTTGGGGTTTAGGGTTTGGAGTTTGGAGTTTGGAGTTTGCACCACTCATTGAAAACAACTTTATCTTATTTCAGTTTGCACCCAGCAAATTAATTATTTTATACAAACGAATCTCGACTTGTTTATTTAACAAAATCTAATCACAACGGGTGCATTTAAAATCCGATTTTTCGCTTCCTCAGGACTATCGGATGTCGGAAGTCAGGATTTTTATAAACTTACAATAGACGAATTCCATATCCCCTCTTGGGAGTAATGGCACTAACATAATTAAATAAATGGTATATTGCAGTCAAAATATCATTTATGACACCAAATCGTTCTTTGGCATTGAGCTTCGAGTTAAAATCTCTTATGCGCACTGATTTATTGCACAACATTGATTCAGACTTTCCATTTGATTTAATTGAGAGCCATGAGTCGACAGTTAGTAAAAAAGTAACGCGAGACCGGGTTTACAATACAGAAAACACCTTGTTGACAATGATTGTTTCAGCATTCAATGAGGATAAATCGTTGAAGCAATCTGTAATTTCTTTTAAAGATGTGTTTGAATTTAAAGGGGTACAATTGCGTAAAGCGGACGACTTGCAACTTCAAAAAGCAAGGGAATTGCAAGAGTTGGCTTCTGAAGTGAAGAAACGAGGGCGTCCCAAACAATTTTTATCACACCTGCCAAAAAGTAAAATAAAAGAGGTGTCAGACAATACTGCAGCCTATACAAAAGCTCGTGGGCGATTGGAATTAGGCCTGGTAAAAAAAGTGTTTGATTACTCGGCCGATTCAAAGGGTCAAAACGGGAAGAAATGGCATGGGATGAACATAGCAATCACAGATGGAACTTATTTTCAAATGCAGGATACGGAAGCATTGAGAAAAAAATATTTTGTAAAGGAAGGCGACAATGCTTACCCACAGGGGCTTTTACAATCTATCATATGGCAGGGCAGCGGCCAGATAGTGAGTTTTGCAATCGGCACAAGACATCAGTCTGAATTGGAATTGGTAAAACCATTAATTGAAAAATTGCCAGCGGAAACGCTGCTTTTAGCAGATGATTTATATAGTACCTACGCAATTTTTTGCCTTATGAAAAAATACAACTGCCATATAATTGTACCTGGCAAAAGAGAAAGGAATTATAGGGTGATAAAAAAATTAGCTGAAGGAGACGAAATTGTTGAGTTATGTAAAACGAAAAAGCCAGATTGGCTAAGTAAAGAAGTGTGGAGTCAACTTGATGCCAAAATAACAATGCGTAGGATAAGCTACCCATCGCTTGTTGATGAAAACGAAGAGTGGATATTGTACACAACAATTACAAGTGAAGAGATAAAAAAAGAACAAATAATTTTAAAATATATAACCAGATGGGATATTGAAATTACTATAAGGGAAATCAAGACGATAATGGACATAAACATCGCAAGGAGCAAGACGGAAGATATGGTTTTAAAGGAAATAACAATAGCACTAACCGCCTATAA
>JAYTDC010000096.1:0-27608 GCA_043736115.1 Segetibacter sp. | reverse complement strand
GAATTATTTTCAAATCAACGCCGACTCAAAAACGGCGCAAACATAGAACTGTCAAGTGTTTCAAAGAACTATTTTATAAAACAACGCAACGCTAGTGATAAAAGATAACAAATTTCATTATCCACTTCAACTACGATGAGTACTCAACTTTTTTATCATTGCATCAGAAATTTCATCTGCAGAAATTCCATAACCATTTACCAATAGCCCTTTTACTCCAAACTTTGATGAAGATATAGCATACAAAACAGACTCATCATCTGGATTTGAAGCACCTTCAAAACGATACACTTTATCTATTTCAAAATCTTCAGGAGATAATATTGTAGTGCTGGATTGGCAAGCTATACAATCATCCTGCAAATTAAAATCTAGTGTGTATCCTTCCATTTTTAAACCATTAATGGTTTCGGATAAGGTTCCATAGCTTTCTTCCATAATAAAATTACTGGTGATTTATTAATTAAAACCGTGAGTATTTGATATTATCAATTGTATAAAGTTAATCAAAATTGACCGGTGAAAGTTTGGAATTTTACAATGAATTTTTATATTCAATTCATTAAACTATCTTTTTTATCCAATTAAAATATTTGAACGGCGCATACTTAAAAGGGGGGTCGATAAAGGTAGAAGATTCAATAATACCCCGTTGATTACTAAAGGCCAAAAAGCTGTTTTTGCCATGATAATTGCCCAAACCACTATTTCCTATTCCACCAAAAGGTAAGTGATGATTTCCAACATGTAACAACGTATCATTTATACACCCACCACCTGATGAAGTCTTGGCTAAGATCTCCTTTCCCCTTTTCTTATTACCAAAGTAATATAGCGCAAGGGGTTTAGGTTGTGAGTTTATATAAGTTACTGTCTCTTCTAATTTGGAGAAAGTTAAAACCGGTAATATTGGACCAAAAATTTCCTCCTTCATAATACGGGCACTTGTAGTTATTTCATCTATTATGGTGGGTTGAATATATTTATCTTGTTTATCCGTTTTACCTCCTACTCTTATATTTCCTTCTTTTAGAAATTCAGCTATTCTTTCAAAAGCTTTATCACTAACTATTCTGGTAAAAAACTTACTTTCCTGTTCATCTTTTCCATACATACTTTCTATAGCATCTTTCATTTTAACTATAAGAACTTCTTTTACATTTTCATGAACAAATAGATAGTCAGGTGCTATACAGGTTTGCCCTGCATTTATTGTTTTTCCCCATACAATTCTCTTTGCTGCAATGTCAAGATTGGCATCTACATCCACTATGCATGGGCTTTTACCCCCCAATTCTAATATTACGGGTGTTAAGTGTTCCGCTGCTGCCTTCATTACTACTTTACCTACAGTAGAACTACCTGTAAAAAAAATACAATCAAATTGAAGTTTGAGTAATTCTTCATTTGTTTCTCTTCCACCTTCTATAACTGTTATATAATTTTCAGGAAAAGTATTCCTAATCATCTCTTCTATTATTGCCGATACATTTGGACAATCAGGAGAAGGTTTCAAAATTGCACAACAACCTGCTGAAATAGCCCCCACTAATGGATTAATTAATAATTGAAAGGGATAATTCCATGGAGCTATAATTAATCCTACACCCAAAGGTTCATACATAATCTTACTCCGCGATGGTAAAAAATGAAACGGAGTGGGTACACTTTTAGGTTGCGACCATTGCTTTAAATGCTTAATATGATATTTAATTTCCTGATCAACTAAACTAAACTCGGTAAGATAGGCCTCCTCAAAAGATTTATGCAAATCTTTCCACAGGGCTTCGGCAATGCGGCATTTATATTGCTCTATAGCTGATTTAAGTTTATGTAAATTATTCAACCTAAAGTCAATAGCTTTTGTTTCATGTGTACTGAAAAACAACCGCATCTTAGTTATCCTATTTAGCATTTGTTCTGATGTCATAACAGTAAAGTTATACTAAAAAAAACGGCTCCCCTAAGGAGCCGAACTATCATAAATTATTTCTTTTAAAACCAACTACAGTTTAAAACCAACGGTCAACATAATATTTCCTCGTTGGTTGTTTTGTATGGCGTAGTAATTTTCTTTAGTCGTAAGCCTATACGGAAAGTTTACATCTTTCATCCAATTATGGGCATAGGTCAGATCTATAAACATTCCATGATTGCGATAACCAAGTCCGCCACTTGCCTGCATTATACTTGATTTAAACAGTTTCTCCTGATAAGGACTTGAGTAGTATGCACCACCCAATCTAAACATGATGGTATTGAATTTTAGTTCACCACCCAATTTGTAATTGAAAGAGCCTTTGTACATACTTTTTGTTACGGCTTTAAGGTCAGCATAATACTGTAGGTCTGTTGCTCCAATATTTTCGCCATCGGCCCCAAAACGTGTTCCCCTATAGTTGACATACTCAATGTCTGCAGTAATAAATGCACGTTGTTTACGGGTATCTTTTACTTCTCTAAATACATAAGAACCACTCACCATAACACGCCACGGAGACATGCCGGTATATAATGATTTACCTTCTATACCACCTGTTAGAAATTTTGAGTAAGTACTTAGAGTACCCTCATGATTTTCAGTATTGGCTGTAAGTCCGGTTGACTGCCGGTCTGTTAGGCTGTAAAAGGTCGGGGTATGTATTGCCAAACCCAATCTTATATACTCTTTGGGTTTATAAATAAGTCCAAGTTTCAGATTTATCCCTACTCCTTTTGTATTAACCGTATCATTTAATTGAAAATAATTAAACCCGTTAGAATCAAGTCCTGATGGGTCTGACTCCCTGTACATACTTCTTCTATCATAGCTTACAATAGGTATTCCCATAGATGCACCTAACATAATTTTATCGTCCATATTGGCAGCATAGCCAAGTGCAATTTCATAAATTCCTCCTCTTGTTTCTATCCTTTTTTCCTGGTTTAAGGCAATACCACTTTGCTGCAAAAATTCAGGGAGTGATTTGATTACTAAATCTCCATTTGCATTTCTAAAAGTATCAACCAAATAAGTATATAATGCCAAACCTGTACCATATGCAAACCTTGGGTTATTGATAGCATCATCTATAGTTTGTCCACTACTTGAAAATTGGTTGGCAAACTCCTCACTATAACTGCTTAATCTATTATTACCTTTGTAGTAAACATTACTATTAAAATTTGCTGTTTGATTTACAGCAATACTAAATGCTTCATTGGTCCATTTGCTGCGGGGAGATTTAAAACCAAATACTGCACCGGTTATTCCCAGATCAAAACCATTTCTTTTAGCAAAAGTATCCTTACCGAGATAGCCGGCTTTGTTGTTATTCATAATAAAGCCGGGGCTTATAACCACATCTGAAGTTCTGTAAAAAGCAAGTCCGGCAGGGTTTACATAAAGTGCTGTAATATCACCACCCAATGAACCCATTGCGCCACCTATGGCCATATTTCTGGCAGTACCATGTTGTGGAAAATAACTGTAGCGAAGCACATCATCGGGCAATTGTGCGTTGGTCAGGTAAGTACACATGAGTACAATACCTGAAAGCAAATATTTTTTCATGTTTGATTTTTTATGGTAATGTTTGTCCGAATGGTTTGTGTTTTCCAAATCTAACCTCACTCCTGCTTAGCATTTCCAAATAATTCTTAATTTCTTCCCGGTCTCACAACACGGGCAGGAGTTGATGAAGAAGACGAACCGGAAGAACTACCAGATGATGGTGTGTAGCTTCTGTCAGTAGAACGATAAGTGCCATTATTACTGCTACTACTGTTGCCCGAACTAAAAATCTTTTTAATAGAATTACCGGTTGAACTGCCACTGCTGTAATTGGTGTTAGAATAACTCCCCATTTGCGGCCTGTTCACATTTGGATGTATGACTTTAGGATTTATGATATAAACATTTCCATAAGGATAACTATTATAGTTGCTATAATATCCGGTGTAGAAACTTCCGATATATGGATTGTAATATCCGGGATAAAATATGGACGTGTACCCATTACAATTACATGCGCAGGAACCATATCCATGATTGTAGCCATAATAAGATGATGAGTTGTAAGAATAATCATTATAACGAGTGTCGTACCAATAGGCATAATCATCAAGCGATGACCAACGATTGCTGTTGGCAACTTTCATGCGCAAATAATAATCTTCAGAACTAGCGTAGTCGTTATACCTGCTGTCATTTCTTTTGTATTCTTCTTTTTTCTGTTCCTTTTTAGCTACATCTGCCGGAGGCGCAGGTGAATAATATATATCATCAGGTGTTTGACTGCTTTGATATCTAGTGGAGCAACTTGCAAAAACAACTGCTAAAATTGCATAAAAAAAATAATTACGTTTCATATAAGGATGATTTTGAAAAGTTATCTACTGTTAAGTTATTACTTTTGCGACAATCGCATTAACAATCTTAACTAAGTCAAAGAGTTTGCCAGAAAATTAACAGTTGTTAGTTTGAATTGTTAAGATTGTTAGAAAACACAAATTTACGTATGAGTAAGGAGATTACATCAAGAAAAGAGGACTATTCACAATGGTATAACGATTTAATTATTAAAGGTGGCCTTGCGGATTATAGTGCAGTGAGAGGCTGTATGGTAATAAAGCCCTACGGCTATGCGCTATGGGAAAATATGCGTGACCAACTGGATAAAATGTTTAAAGAAACAGGACATGAGAATGCCTACTTTCCACTATTTGTGCCAAAAAGTCTTTTTGAGAAAGAAGAAGAAAATGCAGAAGGTTTTGCAAAAGAATGTGCAGTGGTTACCCACTACCGGCTAAAGCTTAATCCTGATAAAAAAGGTGCACTTATGGTGGACCCTGAAAGCAAGTTGGAGGAAGAACTAATCATAAGACCTACAAGTGAAGCAATCATTTGGAACACCTATAAAGGTTGGATACAAAGTTACAGGGATCTTCCACTGCTTATAAATCAATGGGCTAATGTAGTAAGATGGGAAATGCGTACACGACTTTTTCTCCGTACAGCCGAATTTCTTTGGCAGGAGGGTCATACAGCACATGCCACACAGGAAGAAGCTGTTGCTGAAACCAAACAGATGTTGGAAGTATATGTAGAGTTTGCAGAAACTTTTATGGCAATGCCGGTTATAAAAGGGGTAAAAAGTGCCAATGAACGTTTTGCAGGTGCAGTAGATACGTATTGTATAGAAGCCCTAATGCAGGATGGCAAAGCATTGCAGGCAGGAACCTCTCACTTTCTGGGGCAAAATTTTGCAAAAGCGTTTGATGTAAAATTTAGCGACAAGCAAAATAAACTTGACTACGTTTGGGCCACAAGCTGGGGCGTTAGCACAAGGTTAATTGGCGCATTGGTTATGGCACACAGCGATGATGAAGGACTGGTAATGCCGCCTAAGCTAGCACCTATTCAGGTTGTTATCATTCCAATTTATAAAGGTGAGGAACAGAAAGCTGTAGTAGATGAAAAAGTAAATGCACTAAAGCAACAATTAAAACAGTCTGGTATACGTGTTAAGTATGACGATAACGATAACCAAAGACCGGGATGGAAGTACGCAGAATATGAAATGAAGGGTGTACCGGTGAGAATAGGAATTGGCGCAAGAGATATAGAAAATAATGTGGTAGAAGTAGCCCGCAGAGATACTAAAGAAAAAAAGACCTACCCAATGGAAGGGTTGGCAGAAAGCATTGTTGCGCTATTAGACGAAATACAATTAAACATTTATACACGGGCAAAAACCTACCGTGAAGAGCACATAACAAAAGCCGAAAACTGGGATGAGTTTGTAAAATTACTGGACGAAAAAACAGGTTTTATTTCCGCACATTGGGATGGAACGGGTGAAACCGAAGACAAAATAAAAGAACTGACTAAAGCTACTATCCGTTGCATTCCTTTGAATAATATACCGGAAGAAGGAAAATGTATTTTAACCGGAAATCTGAGTAAGGAGAGGGTGTTGTTTGCAAGGGCATATTAATGTTTAGGGTTTAATGTTTTGGGTTTAGGGTTTAGGGTTTAATGTTTATTAGAAAATGGCCTTGGCCAAAAAAGTAGTAAGTGCATCCATTTAGATTTGTAGATCGGTCCAATTTCAATTCATTGTTGTGGGATGAATGTGTGTTACAATCATCTTATGGATTAATTTATGCCAATTCATTTTTTCTTGATTACCTCTCTCCCGGTTGGTCAGCATTGATTGATGAAAAATATGAATGGGTTTTGCCGGTTATTGCTAATAAGAAGTTGGGGTTTTCTTATCTGTTTCAACCTCCTTTTACCCAACAATTGGGTCTGTATGCAAAACCAGATGTTAAGATACCGATTGATGAAATTATAATTTGGTTGAAAGAAAATTATAGTTTTTGGGAAATGAACTGGAATGCTTCAACAGCTTCATGTGTGAAAGATGTAAAAGTAATCAAAACTTCAGCAACAAATTATGTGCTTGACCTTTCGAAAGATTATAAAAGCATTACCAATAACTACCAGCATGACCTTGTGAAAAACCTAAAGAAAAGCAGCCAGTTTGCAATGCAATACCAACCTACAAAAAATTACAAAACCTGCATTGATTTATATGTTGAACATTATGCAAACCGCACCCCAAATGTTTCCAAAAATGATTATGACAATTTCGGTAAACTATGTCATTTTGCGGAGCAAAATAATATGCTGCTATGCCGTGATACAGTAAATGAAAAAGGTGCAATTCTTTCAACAGCCCTACTTTTGTTCGATGGAAAGCGTTTATACAATATGATGAACACCACCACAGACGAAGGACGTAAAATGTCTTCCAATCACTATTTAATAGATTCCGTCATACGGGAGTTTGCCGGGCAGCCTTACATCTTCGATTTTGAAGGCAGTGACCTGCCCGGAGTAAAATCATTTTATGAAAATTTCGGCGCAACCAATGAACCATATTTCCATATAAAATACAACAACCTGCCGTGGGTGGCAAAGTTGATTAAGCGTTAGTTTCTTCCATTATTTTTTCTGCAACAATCAGGTCAATGGGCCTGGTTATTTTAAGGTTACTATATTCTCCTTCAATTAAATAAACCGGTTGGCCAAATAACTCTACTACGTTTGCCTCATCAGTAAAACCATCATTAAAATCTTGCTGAAAAGCTGAAAGTAATATTTCAGATTTAAATGTTTGCGGTGTTTGAATAATTTTTACGCTATTTCTATCTATAGACCTGTTTCCCACTGCTGTTTCTAATCTTATACTGTCAGTAGAAGCAACTGCGGGTACCGCACTCCCTTTGATTACCGCCTGTTCATAACAACGTTTTATCAAATTGCTGCTGACCAAACATCTTACTGCATCATGTACAAATACAATAGAAGGATTAGTAACCAATGAAAGTCCATTTTTTACTGAATGAAACCTGGTTATTCCTCCTGCAGTAAAATAGAATTTATTGTCCAATTTCAAATCACTCACCATTTTTTCTCCACCTGACAAATGTGATTGAGGTAAAACAACTATGATTTCAATATCTGAAAATGTATGGGCAAAGGCAAGTATGGTATGCTGAAGTAATGATTGACCTTTTAGTAATAAAAACTGTTTTGGTGTTTCTGTCCCCATGCGCTGTCCGCTTCCACCTGCAACTATTACAGCATATTTTCTCATACTGGCAAAGGAAATATAATTTAAGAATAATGGGTATAGAATTTTTATAAAACTGAAAAAAACGAACAATAAACAAAAGGATTTTTACTCTAAATAGTCAAGGGGATGGTACTGCAGAAATAAAGAAGCAAAAAAAAGGGCTGGATAGAAATCCTGCCCCGTTTTATCCAATATTCTATGAAAAACCAAGTGTAAGATAGAATGTAAAACAAAATGGTTGCTTAAAGCTATTTTTTTTAAGCTAGAATTAATTTGATTAAACAATTTTTCAGGAAACTGTGTGAATAGCTTTTTTTGAAGGCAAGATGAAGGTTAATACCCAAAAAGATATAACTAGCCATATTAAACTTAAACAAAATCCGGCTATTGCATCACTTGCATAATGTACACGCAAGTAAACCCTGCTTAATGCAATAATTAATGCGGTTGAAAAAATCAGTGAAGAGCAAATCCATTTAAAAGGAGTAGAAATAGTGGATTTTATAATAATATACATTACAATTCCACATAAAATAAAAGAAGAAAATGAATGTCCGCTTGGAAAACTAAAACCACTAACATTAGTAATCAATGGATTAACAGGTCGCTGCCGGTGAAAATAATATTTGGTTGTAAAGAGAAGTGCTGTGCTGCTAAGTCCTACAATGGTAATTTTTATGGATCGCCTTACATTTTTGGAGAAAAATATATAAAAGCTAATAATTAATAAATAGGCAGGCAAAAGGAATGTACCTGATCCAAAAAAAGTAAAAAATGTAAAAATTTGTGTGGCTTTTTCCGACTTATACTGCCCAATAAATTGGAATGCACCTTCATCAAAAGTAGTTTCATTTACTAATACTATTTCATTGGTAATTAGGGCAAAAAGGCCAACCATTGAGAAAAATACCAATAATATTATGAATATTCGGGGAGTAATTAAATCAATAATTTTTTTGCTTTTAACATCCATTTTCATAAGAATATTGAACTGTAGCAGGTTTAAATACCCACCTACAACGATTGTTCCCCAAAAGGGAATTATTATAAAAGTATAAGTTTACTTATAAATGGCGACTTCGTTTGTACCATCACTACTTTTTACTCCCCGATACATACCTGCACTATTTAAAACCATAGCATAATTGCCATCCCGGTCTACTCCTATTAATCCGCCCTCACCATTCATTTTTACCAGCTTTTCTAAAACTACCTGTTCAGCTGCAGCTTTTAGAGAAAGGTTCTTGTATTCCATCAAAGCACTTACATCGTATGCGGCTACCGCTTGTATAAATATTTCACCATGACCGGTACAGCTTATAGCGCAGGTATTATTATTAGCATAAGTACCGCAGCCAATTAAGGGGCTATCTCCTATTCTGCCATATTTTTTATTGGTCATTCCACCTGTACTTGTTGCAGCCGCAATATTTCCATTTTGATCGCATGCAACAGCACCAATAGTTCCAAACTTTTTATCTTTTATCTCGCTGATATCATTGTGGGTATGATCAAGCATATAATTGTCAGAATCCCTTACTGCCCTCCACTGATCGTATCTGAATTGTGAGAAAAAATATTCATCAGGCTCAAGTTTTATACCTTGCTTTATAGCAAAATCATTAGCGCCCTTTCCGCTTAAGAAAACATGATTACTGTTTCGTAAAACTTCTGTTGCAAGCTCTATCGGGTTCCTTACATTTCGTATTCCTGCTACAGCACCGGCATCAAGGGTTTCTCCGTCCATGATGGCGGCATCCATTTCCTGCACCCCTTTTTTGGTAAATACAGATCCACGGCCGGCGTTGAACAACATATTATCTTCCATAACTACCGATGCCGCCTTTACAGCATTTACAGCAGAACCACCTTCTTCCAATACTGCATACCCTGCGTCTAATCCATCTTGCAAGGCTTTGAGATATGCCTTTTCAAGCTCGGGGGTCATTTCGTCTTTAGTAATTGTACCCGCTCCTCCATGTATTACAAGTGTTAGCTTCTGCATAGTTGTAAAGAAAATTAATTGTTGCGAAAATAGGTAGTATTGAGTAATGGTGGAATAGTAAGTAAAACTGCTAATGGTAAAATTTAAAAAATAAATAAGCTTTCTGAAATCTACTAAGTGAAAACAGCCTTACATTCCTTTAACAACTTTTGCTTATTAATGGCTACGGTACCCACTTCTTCGCATACAAGGCCTCCGGCCATATTGGCTATTCTGGCTGACAATTCTATATCTTTTGTAACCGCAAACACCAACGAAGCCACAGCAATAACTGTATCCCCTGCCCCACTTACATCGGCTATTTTTCTTACGTACGTTGGAATAATATCGGCATGATTTTCATCTTCATAAAAAATCCCCTTTTCAGATAATGTAATAAGCGATATGGAGTGCTTAAGTTGTGCTCTAAGTTTTTGATGAATACCTTTTAAAAAGGTTTCGTTCACATCATCCAACAATACATTGAGTGCCTCTTTTACTTCTTTTAAATTTGGTTTAAAGATGGTAACTCCTTTAAATGCAAAAAAGTTTTTTCTTTTAGGATCAACAGTTGTAATTATTTTTTTTGCATTACAAATTCCCAACATTTTTTCTATAACATTTTCAGTAAGTACACCTTTATTATAATCCTCAAATACTACTACAGCAGGCTGTTCCTTATCAAGAAATAGCTGAAATGAACTTATTAAAGATTGCTGCTCAACATCATTTATATCACAAGTCATTTCTGCATCTAAACGCATCATTTGCTGATTGCGGCTTATAATACGGGTTTTGTTAGTGGTAATTCTATCCGGACTAAAAATCAGATAGCAAGTATCCACATTATTCTGATTAAGCAGCGTTGTAAGCGTTTTTCCGTCGTCATCATTGCCAATTACTGAAAACAAAACGGTTTTAGCACCTAATGCAACTGTATTTAGCGCAACATTTCCTGCACCTCCAATTCGCAATTCTTTTTTATTGAGCGCAACAACAGGTACAGGCGCCTCGGGGGATATTCTTTCTACATGACCCCACCAATAGGTATCTAACATTATATCGCCTACTACGGCAACCTTTAAATTAGTAAATGCAGAAAAAAGCTGATCGAAATCCATTGTTATACAGTTTCTTTATGGGTTGATTTTCGGGATAAAAAATAAATGGGGATACCAATTAATACAATAATAAATCCCGGCCAGGTGTACAAAGGTTTATAGATTATAAGTGCAATACAAAATAAGGTGGCCATTACAATATAAATAGCTGGTAAAACCGGGTATCCAAATGCTTTATAGGGTCGCTCTGCATGAGGCATTTTTTTTCGTAAAATAAAAATGCCTGCAATTGTAAGAATATAAAATAAAACTACAACAAATGAAATCATATCGAGCAAGTCGCCATACTTTCCACTTAAGCATAAAATACTAGCAACTATACACTGAACCCAAAGCGCATACTCGGGAACTGCATTTTTATTGAGGGTCCCGGTCTTTTTAAAAAAGAGGCCGTCCTTAGCCATGGTATAGTACACCCTTGCGCCGGCCAATATCAACCCATTATTGCAACCGAAAGTTGATACCATAATCATAAGAGCAATAATAACTGTTCCTACATGTCCAAAAATTACATTAGATGCTGCAACAGCTACCCGGTCATTTTCTGCATGAGCAATATCATTAAGGGGAAGCACAGCTAAGTACATCAGATTGACTGTAACATAGATAATCGTCACTATCAAAGTGCCCAGGAAAAGGCTTAATCCAATATTACGTTTAGGATTTTTAACTTCCCCTGCTATAAAGGTTATGTTGTTCCATGCATCGCTGCTAAAAATTGAACCTACCATAGCTGCTGCTATACCTCCCAATAATGCCCCACCTGCAATGGGTGTTATACTAAAACCTGAAGCAGGGTTACAGTCGTCTATAAGATATGTTTTTGCAGCATGCCACATATCAGCCCAATTCGCATTCCAGATAGTGGCTTTAGCAGATAAAACGAATCCAAATACAATAAGCCCAAACAACGAAAGCAGTTTTGTGGTAGTAAAAATTGTTTGAATGTATTTGCCACTTTTTACTCCTTTAGTATTAATGTAGGAAAGAAATACTATAATACATATGGCCACCAACTGCGCAGAACTAATGGTAAAATAAGATGAATTACCACAAGAGTTGGTTCCGGTTGATAATTGCCACAATATGTTTTTTTCACTCAATGAAGGTATAAGGTAAGCTGCAAATTTTGAAAACGCAACCCCAACTGCAGCTATTGTTCCTGTTTGTATTACAGCAAAAAAACTCCATCCATAAAGAAACCCCACAAGTGGGTTATAGGCTTCTTTCAAATAAACATATTGCCCGCCTGCTTTGGGAAACATAGCACTCAATTCTCCATAACTTAATGCTGCAGTAAGGGTCATAAAACCCGTAATTAACCAAACAAAAATGAGCCATCCTGCACTGCCAACATTACGGGTAATGTCTGCACTTACAATAAATATTCCAGAACCAATCATGCTACCGGCTACTAACATGGTTGCATCTATGAGACCAAGAGATGGTTTAAAGTTTGAAGCTGAAATATCACTCATAAAAAAACCGCCCCGGGTTACAGGGCGGCATGAAGATAATGAAAACACTATTTACTATAGTTGTTGTTTATTTTTTCTTTTTATAACGTTCATTCAATCCTTCCAGAACAGGAGCTGTAATATCAAAACCAGGGTCTTTGTAATAAATCTGACCTGATTGGTAGCCCAAAATGTAAGAGTAGCCTTTATCCTTATTATACTCCTGTAAAAAGTCTTCAATTGTTTTATTAACAACCTGCAATTTTTTAAAGGATTCATCCTGCAATTCTGCACCCATAGCTTGTTCTTTGTTTTGAAGCATTTTTTGTTCATTCAACAATTCATTTTGCATGGCACTTTGCTTTTCCTGACTCATAGCCTGAGCTTCTTGCTGAAATTTATTTACCTTTTCCATATAACGGTTTTTCAATGTTGTCAACTGCCCGGTTAGTTCTGATTCCCTTGACTTCAATTGATTTTTTACATCTTTCAGGTATTCATAATTATTCTCAATACTATCCATTTCAAAGTATGCTATTTTGAAATTTCCTGCGGGAATGTTATTTGTAGCTACTGCAGGCTTTCCGGTTACTTTTTCATTATTTCCATTTGAAAAGTGTAGGTAAAATAAAATTACAATCAACGCAAGTAAGACAACATTAAATGCAAGTAATAAATTTCTATTCATATATTTTTTTTGAAACGGCAAAGTAATAGTAATCTAAACTATAAAAGTGTTAAAAGGAATCACTACAAAAAATCTTATTTCAGTTATAATGACTTTTAATTTTTGAAATGAAATAACACCGAAAAGTTCGGATTTACTATTGCTTATATAAAAAAATATAGGAATGCTAAAGTTGTTAATAATTCTCAATAATTAATAAGGATGGTACTAAAACTTTAGGCCATAATTTGTACAGAATACCCATTGTTTTTTTTCCATCCTTTTTAGTTCAAAAATTAAAGACAACTCACTGTATACCATTAAATCAAAACCGAAATCGTTTAATTACCATTCTGGTTTTGAGTAATTTCTTACAGATAAAGGGCATTATATGATTTATTCAATAAAAATTATATAATCTGTGTTATAAATAACCCATAAAGCAACAGCAAACAGATTAGGTTTATAGAAATTTTCAAATACATATGTAGGAATAAATCAAGCAATATTCAGGTAATAGTACTGCCTGATTTTATTGAATAGATCATTAAGTGTAAGAGGGATGATTTTTAAATTAATGAGTTTTGTCCTTTGTTTTTATTTAAATATACAAGAATGAAAAAATGTATGCTAAACAAAATGATTTTTTTATATAATAAATAAAAATATATTAAAAAGATGTACCTCTTTGAAGATTATTTTTTGCTATACAATAACCTTCTTTATACCAAAACCTGTAAATTTCAGTTATACTAATTGATAGAAAGATTGCAAAAACGACATTTTACTTATACTTTTATAACTTTTATTAAACCAATAACTTGAAAATGATGGAAGTTTTAATAAATTTTCTATCTTACCGCCCAAATTCTATCGGGACGAAAAAAATTGTTCATGATTAAGAGACCACTTTTTACAATTATATTATTCTTATTTTTTGCTTCTTCCGCTTACTCGCAGGAATTATATCATAGCGGAGGTATTAGTAGTTCCATAATGCGTGCCACCCTAAAGGGGCCTTTGGGTAGATCTGGACGCTTTGGTATGACCCATTTGCATTTAAATTATTTTCCACGTGTTAGTTTCCCGCTAAATTATTATTCTACACTAAGCGCAGGTATTTTATTTGGAGTTGGAGGTGGTTTTATTAATAATGATTTTCTTTCAGTTAAAGGAAACTACTTATCCTATGATATACCATTAGTTATAGATTATAATGTAGGTTATAAAGCATCTGATCCGGGAGATGACCACATTGGGTTTTACTTTGGTTTTGGTGGTGGATATACTGCAACTCAAAGAGATACATTAGGAGTTACAAGTTTCAAAGCAAATAGCTTTGGTATTTTAGCACGTGCGGGTATCAGATTAGATTTAGAAATACCTGAAAAATATACCGGTATTTCTATTGGATTCTTTCATAAAATAGGAATGGGAGAAGAGAAATATAAAACAAGCGGTATCAATGTTATGATTGATTTCTAAAAAATTATTTTCCTGATCTATATTACTCTTTCAGATTATTCTTGTATCTGTCTTTTTTATGTTTTCTATATCTTTCCATAATTTCTTTTTCACTTTTCAAAACTTCCTCGGTATTATTTTTTTTCAAATAAACTATTACTGTTTTGCTGACTTGTGGCCTTGATTTTAATGATGCTGTAATAGTCACTCTATCTAATTTTACAGAGGTATCTAATATAAGATTATTACCCTGCCAGGTTCCACAGGAACTAGAGAAATTTAATTCATTGGCCATTAATGGTATATAAGCACCTGTACTTAGCAGCCCATCAACATTAATATAATTGTACACTCCCTTTTTTAGACTATCAGTATATAGATTGAAATATATACTATCTACCTTTTGCGCATGAGAGGCTGTGTTAAAAAATAAACCTAGTAATACTGCTAATTTCTTCATCGGTTAAAATCTAAACGTCTGCTACCTAAAGAATTAACGGTAGAAAATCCAATCAATTCGTCATGCCTTCCGGATAGAGAACGATAGTAAATTAGTACGGTATAATCATTTTCTGTTTCCCAATAATTACCATCGGTTAATTCTGTTTGAGATGTGCTTTTTTTAAGCTTGCTATCTTTGGTAACATAGTTATAGGAATAATATCCCTGTTTAAGATACATTGTTTTTTCATAAACACCATCAGTGCTGTTATAGGTCATTGCACTAGTATCGTTAGTATTATATTCATTCATTTCACCAACAACAAATATCTTTTTGTCCGCAAATGGTTGATTTCCTTTTGGTACAAAGGTAAAATGAACCGTTGCATAGTCAGATTGCCACCATGGATTAGAAACCTCTCTGGACTCAACAAAATAAAATCCATTATAATCAGTAAAATTAATGAACCGTTGCTGTGTTCTTTCTGCATCAGGTTGCAAATATAAATGTATGTTTCCCGGGGTAGATTCTGCCTTTGCCACTCTTTCGGTCTGTAATCTGAAGCTTCGCAAATCTGCCCAACGATATTCTTTACCTGCTGGAAAGACCAAAGTATTTTCGTCATTAAACTCCATCGTATTGTTACGTATAAAAGTGGGGGAAATATTCATTTTAGCATTGTCCCAACGATAATTTTGAAGCACAACAGCTTTTACCTGTTGTACAGGATTTACCACATTTAATTGTGCCTTATCTACTTGAAATACAACTTTTTGATGTGTTCTGAAAATTTCGGTATTAAAAGGTTGAACAACCTGCAGGCCTACATCAGCTAGTTTATCATACACCAATACACGGCGTGTAAATGCTATTTTCTCCTGATCACCATCCAAAAATACTTTCAACATATAATTGCCACTTTTTACAGGCACACAATTTCTGTCAGGAATAACAGCCTGATAATGAACATATTTAGTTTGAGATATAGAGGATTGCCTATATTGATTGATTCTAATCTGACTAAAACCCTTTAGATAATCAAAAGTGCTTAGATTGACAGGTGCCCAGTCTGCATTGCACAATTGAAAGGTGTAGTAATAATTTTTAACCCTCCCGTCCATATCGTCAAAATGCAATTCTAATAGTGAACTACTGTTCAATGCAATAATCGGATAACCCAATTGATTACCCTGTATGTGTAACTTTATTCCTTGAATATTTGGCAAATAAGTTACATCAGGTTCTTGTGCTTGTGCACAAACGGTAAAAAGTAGTAGGAAAATGTAAGTTAGTGACTTAAGCATTGTTATTTTAATTGAAGCCTCTAACCTACAACAATTCTAATTGATTTTGTTGTATTGGTGGCATCAATGTAGATTTGACAAATAACTAAAACCATGCCGATTGAATGTAGCTGTTTTTATAGCGGGACGACTAGCCTTTAATTCTCATCAGTCATTTTCACGTTTTATTATCAGACTAGCTGTAACCGCTACGGCGGTTAGTGTTGCAGCCATGATTATTACATTGGCTTTTGTAAATGGTTTTCAGGAAACGGTAAGCCAGAAGGTTTTTAGTTTTTGGGGGCATATCAGGCTTCAGCAATACGAGCCTGCTAAAGCCTTAGTGGCCGAAGAATCGCCCTTAACAAAGAATGATACAGTAATTTCAGAATTAAAACATTTTTCTCAAATTGAAACTATTCAGCCATTTGCAACTAAAAGTGCTGTGCTTCAGCAACAGACTAATATAGAGGGCATATTATTCAAAGGTGTAGAATCAGGATATAATTTTTCACACATCAATAAGTTTTTATTAAGGGGAAGTTGGCCAGATTTTAATGACAGCTTATATAGCCGACAAATAGTTGTTTCAGAACCTATAGCCAAACAATTGCAACTTAAATTAAACGATAGTCTAAAAATTCATTTCATAGATGCATTGGGTGGCAAGAGTAGGTTCAGAAGATTAAAAGTGTGTGGTATATATAAAACAGGTATAGAAGAATATGACAAACTATTTGCAATAGGTGATGTAAGACTTGTTCAAAAATTAAATAACTGGACACCCAACCAAATAGGGGGGTATGAAATTTTTTTGAAAGACTACAGACAAATGGATATTGTGAATGATTCTATGGAGGCTAATAGTGCTATGCCACCAAACTGGATCAGTAAAACTGTGAGGCAGGTTTATCCAAACATATTTGACTGGCTCAATATTCAGGATGTAAATCGTGATGTAATTTTTATAGTCATGGCTATTGTTGCAATAATCAATCTGGTAACCTGTTTACTTATACTTGTTCTGGAAAGAACCCGCATGGTGGGTATACTTAAAGCGGTGGGCAGTAAGGATGGTACAATACAGCAAATTTTTCTTTTTCATGCTACTTATATTACACTAACGGGAGTTGCTTTAGGTCTGTTATTTGGAGTAGGCTTATGTATTGTTCAGAGTGCAACCGGGTTTATTAAATTAGATGAATCAGCATATTATGTATCGGTTGCCCCTGTAAAAATTATATGGTGGCAGGTTTGGGCAGTTTGTACGGGAACAGTAATTGTTTGTTTTGCCTCACTTATACTTCCAACATTTCTTATAAAAAAAATCAGTCCTGTTAAGGCTATACAGTTTAGATAATTCGATTTAACACATTTAATATTTGCCATGGCATGATTGCATATTAAGTAAGTCTTTGATTATTAAAATAAGAAGTTTAACTTGAATTGTAAAAGTTTTATGAATAATTACTATACATTTTACCAATGATGAAATGCTGAAAGCCCGTGCAAAAAATTAATTTAGGGAAGTTTGTTAAAAGAGCTGCCTTCATTACATTGATCCTGGCATCAGTTGAAGTGTTGGTATTTATATTTTTATCGACAGAAAAAAAACAAAACTTATTAAACTATAGTAAACACAAAAATTCAAAGGAGCATTTGGCATTACCATCTTCGCCGGAAATACATAAAACTATAATGCAGGATACAACCAAAATCATAACTCCTGTCATACCTAAATTGGCTGAAGAAGGTCAGGAAATTATAGATTCTACAAATACTCGTGTAAATATTTACTTAAATGACAGCAACTCTACCAATAAGTTGTCAACTGAGAATGCAAGGGCACAAAAAGAACTTCAAAAATTATTTCCTATTTATCTATCTGATGAAAAAATGTTACAGATAATTAAACGCATAGGAGTTGAAAAAAAACGTACTAACAACACACTAAACTGTGTTCAAATACGCAAAACCATTAACAGCAATGTCAAAAATGCCTTTATGATTGCAGAATTACTTAAAGCAAGAGGGTATATTATATCTGGAAGAATAGTAATACCGGCTAATCAGAAAGGTATGAAAATTACTTCCCATTCAGGTTGTATACAGTTAACAATTGGACATTTATAACCATAGTTTAATTAACTTTTATAATAATAATTTTTTCCTTGCAATATATCCCGTCCAATCTTCATGCGTATTTTTGACAGCATTTTCCATTGAAAACTTTACCCAAAATTTATATAATAAGTAAACTTTATTACTGGGTAAATTTTATAAGACTTGTATATATTTATTGAGAAAGATAATCATATTATACAACCATCAGGTGATAAATCCCTATCCTTTAAAGTTTTCTCCGTTTAGTTTTATTGTACTACTTTAGCATTCCTATTTTCTTTGAATAACCATACTAATTCAATAGCTTTCTATTTTAAACTTCGCTATTATTAACAACAGCTAATTAGTATTTTTTTCCATTCCGACTTTTAATTAATACATTTTTTAAAAAAAAAACCAAACTAATGAACACTCTTATTAAAGTTTTTAAAAAAAACTTTTTGGTTGTTTGCTTTGCATTGGTATCACTGCTAACAGGGGTAAATGCAAATGCACAAAATAACTTAGAAAGCAAACAAGCATTAAGCCTTGTACAAAGAAATGCTGCAGCAATCGGCATTTCTAATGCGCAGTTAAAAGATGTTATAATTTCTAAAGCCTATCATGACCCAACACTTGATGCTGAACTTGTTTACTTACAACAATCCTATCTTGGCCTTCCTGTTTTTAACAGCATAAAATCAATTGCTTTTAAAAACGACAAAGTATCCTCGGCAGCAGGTTCGTTTATTTCTACCAATACTAACAAAGCACCAAAAAGTGCAAATGCAACTGTAAAGCCTGATGAGGCTATTTCATTTGCTGCCAAATACATAAACCTTTCTTCACCACAAAACAAAGCAGCAATAAAAACTGAAGCAAATGGTCAAAAAGTGGAGTTTGATGGACTGGCTATTTCGCAGGAGAATATTACTACAGAATTGATGTGGGTGGCAACTACTGAAAATCAATTAGAATTAAGTTGGCAGGTTAAAATTGTTCCGTTTAAATCTTCTGACTATTGGTTAATAAATGTAAATGCAACCACCGGCAAGGTATCAGGAAAAATAAACCTTACCGTTAATTGTAGCTGGGATAAGCCCTCTGAACACGAAGGTGAACAAATGAGCTATAATAATTTTGAACCAAATCAATTTCAAAAACTGGCTCCTCCCCCTGCTATTAACAGTGCAGCATACAGGGTACTGCCTTTTCCAATTGAAAGCCCATTGTATGGTTCATTCTCTTTAGTAAATGACCCTTGGCTGTTGGCTGGTGCAGGTAATAACGCAACTTCACTCGGCTGGCACAATGATGGTACCACAGAACACAACAGTACCCGTGGCAACAATGTGTGGTCTAAAGAAGACAGGGCGGGAGACAACGAAACAACCATCGGGGTTTCGGCCATTTCTTCTACTCCTCAGCCTAACTATACTTTTGATTATACTTTTGATTTTAATACAAGCCCAATTGCAGGAACTAATCAACCTGCTGCAATTACAAATCTATTTTATTGGAACAATATTGTACACGATATTACTTACCAATATGGCTTTGACGAATTATCCGGTAACTTTCAAAATGATAACCAAAGCCGCGGTGGCACAGGT
This sequence comes from Segetibacter sp., assembly GCA_043736115.1. GTDB lineage: Bacteria > Bacteroidota > Bacteroidia > Chitinophagales > Chitinophagaceae > Segetibacter. Next base: position 7,849 of record JAYTDC010000096.1, on the reverse strand, counting down.
GGAGATTATGTGTTGGCTGATGCACAGGATGGTATTGGCAGCAACAATGCAAACTTTAGCACCCCGGTGGATGGCAGCAGACCAAGAATGCAAATGTTTTTATTTAGTCCAAACCCTAATACCACTTTAAAAATTAACTCCCCCGAAGGTTCAGCTGGATTTGTGCAGGCTTACGAAGTAATTGTGAGTTCCAATAACAAGCTGAATAATGTGGGGCCGGTAACGGCTAATGTTGTATTGTATGATAACGCTGCCAACCAAGGTTGTACTGCTGCCGCCGCAAATGCATTTGCAGGAAAAATTGTATTAATTGCCAGAGGGGGTACCTGCATTGCACAACCAAAGATAAAAAATGCTCAAAATGCTGGAGCCGTTGGTGTTATATTGTACAACGCCGATGCAAGTGCAGCAGGGGCATTCTCCACAACAACTGATAATACGGTAACTATACCTGCAGTAGTTATAACTAATGCAAACGGTTTGGCTATAACTTCAGCAATTAATGCAGGTACCGTAAATGCAACACTTCAAGGTGTTAATATAGATGGCGATTTAGATAATGGAGTAATAGTTCATGAGTATGGTCATGGCATTTCAAACAGATTGACTGGTGGACCGGCTACCACTTCTTGCCTTTCTAATGCCGAACAAATGGGTGAAGGCTGGAGCGATTATTACGCACTTTTGCTTACCACCAACTGGGCTACTGCAACTGTAAATGATGGACCCAATAAACGTCCTATTGGTAATTATGTAATTGGTCAAGACCCATCAGGTGGGGGCATACGTACTTTTCCCTATACAACAAATATGAGCATAAATACCTGGACCTATGCCAATCTGGCATCGATACCAACCAATTCGTCTCCACACTCAAGAGGTGAAATATGGGCTGCAACTTTATGGGATATGACCTGGAATATAATAGGCATTGACGGCATCAACACGAACCTGTACAATGCAGGCGGTGCAGGTGGCAATTCTGTATCCATGAAACTGGTAACTCAAGGCATGAAACTACAACCCTGTTCTCCCGGCTTTATAGACGGAAGAAATGCAATTTTAAGAGCAGACTCTATACTATATAATGGCAGGTACAGTTGTGCTATTTGGAATGCTTTTGCAAGAAGAGGAATGGGTGCAGGTGCATCTCAAGGAAGCTCCGCATCTACTACTGATCAGACAGCAACTTTTACTGTACCATCATTTAACTATGACACAACTGTAAGCATCTGCAACAGTTTTACATGGTACGATACTACCATAAAAACCTCCGGAATATATACCCATACGTATTTACTACCTGGCGGATGTAGCAGAACAGTTACCCTTAACCTGACCATACTTTCTGTTTCATCAACATTTACTAAAACAGATGCAGGTTGTTTTGGATCTGCTACAGGTTCTATAACTGTAACCCCAACAAGCGGTGTTGCACCTTATACTTACAGAATTGGAACAACTGGTGTTTACGGCAGTTCTAATACATTTATTAATCTAAAAGCCGGCAACTACAGGGTATCAATATTAGATGCAAATGGTTGTGCAGGCATTACTGCCCAAATAACCATAGGACAGCAAGCCGCAATTACAGGCACTTTTACCAAGACAGATGCAGGCTGTTTTGGTTCTGCTACAGGATCATTGACAGTTACCCCAACAACTGGTTTTGCTCCTTTTACCTATAGATTAGGTACAAGCGGAACATTTGGTACTTCAAACAGCTTTACTGGTTTGAGAGCAGGTTCTTACACTGTATATGTTAAGGATGTAAATGGCTGCATTGGATCTGTTAAGGTAACTATTTCACAACCGCCTTCCATGACCCAAACATTTGTTATTACAAATACAACTTGTTATGGTGGCACAAACGGTTCTATTATAGCAACAGCAAACGGCGGTACGTCTCCCTACTTATACAAATTAGGTAGTAGCGGAGCCTTTAGTTCAAATGCTTCATTTACCGGACTAAGAGCAGGCTCTTATAGAATATATGTACAGGATGCAGGTGGCTGTACTTTTAGTAGCAGTGCTATAGTAACACAACCTTCTGCGGTTACCCTAAATTTATCAAAAACCGATTTAACCTGTATAAACAGCAATGATGGAACTATAACTGCAAATGGAAGTGGCGGCACTTCACCATATCAATTCAAATTTGGAACCGGAGGAAGTTATAGTGCATCAAACATGTTTACCAACCTTAAACCGGGCACATTTAGAGTATACATAAGGGATGCAAACAATTGTGGAAATATTTCAGTAGTAACAACAATTCTACAATCAACAGTACCTTGCGCACCAACTACATTGGCTACAAGAACAGCAAATACAAAAACTGAAAACCCATTTGTATTGCTTTCACCTAACCCAAGTAATGGCAGTTTTACACTTACAACAAAAGCAGACAACAATAGCCTACTAGAAATAAGAGTTATTGATGTTAATGGCAAAATTGTTTATACCACAAAGGGCGTTTCTGGACAAGTGTTCAAATTTGGAGACCGCTTTGCAACAGGATCCTTTTTGATAGAAATCACAAAAAACAATCAGAAACAAACTTTAAAGGCAATAAAAATTAAATAAAAGAATCCCTCTAAAATAGAACAGCCTACGATATATTCATGGGCTGTTCTATTTTAAACTATTTCTTGTTTATTGTTTATTTATCTGATATTTTTATTCTCTTTCATGTTGTAATTTATGCGCAAGAGACTATACCCAAAAAGAGTATCTAAAACATATACTAAGTGTTCCCACTTTGGATCATAAACCTGCGGAAAAATCAGCCTAAAAATAAGAAATGCTTCCTTTTATTGAAATCAATGCTGATATAAAAAAACCCTCAAACTTTAGTATTGAGACGGCCTCTTTTTGTTGGAATACGTTCTTGCTTCTTTCTATTTTTATCTAATTTTTCATTTGAATTTTCTGTACGATCATAAAAACAATTCTTAACTTACGCTTGTTTCAAAAACAAACACTAAAACCAAAACATCCAGCAATCTTAGTAAAAAAAAGGATTAAGAAATTAAACCTGTACACGAAGTTTTACTTCCTAATTAAGCCCATTTTATAAACTAATCAAATAACCAATAACTTCTTCACCATGAGCAAATTATTTACTCTATCGTATTTTACTGTAGCAAACGCAAAGATAAATTGTAGGAAAAAATACAAGACTTCCTTTCAGTCAATTATGAAGGTAATCATGTTTTTAGGCGTTTTGCTGATATTCGGAAACGGTCAGGCGCAAAATAAAAAAAATTCTCATTCTGCCCGAAAATCCAAAATTCACAAAAAGTCATTTGTAAGCCACAAATCTCCTGTCAAAGGCAAAACTGTAGCTAAATTCCAAAAGGAAACGGTTTTCCCAATTGCGGCCGAGCAAGAAATAGAAAACGAAGAAAAAGATAAGTACGATGGCCCCGGAGAGGCTGCATTGTTTGAGCATAACAGGACCAAAGACCCCGCCACAGGCCGTGTGCCAAGAGAGAGATTAATGATTGCTATTGAAGAGGCCGTCACCTCTAAAACTGCTGCTCGTCGCTCACCTTCTACAACCGGAACCGCAAATTTATTGGGCAGTTGGGTAGAAAGAGGGCCAAATAGTGATGTACCCGGTCCTTCCAATGGCAATACCCGGGCAAACAGCGGCCTGGCTTCGGGAAGGGTAAGAGCAATAATGGTAGACTCCAACGATGCCACCGGCAAAACGGTCTTCATTGGTAGTGTTGCAGGGGGCTTGTGGAAAACAACAGATATCACGGCTTCGCCAGCTACCTGGACACTTATAAACGATCAGTTGAGTAACCTTGCCATTGCTGCCATTTGCCAGGATCCCAGACCAGGCTTTAGGAATATCATGTATTTCTGCACAGGGGAATCTTATTTTAACGTGGATGCTGTGCAGGGAAATGGTGTTTTTAAAAGCACGGATGGCGGGGCAACATGGAATTATTTAGCAAGCAGCAGTAGTTTTGTAAATGGTACACGTATTCTGTGCGACTTTCAGGGAAATGTTTACTTAGGAACAAGGGGTACGGGTTTACGCAGATCGACTGATGGCGGGGCCACATGGTCTGCCAACTTAACTCCTACAGGACTTCCTTCTGATATATGCGATATGGAAATAAGCAGTACAAGTGCAGCGGGACGTTTGCATATTGTTACGGGTATTTTTTCTACACAAGGTTACCGTTTTACTGATATCCCCTCAACGGTGGCTTCAGGCACATGGACAGCACCTACAACTGCTTTTCCGTCGTTTAGTATGAGGGCAGAAATAAGTTGTTTAAAAGATGGCGCCATCTTATATGCCTTACCGGCCAATGCATCTTACCAGGTACCTACCATTTATAGATCTGCTGATGGAGGTGCCAATTGGGGAGCTGTTACTGCCCCAAATGCAACCTGGGCCAGCCAACAAGGATGGTATAATTTAGAAGTTGGAGTGAACCCAACCAATGGAAATGAATTAATTATAGGTGCCTTAGATACCTGGAAAAGTACCAACGGAGGCACAAGCTGGACACAGCTTTCTACATGGGTAGGTTCCTCGCCGGTTAACCAATATGTGCATGCTGATGTGCACAAAATAATATGGTATGACCGTGGCAATAAAATTGTCATAGGTTCGGATGGTGGCATATTTTATTCTTCTGACAATGGAGCTACAATTCGTGACCGCAATCAGGGATTGCGTATCAAACAATTTTATTCCTGCGCCATACATCCTAACACAACCAACTATTTTTTAGCAGGCGCACAGGACAATGGCGTTCACCAGTTTAACAATGCCGGACTAAGTAGTTCAATAGAAGTTACTGGCGGCGATGGCGCATTTGTAGCCATTGATCAAAATGAACCACAATTTCAGTTTGGCTCTTATGTTTTCAATGATTATAGAAGAAGTACAAATGGAGGAGCCTCCTGGTCTGGTGTAACATTGAATAGTGGAACGGGCCAATTCATTAATCCGTTTGATTATGATAACACAGCCAATATTATGTACTGTGGTGATGCAAACGCCAGCTATCGCAGGTGGACAGATCCACAAACGGGGAGTACTTCAGCAGTTGTAAATATCACAAGCATGGTTGGCAGTGTAACTGCAGTAAGTGTATCCCCCTATACAGCCAACAGGGTTTACTTTGGTACCGGTAGTGGAAGAGTTGTACAGGTGGATGGAGCTAATACTATAGCATCAGGTTCTGCAGGTACAGACCGTTCTACCGGGTTGCCAGGAGGTACAGTTTCTTGTATTAATCAAGGATTAAGCGATAATAACTTAATTGCCGTATTTTCCAATTATGGTATCAACAATGTCTGGGTTTCCACCAATGGAGGTGCCGCATGGACGGCATGCGATGGTAACCTGCCTGATATGCCGGTAAGATGGGCCATGTTTTATCCCGCCGATAATTCAAAAGCTATCATAGCCACTGAAACAGGGGTTTGGGAAACAACTTTCCTAAATGGTGCTTCCACCGTGTGGGTCGCTGATCCAACTTTCCCAACGGTAAGAACGGACATGCTAAAATACCGTGCAACCGATGGAACAATTGTAGCGGCAACACATGGCCGGGGTTTGTGGACGAGTTTCTTAGCATCCACCACCACTCCGGATATATTATTTCAACAGCCAAGCGATGCTCAAGCAGAAACAACAGTGAGTACAACCGGCTGCAGAGGCTACAAAGATTATATCTACAATATGCTGATTGCCAACCCGCCAACGGGTACAGCAACGGTTACATTGGGAGTTTCAGGTGGTGCTACCGCTACACAAAATGTAGACTATGAACTACTCAACACAGTACTTACGTTCCCCAATGGTTCCAATGCTTCACAGCCGTTTACCGTTCGCATTTATGATGATGCAGCAAAAGAAAGTGCAGAAACATTTACCCTGAACTATACCATTTCAGGAACTACCAATGCACAGGCAGGAACGTCTAATCAGACCTTTGTTTTGACTATCAATGATAATGATGCAGCACCGATAACAGCTTTAACAGCAAGTACGAATGTAGGAGCTTATAATACAAATGCTTCCAGCACTACACCATTCAAGAGTATCCAGGCAAAATTCAGGCTACAGAATTTGTGGACAGCTTCTCAACTTATTGCTGCGGGAATCACATCTGCCAGGAATTTTAATTCCATGACTATATATGTAGTTACAAAAAACAGTACGGTGCCTTATACCAACTTTACTATTTCCATGGCAAACACATCGGCAAGCGATTTATCAACTGGTTTCAAGAGTGAAACATTTACAACAGTATATCCCGCTACCAACTATTCATCAGTGGCTGGTGCTAATCTTTTCACCTTCACTACACCATTTGCATGGGATGGTACATCCAATGTGCTTATTAACTTCTGTTTTGACAATGCTGCGGCAGAAGCATTGGCAGATGTTACAGAGGGAACAAACCCAGCGATTGGTACAGGTATCAGAGCAAGCACTTATTCTAGCGGCCTGACCAGTTCGCCATGCACGGGAGCTGCTGCATTTATTTCTGATGCCAGGATACGGGCCACTTTTGGTACAAGCGTAACAGGCACACCGGTTTCTACCGCTTTAAACAATACCAAGACAGCTTACCTCGGCCCCAATGATGATGTATATTTTTATGACGGAGCAGGAGCAATTATGGCAAGAATAAAAAACAACACTGCCTTTGATTATGGTTGCACACAAGTGACAATAGACAGGGCTGCAACGGCTTCGGCCCAGTTTTGGAATAGCAACACACCTAATTATCTGGCCAGTAAATCTATAAAAGTTGTTCCCACTAATAATAACGCTTCCGGCAACTACGACCTTTCGCTCTATTATACCAACAGCGAAGTCATCGGATTTGAGGCCGCAGCTACGCCAACAACTTTTAACTCATCAAAACTGGTCAAAGTTTCTAATGGCTTCTTTGTACCTGACGTAACTGCAGCTACACCGCACATCAATGATGTATTAATTGTTTCCGGTACGGCAACTGCTTTAGGTACCAATTCAGTCATGACAGGCAATTTTTCCTCAACAGGATTTTCTGGTTTTGGAGTAGGTGTTCCGGGCTGTCCGTCAGCACCATTTACATCTGACACTACAGCCGCAGTCTGCAATAAATTTACCTGGAAAGGTACAGAATACAAAGTCTCAGGTGATTATGTCTTCAATACTACTACTGCAAGTGGTTGCGATAGTGCAAGGACGCTACACTTAACCATTTTATCCGTTACTTCTACCACTTCCAAAACTGATGCTACTTGTTTTGGAACTGCTACAGGATCTATAACTGTAACCCCAACTTATGGAGTTACTCCGTTCACCTATCGCATAGGTACGGTAGCTGGTTATGTTTCTACAAACACTTTCACTAATCTAAAGGCAGGTAAATACACGGTTTCTATTTTGGATGCTAACGGCTGCGCAGGCATCACCAGCCAGGTAACTATTACCCAGCCCGTTGCTATTACTGGTACTTTTACCAAAACCAACGTTACTACATGCTACGGCGGAAACAACGGAACTATTACAGTAACACCCACTACAGGTATTGCTCCTTATACTTTCAAGTTGGGTACAACAGGTTCTTATGCTCCTTCTAATGTTTTCAACAATCTTAAAGCAGGTACTTACACAGTATATATACAAGATGCCAATAGCTGTGTGGGCAAAATTGTTGCTACCATAACCCAACCTACCAAGTTGAGTGCAACTTATACTAAAACAGATGAAACATGTCCCAATGCCCTCAACGGGTCAGTCACTGTTTCACCAACAGGAGGAACACCACCTTACAGTTACAGGTTTGGTGGTAGTGGCGCATTTACAGCTACAAAT
>JAYTDC010000095.1:0-49079 GCA_043736115.1 Segetibacter sp. | reverse complement strand
ATTTGTAGCTGTAAATGCGCCACTACCACCAAACCTGTAACTGTAAGGTGGTGTTCCTCCTGTTGGTGAAACAGTGACTGACCCGTTGAGGGCATTGGGGCAGGTTTCATCTGTTTTGGTGTAAGCAGCACTGATTCTGGTTGGTTGAGAGACAGTGACTGACGTATAACCTACACATGTATTGGCATCCTGTAAATAAACGATGTATTTACCACCTTTTACGTTGCTAAAGACATTTGAAGTACCAAAGGTTCCTGTATTTCCCAACTTGTACATAAAGGGGGCTACGCCTGCAGATGGGTTTACCGTAATTGAACCTGTAGCACTTCCGAAACAAGTTGTTACAGGGGTAGAAGAGGCGCTACCTGTAACTGTAACAGGTTGGGTAATAGTAATCTGGTCTGTAATACCTGCACAACCGTTGGCATCTAGGATTGAAACTGTGTATTTACCTGCCCTTAAATTATTGAAAGTGTTTGTAGCAACATAACTAGCTACCGTACCTATACGATAGGTAAACGGACTAACCCCATAAGTAGGGTTGACGGTTATAGACCCCGTTGCTGTACCATAGCATATAGCATCTGTTTTTGTAGTTGTGGAGGTAACTGATGTAATAGTCAGATGAAGTGTAATAGTACTGTCGCAACCTGCTGCATTTGTGGTGTGCCAAATGGCATCTGTTGAAACTTTGTATGTGCTATCGTGCCAGGTAAACTTATTGCAAACAGTGGCTGTTGTGTCAGATGCAGTAGGTTGATTAACAGTAATGACTATTGAGTCTATTGCAGTACAACCCCCGGGGTCAGTCACTGTAACGGTATAAGTGGTTGTAACCAAAGGAGTAACGGTAATAGTAGAGGTTGTCTCCCCGTTACTCCAAACATATTGATAAGGATCAATGCCCCTTGCAAGGTTGATTGATGTAGACACTACAACATCCAAGTTAGTACTTTCTCCCCCACAGATATTAGCATTGGTAGATTGTACATAGGCGGACATGTTAGAAATAGTAAGGTGTAAAGTAACTGTTGAATCGCAGCCCGCTGCATTGATTGTTTTGTAATTATAATCTCCTGATGAAGTGTATGTGCTATCGTGCCAGGTGTAAGTACTGCAGGCATAAGCGGTGGTGTCTGATGTGGTCGCATTAATTGCTGCTACTGTTACCGAAGCTTCAGCAGGTGTGCCGCAATTTGCCGTTACAAGAGCATAGTATGTACCTGCACCTACATTGCTTAATGTTGTTCCTGTTCCTAAAAGAGAACCGCCGCCATTGGGTTGATTATACCAATTAACTGTAGCATTTGTCCCGGAAACTCCATTTGCTGTAAGAGTGGTTGTACTACCCCGGCAAACTGCACTCATATCCGCGGTAACTGAGGTAATGGAAGCATTGGTGCAGGTAAAACTACCTAATGTAAACAAACGAAATGAGCTTATTGAATTACTTGTAATACCGCCTGCCGTTGTTGTACCTGTTGCAGTGCCGCCTTCATTTTGCCAATTCCCGCTGACCTTATTTGCTACACGGCGTTCTGGTAAAGAATAGGCATAGCTGTCTTGGTAATTATCCCAATTTAAGGTTACCGTTCCCTCTGCCGTGCTCACAGGAGCCAGGTTCCAGTATTCGCCTGTATTATAGCTGCTCAAGGCAAAGGGTTCAGTACCAGTCACTGTGAAGGGACCCGTACCCGCATCTCCTGCCACATATTGGGCCAACAGACCCGAAGCATTGGTGGTTAGGTTAACTGCAATCGGTTGGTATTTCTGTACAATTCCCACAGGGAATGTAAAGCCACCTGTACCCAGCTTTTTGACATACCCGTTTACGTGGGAGGCATCGGTAGGGGTACCGTTTACAGTCCCCGTGGATGTAAATATTAATGGTGCAGATACATTTGTGGCATTCACGAGACCAGAAGTAAACGTCAAACTTCCGCTTACCTCAAATGGTGTGGACAGGCTTATGCCTGCATTATTATTTACAACCACGTTGTTAGCCGAAATGGTTTGGGCGCCGTTTATAGCTTGCGCTAAGGTGCCTATGAATGACAATGTACCTTCTGTTGAAGCGGAGAAAGAACCATTGTTACTGGCCTGGCCTGTAAGATTTAGATTGCCGGCATTGGCAATATCTCCTGAATTATTATTAAGATCGCCTTTTATATGCAATGTGGCACCACTGCTAATATAGATAACGGCGCCTTGGTTATAAATAGCTGGAGGTATTATTTGTGCTATGCTGCACATAGGCACAATAAAAAGCATAATTAATGGTATGATATGTTTCATGATATATTTTTTTTGCATTAAGTGTTGACGATAGTTTCCAATTCAATTTATTTTATTCGAACAATCGAATTAAAAGCAACAAAGGCAAAGAGAGTAAGAAAGAAAACGTTTTTCATAACTGTTTTTTTATTTTTAAAATGATACATTATTCGTCCGGATCCTCGGGAATTATTATGATGTTTAGTTCAGTTTCACGATCGTAAGCTTGCATCCGTTATCTCCCGACAACATAGTCATAATAACAGGGCTGGTATTTTGAGCCCGCACCTTAAAATAATCGCCTGCAATCATAGGCACTAAGGCTGTCAGATTACCCCTGAAGTTTCTGAAAGTGATAGCCGCACCCCCGTTATTGCCAAACGCATTAGTACCTGCTCCAATACCAAAAAAATTGTTTTGGTTACTGATACCTCCTCCATTCAATTCAAGCATCGGGAATACACTGGCCAAATCAGCGGTAAGCTGCACGGTGACCATATACAATCCCGCCCCGGTAGCACCCACAGTAAAGGTGGTACCTGACCATGTATTACCATTTGTCAATGTGGCGCTGCTGCTGGTTGTTTGGAAAGGAACAACGTCGGCTACTTGTGGTAGGGAACTCTGCGGTGCCAGACTCAACGCCTGGGAAGTGTTTTTTGTAGCAATCAACTCTGTTGACACACCCTTATTATTGTTTTCGGTCATTGTCCTCCACGATGAACCTGAATAATAATAAAAGCCCGGTGTATTATCAGTCTGATAAATCATCAAGCCGGTAGCGGGGCTAGCGATAGCGATGCGCTGTGTTTGTGTCATTCTTGGCACCAGCATGCCTTGTGTTGTAGAAGTTACGTCCAACGCTGCAGAAGCATCCGGAGTATTTGTATTGATGCCAACATTGTTTTGAGCTTGTAGCAGGAAGGAGCAAAATGCTAAAAGCGATGCAAGAAGAAAGCGGGTCATTTTAAATTTTCTTTTTGGAGTGAATTGATGATTGTTTATATAAATCCGGTAATACATAAACCAGGGTTTATTAGTTAGGAAATGCCGTATTGGCAAAGAGAGTTATTGCTCTATTATTGTCCAGTGCAGCACCGGGAATTGACCCCAATCTGGCCCATCTACCCTGTAAATGGTAGCCACAAAGCTGTTGGAGTTTATTTGCGAAGAGCAGGCTACAAACACATCGTCGTAAGTGGTGCCAACTTGACCTGATACCGTAAGCTGAACTATTTGAGTGCCGGTTAGGCTTTTATTGTGCGTAATAGTGATTAATTTCTTGTTTGAAGAAGCGCTGCTGCCAATGTCTTGCGTACCGCTGAACACATTCTGCATCACCGTGCCTTTGCCGCCAAGACGGGTTGTTCCGTTATTATCAAGCCTTGCACTTGGTGACATGGTATTTAAGCCCACATTGCCGGTGTTGGAAATGACGAATGCTGTTTTTCTGTTATTATCCGCCAACCCGTAGCCAACGCTTCGAATGTTTGTCGTTACAGATGTGTCGTTATAAATACCCATAGCAATCTCACCATTCCCTCTTGCTTTAGTGTAATAACCTATTGCTGTGGAATTATCGGCAATAGCCATGGTACCTACTCCCATTGCTGTAGAACTGAAACCTTTTGCTACGGTTCTATTTCCCATAGCTGTAGAAGCGTCCCCGCTGGCAATGGTTACAGTTCCCATTGCTGTAGAAGTGTAGCCACTGGCAGTTGTTGTTTCTCCCATGGCTGTAGAAGTGTTGCCACTTGAAATGGTATTCCTTCCCATTGATGTAGAACCGTAATTACTTGCAATGGTATTATATCCCATTGCTGTAGATGTGTAGCCACTTGCATTGGTCAGGTTTCCCATAGCAGTAGCACTGAGTCCGCTGGCAGTAGTTTGATTCCCCATAGCCGTAGAATTGTGGGCACTGGCATTAGTCAGGCGTCCCAACGCAAAAGCACTGATACCGGTTGCTTTTGACTGATAGCCCATTGCTACTGCAAAAGAACCACTTGCTTTGTTTTCCTGTCCTGCAACAAATGAGGCACTACCCGAAGCTGTGTCCGTATATCCCAGAGCAATAGCAGCCTGAGAAGATGCCACATTTCTTTCTCCCATACTGACAGATGATTGACCGGATGCCCTATTTTCATTTCCTGCAGCAAAAGCATAAGAATTGGAAGTAACATTTTTTTGCCCCATTGCCATGCTGGAAAAACCGATGGCGGTATCCTTGTAACCGAGAGCTATAGCACCTGTGTTGCCTGTTAAGCTGTTCACTCCACCGGCAAAGGATTGCGGGGCAGTAGCTTTATTTCCATTGCCAAAAATGACGGTCGATTGATTTCCTGAAGCTTCATTGTTATAGCCCGCTGCAAAAGATTGTTCAGCCGTAGAGCGGTTTTCTAAGCCTGCAACAAATGAACCTAAACCCGAAGCTGTGTCGTTGAGTCCAAAAGCAACGGCTGCACGACCCGATGCCACATTTCGTTCTCCCATGCTGAAAGCAGATTGCCCTGAACTCTTGTTTCCATATCCTGCTGCCAATGCATAATTATCGGAAGCAACATTTTGTTGACCAAATGTTGTGGAGGCATAGCCCGTAGCGCTATCGAGTATTCCTAAAGCTATTGCGCCAGAGCCACTGGCAACATTAGAGTAACCGCCTGCAAGCGATTGTGAGCCCGAAGCTTTATTGTTATTACCAAAAGCCACCGAGTTAAAATTTGATGCTACATTGTGGTTGCCCGCAGCGAAAGAATTGTCACCCGTAGTCTGATTTTGATAGCCTAAAGCTGTTGAAAAGGAAGCTGAAGCGGTATTGTCACCTCCGGCCGCAAATGAAGCGTTTCCACCGGCTGTATTACTTTCACCTAACGCAACGGAAGACGCACCTGTGGCGGACGAATTGTACCCTGTTGCTGTGGAATAAGCGCCGGTTGCCTTCGTGTTGTTACCTGCTGCAAAAGATCCTGAGCCTACGTTAGCCTTGTTCCAATAAACGCCATTAACAGCTCCCGCCCTGAAAGCGCCTCCCTTGACGGGGTCGAAAAAAAGCTTGGCTTCAAAACCTGTAACATAGTCCTGCTGGCTTGCGTTTACCACGAAAGATTTGCCATAATTAGCGCTGTCGGTGTAAATGATTTGAGTGCTGTCGGCTTTCAGTTTAAAAAAAGCGCCTGATGAAGTGGCGGCGGCTGTCAGAGGGGTCCATGCAGCGCTGTTGTAATAATAAAAGCCTGGTGTATTATCAATCTGATAAATGATAAGCCCCGTTGCCGGCGAAGCAATAGCATTGCGTTGGGCCAAAGACATGCGTGGAAACAGTACACCTTGATTGCCAGACACAATGTCGAGCACTGCAGAAGGGTCGGGTGTGGTGGTGTTGATGCCGACCTGGTTTTGTGCTTTAAGCGCCGTAACGCATAATAGCAGCATAGCGATAGCAAATTGTAGTTTCTTTTTCATGGCATATTTTTTTTAATGAATAAGCAAGGTTACTGCTTCGCAGAAATGATTTAAGCCATGGCGGGTGGAATTGAGGGGCAGCCCCTATGCCTTTTGTCAAAATTTAAGGGTAGCAGCACTAAATATTTTATTGTATGCGTGTTAAAAACGGTTGACTACTTATATTTGCTTTCTTTAAAACAAACCTATGAATCCTGACCGCAAAACACCTTCAGGCCATTTATTTCTCTTTGCTTTACTTTTAACCTGCTTTGCCGCCATATTCGGTTGTAATGAAAAGCCTGGAGGGCTGTCCACAAAAAACGATTTACCCCGCGACACCATTGTCGCTTATCTCGAAAAATCTTCTAACTACCGCGATTCGGCGGCTTACTTCGCTTTCTTTAAACACGCCTACGACAGCGCTTTAAAGCAAAAGAATTATTTGCTGGCAGGCACTTACCTCGCCAGCTTTGGACGAAACATCAAAATGCTCAACAAAAGAGATTCAATGTTCGTTGCTACCATGAACGATTTTGTGAGCAAGGATTGGCTGCCGAAAGAAAACCCCGTGATGCCTAACCTCAACATTTATTTAGCTTATCAGTATATTTTGAAAGACACCGCTGTGGCAACTGCAAAAATAATTTTACAAGAAAATCATGCTTATAGCAGTTTCCCTAAAGCTGCCTATGCACGAACAAGAAATGATGCCCTGCTTGCTATGATGTATTCTATGGAAACAAAGTACGACAGCGCTATTCCACTGTTGGAGCGAAACGAGCAATATTACGAGCAGCTAAAGGATACGCAAATGCTGGTGGAAACACGCTTCAACATAGCGATGAACTACGATGCGCTAGGTCTTGAAGCACATGCAACTCAAAAAGGTATGCAGGCCCGTGAGCTAACTAAAGCGGCGCACGATACCGACTTTTACATTGTGTTAGGTTACAAAATGGCTCAAAATGCAGAGAAGTCCGGCATGAATGCAACTGTTTTGAAAGCACTTGCAAACGATAGCAGGGCAATGATAAATGCTTTTACAAAAGCAAGACCTTTTAACCACTTTGCAGCGGATTACACCGATGCAACGGCCTGTATTGCAACAAAACAATTCGACAGCGCAGCCTTCTACATTGCCCGTTGCCGCACGTTCAGTAATGCACCAGAAAACAAGCGAGCCGCCCCCGCTACCGACCTTTTGGAAGCAAATTATTTTTTTGCAAAAGGCAATGCTTTTCCAAACGCAGAAGCTATGAGAGTACTGGCGGTGGAAAAAGAAAATACCAAATTATATTGGGACGCTGCAAATCTCTACCGCATACTGGTTAAAGACGCGGAGAGCAAAGGTGACAAGCTTGCTGCTTTAGAATACAAAGTCGCTTACAACCGTGTACAAGATAGCCTGCAATCAGCGAAAGACAGGGGTAAGTTTTTTGAGCTGGAGAAAAAATATGAAACACAAAAGAAAGAGCAGCAACTTGTGGTGCAAAAGAAAACCCTTGCGCTGCAACGGCTGCAGCTTGCAGGCTTGCTTTTGCTGCTTTTGCTATTAATAGCGTCGGGTTTCGTGGCTGCTTACATAAGCAAGCGCAAAAAAGCGCAAAGAGAAGCATTGCAGCAATTAAAATTTGCCGATGAGCTTTTGCAAAACACCGAAGATGAGCGTAAGCGCATAGCCACTGATTTGCACGACGGTGTAAGCCACGAACTGCTTACGCTAAAAAATAACATCCAGCTCGGTAAGCCCGTGGCAGCATCGGATGTAGATAACGTGTTAAACGAAGTGCGGCAGGTAAGCCGCAATCTTTATCCTGCCATGTTTGAAGACATAGGGCTTGCTGCCAGCATCGAAGCGCTTTGTGAGCGTATGACCGAAGCCGGCCTTTTCACCACTTGCGACATTAACTACACACTAAAGCTCAACAAGCGCAACGAATTACAGTTATACAGGATTATACAGGAAGCCCTCACCAATACATTCAAACATGCTAAAGCCGATGCGGCAAAGGTCAACATACAAACCAACGGCAATGAACTATCTGTAGAAATCATTGACAATGGCATTGGGTTCAATGCAGAAGAAAAAATGAAGAGCAGCAAATCATTCGGTATCAAAAGCCTGCAGCAGCGGGTGAGAGCCATTGGCGGCAAATCATCGTTTGTAAGCGACGGCAAAGGCACAAAGTTGGTTCTTAAAACACCCATTCATTAACCCTCCGACAAACAAAGGGTAATAGTCACTTACTCAATATACAAGTTCTAATGCGAAACGTAATCATAGCAGATGATCATCCAATAACACTTAATGGCATGCAGCTTTTTTTGCAAAAGCTGGGATATAACGTGGTGGGTGCCTTTAACCATGGAATTACGGCGCTAAACCACATTCTTACCTTAAAACCCGATTATGTTATTTTAGATTTGAATATGCCGGGAATGACCGGACTAGAAGTGACAGAGCAACTGCGAAAAACAAACAAAACAATCCGCATTATCATTTACACCATGTACCACGAAAAGGCGCTGTTTGAAAAAGCCAAAACTCTTGGCGTAAACGGCTACCTGCTCAAGGACTTTGCGATGGAAGAATTGGAAGAGTGCATGAACAGCCTGAAATACAAAAAACAATGGTTCAGCCCTAAGCTCGATACAGCGCTGATTCTAAGAGATACTGATAGCCTGGAGGAAAAAATTTTATCGCTATCTTCTGCAGAAAGGAAAATTGTAGAACTCATCGCCAGGGAAAAAAGTAGTAAAGAAATTGCAGAATTGCTTTTTATTGCCGAAAAAACTGTTGAAAATCACAGAAGTAACGTTATGAAGAAATTAGGATTACCACATAAAAATAATGCCCTTTCGACTTGGGCAGTGGCAAACAGGCAACATATTAAGGGAAGTGGTATTTTGGAATAGGCTTTATAAGCCTTAATATTTGTTATAGGCGTTTTACCCTGCCAAAAAAAGAGACAGTCGCGAAAGTCAAAAATTAGCTCCGAAGAATCGCTAAAACAGAGAATGGTTTCTATTTTGGAAAGCCTCTTCCAGGTAATCAATTATTAGCAGCAATGCCTCACATAAAAAGAGCCGCCCCAACACAATGTCAGAGCGGCTATTTTTCAAGTAACAGGTAGCAATTCCCACTTCCTGATTCCTAATTTTTGTCATGGCGGGGTCTTCTTTCCGAGCCTTGTGGGTAAGCGAAGAGACCCTGCTTCGGGTAACTGCTATTGATAATCATTTACAAAGCATAATCTTGCTTCCATGAGGCGGGGTTCGCAGACATCACCATAGTCATTGGCAGATTCTACCAGGACAAACATAAAAAGCCGCTGCAAAATTTATCCTACAACGGCTTTTTATTGTTACAAATGTATTGTCTAAATAATATAGACCCTTTATAATTCTACAAACTATTACTTAACTTTTACACCCTTTACTATTTTCACATCATCACCCTGCATAACTTCTATCATGTACACACCTGGTGCAAATGACTCACCAAATTTAAAAGCCTGTTCAGCCATTCTTTTGGCAGTAAACAAGCGTTTACCGTTTACATCTATCACCCTTATTTGTATAGCCTCCTGATTTGTTGCTTTTACCCGCAGGGTAAAATAGCTGTTGCTTGGGTTAGGTGATAAAGAAATGCTCAATGAAGTATTGCTTGATTCCAACGCATTTTGTGCTCCTTTTGCAAAGGTTGAAATGGGGCATTTAGCTGATGTTTGCTCTATAATGATGGGAGAGTTGTATTGAAGCCACAATAAAACTGATCAATTAATAACAAGAATAAAATTGAATTTGAACACTCCAATAGCTCATGTAATCACGACCCATGATATAGCTTTAGAGCATAGAAAACAAAAAATTAGAGGCAACAATTATCATGTTGATTTTTTGTATGTTGGAATGAAATTTATTAAGAGTTGATTCAAATCCTAAACCGCAGTGGTATTACAGGTTATAGATACAGCTGATAATCATTCCATTGTTATATTGTATATCATTGCTGCCGTTTATCTCACGTCCTAGTTGTACTATCTGATTTAAAAAGCCACCTTCCACTTTAATGAAAGAACTAAAGCGATATCCAAGCAACAGACCCAGTCGGTTTTGATCAAAAATATTTTCACCCACATTTTCGCCAAACCCAATAAATATTTCATCATAAGCAGCCGCATACAAGGTTTTATCTTTTATTTCTTTATTGCTTATGCCATGTTGCAACCTAATCATATATCTCATTCGGTTTAGGTAAGTGGTTGCATCTGTTTTATCTAATGTTGGGTTTGTGTACCGACCCACCCAGCGTTGTTCAAGCATAAAACGGTGTATTAGCCCTAATTGATTAACCTTATCAGTAATAGTTATTGCTTCGAACAGACGGTGTTCAGGAAAAATTTTTCCTGCAGCCTGCAAAGTATAATCGCCATAGGGAAATGTAATGGCTGATGCGTAGCCTGCACGAAATTGAACTTTATCATTAGCCTGATAATTTATACCCAATCTTGCAAGCCCTTGCTGCCAATTCTTCAAAAACTCTACTCTCCTCCATTGATATTCTATATGGGCACTCCATTTCTTATGAATTTTTACTGTGGCTGTATTACTTATCCAGCCTATAGTATTGTAATCGTTAAGCCGGGTATTTTGTGAAATTGATACTTTGGTGATCAATAAGATGAATAATAATATCAGTATGGTTCTTTTCATAATATTGGTAATATAATTATTTTATTCATGATAAGTTACACTTTTCGTTTTGCGGCCTGAACTATCGTTTTCTTTTTCGTACATTATGCCCTCTGATTGTGCTGTTGGAAATACAAACACTTTGCTAGGTTTTTCTTGTAAGTTGCCTTATACCATGTGGTTCAGCAAAAAAAGGAATATCTGGCTGTTAACCAATGGCATTTCTATCGGTTTATGCGTTCTCAATGATATTTATTTCTTGTTCTGTAAGGTTGTAAAGTTGGTAAACTAATTGGTCTATTTCAATTTCTTGTTTTCCTTACTTGGGGGTAAAAAATTTTTTCCGCTTACTACTTTTTTGCCCGTTTGCTGCTCTAATTGAAGCCTTGCATCTTTTGCAATTTTGCCACCTTTTTTGCTTGCCTTAGCATTTTCTTGTAACCCTTTTGCTTCATCCGTTTCGGCAATTTGCCTGGTAGAAAGTTCAGCTAAAGCTGTAAAATAAGCTCGGCTTCACTCATGTGGTCTCTTAGGTTTTGAGATTTTAGCCCTTCTATTTCTTTGTGTTTTTTAACACTTAATCCAGTCCATTCTTGGTTACCTCATCCGGCTTTCAGCCACCTTCTCCAATAGGAGAAGGGAAATGGAATAAGCTTTTTATTATTAGTAAGCAAGGCAAATTCATCTGCCTTCTCTACTCCACTTTCTTTCCAATAATCAGTTAATTTATTTCGGGTTTAGCAATGAATATATTTATTGATTTTATTTGAATTGCTGAATGCCAGAGGCATTTCCTGTCCGGTCATACGCTGCTGAATCCATTTTTCACTTCTGCCAAGTTTTTGCCAGTTTTCTCTGGCTCTGTCTATACTTTGGCTTGGGTCATTAATTTCTTGCATACGTTCATAGCCAACTTTTGCAAGCCATTGTTTAAATGGTTCTGCTTTGGGCGATGGGATGGATTGTATTAAACGGAAGACATCTTCTACATTTCCAACATCTGTGAGTCTTAGTTTGCCGTCTTCAGCTTCTAGTTTCAACTGGTTACAATTTGTAACCGTTTCATTTCCTTCTTTTATCAACCTGCTTTTAAGTACTTTCCAGTAATTCCTTGCTCTATCTACTGTAGGCTGGTCGGTAAGAATGCCTACAATATCTACAATACTAAAATACCAAATTTCCTTTTCCGCATCCCATTGACTACGTACTTTTTTGCTTTCAAATAATTTTATGTTACTCATAGTATTTATTTTAATTGCCTTCTATGATATTTATTTCTTCTTCGGTCAAGTCGTAAAGTTGGTAAACTAATTGGTCTATTTGATTCTCAAGGTGAGTCGTTGTTGTTTGTAGATTGTTTTTTTTTCTTTTCAAAATTTCATTTACAAGATTTTCAATTTCTTTTTCCTGGTCTTCTGAAGGCTGTTTTATAGGCAATAATTCAATTTTATATTTCTTCCACCTATTTGTACCCATTCCTGTTGTTGTACCTATTAAGTTAAAATACCATTCAGAAACTTTTGAGTTTAGAATAGCCAATAGAAATTTCAGTTTTTCACCTGTCATCAAAAAAGTTGTTGCTTCTGCAAAATACTTTTTATCGTCATAAGCAAATTTTGGTTTGTCAGATATTTCACCCCAAATTATTTTTTCCTTTTCAAAATCTTTCCAATAGGCAATCGAATCTTGTGTTTCAAACCATTTGTTTGAAGTCTTCTTTCTCGACCCATCTTCTCCGGTTTGCTCAAGTCTTTTTTTGCCTATTTCAAGGAAATATTTTTGAATTAACGGATAATTTTCAATCTCTATTTTTAAACTTGGAAAGGTACATATAGCCCATTGGTTGTTAAATTCATATGAATACTTTTTTAAATCTCTACCACGAATGATTGGCTTAATAATATCAGTATTCTTGCTATCGGCAGTAATTAGTTCATTCTTCTTTTTTTCATCAATAATGAATGCTTCGTTATAACCCGTCTTTATTCCAAAGTTTATTCTAATATTAAAGTCTTTCAATAATTTGGTTCCACTTTCAATTTTGCTTTTCAATATACCAACAGTTTGATTTCCTATAAACCATTCAGATGTTTGAGGCGGTGTAAACTGAAATTTATTACTTTCAAAATATTCACTTAGAGAATTCCCAAACGAATACTCTTTTGATAAATTAACTACAGGAAACGAACTTTGGTGAATTGCTTTTTGAAGTGTAACGATATTCGACTCTACTGTAGCTTCTTCGAATATTTGAACATCTTCAATATTTAGAAGTGCAATTGGCTGTAAATTATTTATGAAATAGTTTTTCAATAATTCACCATAGATAGCCCTTAACCACGAATTTGAAGTAATATAGGTTAAGAATCCAAATGGTTTCAGAATATTACCTCCTAATTCATAAAACAAACAATATATATCTGCTCCTTTAGAATATGTTAGAAATCCCGCTTTAGAAAAATATTCTGATTGTTCTTTCACTTTCGATAACGAAAAATATGGCGGATTCCCAATAACCACATCAAAGCCAACAAAATCACCATCATCATTCAATACTTCGGGAAATTCAAAACGCCATTCAAAAGCATTTTCAAAAATCTTGTTATGCTCAATCTCTTTTACCCTTAATTCTGCCTCGTCTCTTTTCTTTGTTACATCTTCTAATTCTTTATAAACTCTTGGATTAATTTTTTCTCCAAAAGCTAAACGATTTGCAATGTCTGTTGCAATCTGTACCACTTTTCCCCGGTATTTAACTAAATCTTTTGCCTCCTTATTTCTAAATGTGAGGTCCGATACAAAATCGTATTTGATATCATTTATCAGCCGTTCCATTTCTCTTTTCTGTTCCTTGCTTTCAGCATTTCGATATGTGTCCACAGCTATTCGGTAGCTATTAATGGTCCACTTACTTTTTTTTAGAGCATCTTTCAGTTTGGCATCAATAGCAAAACGGCTAACTAATGAGTTTCCGCATTTTATATTGATGTCAATATTCGGAAGTGTTTCCAACTCCCTCTCCTTTGGAGAGGGTTGGGGCGAGGTCTTGTAATAAGCGTTTTTCAATAGCTCAATCCACAAACGCAAACGACAAATTTTTACAGAGTTGGAGTTTATGTCCACACCGAAAAGGCAGTTTTCAATAATCGTTTGCTTTTCGTGAAAAAGTGTTTCTTGTATTCGCTGACTTTCCTTGTTTGTGGGGTTGTAGTCGAATAGTTCGCCTTCTTCGTCTGTTACAATTAGTTCGTCATTTACAACTTCAACTTGATATTCTTTTAATCGCTTTCCTGTGCGGTCTTGTAATATTTTTAAGTCATTTTTTACAGCAATCATTTCATTGAGTGCCGAAACCAAAAAGTGTCCGGAACCAACGGCAGGGTCGCAAATTTTAATACTGTTTACAATGTCGTTGGCTTCTTTCCGGTCTTCAATTTTATCGTACAATTCTTCAACGGATGAACAATTCCATTTTTTTGTTTCATTGAATTTCTGAACTACCGATTTACGAATAGTTTCACGACACATATACATGGTGATGAAACCCGGAGTGAAAAATGAACCGTCTTTGTAGCCGTTTATTTTCTCGAAGATTAAACCGAGAACAGAAGCGTTAATAAGTGATTTATTATCTTCTTGAATTTCTTCTGAACCTTCGCTTGTAAAGTCGTAAGCGTTTAAGAATTCAAATAAATATGCTAAGGTTGTTAAATTACCTGTCCGTTTTTTGCCTTGGTCGTTTTTGAGAACTGTTGATGAGATAACGGGAATAGTTTTATCATCTTTTAAATTGCTGATGAATAAAGTTACTTGCTCAATTTCTGTTGGCTCAAATAGTGAACTATTTAAGTAAGGCACTTTTTCAAATGCTTTTTTTACATCTTGGTTTCTATCGTCATACTTACGAGCCAACACCTGAAAAAACAAACTGTTTAGGTCGTCATAGTTTTTGATTTTGTCTAAACTTAAAAACGAATACGATTTGTCGCCCTTGTGATACGTGATCAATTGTGCTTCCAACAATTTGAGAAACAATATTCTGTTTATCCAGGTAATTGAAAGTTCAAGTCCTACATTAAATAAGCGTTCTTGTTGAGTGCTTCCAAATTGGCTCGGTCGGTCTAAACGGTTTATTTTGTCTAAGCTGTCAAGCTGAATGATTGCATCTTCAAGAATGCTTCCCGAATTTCTTTCGCCGTCTTTGTTTCTTTCAATTAGTTTTTTGCTTCCTTCCTTTGTTTCTGTTAAACCAATAATGTGTAACAACTCGCTATAAAACCTTTTGTCAAGGCTGTTGCTGTCGTTGGTAAATGGAAGTTTTAAAAGATGCTCGGCTGAAAGGAGTTTGAATAAAGCAATGAGTTTGTTGTCGTCTGCCTTGTCAGTGTTGCGAAGTGGTTTTTGATATTCCTGTAAATCGAAGTAGGTAAATTCAATTTCGGTTTTAATGTCGGCAATGAAAGGTTCTGCAATTTGTTTGTAGAAAAAATCAGTTTTGGTGTCTGCCAAACGCCCACCTTCAAAGTCATTGAATTGTTTTACAAGGTTTTTGTTTTGAGCAAAAAGTCTGTCGAATAGGGTAGCGTCAAAAATGAACCATTCGTTTATGTTGGTCGCAACTAGATATTTTACTTCAAGATTTTTATGTGTTATTCTTTCTCGTAAATAGTAAAGCACTAATTCCTGAAACGCTTTAGCATTTAGTTTCGAAATCATTTGCTGCGGGCTATCACCCACAGCGAATGATTTTATCATTTCCGTTTTGTTGGTCGGCTTTTTTGCTTCAATGATTACACCAACAGAACTACTTGCGTTATTTCCGTTATGAATTACAAGGTCGTTTCGACCTTTTGTATTTATAAAATGGTTTGGGTCGTAATAGGTTTTCTTTAAAAAGTCAATGACAAGGTTTTTATGAAACTCTTCGCTTTCGGTGTCATTTGTCCTGTCGAGTAACTGGATAAGATTGGCTTTGAAACCTTCAATTTCAGTCCTGTTCGGTTTTACTTTTAAAAAGGCTTTGTTGAGTGCCTTTCTGGGTTTCAATTCTTTTAATTCCATCTACAATTTTATATTCTTTTTTCAGTGTGTTAAGATAAGTTTTTATGTCGAAACGATGTCAGGGCGTTGGCAAAAAAATGGCTCTTTGGGTTTTTGGTGTGTTGGCTTTTGTTTAGGCTGATATCAAATGTGCCATTTTATGCGTGGGCTTTTTTCGTTTATGTTCGTTACTTTTTTTTTGCACTGTAGTATGTTCTTTAGGGTTGCAGCTAGCAACTCAATTTGCCTCTACATACTTTTTAAAATTATCCAGAATAGCCTGCCATCCGCCTTTCTGCAGTTCAAGTGAGTTTTCGGTTTCTGCTTCAAAGGTTTCAATAATTTTTGTGTTGTCATCCTGACTAATAAAGCTGATTTGAGCTTTTCTTCCATCACCCATGGTGTAGTTTATTTGTTCGTTGGTTACTATGGCATCATAACTGCCACCAAAATCAAATCCAAAACTTCCATCCTTGGCTTCCATCCTATAAACAAAATTTCCCCCAACAGTAAGATCGTTTGCTGCTTTTGGGGAATGCCATTCATCACTGGCAAAGTTCCATTGGGTAATGTGTTCAGGTTCGGTCCAGTAGTGCCATACTATCTCTACCGGGGCATTAATTAAAGCTTCGACAGTTATGCTTATTTTATTTTCCATGATTAATGTTTTTATAAATTTAAAAACGAAAAAATCTGAAATTTTAATTCAGAAGTTTTTTCGGCATTTTTATTCTACCGGATATATTTACCCAGCAAGGGTAATTTTTTCAATTCATTTCTTTCTATAAGTAATATAAACCAACCGTAGCTGAAAAGAAGTAATGAAGCTACCAGTACATTTACTATAATATTGGGTACAAAATAAGTTACTCCCTTATGAATAAGAAATAGTAATACCACAATTGCTATGTAGGCAACAAGCTTCTTCCATGCATAGGGAATCCGGTAGTGTTTTTGACCCCACACAAAGCTTATGACCATCATAGAACCATAACAAAAAAATGTTGCCCATGCACAAGCCATAAAGCCATACCAACTGATAAATATACCGTTGATAATAAGTGTTATTAATACGCCAATGATAGTAATGTAGGCGCCTGCAATTGTCCTGTTGCTCAACTTGTACCAAATGCTTAGGTTATAGTAAATGCCTAAAAACATGTTGGCTAGTAACAGTATTGGAACAACTGCTAAACCGCTCCAATGTTTATCTGCAATAAAATAGCGCCAAAGTGGTAAAAAGAGACTTACTACAAGAAACATAAATGTGATGGTGATTACAAAGAACTTCATAACCCGGGCATAAGTTTTTTGGGGGTTGTCACTTTCTGATTGTTTAAAAAAGAATGGTTCAGCACCCATTCTAAATGCCTGTATAAACAAAGTTATAAGAATAGACAATTTGTAACAGGCATTATAAATGCCCACCTGTTCTTCTTTAAAAGTAATATCACCCGGAACCAACCATCGCAACATTAGCCTGTCAAATGTTTCATTGACCATTCCCCCCATGCCCACTAAAATAAGTGGCAATGAGTAAATCATCATTTCTTTCCAAAGTACTGTGTTGAATTTTAGGTTTATCTCACCCATTTGCGGCAATAACAAAATAAAAGTAAATGCAGACTGAATTACGTTTGCAATGACTATATATGTTACTGGATTTACATCACTATGGTAGATAAGGCCCACCCAATGATTTGGATTTTTTTCTAGTAAAGTTGGACAAACAGAAATGAAAAAAATTGTAGCACCAATATTTATAAAAATACTCATTATACGAATGAAGGCAAACTTTACCGGCCTCCCTTCTTGTCGCAATTTGGCAAAAGGTAATGTACAAAGAGCATCTAAAGCAATAATAATTATACTCAACTGTACAAGCCGTGGGTAATGGGGTATGCCAGCAAATGCAGCTAAGTTTTGTTGGCTAAACCATAATACTATAGAGAAAAAAATAGTTGAAATTATAAGTGAAA
The DNA here is from genome assembly GCA_043736115.1 of Segetibacter sp. Taxonomy (GTDB): domain Bacteria; phylum Bacteroidota; class Bacteroidia; order Chitinophagales; family Chitinophagaceae; genus Segetibacter. The sequence continues at coordinate 31,647 of JAYTDC010000095.1, read as the reverse complement.
TACTAGCTGTGCTGTAAACTGAATTTTGAAATTCCTTTCGTTGTGAAAAACGAAAATAGGAGGTTTCTAAGCCATAGGTAAACAATACATTTAGTAAGGGAATGGCAGAATAGACCAAACCCATTTTGCCGTAATCGGCAACCGTTAGTATATAGGTTAGGTAAGGTGTTAGCAGGTAGTTGATAAATCTTGCAGCAATGGAACTAACTCCATACCACATGGTTTGACCTGCTAATTTTTTTATACCGCTCAAATTGATAAATTATATCCAGCAAAAATAGGAGTAAGAAATTTGATGATCGTATTTTGTTGATTTCAGTGACAAAGGATCGAAAGAATATATTTTTATAAATTTTCATCATCAATTATTGTTTACCATTCGCCGGGTTTTAATTTTCTCCTCGTAACCTTTACCTCTGATTTGTTCTTTTTAGTTTTTATTCTTTTTTCTATCATACCTTTTGTAGGCTTTGTAGCAATTCTTGATTTCTTTTTAATTAAAGCATGAGTAATTAGTTCATTCATTTTTCTGATAACTTCTGTTTTGTTGCCCAATTGTGTCCTTGCTGTCTGCGACTTAACCAATAAGTAGCCATCATCTGTAATTTTTTTAAGTAACTTTTCATTGATCAATTGTTTTTCTTCATTTTCAAATAAAGTTGATTTGGCTACATCCCACCGGCCTTCAACCATTGTTTCTACTTTATTTACATTTTGACCACCCTTACCTCCACTTCTTGCTGTGCTGAAAACAATTTCATTACTTACATTTACCTTCATAGCAATAAAAGTAAAAATAATTACGAACTATGCGGGTTGTAATACAAAGAGTAACAAAAGCTTCAGTAGTAGTAGATGGTCATATTGTAGGTCAAATAGCTCATGGGCTATTGGTATTGGTAGGCATAGAAGATGAAGATAATGAAGATGATGTCAACTGGATCAGCAACAAAATAATCAACATGCGCATCTTTAATGATGAGGCCGGAGTAATGAACAAGAGTGTAAAAGAAGAACAGGGTTCTATATTATTGATCAGTCAGTTTACGCTGCATGCAAGTACAAAAAAGGGAAATCGTCCATCTTATATTAAAGCGTCCAAAGGTCCGGTTGCAATTCCGATTTACGAAAGTCTGAAAACAAAACTTGAAGAAGATCTGGGTAAAAAAATAGAGCAGGGCATATTTGGCGCAGATATGAAAGTTGAATTGCTAAACGATGGACCCGTAACTATTGTAATGGATAGTAAGAACAAAGAGTAGCCAAAAGTCATTACATCCCTTATCTAATATCTAAAATCTAACATCTAGTATCTACCATCTAACATCTTAAATCTAAACAAAGTGAGTATAACTATCGAAGAAGCTCAAAAGCAGGTAGATGAATGGATAAAAACCATTGGAGTAAGGTATTTTAATGAACTTACTAATCTTGGCATATTAATGGAAGAGGTAGGAGAGTTGAGTCGCATAATGGTAAGAAAGTTTGGCGAGCAATCTTACAAAAAGAGTGACAAGGATACAGATATGGCTGATGAAATGGCTGATATATTATGGGTACTCATCTGCTTGGCAAACCAAACAGATATTGATCTAACCAAAGCGTTTGAAAAAAATATACACAAAAAGACAGAAAGGGATATAAACAGGCATAAGGATAATAAAAAGCTTAATTAGGTGGAATATTTTAATTAAAAATTAATGGAAATAAGCATCCTTTTGGGTACCCTGGTATAGAACTTTACGTAGGTTTTAAAGATAATGCAACCTTATGTGTTTTTGTATAGTCTTATATAAGGATACATTTTAAAAACTAAATTTACCTATTATGTTTTCACCTTTATTAAACATTGTAATGCAATATGGCGGAATTTTTTTAGGCGCCATTGTTTTTGGAGTTATTTGCAAAGCTTATTTGGCATCCAAAGTGCAGGCCAAGATTAAAAGGTATCAATACGAAATTGTAAAGAGCCATGCAAAGATTTTAGAATTAGAAGCCGAAAATCAACAATTGTTAAATAAGATGCGAGATGTAGAAGGGGCTTTTATTAAAAACAAACTGGTGATGAATTAATTCATTTTCATCTGTATTTACACCTTTCATCATTTCATTTTCCTGTTATTTTCCTGTAGGTTTGCCACATTATGACAAGCAGCGAAAATAACTTTCAACAAATTATTTCCCACGCCAAAGAATATGGCTTCGTTTTTCCCAGTAGTGAGATTTACGATGGTTTAAGTGCCGTTTATGATTACGGTCCTTATGGTTGTGAACTCAAAAAAAATATCAGAGATTATTGGTGGAAATGCATGACCCAAATGCATGAAAACATTGTTGGCATTGATGCCGCAATTTTTATGCATCCCACAACCTGGAAAGCAAGCGGTCACGTTGATAATTTTAGCGATCCCATGATTGACAACCGCGATAGCAACAAACGCTACCGCGTAGACCACCTTATAGAAGCCAAGGCAGACCTGTTAAAAGAGCAGGGCAAAACAGAAGAAGCAGAAGCATTGTTGGCACAAATGGATGCTTTGCTAGCCGCCGATGATTATACCGCACTCAAAGATTTAATTACCTCCCACAAAATAGTATGCACTGTAAGCGGCACAAGTAACTGGACTGATATTCGTCAGTTTAACCTGATGTTCAAAACTGAATTTGGTGCCGTGGCAAGTGACAATCCTGATGATAATATTGTTTACCTCCGTCCGGAAACGGCGCAGGGCATTTTTGTAAATTTTTTAAATGTGCAAAAAACGGCCCGCATGAAAATCCCTTTTGGAATTGCACAAACGGGTAAAGCTTTTAGAAATGAAATAGTGGCCCGTCAGTTCATTTTTAGAATGAGGGAGTTTGAACAAATGGAAATGCAGTTCTTTGTTCGTCCCGGTACACAAAAGCAATGGTATGACTATTGGAAAGAGGCAAGGTTGCAATGGCATTTAAGCCTTGGAATACCTGCTGAAAAATACCGCTATCATGATCATTTAAAGTTGGCGCATTATGCTGATATGGCATTAGATATAGAATATGAGTTTCCTTTTGGTTTTAAGGAGGTAGAAGGTATACATAGCAGAACAAATTTTGACCTAAGTCAGCATCAGGAATACAGCAAGAAAAAGCAAAATTATTTTGATAATGATATAGACCCGGCTACCGGCAAGCCTTACGGCAATTACATACCTTATGTAGTAGAAACCTCTATAGGTTTAGATAGAATGTTTTTGTTAATATTATCTAATGCATATGAGGAGGAAACCATTACTAAAGAAGATGGAACTACTGATAGCAGAACAGTGTTGCATATTCCTGCAAAAATTGCCCCTGTTAAGCTGGCTGTTTTACCTTTGCTTAAAAAAGACGGGCTGCCTGAAATAGCCCGAAAATTAATAGATGAATGTAAGCCTTTCTTTAAATGTTTTTATGAAGAAAAAGATGCTATAGGTAAGAGATATCGCCGGCAGGATGCTATTGGCACACCATTTTGCGTTACCATAGATCATCAGACAAAAGAAGATAACACTGTAACTATACGTTATCGTGATAGCATGTTACAAGAGCGGATTACTTTAGAAAGTGTAAAAGAAATAATTATAAATAGTTTGATGTAAATGTAATCTATTGAATGGAACCTGTATTTTGCAGGTTTCCATCATCTACATTTAATTTACCCCCTGAACTACTACTTCTTCTTCTTCGGGATTTATATTTTGGTTTTGGTTTTTCAGCATCATTAATGCTTAAAATTGAAAAAGAAATTAGGGTAAGTCCTGCTATTCCATAAATAATATAAAGTGCATTTAAATTAAGGCTTTTGTAGTGCCAGGCTGTGTACAAAAGAGTTAGGGATTCTATAAGAAAAAACGCGGTATCAGCCTGTATAAAGCGTCTTGTTATTGAATTATGAAGTGCTGCTACCAAAATGCATATTATTGAAAAGCCAAGATATACGGCAGCAGGTAAAAGTTTACTTGTTTCAAAACATTCAAGCCCACGGTACAATACAAACAATCCTGCTACAGTATGTAGCAACACTTTTATTTTTCCTTTATTCATGTATATATTTATTCAACCATACAACTCCAGATGTATGTCTTTTCTATCGTAACCTAACGCCATAATTCTTTGTTTGGCTTCGTCAATCATATTTTTCCAACCACAAAGGTAAAAATAGGAAGGTACCTTATTATTTTGCAGAATTTCTTCAAATACCTGATGTACATAGCCTATACGTACCAAATGCTCCAGATTTTCCTCTTCTTCTCTTGAGTAGCAGGTATGAAAGAAGAATTTGGGTTCTTTGCGCATCATTTCCTTTAATTCATTTGCATACAGCGCATCCCCAAATTTGCGACATCCAAAAACCAAATGTATATTCTGATGGGGAATGTTGTGCATGTTTATGTAATGAATCATAGACCGGAAAGGTGCAATACCCGTGCCCGTGCAAATCAGAAATAAATCTCTGTCTATAGATTCAGGTAGTGTAAAAACGCCTTGAGGACCTCTTAGTGTTAGTTCAGAACCTACTGTTATTTCATTAAATAAATAAGTTGTTCCAAGTCCACCTTCTAACAATACAATTACTAGTTCTACTGTATTGGTACCATCGGGCCAAGACGAAATGCTGTAACTACGCCATCTTTTATTCTTTTTTTCGTGTATGGGGAGATCAAGTGTAATAAATTGGCCTGGGGCAAAGTCAAACTGTTCCAATTCCGGAATTTGTATCCAGAAGCGGCGGGTTTGTGCGGTTTCATTAATTATTTTGGTTACAATACCTGTTCTCCATGGCTCAAGCATTCGAATAATTTGGTACAAAGTACAAAGAACTACTGAAAATATTTCAATTTCTTAACAGTAAAATTGAAAATGCTTAATTTTTTTATACTACGCCAAGGGAATAACTATGAATAAATTAAGTTGATCAGCAAATCCTTTTAACAAAAAAGAGTTGCCATTTTTCAACAGCAACTCTTTTATATTGAAGATTAATAAGGGATTAGTCCATCATTTCTACCATTTTTACAGCAGGTATTACGGCTTCTTTGGTCACTTTTTCTTTACCTCTGTTGGCACGTGCTACACGGCTGTAAATAGATAAATTTTTGTCAAACAAAAATCTGAATAATAAGCCTGTATAGGAAGTATGATAACCAAGTGTATCATAGTAGCTTCCGGCAATTTTTCTCACTTTAGGTAATTTGTCCCAGGAAACAGAAGGAAAATCGTGGTGCTCGTTATGATATCCTACGTTTAGATTTACTGTATTCAATGGACCGTAATAGCTTTTTGTTTCCTGATCGCCGTGGGTTAGGTAGTGTTCCTGAATCCAGCGGGCACCTAAAGGATGAAGGCCTACAGAAAAGAAGAAACCTGCAATTAAAAACACAGTGCTTTTAGCTCCGAGAAAATATACAACGGCTGACATAAATGCTATTTGCACTATCCAGTTTACAACGGTCCAGCCATCCCAAACATTGATTTCATTTTTTAATCTGATTGGTCTTAAAAGTTGAAAGACAGGATAAAACAATAACCATAGTGCTTTGCCAAGCATGGAGTTGTCTATAAGTTTTGCTTCCCACTTAAAGGGCATATCAGCATCTAACTCTTCAACACCTTGAAAGGAGTGGTGTTTGATATGGTATTTTTGAAATGAAACAGAGCTTGGAAATACGAGTGGTAAATTGGCTAAAATGCCCGACCATGTATTAAGTGTACGGTTTTTGAAAAGTAGATTGTGTGCACACTCATGAATACAAACAAATAAGGTATGACATGCAAAAGCACCTACAAAGTAAGCACCTACAAAAATTGCCCACCATGGTGCATCTTTCAATAATATTGCACCTGCTATCTGAACACCTACGCAAAGTAAAATGACCAAAAATGTGTAAGGATTACGGCCAATAAGTGCCCTTATTTCCGGATGTTTTCCAATAATCTCTTTTGTTCTTTTTTTGTGCGGCTCTGCTTCGTCAGACCACTTGAAGTTTTTTTCCAAGGCTGTATTTTTTTATTTGATAGTTACAAAATAAATTAAAAATTCGTTAGTTAGTTATGATTCAGGTTAATTTTATGATTATTATTTATTTTCTTCATTCAAAATGCCCCATTTTTTGCTTGATAAAACATGGAAAAAGTTAAACGGCAGCACAAATCTATAGACGTGTGACACAACGATGAGTCATCATGGAACAAATGCCTGAATAATAAAAATACTTGTTTAATAAACCATCTGTTTTAAGGCTACTCAACCATAAATTCTTTATTAGCCAACTGTCCACATGCAGCATCAATGTCTTTGCCTCGACTACGGCGTAGCCTTGCATTAACACGGGATTTTGATAAATGGTTCATAAACTTTTCGGTTGTTTCTTCATCGGGTTTCATAAACCGGGCTGCATCTATTGGGTTGTATTCAATAATATTGACCAAATCTGCAGGTACCTGACGGTAAATTTTTATGAGTTCATCAGCATCTCTTAAGCTGTCGTTGAAATCCTTGAAAAGAATGTATTCAAACGTAATTTGGTTGCCGGTTTCTTTATAAAAGTAGTTGAGTGCCTCTATCAAAGCCTGAATATTGTTCGTTTCGTTGATGGGCATTATCTCGTTGCGCTTTGTGTCATTGGCAGCATGTAGGCTTAGGGCAAGGTTAAATCTGACTTTATCGTCGCCCAATTGTTTGATCATCTTTGCAACACCTGCAGTAGAAACTGTTATGCGTCTTGCACTCATGCCCAAACCATCAGGTGAAGTGATTTTTTCTATTGCCCTTAATACATTTTTATAGTTGAGTAATGGTTCACCCATACCCATAAAGACTATGTTGGTCAGCTTTTTATCATACACCCTGTGGGCCTGTTGATTTATGAGAACGGCTTCGTCGTAAATTTCGTCAAAATCGAGGTTGCGTTTACGGTCCATATAGCCTGTTGCGCAAAATTTGCAACTAAGGCTGCAACCAATTTGAGAAGAAACACAGGCGGTTTGCCGCTCATCTGTAGGTATTAAAACGCCTTCTACAAAATGACCGTCAGAGGTTTTGAAGCGACTTTTAACCGTGCCGTCTTCGCTGTATTGAGTTGATTCTATCTGCAGGGCCGGCAGGGTGAAATGCTCACCCAACTTTACCCTTAACTCCTTGCTAAGGTTGGTCATAGCATCAAAAGTGTGTGCATGTTTTAGCCAAAGCCATTCGTACACTTGCTTAGCCCTGAACTTTTTTTCTCCCATTTGCTCAAAATAGAGCGTTAGTTCATCTAAACTAAGTTGACGTATATTCTTACCCGATTTCATGGTGCAAAGGTAAGCTAAGCAAAGATTAAGGTTTTGAGAAAGATTTTCACGGAGTAAAATAGAAATATAAGTACCTCAATATTCAATTTTGAAGTACTTATATATGAAATGTTTAAACTTTTAAATTTTAATAAGTTTATCAGAAATACTTACTTTTTCTTTTGTCTCTACAACAAACCTGTATATACCTTTTGGCAAATACCCAATATGAATGTTGAAATTATTGACACCCTTTTCAATAATCAGGGTGTTTGTCCTTATTAACTGTCCAGATGTTGAATATATCTTATAAAATGCGTTTGTTTTTGCAGGACTGACAATACTTGCAATAAATAATTCATTTGCAGGATTGGGATATATTTTTAAACTAAGGTTAGTTGGTGGTGTGCATCCTGCAAATACTGTTGGCGACCATGAAGCCAAACCGTCTTTATCTATTTCTGTAAGTCTGTATTGTAACATTCCGGTTTCCTTATTTGCTCCAACCCATTCATAATTTTGAGGTTGGGATGAGTTCCCCTTAGCCTTAATAGTTGCTATTGTTTCCCATGTTCTTCCATCTTTACTTTGCTGAATAAGAAACTTATCTGCATTGATTTCTGACAGGGTTTGCCAGTTACATCTAATATTGCCCCCCGTGCAGATTGCTTTGAAGTAGGCCAATACTATTGGGAGCAAATTACAATTGTTTGTTACGGGTAGTTTGTAAGTCATCAATGTAGAGGCAGTATCGGTAATATTCACATTCCTAATGGTCAACCCAACAGTGCCGGTCGCCCAAAACTGTTCGCCATAACCACGCCGCATGGTGCCCTGTTCTTCTTCTTTGTTGGTTCCCAGAGAAATCATGCCTGTCATGTTTCCATTGCTGCTGCTTAATGATGCTACTACATTATCCAGCGAGCCAAGACCAACATTGCCTTGTCCGTTGTAGTCGGCAGAGTCTGTTACAATGGTCAGCTTTTTAATATCGTGGGTGGTTGGGGCGCTATTAGGGTCAATCAACAAGTTTCCAGTGAAAAAACCGGAGTTAATGTAGTTGGTGCCATACACTTTCAAATCATTTGCATAAGCAAGCATGGCCAATGGTTGCAGGCCTTCCAGTTGTTTTTTCCAACGGAAATTGCCACTTGCATTGTAAGCTATAATGTATGACTTTGACTTTGTGGAATCAACTTGATACAACAGGTCGCTTGATGGAAATGAAATGTAACCGGTGTAGCCTGCATAGTAGTTGCCGATGGCATCTATAGCGTAACTGTTGAGATTAATGCCTGCATTTCCTGCGGTAGCAGGGTTAAACAATGGTTTTACATTCACCACATTCATGGTTGTGGTATCTACAAACAGTAAGGCACTCTTGATGTTGGCTATATTAAACGGAATGGTAAAACCATCAATGGAGTTGCCTGTCATTTCTGATGGATTTAGCTGCCCATAGATGACCAGTTTTCCCGTGCTGTCCCAAGTAGCTGGCGGCAGTCGGTCATAGCTATCGCTGGTGTAAATGTTGAAACGGCGCAGGTTATTGTATTGTATGGGAAATTCCTTTTTGCGCAGTACATTTCCATTGCCGTCATAATGAATGATGATGCCTGTTTTGTTATAGGGATATGAAGAAACAACATCATTTTCACTCATGAAGTTATACAACGCCGATGTACTATAGCGGTGGGTGACCACGTAGATATCATCATTCTTTCCGCGGAGCAAGGAACCTCCTGCATAATCCATGCTAACATTGGTGCCGGTAATATCCTTGTTATACAGATTTTTCACCCACAAAATTTTTCCTGCGGGACTCATCTTTACCAAAAAACCAGTGGCTTGCTGCAGCGGGAAAGAATTCAGGGTATCGGTAATGCTGCTGCGATTTAAAGAATGACCCAATAGGTAGGTGTTTCCAGACTTGTCGCCGACTGCATGCTCAAAAATGATGTGTGAGTTTTTGTTGTAGGTTGAATAGTCGTCGCCCGTTGTAGTCTGAAAATACCATAACAGTGAACCTGTTTTACTATATTTCGCTGCAAAGCAACCCTCATATCCACGTGGGTAAAATGAGAAACGCATGTCTGTGTAACCTCCTGCTACCACATGGTCTCCTTTTTCATCCTCGTAAAGAGTGCGGCTTACAAAATAATTTTGTTTACGAATGCTGTCTGTTCCGGGAGAATTAGGAGTACCGGTGCAACTGGCAAGTGCAGGAACACTAGAGCCGCCATAAACTTCTACATATCGGATAGCGCTGTCCACACAGCCTTCTTTGGTAGTGGTTTTTTGCTTGATCAATCGAATACCCGGCTGACTATATGAAATGCCAACAGGTTCTTTGGCACTGCTTGATGAAACACTGCCGCCGGTGCCAAACGTCCATCGGTAACTGTTGGCCTCTACGCTGTTGTCCGTAAATTTAAATGCCGAATTTGCCAGCATTTCATGGGAATTTGTTGCAAAATTCGCTTTAGGATTTCTCCCAACCATATTGACGGCGGTCAGTGGGTAGGTTGAGCCGCAACCGAAACTGTGCTTAACGTAAATACCAAATTGGTATCGGGTAATGATGTTGTAAAAATCAACATGATAAGTGTAAGAAGCCACGCTGTCCCTGGTAGGTAGCTGTATAGCGCCACCAGTACCATTAACCTTTGGGAATGCGCTGTCTGTCCAATATAAATATCCGGCTATGCTGTTTGGAACAGTTATGTTGAATGGTTTTTGAGCGCAAACAGTATCGGGCAAGGCAGACACGACGGGGGAGCCATTAAGCAACCGGATGGTGTGCCTTGCTGAAGCAGTTTGAACGCCACAATCTCCGTTTCTATAAGCATTAATTGTAAATGTAGACAGTGTATCCTCATTGGCATTTATGTAAATGGAAACCTGGAGGGTACCCCCATTTCCGAAGATAGGGCCACCATAGCCGCAACAGTTTCTGCCAACCTGGTATTGCACATCGGGCAAGCTGTTATACACATTGAAATAAGCAAGCCCATTGCTGCAAAATGTGTCTTTGGCCGGGCTGCTGCTAACAGTTAGGCCCGTAGCGGCGCTGGCGGTTATGATTTCCTGTGCGGTATCGCTGTAGGCACCTTTGATTGTGATTAGCGAAATGGTATCTGTGGAAAATGTAACGGTGTATGAGGCATTGTATGTGGTGGCAAATTGAGTCCCATTTCTCAACCATCTGTAACCATAACCGCTATGGCTTTTGTTAGTAAGTGGCACAATACCTGTTGTGCAGGTATTGCTTATGTCATATTCAAAAGCCGCTTTGGGAAATGAGATGCCGCCACCATTGCTGGTTATGGATAAATATTCATTTTGGCCGCAGACCCAGGCCAGGTTGTTGTTGTAGAAAAACATGCGGTCATAACCATAGCCAAGATAGGAATATGCATTGCTGCCAGGCATCAGTTCCCATGTTTTTCCGCTGTTGCGGGTTTGAAAGATAGTATAAGCCTGGGCAGTGGCATAGCCCGTGCTGTCGTTAATAAAATGGATGTCGTTGGTGTTTAGATTGCCGGAGGCAGTGTTGGTTTTAGTAAATGAGTTTCCGCCGTTGATGCTGTAGTAGGTATCGCCGTCGGCGCTAAGAAAAACATTTGTTGTTGAAATCGCAGAAAGCCCGGTGATATTTGTGGGTACATTGGCTGATTGATTCCATGTAACACCACCGTCTGTAGTTCTATAAACCGAATTTGAACCCGCTACATACCCACGTATTCCATCTGCAAATGATAAACGAAAAAAGCCCCTGTCGTTTAAAATATTCGTTGTATTCCATGTGGCACCGCGGTTGGTTGTTCTAATGATTTCATCATTTTGTACCGCTATTCCAACATTTCCTTTAGATGGAAATATCATGTCGTGAATAGCGTTTACCAGGGTTGCGCTTCCTATTCTTATTTCTTTGTGATATACTACTTTCCAACTAGCGCCGCCATTTGTACTATATAAAATTGAAGGTTCAAAAGCATAATCTCCATACACAACAAGCGTGTCAGCAGAGAAAGCATGTACTCCTTCTATGGTAAAGCCAAAGGTTAGATTGACGGGATAACCATTGTAATTAACGTTGGAAATATTTACAAATTTTTTGTTGACGGTTTTGCCTGAATCTGTTGTAAAACCTACCCAATCTATGGTGGAAACATAACCGGTTGTGGGAGTATAAAACGAGACACCTGTTACACGATTGTTGACATTGCTACCCTGGTAGCAGGTGCGCCATTGGGCAAAGGTGATTGCAGATGCAAATATCAATACTAAGAGTAGTAGATGTTTTTTCATAAAGGTCTTTGAAGTTGTAAATTTTTCATTAGGACATTTTCATTCACTTTTATATTGCTTCTTATGGGCTTCTTCAAAATAAACAATCACCAATCGCAGATGAATACTGGTGAAATACTTTTTCATTAAAATAAAGAAACAATGCTTTCTGCAAACTCTTTCCAGCCTAAATTATTTTGAACTCCTGTTGTTAAATTCTTTAGAATACAGATACCATCTTCCAGTTCTTTGCTGCCAAGAATAATTACATGACCAATTCCTTTCTTTTCTGCATATTTGAATTGCTTGTCCAACTTAATATGTTCATGGTACATTTCTGCTGAAATGCCTTTGTCTCTTAATTCCTGCATGAGTTCGTAAGCCTTGCGGCTTTCATTTTCTCCCAGATTAAAAAACAAAACTTTGGTACTACTTTGCAATTCTGATGGAAAAAGCTGAAGTTCTTCCATAACATCATAAATTCTGTCAACACCAAAGCTGATGCCTACACCGGGAACATTGGGAACACCAAAAAGTCCCGTTAAATCATCATATCGGCCACCGCCGCCTATGCTACCCATCTGTACGTTTAATGCTTTTACTTCGTAAATCATTCCTGTATAGTAGTTGAGGCCACGGGCAAGGGTGAAGTCAGGGGTGAGTAGTGAGTTGTGAGTAGTAAGTTGTGAGAAGTTGAGCAGGAATTCAATTTCAGCAATGCCCTTTTTGCCATTTTCTAAATGACCCACAAGGTTTTTTAAAGCAGTAATCTTTTGTTCTGCATCTCCCTCAATGCATAAATATTTTTCAATGATGGTGATTTGTTCATTGTTCAATCCCCTTTGCTGCAATTCTTCTTTTACCTTTTCTAAGCCTATTTTATCTAACTTATCTATTGCTATGGTGATATCAATCATTCTATCAGCACCACCGCAAAGCTCTGCAAGTGCAGTTAATATTTTCCGGCTGTTGATCCTTATTTCAATTTCAATTCCGAGTTGCTTAAACACGGTAGTATAAATATTAGCCAGTTCCACCTCATTAATTAAACTGTTGCTACCTACTACATCTGCATCGCATTGGTAAAACTCCCGGTAGCGGCCCCGTTGCGGACGGTCGGCACGCCAAACGGGTTGTATTTGATAACGTTTAAATGGTAAAGTCAACTGTCCAAAATTCATGGCCACATATCTTGCAAAGGGAATAGTTAGATCATAGCGTAATGCTCTTTCTGTAATGCCTTTTATATTTTTTCCTTCCAGTATTTTTTCGAAATCTTTTCTGGCTTGTTCGTGTTTTGTAGGATTGTCAAGGCCATTGTTTAAAACTTTAAAAATAAGCTTATCGCCTTCTTCTCCATATTTGCCCATAAGCGTTTCCATGTTTTCCATGGCAGGTGTTTCCAAGGGTTGAAAACCGTACAACTCAAAGACATTTCTTATGGTGTTGAATATATAATTGCGTTTACGAACAACCGCTGCTGAAAAATCTCTTGTGCCCTGGGGTAATGAAGGTTTCATCCTAATGAATTATTTCACGCAAAGAAAACAACGAATGTAAAGACTACAAAGAATAGTTTGAAAAGGGGCTTTAGAATAAATCAGGAATGATTCATGTTTTTTCTCAAAATAGCCTCACAGGCCTCATCTATTAAATCATATACCTTGTGAAACCCGTCAACACCACCATACCAGGGGTCAAAAATATCTCTGTTTTCCCCGGGGTAAATTTCATTGAGTAAATAATCAACTTTTGCTGCATGCCATTTATTACCGGCAATTTGTTTTACGTCATAATAATTTTCTTCATCCATCACATAAATTTTATCGAAACGCTCTATGTCATTTTTCAATAATTGCCTGCATTTTTGTTTACTTATTTCTACATCATTTATCCTTGCCACTTGTTGTGAAAGATAGTGTGGCGTACAGCCGGGATTGTGTGCAGCAGTTCCTGCACTATCAATCAGCCAATTTAAACCTGCTTTAGTTGCTTTATGTCTTAAAATGCCTTCCGCCAATGGACTTCGGCAAATATTGCCCAGGCATACCATTAAGATTTTCATATAGTAAAGTTAATGGGTTAATGACTCAATTACTCAATGGCTCAATGACCCAATTGCTCAATTGCTCAATGGCTCAATGACTCAATTGTTAAATTCCTCAATGTCTCAATTCTTCAATAACTAATCAATCATTATCAAATTTTGCAAATTGAGCCATTTTCAAATTGAGCCATTTTCACATTTTCACATTTTCAAATTGACTTTATGGAAACTGCCCAATAAGTTCATCTTACTATTCAACACCCTGCGCAGGGTTTTTAATCAACCATTTTTTACCAACAAAAAAACCGTTGTTATGAAACCCGAAACAATATTGAAAACTGATTTATTGGATATCATTTTTGATAACCGCAACAAGGATTATGGGGCATATATTTTGCGAAGCCAATACAATAATCGCTTATCAAAAGCGGTCTTAATAACCTTTGGGGTAGCTATTCTTTTTAGCTTCACATTGTATTTGCAAGTGCATTATTTTAAAACTGCTGATAGAATTCTGCCACCTGAAGTAATTGAATTAATACTTTCTGGTATTGAGAAAAATGACAAACCTAAACCGGTCGAACAAAAACAAATCTCTGCTAAACAAAAAGTAAATCAGGTTGCCAATCCTACTTACGTAATAGTTCCTGATGAACAGGCTGACAAACGAATCAATAATAACAAAGACCTCGAAAAAGCACAAATAGGAATTGTAAATGTAACAGGTGTAGGAGACACGGATTATTATCAACAGCAGGGTAGTATAGGGTTAGATACAGGAACAATTGCACCACCACAACCTCCTGTAGTAAAAGAAGTAACAGAACCATTTGAAAAAGCAGAATTTATGCCTGAGTTTCCCGGAGGCAATGATGAATTGACAAAGTATATGCTGCGTAACCTGAAAGAAGTGGATGACCTTGAAGAGGGGAAGAAGGTTGTAATTCATGCAAAATTTGTTGTGGAAAATGATGGGAAAATTGATCGGCTTGAGATATTAAACAAGTCCAGCCGCTACGATGCCGATGTGCTTAGAGTTATAAAAAAAATGCCAAAATGGAAGCCGGGATTGCAGAATGGAATATCAGTACCTGTTTACCTGACTCTGCCAATAACTTTTCAGGGTAAGGAGTAAGTTGTTTTAAAACTAAAGTAATAATAAATGGTTTAGAATTATGAAAATTTTCTCTTTGGTAAATTGTGAGATGAAAACGTTTTTGGGTTCATTGTAGCTTCTATTTCCGATTGTGCTAAATTGTTTGAAATTGTATTTATATTGCCCAATATTTCCGAAAGGATAATAATTATGGAAAACGGATTTAAAGAAAAAAGAACCCGAAATTTTTCAACTATGCGGTCGATACTGGATTATACAATGGGTGTATTGTATATTGCTGCAGCCGCCTTTTTGTTCTTTGCTGAAAAAATGGGGTTAGAAATGGTCAATTTTGATAAATCTTTCAGGTACATTTTTGGAAGCATTTGTTTGATGTATGGCTTTTGGAGGCTATATAGAGGGTATCGAAAAGATTATTTTTAAATTATGAAAACCTGGAGCATTTTTCTTTTCATTTTAATTGTCTTTGTTTCATGTAACAATAGGGATTCGCAACAAATTGTAAAGGATTCAATTATTGAGAAAACAATCAGAATAAGCATAGACGAAAGTTTTGAGCCTGTGATGAAGGAACAACTGAAAGTTTTTGAATTTGCTTATCCTGATGTAAGTGTAGTTGCTCAATATAAGCCAGAAGCAGCTTGTCTAAGGGATTTGCAGGAAGATAGCACCAAAATAGTCATTGTCAGCAGAGGACTTAGCCGCGACGAAACAGCTTTTTACAATAGCAAAATTGGTTTTAAACCGGAGTTTGCAAAGCTGGCAAAAGATGCAGTTGCGGTTATCATTAATACAAGTAACAAGGATTCGGCATTTACCTTACAAGAGTTAAAAAGTTTTTTAAACGGTAAAAAAACAGCAAATCCTGTGGCTATAGATGGCAATACTGCTACAAGTACAGTCCGGTATTTAAAAGATAGTTTGCTAGAGGGTGGAAATTTCGGAAAAAATGTAACTGGTGCAAAAAATAGTGAAGATTTGGTTAAATACATAGCTACTACGCCGGGTGCAGTTGGGTTTGTTGGCATTAGCTGGGTGACCAATGCTCAAACTCAAGAGCAAGAAAAACTATTGAAAAACGTGAAGTTAGCTATGATTGAATGTCCAAAAAATTGCGAAAAAGGAATGTTTGCCAAACCTTCGCAACAAACAATAACATTTGAACAATATCCTTTGGTACGTGGATTGTATTATGTACTCAAAGAAAATTATGCAGGTATGGGGTCGCGGTTAATTCAATTTTTAAGTACAGAGCGGGGGCAGCTAATATTCAGAAGGGCTTCGCTGGTTACAGTAAAAATTAATTTCGATATGCGGCGCACAAAAATTACACAATAGGAATTACAATTTTTTAAAAAACGAAACAACAATGAAGAGACTTACCACCTTGTTTTTAGCAGTTTTGCTTACGGGCCAATTGCTGTTTGCACAATCTGTTGATGAAGCAAGAAATAGTTTAAACAATGGACGTTTTGCCTCTGCCAAACAAACGTTGGAAAAATTATTGTCTACAAACAATAAAAATGCAGAAGCTATATATTGGTTGGGTCAGGCCTATCTTGCTACTGATGACATTGCCGGAGCAAAAAAAGTTTATCAGGATGCGTTGAACGGTGGCGTTACTGATCCATTAGTAGTTGTGGGTATGGGGCATATTGCCTTACTTGAGGGTAACAAAACTGATGCCCGTCAAAGGTTTGATGTCGCCATATCAACCAGTATGAATAAAAAGAAAGAAAATCCGGCAATACTCAATGCTATTGGTCGTGCTAATGCAGATGGTGGTGCTACCATTGGCGAACCGGTGTATGCAATAGAAAAATTAAAAAGAGCAGCAGAACTAGATCCAACAAATGCTGATATTTTAATCAATTTAGGCATTAATTATATTAAAATTAATGATGGAACAAGTGCCTATGAAGCTTATACCAATGCATTGCGTGTAGACCCTAAAAATGCAAAGGCAAACTTTAGATTAGGAAAGTTGTTTCAGAGTCAGGGAAACAGAGAAAAATTTCTTGAGTATTATAATAATGCCATTACAGCAAATCCCGGTTTTACACCTGCATACCTGGAACTGTACGACTACTACTCTAACCGTGATGTTAATAAGGCAGGTGATTATCTTCAGAAATATGTAGCCAATTCAGATCAGGATTGTAGCACAGAATTCTTATACGCAGATTATTTGTTTCGGTCAGGAAAATATCAGGAGTCACTTAATAAAACCCGTGCAATGGAAAATGGGGCTTGTAAAAGTTTTCCGCGTATAAAAGTTTTGTATGCTTACAACTACGACCGCCTGGGGGATAGCGTGCAGGCAAAAAACAATATTCAAGCCTATATGAATACTGC
The DNA here is from genome assembly GCA_043736115.1 of Segetibacter sp. Classification (GTDB taxonomy): domain Bacteria; phylum Bacteroidota; class Bacteroidia; order Chitinophagales; family Chitinophagaceae; genus Segetibacter. The sequence goes on along the minus strand of JAYTDC010000095.1, from coordinate 14,548 downwards.
TGCTCCAGATAAAATTCAGCCTGCTGATTACTTGTTTGCAGCCTCAATTCTAAAAAAATCAACCGGTGGCGAAGAAGCCGCAATCAGCTATTTGAAAAGAGCTTTAGATTTTGATACAATTAGTGCTAACAGAAAGCAATACATAGATACTATAGCTAAGCTATACCAAAAGGCAGGAAAAATGGCTGATAGACTAGAATGGCTTAAAAAGAGTTATGCTATGAATCCTAATCCAAATAATATTGACATCTACAATATGGCAGATGCCGCTATTTTAACGGGTAATTATGCTTTGGCAGATACAATGGCCAATACGTATATACAGAAATATCCTGAACAGGATTATGGATATACTTTAAAAATTCGTGGAGCTAAAGCGGCTGACTCGACTGTTGTTGGAGCATTTCCTGCTATGCAACAGTATATTGATTTCATGATTAAAAAAGATGCCACAGCAAATGCCGCCAAAATTGTAAGTCAATACACTACCATGGCATCAGTTGCTGCTGACAAGCTAAAAGATTATGGAATGGCGTTGGATTTGGTAAATAAAATTCTTGCAATTGAACCTGCAAATTCTTTTGCAACAAGTGCCAAACCTTTGTTGGAAAAAGCATTAAAAGGTGGTGGAAATGCCCCTAAAAAAGGAACAACACCCACTAAAAAAGGAAAATAGTTGACCCGTTTAGATTTTAAACTCCCTGCAATCTTGCACAGGGAGTTTTTTTATTTTAATCAATTGGTCATAGTCCTTATTTTTACACCGAAAATTATAACTCATGTTGTTTTTAGACGCTGTTGTAGAATCTGGGGCTGCTACTAATTATTTACCAATAGGTTTGCAGTTTGTTTTTGCAATACTTTTTGTTGGAGTCATGATGGTACTTACCCATTTTATTGGCCCTAAAAGAAATACTTCTGACAAACTTGAGAACTTTGAAAGCGGTATAGAGGCTGTTGGAAATGCACGTCAACCTATGGCTGTCAAATACTTTCTGGTTGCTATTCTATTTGTTTTATTCGATGTGGAGGTTATTTTCTTTTACCCTTATGCCGTTAATTTCAGAGAATTGGGTTGGTCAGGTTTTGCAGAATTAGGAATATTTGTAACTTTCTTTCTTGCTGGTTTTTATTACATCATTAAAAAGGGTGCTTTAAATTGGGAAGATTAATGCTTCAACTTCAATATAACTATAAGTGAATTTTAAGAAATATATAAAATAAATATTACTTCAAACCAACAGAAAACCCATTGAAATTTTCAATGGGTTTTCTGTTGGTAAGTATATTATTAGCAGGTTTATAAAACCAACATAGCATCTCCATAACTGAAGAAACGATATTTATCCTTAATCGCTTTTTTGTATGCTTCGTTTGCAAGATCATATCCTGCAAAAGCATAGGTCATAATCATTAAACTGGTTTTTGGCAAATGGAAATTGGTAACCAATGCATCAGCTACATTGAAATCGTAAGGTGGATGAATGAATGTATTTGTCCATCCTTCACTTGGCTTCAACAATTTTTGAGCAGTAAAGCTGGTTTCCATGGCCCTCATTGTTGTTGTACCTATTGAGCAAATACGATGACCTGTTTCCTTTGCCTTATTCACAATTTTACATGCAAATTCATCTATATTGTAATATTCAGCATCCATTTTATGTTTGCTAAGGTCTTCCACTTCTATTGGTCTGAAGGTACCAAGTCCTGTATGAAGGGTAACTTCTGCAAAACGAATACCTTTTATTTCGCAACGCTTAATAAGTTCTTTACTAAAATGCAATCCCGCAGTTGGCGCTGCTACGGCACCTTCGTGTTTAGCATAAACGGTTTGATATCTTTCACGGTCTTCCTCATCTGGCTTGCGCTTAATATATCTTGGCAACGGGGTTTCGCCCAAAGCTTCTAATTGTGCTTTAAATTCAGCTTCGGAGTTGTCCCACAAAAAACGAATAGTTCTGCCACGGCTTGTAGTGTTGTCAATTACTTCAGCTACCAATTCGTCATGGTCACCAAAATACAATTTGTTGCCAACACGTATTTTACGTGCCGGGTCAACTATTACATCCCACAACCGGTTGGGTTTGTTTAATTCACGCAACAGAAATACCTCTATTTTGGCACCTGTTTTTTCTTTGCGGCCATACATTCTTGCGGGAAAAACTTTTGTGTTATTTACTACAAAAACATCCTTATCATCAAAATAATCAAGAATGTCGCGAAAGTGTTTGTTTTCAATCTGGCCGGTTTTGCGGTGAACCACCATCATACGGCTGTCTTCTCTTTTCTTTGTAGGATTTTGGGCTATAAGATTGAGCGGAAGGTCAAACTTAAATTGAGATAATTTCATGTGCTATTGATGCTTTTAATTTTTCCTGGCGGAATACTTTAATTCAATCAGTCACATTCAATAAATTTCCTCAAGATGAGGGAATGAAATTTCATGTTACGGCATGATTTAAAGCTGGCAAAGGTAAGATAAAAAAAGAAAACCCTTCCAAATAGTTTTAGAGGGGTTTTATATAAATTTTTAAATATTATCTATGTAGATTATTTTAAAACTTATATAGTGTGTGTTATGGTTAATTCAGATTTAATATCGGTTTGCAAAATTTAATTTATATTTTTTAAGTTACTTACTCACAATTACTTTTTGTAAATATTGCTCACCGTTGTAATTCAATTTTACCAGATAGGTTCCATTAACCATCCCTGTAGTTGAAATATTCAAAGTGCTATTAACAACTACAAAGGACTGTTCTTTAATTAATTTACCGGTAAGGTCTGTTACCTGCACTTTTACCAATCCATTTACATTTTTGTTCATCTGCATTTGTATGTTGGTTCTTGCAGGATTTGGGTAAACAGTGAATTTTGTATTAAGCGGAATGTGCATAGATAGTATAGCAGTATATTTAAACTTGCCATCTTTGTCTACCATTTTTACTCTATAATAAATTCTTTGTCCGCGTAAAGTTTCTGCATCGTCATTAAACGTGTATCTATACTTATTGGTTGCTTTTATATTTCCAATATTTTTGAAATCTGTGTTGTTAATACTCCTTTGTATTTCGTAATGGTCAAGGTTGATCTCATTTGCTGCAAGCCACTCCAACATTACTTTGTTGTCAATTAATTTACCCGAGAATGAGATAATATCAACTGGTAATGTACTTAACCCCGGGCACGTATTATTCCATACAAAATCGGCAAATTCAGGACGATCTACATATGGGTTTCTGTTACCCTGAAATACATAAGCACCATTATTTCTTGTGATTTCTTTGGTGCTTACAGGATCTAAATGGTGCCACTTAAGCATGACTTGTAGATAAGGTATATCTACACTGGGAAATGTACTTGGGTTCAATGCTTCTGCACCATTTGACCCACTAATAACTGCCCATTGTGGAATGTTATTTTCATAACGGGTAACCATGTATAAAAAAGCACGGGCAAGATCTCCTTTAAAGGAATCAAGTGGCTCAAATACAGGACCTGCAAAACCTGCAATAGCTGAAGAGCCTAACTTACTTCCATTTAAAGTTGTAATAGAAGCGGTTGCCACTTCTCCATATAGATAATTTGCTCTTGTACCATTCACTTTACCGTCGGTCGGTAAAACGTGAATATAATCTGTGCCGGGACCTACACTTGTACCACCACCAAACCAATTTTGTGGAAATGAATGTTCACGATTATAGCAATCCCCTTCATTGGAATAGTTGCCACAGGTATTTCCCGGAGTAAAGCTATAGGGATCAAGTCCTGTAGGGTTATCTGAATAAACATCCCAAATCTGCAGGCCACTACCGTTTTCATTTGGCTTAACGTCTGTTTTGGTATACTGCGTAAGTAATGCATTATAAGATTTAGGAGACATATTGCTTATGATCGTCTTTAATGTTGTTTTTAGATCTGCACAAGTTTTTCCTGCTGTAGTTGCATAATAGCCCGGTGGTTCACCGGTAGATATAGATGTTGTTGTTGTAGATGAGCCTGTAGATGCCGTAGTGTAATAGATTGGCCCCCCTGTACAGGAAAAAGTGCTTACCGCATAAACGTAAAAATAATATAATGTAGAGGATGTTAAACCTGTTGCGGTAAAGGTGTTGCCACCTGCAAAACTAACAACCAAACCTGTATTGCCTGTTCCTACGTTTTGACCAACGTTGTAGGTGGTTCCATCAATTGGAGAAAATGAAATGGTGCTGCTAAAACTTCTTATTACAAGGTAGCCATCTGCACCTGTAGCATCAGTAAAGGAGCCGCTAATGCTACTGTTTGTTGGAAAAAGTGTTAAAGCGCCGGGTGCTGAAGTAGGGGTACTACATACAGGAGGAGAGGTGGTAGAAAAATTACCGTTAAGTGGTGATGTAGTATTATACAATGGCCCTCCCGAACAAGCGCTGTTAAGTGAAAATACATACAAATAATAGCTAGTCGCAGGTGTAAGGCCATAACGGGTAAACGTATTTGTATTGCCTCTGGAGATGACTGTACCTCCACCAAGCAGATCTTCAACATCGTAAGATGTTCCATTTTGAGGTAAGGCAGAAAGTGTATTGTTTGTGCTTAATATAACAAGATACTCATCAGCTGTAGGAGATGCATCTGTAAAACTACCATTAAAGCTATTGCTGTTAATGTTTGAAAAAACAATGCTCGTAGGTTGTGCTACAGGAGTACTACAAATAACACCTCCAAAACCAGTCCATGATATGTCATCAATTTTTACACGTAATGCAGTCGTCATTTGCTTGATCTCAAGACTGAAATTGCCTGCAACATTGATGTTTGATAGGGTAGTAGTCTGAACAGTGGAATCAGGATTAACGGAACCAACTGATATTCCATTTACTAAAATATCTAAAGCAGCACCAGACCCTGAAAAAATTTTTTGATGGGTAAATGTCAAATTGCCTATACCATTTGGAATATTAGAGGTGGTAACGGAACCATTCCTGATAGTTATAGCAGGCCCTGTTATTGTTTGGTCAGCTCTTGAATCTGTTGCATTCCAGGGCAAACCATTGTCGCCGGTCCATGTACGTGCAATATAGCTTGATGGGGTGGTGGCCGGAAGGTTTGTAAATGTTTCTACCCCTTGGGCAAAAGAATTAAAACAAAATACTATTGTAAATATAGCAAGTGAAAATATGCGCATAATCTATCGTTGAACCTGCAAACTTAATTAATTTATTTTCTATGTTGTTAAGTGTCTTGTTTTAAAAACCTTTTGATTTTAATTGATACCATAAAAACAAATTAGTAATTGTTCTTTATTCGATAATTATATTACAAATTTTGTTAAATGTATCCTGATAGTCTTACATGATAAAATAAACGTATTAACAGCTTGTAAATAATTTTTTAGGACAAAAGCAGTCATAAAGAGAATTTGGTATTAGAAAAAAAGCAAAATGTATTAAGAAATTAAGTTTAGAAATAGCCTTTGGTGTAAAAGATATTAATATTAAAAGTTATCCCATTTGTAAGTAAAAAGTCATAGTTATTTTGAGTAGCGTATGTTTACATACTTTTTATACATTTTTTTTACAATTTAATACTTGTATAAAAAGTAATTTTCAAAACAAATGGTTTTTATCACAAACAAAAATGGAACATCATGAAAACAGGTAAAGTAAAATTCTTCAACGTAACTAAAGGTTTTGGATTTATTAAAGTTGACGAAACTAATGAAGAGGTTTTTGTTCATGCATCGGGTCTTATTGATCAGATAAAAGAAGAAGATCAGGTATCTTTTGAAGTTACAGAAGGTCAGAAAGGTAAAAATGCTGTAGAAGTAAGAAGAGCATAACCATACTTTTTTTTGGTTGCCTAATTAAAAGAATAAATGAGGCCTCGCCTGAAATTATGCGGTCTTATTTATTCTTTTTTGTTGCATATAAAAAATGCATTTTTAGCTTTATTATTGCTTTGAACAATTACCCTTTCACCAATTCAATCAGGCACATTTTCTCCAGTTGTTGCGATCTTGTTGCAGGATTTAAAAATCGTAAATCCAACATACTCACAGCAAAATAGGAATAGTGTTTTAGCACATTTATCTTGTAACCTTGTTTGCTTAATTCACTCACAATGGCCTCTGAAGTATAAAAGACAGTCGAGGGGCTTTTTAGTAAAAGTGAATCTAACTGCTTTATTTCTTTCAAAGTATGAACTACACCGGGAGCATAAAATTCAAACGAGTAGGAGAAAGAATTAAGTAGAGCTGATGATGACTTCGGTCTGTTATCCTGTAACCATTTGCCGGCCATCATTCCTGCCTGATAGGTAAGGAGTTTTGGGTAAAAAAAATTATACAAGTAAATAAATAAAATAATGGTGAGCGCAGATCCCAAACCTATAATTGGAGTGATGCTTCTTTCATTGAAAAAGTAGAGTACCCATACCGTGAAAATAATGACGCAAAATACCAACAGATAGGAGAATCCGAGTTTTGAGAACCATGCTAAAAGAACTACTGCTATTGTACCTAAAATCAAAAGAACTATTTGTACCCATTTTAATTGGTTCAGGCTATTAGCTTTTACTAAACTAAATATATAAGCTGCTGTGATTATTGAAAATTGTGGAAAAAGGATAGTTACATAATGTGGCAATTGAAACCTGGAAAATGAAAATAATAAAAATGTAATTAACGCACTTCCATAAATAACCCAACGATTTGTTTTTTCTACGGTATGCTTACCATTAATTATAAGTTTGTAAATAGCAAAATACAATAGAATAGACCATGGTAAAAACGCCCAAAGTGTGGTATGTAAAAAGAAGGATTTGTCTCCATTCCCTTTTATGGGGCCTGTGTTAAAAAATCGTCCAAATTGGCTGTCCCAGAAAAAAAATTTTACACCTGATACATGAGTAGTACCAAATATTACTTTTTCAGGATGCATATCAAATTGGAGGTACAGGCAATAGATTTCAGGAATTATAAATAAAAATATCAACGCCAACATTATGTACCATTTATAGTTGACGAATTGCTTCCATTGTCGGCTTATTATCCACCAAATAACAAAGCCGCCACCAATAGTTATGAGTACAAAAATACCTTTGGTCATAATGGCGCAGGCACTAAGTAATGCAGCAAAAATAATATGTATCCATTTATTGGTAAGATGTGCTTTGTAAATGAAATATATAGCTCCTATAGATAAGGTTGTTAAAAATGGTTCTGCACGTACATCAAAATTGTTGAGGGTTGTATGTAAAGCAAAAACATAGATTAGGGTTGCTACTTTGGCTATTTGATTTTCATAAAAAATATCAGCTAATTTATAAGTGAAGTAAATACCAGCTAACCAAAATATGAATGCAGGTAATTTATAGGCAAAAGCATTTATGCCAAATATTTTAAAACTTGCAGCACAAAGCCAAAAGGGCAAATGTGGTTTATCTAGCCAGTCATGTCCATCGCCCCACAGATTTACCCAATCGCCTGTTAGTGCTATGTGTTTGGCAATTGTAGCGTACAATGCACCATCGGGTTCAAGAATATCTATCAGTAAACCATTAAAGTTTATAAATATGCCTGCAAGCAGCAAGATGGTAAATATTTTATCAATAGATTTCATGCAGCAATATTCTGAATAGGATTACTATCTATTGATGCAATCCACTTTTTAAAATACAGAAAAACTAAAGAGCCAACTGATATACCTAAAAATGCACCTGCCAAAATATCTCCGGGAAAATGTACCCCAACATATACTTGTGAATATCCAATTATCAGTGCCCATAAAAACAACCAATACCAGTTACGATTGAGTGTATGCCTGATGATAAGAAACCATAAAGTTGACAACCCAAAATGATTAGATGCATGGGATGAAGGCATTGAAAATAGACCACCACACCCTGCCGGATTATTTATAATAAATTGGATTGAAGGGTCATGGCAAGGTCTAAGCCTACCAATGATAGGTTTTAATATAGTTGCGCTTGTAAAGTCTGTCAATGCAAATGTTAGCATGGAGAGCAATACAATGGGTACAATGTATCTACGACAGTTTGTAAAGAAAAATAGCAGAAAAAACAGGTAAGCAGGTATCCAGGTAAAGGGCTGTCTTAGTAATAACATTATATTAGTAAGCGGTACGTAGTTCCATTGTTGATTAATGATATAGAAAAGTTCTCTATCCGCTCTTGTTAGCCACATATAGTCCATACTAAATAAATATTGGCTAAAGGTAATACGGTTTTATTGTATGTTATCATTAGCCTTCTACATCTTGGTTTTAGTACAGAATTAAAAAGAAATAGTGTGAGTTTTTAATACTTTTTATGTAAAAGCTATTGGTTCTAATAGGCGTTATAATTTATGTATGTTAAGTACAAATATTTTTAAGTTAATATCACTCTAAAACTGAAATGTCTTATTTGGCTATTATTTTAGCCTAACTACTTAGTACTACAAGATAAGAATAGCGTTCTTCGTATTGTTATCAGCAACCATCCCAAAAAGGGAAACCCGGATAGTGTTGATGACAAGGATTTATTGCCCTATTTTATCCAAACCATATAACCGAAAAATTTTATGAAAACAATTTTAAACCCCGCTACAGACAATCAGTTAGTTAAATTATTTCAGGAGGGAGATAACAGTGCATTAGAGGCATTGTTAGAACGTTACAAGGATCGGGTTTTTAGTTCCATTAATTTTTTGGTTAAAGACAAGTTTCTTGCCGAAGATATTTTTCAGGAAGTGTTTATTAAAATTATTGATACCCTTAGGGCAAATCGCTATAATGATGAAGGAAAATTTTTGCCATGGGCAATGCGCATAGCACATAATCTATGTGTTGACCATTTTAGAAAAATAAAGCGGACACCCGGTATAGTAAGCGGAGACAACAATGATACTTTTGATACGCTTAATATAAAAGAAGAGAGCATAGAAGTTACAATGATGCAGGGTCAAAGTTTTGATAGTGTTAGGAAAATTGTAGACTTGTTACCCGAAGAGCAAAGAGAAGTAATAGTACTTCGCCACTATGCTGATTTAAGTTTTAAAGAAATAGCACAACTCACTAACTGCAGCATCAATACTGCATTGGGTCGTATGCGTTATGGTCTTATGAATATGCGCAAAATGATTGCAGAAAAGCAGATTGCTTTATAATTTTCCCTTTTTATATTATTACATTTTTTTGCTTCAGGGCCCACCAAATGAGTGGTACCTGCAAAGGCAACCTGATAACCGCAACCCATGTATATGGGTTGTGTTGTTGTATATAGTTTAAGAGCATCTGCACATTTGCAGGAAATATCGCAATCAATAATATTACAATACCCCATGAGGCAGCTTTGCGGGTATGGTTGAACAATAAAAGCAAGCCTAATATAGATTCGGTTGCACCACTTACAAAAATTGCAAAGGTGTGAAAGGGAATATAGGGAGGCATTATCGCTGCATAAAACTTTGGCGATACAAAGTGGTTTATGCCGGCAGCAATGTACAATGCAGCCATGATATAGAGTGAAAGTTTTTGCGGATGAGATGCTGTTATTGTGTTCATTAGTGTTTGTTGTTGCACGAAGTACTCACAATGACTACTTGTTATTTTGTGAAGTTAAACTTTGTAGTCTGCTACTTATCTGCTTTACTTACTCTTTTATTTACCACAAAGATTTTTTTATAGGTAAATTAGTATTGTTGTCAGGGTTTAGTATCGAAAAGGGTGGATTATAAAGTAGTGAGGGATGTTATTGACCCCTATCAACCGTGTTTATAGTAGCTAATCCTAAACTGTTCTGGAAGTACCACGGGAAAATTTATTGACAATATAAAGACATTCCGCCATGAGTGGCTTTTGATTGAGCATATTTTAAAAATATCTTCCCGCTTTTGTAAGCTTGGAAATTAGTTTCAACTGTTGAAACTTAGCAGGCACAGTTTTAGTAAATTTTAAAGTCTTACAACTTATCAATTTAAAATTTCATTATGCCATTTATTAAATCCGCCCAGAACAATTCTGAAGAAGTAAAAATTTATTATGAAGATTTGGGTAAAGGAAAAACAATTGTATTTATTCATGGGTGGCCATTGAACGGTGCCATGTGGGAATACCAAATAACGCAACTGCCACAGCAGGGTTACCGCTGCATAACCTACGACCGCAGAGGCTTTGGCAACTCTGACAAGCCAGCAACAGGTTACGATTATAACAGCCTTGCAGGAGACCTTAAATCATTGATTGATGAATTAAATCTCAATGATGTAACCCTTGTAGGTTTTTCTATGGGTGGTGGAGAAATTGCAAAATATTTTTCACTCTATGGAGGTGCAAAAGTTGCTAAGGTGGTGTTGGTAAGTGCCGTGGTCCCCTACATGTTGCAGACTGCTGACAATCCTGATGGAGTGCCACAGGAAGCATTTGATCAGATGGGTGAAGCCATGCAAGAAGACAGACCGGCTTTTATGGACAGTTTTGCTAAAGATTTCTTTGGAGTTTCATTGGCCAATCATCCTGTTAGTGATGCTTTTTTAGCTGATAATTTAGCGCAGGTAATGAAAGCTTCTCCCATTGCGACTTTGGAGTGTGCCAAATCATTTTCTTCAACTGACTTTAGAAATGATGTAACGGCTATCAATGTACCAACGCTCATCATACACGGAGATAAAGATAAGACCGTACCTATAAAACCTACCGGTGAGCAAAGTGCAGCCGTTATAAAGGGCGCCCGGTTTATTGTTTATGAAGGTGCCCCACACGGTTTATATTATACGGAAAGAGAGAAATTAAACCAGGATCTGATGGAGTTTATTTAGTTTTTTGTAAGCGTATCTTTTTCAAAACTCAAGCCTCGGTTTGAGTTTTTTTATATAGCAAAGAAATTAAAGGCGGGAGGAATAAAAGACTACCGGCAACAGCAAAATTAACAACGTGGGGCCCCTTGCAGGAGACCCCACGTGGACAAAAACAATTCTTTTACGATCCTTTCTAGCAGCCTTATCAGAAAGCTCTTTTGAGCCTTCAAATAAAGCGTTTAGCAATTTGATAGAGTGCCCGTTACTTTTCTGCGACATGTTATTTTACCCTTTCCAACAATTAAAAATCATAATTAGGAATTTATGAGTATTTATTACTAGGGTTCACTAAATTATTTATTGTTACTTTGAAGTGAAATAACTGTTTTATCATGAGTTTAAACAGGCCTACTGAATTTCAATCACTAGACGATTTATTGAATGCTACGTATTATGACATACTCGAAAATGGTATCCTAATAAGCGACAGTAAAAGGGGCGCAAATATTGAGATTATTCAGTTTGCGGCAACGCTTCTAAATCCAAGAATTAGAACTTCTATGTCGTTAGATAGAAAACTTGTACAAAGTAAATTTGCAGAGTTTGCCTGGTATCTCTCTAAGGACGAGGACAAAGACTTTATTTTGCCTTACATAAAAGCATACGATCAAGAGGAAAACGACAACAACAAAATATTAGGGGCATATGGATCGAAAATCTTTGGCTCTAAAGGTCGATAATCTCAATATGAAACAGTTATAGAGCAGATTGAAAAAAGAGGAACAACAAAACAGGCTTACATAGCTATTAGTGATTCGGAAAACTATAAATTCCGAGCCGAACAATTTCACAGCCCACCTTGTACAATTGGATTGCATTTTTATGTACGGCAGGCAAAACTTAACCTAACAGTTTACATGAGAAGTAACGATGCATACTTAGGATTGCCTCATGACCTGTTTTGCTTTACTATGCTACAGGAGTTAGTATCATTAAGAACGAATACGGGTTTAGGCGTGTACACTCATTGTGCGACATCTATGCATATCTATGAACCTCATCAACAAAAAATTAAGGATTATCTTAATGAAGGACTACATGAACCAATCGAAATGCCTTGTATGGTTGATAGCAGTGATGAAATGTTAGACTTAGTTTCAAAAGAATTTGATCCAAAAATAGAAAAATCAAATCTTCAAATGCTGAACGATTACTGGAGAGACTATAGCCTATTTTCAATCAAGCATCATCGCGGTAACTCTGATAAATTATCTTGGAAAAAACAATTCAAGCACAAAAGCATGAAATTAATTGCAACAAACAGTATAGCAAAATAAATGGAAATAATCGACTTAGAAAATTTGTGGAAACAAGCAATTGAAGACTTGCTAAATTCCAAAATAGATGCCAATAAACTAAACATATTGGCTCGACAAACAAATGATAGCATTAGAAGAATTGAGATTTATGAGTCCTATAAAAGAAGGGCTCTTCAAGCAGTGAATGAAAAGCAGGATTTCATTCATACATCTATTCCATACGTGTTGGCTCAAAGATCTGACTTAAGTCAAATTAATAAGGTATGGGTGCTGTACATTGCAACCTATTTCGGAAAAAGCAGCAAATCTAAATGGGAACTGTTTAATAGAGCAACTTTTGATAATAAGAGATCAATAATGTTATTTGAAAATATTCAACAAGACCTGAGTAAATATCTTAACTACTTATCTAGTTTTAATTTTTTTGATGGTTGTACTTATTCGAATCATAGAAAATTTACTACCAAAAGGCTGACAGGCGAAAAGGGGGTGTTCGGAAGTATGGAATACTTTGTCAAAAATGTTGATCAGTATTCGGTCGAGAATAAAATGGATTTTCATTCAATGTACAAACTTGCAGAAAAAATTCCCAATTTTGGAAGGTTAGCAGCTTTTGATTTTTCTAGTTCATTAGTCAAATGTGGTCTGAATATTGAAGAGCCGCAATCAATGTATGCAGAACATAGTACAGGTCCTCTGGATGCAATAGATTTGCTATTGAGGTTGACAAACCATAAGTCTTCATCAAATGCAAAATTTAAATTGTGTTCTGATTTAATGAGATGGTTTCAAGAAAACACTAACATATTCATGACAGGCCAAGTTCTAGAAGATGCATTATGCAATTGGAATAAAAACACTGCTGCATATATCAAATATATAGGATAATAAGTCAGAACTCTACTTTTCGGTATACCTTTCTATACCAACTATAAGGTGCTAATTTCTTACGGTGTATTTGGGCCACGATGAGTGAAGCTGAAATGTCGAATTTCACAGCTAGAGCCAAAATGTCCCTATAGGAATTACATTTCTCAATGTGCATTTTCACTTCATCTGGGAATAGCAGAGTTTCTACATATTTGTTCGCTTGCTCTTCCTCATAAAAATTGCTTGATTTTAATGAGGCTAAGAGAAATTCCTCGTCAGAATAATGAATTAAAGGAAATCTCAAACTATGTAAAATACAGTGCGACAATTCATGCAACAGAGTAAACCAAAAAGCTGCATTATTTTTATATCTATCCGTTATGACAACTAATCTATATGAATTTAATAATCGTTTTGCTAATCCAGATATCCCATACCCTGATTCACTGGACTTGAACAGCACTATTACACCGCATTGATAACAGATTTCTTGTATCTTAATTAATATATTTTGAACATTATTTACTTTAATATATGAAAGGATATTTAGTATTTGATCATCAAGAGTTTCAAAAGAAAATCTCCGGACATAACCCTGATAAACAAGTTTTTCAGCCTCCTTTTCACATTCTCTAAGCCAGTTTGCAAGTTTTACTGGAGATGGCTCAAATCGCTGGGTCTTGCTATATAAAATTACCGGACTTTCAAAGTAATCTACAATAAGATTTTCCAATGTCGAGTATTGGAAATCTACTAATAGATCATCTATCTGAATATTTCGAGAAAGACATAGACTATCAAGAGTTTCTTTATACTTTGAGTAAACATGGGTATTTGATTCAAGAACTTCATCAAAATAGTTCTTATATCTATTGGACCAAAATATTTCACTACCCCCTAAAATTTGTGCAAATTGATAGGCCAGTTCATCACTGATTTTTAATTGATCATGGATTAGTTTTCCGAAATCAAAAACTGTAAGATTTAATAGTTCTCGAAATTTTTTCAGATCAATGTTTAAGTCTGATACTCTTCTAAGTATCGTTGCACTAGGAGGTGATAATATTTGTAATTCGTAATTCATTTAAATTTTGCTTGGTTCTTTTTACTATCTAAATCTTCTTCTAATTTGACATTAATTATGCTCATAATCTTTAATCTTTCAATTTTATCGTGACTGGGTTTGAGAATAGTTGATATAGACTTACAGATAATTCTTAAAATGCCATATTCTATATCAATGATCCCTAGATCTCTGTCAAACGTATATCTTAATGGTAAGTCAGTCAATTTAGGAGCAGCCTTCAAATCCGCAATAATCGATCTAATTACCTTTATTTCATCAATGGTAAAACGAGAATAAATGTTTGTGTTGCCCAATAATAAACAACATTCTCGGATTTCATCACTTTCATATGAAACAAACATAGCCTAAAGCTACGGCTTTTTAAACTGATCCTTTGCTAGAGTAAGTGTTCTGCCGTTGGTTTAAGTTTAGGCACAGTGTAACTTAAAATGGCGCGGCATCATTCCCTACTAGTGTAAGTGTTGCTGTTGGTTTAAGGTTTAAGCGAAGCGCAAC
>JAYTDC010000094.1:0-87926 GCA_043736115.1 Segetibacter sp. | reverse complement strand
AAGCCCCCTGCTATTGAAAATTTCAAAAGGGTAGCTGTAAAATCAATAACTCCAACAAAATTTATGGCCTAATACTAGTTTTGTCGGACAACAATGATTTAAAAATATGAAAACTGTGAAGGGAGAAAAATATTTGTGGTTGATTTATTGAGCCGGCATTTATACTTATTTCTACTTTGATTGTGTCACTCACTTGTACTACATCTTTTCATGGCAGCTTTTTTCCAAGATTTCTTATTTTGAACCACGAAGACACAAAGACACAGGGATGCAAGGAGAATGTTATTCGTCATTGCAAACGAAGTGAAGCAATCTGCTATTCGTTTTAAAAGTATTCAACTACAAATTTTGATAGTATGACATGTAAAAAGCCATATTAAGCTTTTGGCCTTTCCCTACGCTTTGTTTCGATGAATCACGATGTCGCAAATAATAAAATGAATTTCGATAATTTCCTTAATTGTACAATGCTTAATGTAATGGTTATCACTTCACGCAACATCAGCAGATTGCTTCTTCCTCGTTCCACTTCCTCGCAATGACGGACAGCCCGTTTGGAGGGCACCGTACCCAATTAAAAAATTAATGTTTGAACAAAAAATAACTCGAATACAGACTATCGCCCTTTTCCATTTCCCCACATTACCTTTGCCGCACATAAAACCATTTTCAACCCGTGACCACCGAACAACTCTACGAACTATATCAGCAATTTCCATCTGTACAGACTGATACCCGCAAACTGAAAAAGGGTGACATTTTCTTTGCATTATCGGGGCCTAATTTTAATGGCAATTTGTTTGCGCAAATTGCTATTGATGAAGGTGCGGCCTACGCCATTGTGGATGAAGAAATACATTCGCCGGACGGCAAAATAATACAGGTGCCAAATGTGCTGGAAAGCTTGCAAATGCTGGCTAAGTTTCACCGCGAAAGGTTTGGGATTCCTTTCATTGCCATCACGGGCAGCAATGGAAAAACCACTACCAAAGAACTGGTGAGTGCGGTGTTGGCTACGCAATATAAAACTTACACAACAGAGGGCAACCTGAACAACCACATTGGCGTGCCGCTAACCCTGTTGAAAATAAAACCCGATGCTGAAATGGCTGTGGTGGAAATGGGTGCCAACCATCAGAAAGAAATAGAAGGCTATTGCCACTATACCGAGCCGACACACGGCATCATCACCAACTGTGGCAAGGCTCACCTCGAAGGTTTTGGAGGCTTGGAAGGTGTACGCAAGGGCAAGGGGGAACTGTTTGATTTTATAAAGCTGCACGGCGGCAAGGTCTTCCTTTTCAGCGATTATGATTACCTGCAGAATATGAGTAAAGGCATTGAAAACGTGGTGACATATGGCACTAACAATGCCGCTACAACAGGTCATGCGCTGCCATCAGAGACATTTCTAAAAGTGCAACTGACCGGCAGTGTTGATGCCGTTATCAATACTCAATTGGTAGGCGATTATAACTTACCCAATGTGCTGTGTGCGGTAGCAGTAGGCAGGTATTTTGAGATTGCTCTGGACAAGATAGTGAGTGCAATAGAAAATTATATCCCCGGCAACAGCCGCAGCCAAATGGTGGTGAAGGGTAACAATAATATTATTTTAGATGCCTACAATGCTAATCCTAGCAGCCTGAAACTGGCCATAGAAAACATTGCCAAAATGGATGCGCCACACAAAATCCTAATGATTGGCGGCATGATGGAAATGGGCGCAGACAGTATTGCCGAGCATGAAGCAATTATTGAATTAATCAGTCAATTCGAGTGGCAGAAGGTTTTATTGGTTGGTGGTGATTTTAGTAAAGTGAGCCACTCATTTATATACTTTGAAAATTCTGCCGAAGCAGCCCAATGGGTTTCGAAGCAAAATTTTTCAAACAGTCATATTCTTATAAAAGGAAGCCGGAGTGTGAAGATGGAGGTAATTTTGGAGAGGTTGTGAGTTATGGGTTAAGAGTTATGAATTATGAGTTCCTTGTTTTCAACTTTAAATTCATCATTCTCAATTCTAAATTAGAAGGTATAGTATTTGTAACTATATAACAAAACCTATCGTATGAGTACTGCTGCAAAAGAATCATTCACAGACATTATAAAAGGTGACAAACCGGTATTGGTTGATTTTCATGCAGAATGGTGTGGCCCCTGCAAAATGATGAAACCCATTTTGGAAGAATTAAGAACGCTTATGGGGGACAACATCCGCATCTTAAAAATTGATGTTGACAAGAATCCCGCTATTTCATCATCGCTGAATGTTTCAGATGTCCCTACTTTAATTTTATACAAAAAAGGACAGATTGTATGGCGGCAATCAGGTGTAGTGCCGGCTAAGCAGCTTCAAAGTATTATCCAACAAAAGGCCTTGTAAGTTGTTTATCTTTACGGTCAATTATTCAAGAAGATATTTATGAGCAACAGCAAACCCTGGTATGTTTGGACAGTTCTTACGAACAGATGTCCCAGGTGCAGAGAAGGGAAATTGTTTGTAACAGAACATGCTTATGATTTTAAGAAAAACATGAAGATGCACGATAAGTGCCCCGTTTGTGGTCAGCTTACAGAAATTGAAGTGGGTTTTTATTACGGAACTAGTTATGTGAGTTATGCACTTACAGTAGCATATAGTGTTGCTACATTTGTAGCTTGGTGGGTTTTGCTGGGCTTTTCACTCTATGATAACAGCATAATGTATTGGTTGTTATTTAACGGTATTACGCTTCTGGCCTTGCAGCCTTTTTTTATGAGAATGTCAAGATCGTTATGGCTAAGCTGGTTTGTGAAATATGACCCTGACTGGAAAAATACAAATGCCAACAATTATGAACGCATTGTAAAGGAACACATGAAAAATTGGTAAGTAGCTTTTAGATATTAGTAGCTAGATATTAGAATTCAATTAATCATAATGCTAGTTAGCTAATCGGCTATACATTCCCAAAAACCTTTGTTGTTGCGGAAGCAGCTAAATTTTCCATCAATTATTTTGGTTGATAAATTCTGCCCTGCTTTTTCGCATAGTTTGTATTTTGCTTTTATGGGGTAAATCATGGCACCGGCAGGGGCTAATGCATTTTTCAATACCATTTCATGTGAAGCAGTAAAGGAAACAGTATTTCCATAAGGCTGTTCCTGCTGAAAGAATAAATAAGTCAATCCCTTCTTTTTGCCTTCCTTATTATTTGTAGTAAGCAACTCGAAAATTTTTCGTTTTCCTACTTTTTCCGAAAATTTTTCAGCACTATTTATTGCCGATACAGGTGGGGTAAATGAACAATCTTTTGTATCAGTTAATTTGATTTGTTCGGGAAATGGTATTGGTTTGAAAGTAGAGTCTATATTCCTGATCTGCCTTACAGATACCCATTCATCCGTGCTATCACTTTGGCCTGGGAAATGAATTTTATACAGGTATTCACTTTCCTTTTCTAAAATTTGAATCCTTTGCCACTGTCCATTAATATTAACTTCTGCATTCAGTGGAATAAAAGATCCACCTCCCTTTTTATACAAGTTAGCCTTATCAGGTTCTTTTTCAATAGTATTTAAAGCTAAATTATTTTCTATTAAACCTTGCCAGAAATTCTTATCAGTTTTTTTTTATTAATATAGGCTTTATTAGCAGCTAATGCTTCAGATGGATTTGAGGCTAAAACTCCTTTATTACTTTGAGTTGTATTGTTATATCTATTTTTCCTATTGGCCCCAAAGTCTTTCTTTTCTTCCGGTGCCGAGGTTGTTGTATCTGTTTCGGCTTTTGATTTTATTATAGAATCTGTCTCTTTTGCTGCTTTTTGCAATGGAGTTAATGGAGCATCCTCTACCGGTATTTCTGTAGGTGGCGTAGGAGGCTCTGTTGCAGCATCATCTTTTACTTTCTTTTTACTTTTTTTATCTTTCTTGGCTTTCTTTTCTTTTTTCTCTTTCTTTTTTACATTTTCATCCGCATAAGTTTCAGTGTTTTCCACTTTAGACATTTCGTCCTTCATGGTTTCTTTCAGGTCCTCTTCTGCATTGCCCGATGTTTCTGTTTGAATAATAACTGGCTCTGCAGCTTCTGTATTATTTGTTGTTGTATCAGTCTCAGTAGGGCTTACAACAGTATCTGTTGGTGGCACAGGAATATTTCCTCCTGATTGCAAAGTATCCACCATCAACTCTTTAGTTGAGGTATCAACCATAGGCTCTTCCAATTTGGCAGGCTTAGGTGCAGGTGCTTCTTCTGGTGTTGGAGCCTTTTCTGTTTCAACAGGTTTTGCAACTTCCGGTGGGGCTGGCTTTTCTTCTGTTGCCGCCTTTACAGGAGGTTCATAAGAAGTATTACCATGGGCTTCTTCCAGTTTTCTAAGTGTTTCAAAATCTACAACTCCGGCTGTATCAGTCATTTCTTTTTCTTCAGTCTTGGTAATAACAGGCTGTGTTTTTGGCACCTCAATTTTCACAGGCTTTTCTGCATTCGCTTTTACTTCTGCTTTATCAACAGTTGAAGTTTCTGATTCTGAATCTGCAACTACTTCATCTTGTTTTGGCATTTTACTGCGGTTAATAGAGTCACGCTGACGGGCAATCTCTTTTAGCGACATTGCAGCTTTTTTGGTTTCCGCAGCCATTTCTTTCTTTTTGGCAACAGCAGCAGAACCTCTATATGCATTTGCTTTTACAGCACCTTTACTTTTTATTTCATTATTCTGTTCCTTTATAGTTTCTATTACTTCATTGGTTTCTGAAGATGCAGTTCTTTCTTTTTCTTTAGCGGCTTTTCTTTCAGCAGCTTCCTTTGCCCTTGCTTCGGCCATTTTTTGGGCTTCAGTTTTGGCCAATTCTTTAGCCGCAGCCACTTCTAACTGTGCAGATTTTTGCTCTTGTCTTATTTGGTTGGCATTTTGCCATTGTCTTTTCCCGTTCTGACGTTTATCAGTATAGTATATACAATCACATTCTTCAACAGGGCCTTCGCCCCTGCAACGCAATATTTCTATCTTCTGACCACCGCCAATTTCTATTACTTCATGTGCTACAAATGGCCTTTGCTCTTGTGCTATTGCGCTTAAGGAACATAAAACGGCTGCTGTAAATAGCACCATAAATAAATTAAACCTGTTGCTGCGAACCATGTTTATACTAAATTTAATTGTCATGCAATATTAGAATTTCCATCAAAAGTACCTATAAAAGACAAAAAAGCGATTGATTTTAATGATATAAATTTACCATTAACATTTTTCTTCATTTCGTTAAAAAACTGATAAGCATATTATATATCAACTCTTCAATGGCTTACAAAAAATGAATACTTTATTTTTGCAAAATGGAGAACGTGCATGAACAGGATATTATTACTGCAACTTTTACCCCCGGCAATGGTATTTCAACCCTTCCTGTTATGGAGGCTTTTTATACTATTCAGGGAGAAGGTTTTCATCAGGGCAGGGCTGCGTATTTTATCCGGTTGGGTGGTTGCAATGTTGGTTGTTTTTGGTGCGACGTAAAGGAAAGCTGGGATGCCGATGCACACCCTAAAATGAATATTGAAACAATTGTACAGCAGGCAGCAGCCGAACCGGCAAGATTGGCCATCATAACTGGTGGCGAACCACTCATGCACAACCTGGATGAATTAACCACAAAATTGAAAGAGGCTGGTTTTGAAACCAATATAGAAACTTCGGGCTCTTACCCCATGAGTGGCAATTGGGACTGGATTTGTGTTTCACCCAAAAAATTCAAATCACCCACACCCGAAGCGCTTAGTGTGGCCAATGAGTTAAAAGTTATTATCTATAATAAAAACGACCTTGACTGGGCAGAAAAAAACGCCGCTTTGGTCAGTGACCATTGTAAACTATACCTGCAACCCGAGTGGGACAGGTCTGCAATTATGACCCCTCAAATTATTGACTACATAAAAGCCAACCCCAAATGGGAGTTGAGTTTGCAGATTCATAAGTATATTAATGTGCCGTAGGTAAACTTTTAAAAACTAAGTGTTTACAATCTGAATTTCCGCTATTGAATTGGCCTCACAAAAATGGCGTTAAGAAAATTTTGTGTTTAACCGTTAAGAAGGAAATGCTGTTTGAGCAACAATCAGGTGTCAAACATTCTTGGTGACTGTTGCGAGTTCATTTCCTTTAGGTTGAACGCAAAATTTTTAGCCTTTTTTGTGCAGCCTTGATTTTTTTGTTTCTTTTTTCATCAAGGAAAAAAGAAAAGACTGCATTTAATAGATGTTTGAAGAGCAGCCCTTGAAAAATTTCAAAAAAACCTACTCCACAAATACCAACTGTTGCAAAATATTCATATCATTAACTGACAACACTTTTACCACATAATTTCCTTTGCTGATTGTGGCTGGCAACTCAACTAAATGTGTGGAACTTCCATTGGTTATTGCAAGTTTTTTGCTGAAAAGTAATTTGCCTTCTATAGAAAAAAGTTGCAACAAATAACCACCCGGAACAAGTTTTTTTGTGTAAACGTTTAGTTCTTTGTTTCTTACAGGGTTGGGGGCTACAACTATGCCCGGTTGTTGATTACCGGCCTTTACAAGAAGGGTTTTACTATAAATAAATTACCGTCTTTGTTCACCGCTTTTATCCTGTAATAGCTATCCTCTGCCAAAGGTTTTTCATCTGTATATTGATACTGCAACAATGCAGTGGGTTGAGCCTGCGCCTGTTCCCAAAATCGTTGTTCTTTGTTGGCCCTTTCTACAATGTATTTATCAGTATTCTCCTGCTGTGCAACACCCCATTTTATCAATATCTTTTTATTTATCGCCTCTGCGTTTATGTAGGTAAACGATATAGGCAGTACTATGATTTGTGTAGCAGACAGAAAAAAACTATCAAGGTAAAGAGGGGTGGTCGGATATTGCGGACAATTTATGGATGTATCAATGACACCATAGATTTTTAAATCAAATGGGAAGTTTGCAATTATTTGATAGGTTGTATCCCAATATTTACTGATAAGAACTTGACCACAATTTGGGGGCATTTTATAAAAAATGCTAACTACCTGTGTATTATTTGTATCGTTCAATGAACTAAGTGTTATTCCTTTTAGAATAAAATCTGAAGTGGTGAGCTTAACTCTGGCTGTAGATGGATTTGCAGCAATATTAACTATAACTGTATCTATTCTAACTTGTGAATAGCCATTCTGTGCGACTAGTAACATACCCAATACGATGATTAATTTTTTCATACTTACAACTATCTTATTATTGAATAGATAAATTTTTGTAATCCCTGACTTGCCCATCGCAAATTAGTATTATGCTGTATAAACCCGGCTGGTAAGACGATAGATTGATTTGCATTGAAAGTTAATTTAAAAAAATTACAATATGAATATATTCTAAAAGTTTACAAAAAAAATAATTTAATAAGATATCCTAAGATTTTTATTCCTCTAAATACTCTTACCCTTTTTATAACAAACCATTACCTAATTTTAACGGGCATAGTAATTGGAGTATCAGAACTTCAGGTGCTATTAACCATATTATATGAAATCAATTCTTTTATTCCTTTTCAGTATTTTATTTATTACCACAACCGCCCAACCTTACGATGCCGAAAAGGTGAACAAAAAAGCTGTTGCCACTTATGAAAAGGCAATGGAATACCTTGTAGATGACAAGTTGAAAGAAGCCATTCCGCTACTTCAAAAAGCCATTGAAACCGATAATGGATATGCTGATGCATACCTCTCACTCGCCAATGTTTATGGCGAAATGAAGGACTATAAAACCGCAATTGAATACTTTGAAAAAGGCCGTGCCATAGATACAGGTTATTTCCGCTTTTTCAATTTGCCCTATTCCATTAACCTTGCAGGGCAGGGTCGGTTTAGCGATGCACTAATGGCAATTAATAATTTTCTGGAACTGACAACACTCAACGATAGAAGCCGCAAAAGCGGAGAATACCGCAAAAGCACTTACGAGTTTGCCCTGCAATATGCTGGTAAATATCCGGCAGGTAATTATGTATTTGCTCCGCAAAATTTGGGAGACAGTGTAAACTCTTCCGAAAGCGAATATTACCCATCAATCACCATTAACGATAGCGTATTTGTTTTTACCCGCAGAGATGGCTACCGCGAAGATTTTATTGAATGCACTATTTTAGCAAATAAGCGATATTCAAAATCAAGAAAGATAAGAGGCGATATAAACATAGAACCAAAGAAAGGCGCCATCAACATTTCGCAGGATGGAGAGTGGCTCATTTTTGCCGCTATTTATGACAAAGGCGTAGGTGATTTTGATTTGTACATTTCTTACTACACACCAACCGGTTGGAGCGAACCCGAAAACCTGGGGCTTAATGTAAACTCTGAATTTTGGGACAGCGGCCCAAGCCTTAGTCCAGACAATCGTGCATTGTATTTCAGCAGTACAAGGCCTGGTGGATATGGCGGTTCAGATCTTTATGTAAGTTACAGACAGGCTAATGGCAGGTGGGGGCCGGCCAAAAATATGGGCCCATCAATCAATACGAAAGGCGATGAAAGGGCTCCGTTTATTCATGCAGACAATGCTACCCTTTACTTTACCAGTGATGGATTACCGGGTTATGGTAATAGTGATATTTACCTATGCCGCAAAGGTCCAAACAACGAATGGAGCATTCCCCAAAACCTTGGCTACCCCATCAACACAATAGAAAACGAAGGCAGCCTGTTTGTAGCTTCCGATGGCAAAACGGCCTACTATGCCAGCGACCGCAGCGACACCCGTGGTGGCCTTGATTTATATACTTTTGAATTAAGGGAAAATGTAAGGCCTGCAAGGACACTCTATGTAAAAGGTCACGTGTATGATGTTAAAACCGGCAATGGTATCCCCAGTGCAGTTGAACTAATGGACAATGCCAACCAAAAAGCTGTAACCAATGTGCAAACAGACGAAACCGGCAACTACTTCATCACATTGCCAATAGGTAAAGACTATACTTTTACGGTCAACAGAAAGGGTTATCTTTTTTACAGCCAGGTTTTTCCTTTGAGTAAAAATGCACCCGACAGTACCTACAGCAAAGACATTCCGCTGCAACCTATAGAAATCAATGCCTCATTGGTGCTTAAGAATGTGTTGTTTGAAACCAATTCTGCTCAACTACTGCCGTTTAGCTTAATTGAAATAAACAAACTGCTACAATTGCTAACCGAAAACCCAACGCTCAAAATACAACTAAACGGACATACAGACAATGTAGGCAAACCCGCTGACAACCTTAAACTTTCGTATGACAGGGCAAAAGCCATTGCTGATTATCTTATATCAAAAGGGGTAGGTTTAAGCCGTCTCACCTACAAAGGATTTGGGGAAACCAAACCAATTGCAGACAACAAAACAGAAACAGGCAGGGCTTTGAATCGTCGTACAGAGTTTGTAATTGTAGGGCAATAAATGATTTTGGCGGAAAATTAATAGAACTCAAAATTTATGGCACGACATTAGAATGATTATATTTATGAAAAAAATGAAAAAGATATTTTTGATTGCATCAGCAGTTTTGTTGATCACTTCCACATTGCAGGCTCAAAAAATATACAGTACCCGAACTGCAAAAATTACATTTTTCAGTAAGGCACCACTCGAAGATATAGAAGCTAAAAACAGTGAAGTAGACAGTAAGCTTTCTACTGATGGGCAAATGGTTTTTAAGTTACTGATCAAAGGTTTTCGTTTTGCAAATGCATTAATGGAAGACCATTTCAACGAAAACTATATGGAGAGTAGCAAGTACCCTAAAAGTATGTTCAGCGGACAGATAACCAATCTAAAATTCATTGATTTTAACAAAGACGGCAGTTATCCGGCAAAAGTAAAAGGGAAACTCACCATAAGAGATATTACCAAAGAGATAGAAGCAACAGGCACCATTGATATAAAAGATGGAAAAGTTAAATCAAAAAGTAATTTTGTTGTTAACTTGAAAGACTACGGCATTACCGGAAGCAACATTGGAAGCAAAATTTCAGAAACTATTACTATAATGGTGGATGCACAATATCAGTAAAGACATTGTTTACATAAAGACCATTATTAAAAATAAAAAATCCTCAAAAATCAGTTTTTGAGGATTTTTTGTATATAGGCATTCATATCCTATCTTTGCAAAGCCGACAGGCGGATTTGTTTATTGTTCACCCTGCATGGTTTCTCTTTTATTGAACTAATAAACGACCCACTCTTTCCACTTTCGGAATTGTCCTCGTTTAAATAGTTTTTATAGAAGAATATTTTTGAAGTCAGCTGCACATCTTTGTTACGATTAGTTGTGCCTGTTCCGCAAAATGCGGGGTCGCACACTTCAACTTTAAAAACATTATTCAGCAAACAGTGTTGTACCACAGATCACATGCTGGCAGCACAAAAATTGTAATATGGACATTCGTACCGAATTAAACAAACGTATCCTGATAATAGATGGCGCCATGGGTACTATGATACAGCAGCACAAACTACAGGAATCTGATTACCGTGGGGAGCGATTCAAAGACTGGCACAGCGATGTAAAAGGCAATAATGACCTGCTAAGCATTACCCAGCCAAAAATCATAGAAGATATTCATATAGAATATTTAGCTGCAGGTGCAGACATTATTGAGACCAACACCTTCAGCAGCACCTCCATAGCACAGGCCGATTATGATATGCAGTCGTTGGCTTATGAACTCAACGTAGCATCCGCAAAATGTGCCCGCAATGCCATTACCCGTTTTCTTGCTTCTGATGCCGGTAAAGACCGCAAAGGTGCATGGGTAGCAGGCGCCATTGGCCCGCTCAACAAAACCCTGAGCCTTTCACCCGATGTTAATAACCCAGGCTACCGTGCCGTAACTTTCGACGAAGTAGCAGCAGCTTATACCGAACAAATAAAAGGTTTAGTAGACGGTGGCGTTAATATTCTTTTAATCGAAACCATTTTTGACACCCTTAATGCCAAAGCGGCAATTTATGCAATTCAGAATTTTTTCAGAAAAAGGGATGTTGCACAAAACTCCCCCCATGGGGGGCCGGGGGGGCTCCCAATCATGATTAGCGGCACCATTACCGATGCTTCAGGCAGAACATTGAGCGGTCAAACTTTGGAAGCATTTTACAATTCAGTTCGTCATGCAAAGCCTTTGAGTATAGGATTGAACTGTGCTTTGGGCGCTACGCAAATGCGGCCACACATTGAGGAACTTAGTCAGATAGCCGAGTGTTATACTTCTGCTTATCCGAATGCCGGTCTGCCAAACGCCTTTGGTGAATATGATGAGCAACCATCAGAAACAGCCCATATTATAGAAGACTGGGCTAAGGAGGGTTTTGTAAACATTGTAGGCGGCTGTTGTGGCACCACCCCCGACCATATTAAACACATAGCCGATGAAGTAAGGAAATTTAAACCGAGGGAGTTGCCGGTGTCGGAAACGGAATTGGTGTAAACTTGATATCACAAGATTGTGATATCAAAACAAAAAATTTAATCAAATAATATTAATTATATACTTTTAAATAAATGTCAGTCAGCATTTTTAATTTGTGAGACGCATTATTGCTCAAGTTTGATATCGCAATTTGCGATATCAAACTTGAAGTCACAATTTGTGACTTCAAGTTTATGCAAAATGAGATAAATTCTAAAAAATGGCCAACTCAAAAAGTGAAATTATAAAAATTGATGACGGTGTAATTGTTGATAAAATCTACATGGTCAGAGGCCAGAAAGTCATGCTGGATAAGGATTTGGCCGAAATGTATGATGTGGAAGTGAAGGTGCTTAATCAGTCTGTAAAGCGAAATCAAACACGGTTTCCAGAAGACTTTATGTTTCAACTAACCCAACAGGAATGGCAAAACTTGAAGTCACAATTTGTGACTTCAAGTTTATTGGAATGGGGCGGTTCAAGAAAATTACCCTTCGCCTTCACCGAACAGGGCGTTGCTATGCTATCATCTATTTTACGTTCAGAAAGAGCAATACAGGTAAATATCCAGATAATAAGGGTTTATACAAAAATGAAACAATTGTTAGTTGACAACAAAGACCTGTGGATGAAACTGGAAAAAATAGAACAGGCATTGCTTCAAAAAGATGATGAAGTGCATCACATATTTAAAGTCTTAAAAAAATTAATCGCACAGGAAGAAAAGCCCCGAAATGAAATTGGTTTTCTTGCTGGGAGAAAAGATAAAAAGAAATGAGTTCAACAATCAAACCATATCTCCGCCTCGCCGGCCTTGAGCCTTTGGTCATAAGACCCGAAACCAATTTTGTAAATGTTGGCGAACGCACCAATGTGACGGGCTCTAAAATGTTTGCCCGCCTTATCCGCGAAAATAAATATGAGGAAGCCTTGTCCGTAGCCCGTCAACAGGTAGAGAACGGCGCTCAAATTTTAGATGTGAATATGGACGACGCATTGCTCGACGGTGTACAGGCCATGACCACTTTCCTCAACCTGTTACAAGCCGAGCCCGACATTGCCAAAATACCGGTAATGATAGACAGCTCAAAGTTTGAAATTATAGAAGCCGGGCTTAAATGTGTACAAGGCAAGTGCATTGTCAACAGCATTAGCATGAAGGAAGGCGAGGAGAAATTCATAGAACAGGCCTTCATTTGCAAAAGCTATGGAGCTTCTGTGATCGTAATGGCTTTTGATGAAAAAGGACAAGCCGATACCAAAGACAGAAAGATAGAAATCTGTTTACGGGCTTATGACATACTAACCAAACAAGTTGGATACGACCCGCAGGAAATCATTTTTGACCCCAACATTTTTGCGGTAGCAACCGGCATTGAAGAACACAACAATTATGCGGTTGATTTCATAGAAGGAACAAGGGAAATAAAAAGAAAAATGCCCTTGGCTAAAGTGAGCGGCGGTGTCAGCAATATCTCATTTTCATTTCGAGGAAATGATCACGTAAGAGAAGCCATGCACTCCGTATTTCTTTTCTACGCCATAAAAGCAGGTATGGATATGGGCATTGTAAATGCTGGGCAATTGGTGGTTTATGATGAAATTGAACCTTCACTAAGAAAACTGTGCGAAGATGTATTGTTGAATAAAAATAACGACAACAACGAAGCTACAGAAGCACTCATCAACTTTGCCGAAACTGTAAAAGCCAAAGGCAAAGAAAACATAAGAGATGAAGCCTGGAGAAATGATACAGTAGAAAAACGTTTGGCACATGCACTTGTTAATGGTATTGCCGATTATGTAGATGCGGATACCGAAGAAGCAAGACAAAAATATCCTAAACCTTTAGACGTAATAGAAGGTCCGTTGATGGACGGAATGAATATAGTCGGCGACCTTTTTGGCAGTGGCAAAATGTTTCTGCCCCAAGTGGTAAAGAGTGCAAGGGTAATGAAGAAAAGTGTGGCTTATTTATTTCCATTTATAGAAGAAGAAAAGAAAAACAATCCACTGGCAAAACAAGGCGGTGCTGCCAGGGTAATAATGGCCACGGTAAAAGGCGATGTACACGATATCGGTAAAAACATTGTGGGTGTTGTATTGGGTTGTAACGGTTATGAAATTATAGACCTCGGCGTAATGGTGCCGGCCGATAAAATATTAAATGCTGCTGAAGAACACAATGCTGATATCATAGGGCTTAGCGGTCTCATTACGCCTTCGTTGGACGAAATGGTACACATTGCCCACGAAATGAAAAGACGTAACATGAAGCAGCCCCTACTCATTGGTGGTGCTACCACAAGTCGTATGCATACTGCCGTAAAAATAGCTCCCCAATACGAAAATGGCGTAGTGCATGTGTTGGATGCAAGCCGTAGCGTAACGGTGGTAAATAATCTGTTAAGCAAAGAAAACAAGGCGCCGTACCTGCAACAGGTACAGAAAGAATATGCTGACCTTCAAATTCAATTTAATAGCAAGCAGCGAAACAAGCACCTGATTTCTTACGAGGAAGCTGTCATAACCAAAGAGCATTTTGACTGGAAAAATTATCAACCCACCAAGCCTTCTATTGATGATGTAAAGGTGTTTACTGAACATGATCTTGGCACTATTGCACGGTACATAGACTGGGGCCCTTTCTTTATTGGTTGGGAAATGCCGGGTCGTTTTCCCGAAGTATTAACTGACCCAATATTTGGCGTGGAAGCTACCCGACTTTACAACGATGCACAAAAATTGTTAGCACAAATTGTTAAAGAAAAATGGTTTACAGCCAAAGGCGTTATTGGCATTTGGCCGGCATTGAGCAACAACAAAGACACTGTCACTTTACAAACAAAAGATGGCCCTGTAAATATTGAATCACTACGTCAGCAATTGAAAAAAGCAGCCGGACAACCCAGCTATGCTTTGTCTGATTTTATAAAGCCAGCCCCCTCTAACTCCACCAAGAGGGAGGATTCAACAGAAATCGGGGCTTCCGATTATATGGGTGCTTTTGCAGTTACTGTAGATGGCGCAATGCAACACATAGATAGATTTGCACTTGACCATGATGAATACAACAAAATAATGGTGCAAATATTAGCAGACAGAATGGTAGAAGCTTTTGCTGAATGCCTGCATCAGGCGGTGAGAAAAGAATACTGGGGCTATGAGAAAAACGAGAACCTAACCAATGAAGAATTGATAAGAGAAAAATACAAAGGCATTAGGCCTGCACCCGGCTATCCTGCCTGCCCCGACCATACAGAAAAACTAAAACTATTCAGCCTGCTGAATGTGACAGAAAATATTGGTATCGAACTCACTGAAAGCCTTGCCATGAATCCGCCGGCATCTGTTTGTGGCTGGTACATTGCGCATCCGCAAAGCCATTATTTTGGTTTAGGAAAAATAAACCGCGACCAATTAGTTGACTATGCTGAAAGAAAAAATATGCCATTGGAAGAAGCAGAAAGATGGTTGAGGCCGGTGTTGGAATAAGTCTAATAAAAATTGCTCAACTTTACTATAAATATTATGTTATGAGAAAAGGTGTTTTGATGGCTGATAATGAGCCAACAGACGAAGAGTTGGCCGAATTAATGCACGAAGTTGCTATTGAAGCAAAAAGAAAAGCACTTATTGCTCAACAGCAACTAAATGAAAAGATTCAACAACTTTTCAGGGAAGCAAAGCATAAAAAATGAGTGCACAATTTATAAAAAAACCAATTCTAATTATTATTGCCGGGCCTAATGGGTCGGGCAAAACATCGATAACAAATAAGGTCTTAAAACATGAATGGTTGGAGGATTGTGTTTACATTAATCCAGACAATATAGCTAAGGAAGTTTTTGGAGATTGGAACTCAAGAGATGCTATACTACAGGTAGCAAACTATGCTACAGAAATAAGAAATAATTGTTTGGCCGATAATAAGAGTTTCATATTTGAAACAGTACTTTCAATAAATGATAAAATTGAATTTATTAAAAAAGCAAAACTACAAGGGTATTTCATCAGATTGTTTTTTGTAAGTACAGATAGCCCTGCAATTAACGCAAGCCGAATTGCCAGTAGGGTAATGGAAGGTGGACACGATGTTCCGATTTCAAAAATTATTTCCAGGTATAGTATGTCTATTTTAAATTGTTCCATTGCAATTCAAATTGCGGGCTTATGTTTATGACAACTCTATAGATTTTGCAGATTCAGAAATTGCTATTCAGAACAAAAGACGGTATAAAAACAAAGCAGTATTACGAAATTAATAATTGGGCTATCGATATATATGAACTTTTGAAAAATAATACTTTAAAATTTAAAGAACCTATTTCCTTTATGCCATTCACAAATAAAACAATTTTCATTACAGGTGCCAGCCGCGGTATTGGTAAGGCAATTGCACTTAAATTGGCAGCACATGGAGCCAATATTGTTGTTGCCGCAAAAAGCGTAGAAGAAAATCCCAAACTCGGAGGCACCATTTATACTGCCGCCGCAGAAATAGAAGCTGCCGGTGGTAAAGCTTTGGCCGTGCAATGCGACATACGTGATGAGCTACAAGTGAATATTGCAGTGGAACAGGCCATAAAGGCCTTTGGCGGCATTGATATCCTTATCAACAATGCTTCAGCCATTTCGCTTACACCTGCCGAACAAACTGATATGAAAAGGTTTGATCTAATGCACAGCATAAATGTGAGGGGAACTTTTTGCGTAAGCCGGGCTTGTATTCCATATTTAAAAAAGGGAAATAATCCGCACATTTTAAATCTTTCGCCCCCTATCAATCTGGATAGAAAATGGTTGGGCGGCCATGTTGCCTATACAATGAGTAAGTATAACATGACTATGATTGCCTTGGGGTTGGCTGAAGAGTTAAAAAAATATCATATTGCTGCAAACACATTGTGGCCTAAAACAACTATTGCAACGGCTGCTGTTCAAAACCTGTTAGGTGGCGATGCGTTGATGAAAATGAGTAGAAAACCGGAAATAATAGCCGATGCTGCTTTCTATATTTTGCAGCGGCCCTCAAAAGATTGCACAGGCAATAGTTTTATAGATGAAGACTTGCTTAAAACTGAAGGTATTGTTGATTTTGAACCATACGCCATAACCCCCGGAGGTAGGCTATACACCGATTTATTTTTGTAATTGAAGGTTTAAATTTTTCAAAAAAGGGTAAAAAAAATTGGCATTAATCTATTCAACCCGTATTTTTGCACTCCTTTAAAAAGAAATTTATAAAGGAATACAGGATTGCCCTATAGTATAATGGTAGTACGACAGTTTTTGGTACTGTTTGTCTTAGTTCGAATCTAGGTGGGGCAACTATAAAGAGACTATCAAAAGATAGTCTCTTTATTTTAATGGATACTTCCGCTTATTTAATGGTGAAGAGTAGTACATTTTTCACAATTCTACTTTCAACTTATTCACTTGCCAATAATTCAATGTAAAATGTTGTTCCTTCTCCCAAATTACTCTTTACAATAATTTGCCCTTTATGTAAATCAATTATTTTTTTACAAATGGCCAATCCAATACCCGAGCCTTCGTATTGATTTTTTGGATTTAAACGTTTAAATGTTTCAAAAATATATTCTGTATCCCTTTGATCCATTCCAATGCCATTATCCGTATATTGAATTATAACTTTGTTTCCCTCTTTTTTTGCTGTTATATTTATAATAGGTGTATTTGTTGAAAATTTTAAACTATTACTAATCAAATTTGTGAATAACTGTGAGAGATAATTAGTACTGCCGAGTACATTAGGAATTTTATCACAATTTATAATTGCATTTTTCTCCATAATTTTTAGTTCCAAAACATCCTTAGCATTTGCCACTGCTTCCTCTACATGAACAGTTAGCAAATCAATTTCAGCCGAAATCGATGACATTTTCAAAACATCCTCAATCAGGTTTTGCATTTTTACCGAAGATGATATTATTTTATCGGTATAACTTTTACTTACCTCATCGTTTGCAATAGCGTTTACATCACTTAGCCTGCTTGTATACAATCTTATTTTTCGAAGTGGTTCCTGAAGATCATGAGATGCCAAATAAGCAAAAGCTTTTAGTCCATTATTAGCCTCCTCTAATTTAATTTCTATCTCCTTCCTTTTAGCAATTTCATTTTCTAATTCCAAACTTGTTTTTTGTTTAAATGCTTCTGGTAAAATTTTGATGAGATAAAAAACTGTCATCATACTCACGCAAGCCGTTAAAAATCTTATTAGTGCATTAAACCTATAAACAGGAAACCAAAACATTACTGCATCAAGAAAATGCGTAATACCACATAAAAGTATAAAGGCAGCAAACAAAAAATAGACCTTTTCGAACTTAAGCCCAGTTTTTCTTTTTGTAAAATAGTCAAGTATAATGACCGGAATTAAAAAATATGCTAACCAGATTGTTAGATCGCTAATAATATAAAGCCACCCGTGAAAAGTAGACCATTGACCACAATGCCACCGTGGTGGCCAATACTTTGTATCAAATAATCCACTTAAAAACTCAAACAATTGATCCATTTTTTTACAAATTAAATTTAGAACAATAATTTAATCTAAGTTTTACTTTACAGAATGCATTAAATTATTATTTAAAAATCATATGCATAATATTGCATTACTTACAATCCCAATTTCAGCAATAAATTTCACTATCTTTTTTAACAGTTTACATATTACAATTGAAAAAAGTAGTTTGGATTTGGCGCAATTGTTATTGAAGTATAAATTTCATGCCCTCTATACTTTAATGTAAAAAATAAGAGATACTAAAATTAGTATCTCTTTAAAAGTAAATAAAAAATTAATCTTTTAGGCAACCAAATCTTCAACAAATTGGTTTACTTCTGCAACTCTTTTATAGTTTATACTATAAAAAATAAATTTACCATCTCTCTGTGTTATCACAATTCCTGCTCTACGGAGAATAGCCAAATGTTGTGAAGCAACAGACTGCTCAAGCCTTAATTTTACATAAATTTCTGTAACTGTCATTTTCTCATTTTCATCAAGCAACTTAATCATTTGCTGTCTAAGCTTGTGATTCATGGCTCTTAAGACCAAAGCAGCTTTTTTTAAATGTAAAAAATCTAGTTTAATAGACATATTACTTTCCTTATGGGAAATTGTAATATTCTGTGCTGTTGTTACCATAATTAATAAACATTGGGGGGTTTAAAAATAAAAAACTTCGTAAATATAATTATTTGTATTTGTTTATTTAATTAAAAAATTTAAATTTTCTAAAATAATTTAAATATTAATTATTAAATAGGACACTTATTTTATGTAAAAACTTTTTAAATAATTTGGTTCTGCATATGTAATATCTTCAAAATTTCTCTTATTATAACATTTTATTGCCATTTTTGCTAAATGCGAGGCATCCACTATTAAATCCTGAAATATACAATTGTGATGTTTTTGTATGGCTCTATACTTTTCAATTCCACTACCTAGAAATAATATTCTGTTTTCAGCAATAAATTCTTTTAAAAAAAATTCATCCAATAAAACAGGTCCTGATGGGACCAACTCATTTAAATCCCGATTATATAATGTTGTAAAGACCTCCATCCTACGGGCATCTATCATTGGACAACAAAATGTTTCGTTTGACTGACTTAAAGCTGCAAACGCCATAACTTTTAAGGTGCTGATTGCAATTAAAGGAATATTAAGTGCATAACAAAAGCCCTTTGCACAGGCCATTGATACTCTCAACCCAGTATAACTTCCCGGCCCTGATGTTACAGCTATTGCACTTATGTCATGTATCGATTTTTTTGCTTCTCTTAATATTGTATCTACTGCAATATGTACAAAGGCTGCATGTTCTTTTTGCTCCCTACTATTTATACAACCTAAAATTTCATCATCATAACTCAAGCATACAGAACCATAGTCTGTAGCAGTATCTATATTTAATATTAGTGACAAAGAATTATATAAAACGAATTTTTACAAAAAAAGGTTGCACAAAATACAAATTTATTTTATTAAAATTATTAATATCGTTAAATAATTATTGTAGAAAGTTTTTTTTTAAATTATTTATCTGACTTTTAATATTAAAAGCTAATGAATAAGAAGATTTTAAATACCGCAAATGCCCCATCACCAATTGGTCCTTACAGCCAAGCTGTTGTAAGCAATAATCTTGTTTTTATAAGTGGTCAAATTGCTTTACATCCTGAAACCAATGAATTGATATGCGATGACATAATTACAGAATCACATCAGGTTATGAGAAACTTACAGGCAATATTGGAAAATGCTGGCATTAACTTTAACCATGTGTTAAAGTCCACTATTTTTTTAAGTGACATGGTTCACTTTGCAAAAGTTAATGAAGTATATAGTTCTTATTTTACCTTAGATTATCCTGCCCGGGAAACAGTAGCTGCAAAGGGTTTACCTAAAAATGTAAATGTTGAAATAAGCATGATTGCAACTTTATAATCCTACTTCACCAATAACCTATGCTTTGTTAATATTTCTAAAATAAAACTGCATGGCATAATATTTTACAAGTAATTATAAACTGTTATCAAACACTTGCAATGTCTTAACAAGTTAGTTTCTATCTTTAAACTTTATTAAAAAAATCAAAAATTTATGGAAGGCAGAAAATATAAAGTGCTCTTATGTGAAGATGATACAAATCTGGGCATGGTATTAAAAAATTATCTGGAGCTTAATGATTACGATGTAATACTTGAACGCGACGGCAGGTTAGGACTTGCGGCTTTTCAACGAGAAAAATTTGATATATGTTTGCTAGATGTTATGATGCCTCATATGGATGGCTTTACGCTTGCAGAAGAAATAAGGGATGTAGACCCTGATATGCCCCTTTTCTTCTTAAGTGCTAAAACTATGAAGGAAGATATTATTGCCGGCTATAAACTTGGTGCAGATGATTATATTACAAAGCCTTTTGACAGTGA
Organism: Segetibacter sp.; assembly: GCA_043736115.1. Classification (GTDB taxonomy): domain Bacteria; phylum Bacteroidota; class Bacteroidia; order Chitinophagales; family Chitinophagaceae; genus Segetibacter. The sequence continues at coordinate 67,505 of JAYTDC010000094.1, read as the reverse complement.
AGTGCTACTTATGAAAATTAGGGCAATATTAAAACGAAACGAAGAGGAAAAGAATATTAGTGAAAATATAGAGTTTGACTTGGGCAATTATCACTTTAATCCCAAACTTAGGGAGTTAATTATTGGAGGAACCACTCAAACACTGTCTCCAAAAGAAAATGAGTTGCTTAAAATGCTTGCAGAACATAAAAATGATTTACTACCCAGAGAACAAGCACTCAAACGCATATGGGGAAGCGATACATATTTTAATGGCCGCAGTATGGACGTTTATATAGCTAAGCTAAGAAAATATCTTAAGGGTGATAGTAATATTGAAATTGTCAATATTCATGGTAATGGATTTAGGTTGGTGGCACCTTAGTAATCTCAACGCCTGAATTAAATAAGAAAGCCCTGGAAATATTTTCCGGGCTTTCTCAATTATAGGTTATGCCTGTGCAGTTGGACCACCAAAATTTAGTGGTATTTCTACCTGTTCCAGATCTTGAATATGACCGTTTGCAGCTTCATATTTACTTACATTATCTTCTAATGCTTTAAGGAAGCGTTTGGCATGCATGGGTGTAAAAATTATGCGGCTTTTTACTTTACTCTTAGGAGTAGTTGGCATTACACTTACAAAGTCAATTACAAACTCCGCATGACTATGGGTAATTATTGCAAGGTTAGCATAAGATCCTTCTGCTACTTCCTCTGATATTTCAATGTTCAGTTGATTGGGTGGTTGTGGTTGATTATCGGGCATGTTGTTTTTTTCAAAGGTAAGTTTTAATCAATAATTACTTAAAGGGACAAGCGTATTATTTATTCAAAAGGTCAAAAATGGTCTTCATTACATTTTCGGTATCAACACCAATATTGAAATTGCTAATAGCCGAAGTGATATCATTTGTTGACTTAAACTCATTTACGATTGCCTTTTTCGACTGTTTTAATTTTTTGACCTTGCCTGTTGTTTTATCAAGATAGTAATACTCTGACATTAAAGCAAACTGACGAAGTTCAGATTGTACATAATTGGTACTTAAAATTTCTAATCGGGAAGAATATTTTTTATACAAGTTATATTTTGAGCCCTCGCTTAAAACCTGGAAAAAACACTTTTCCTCAGAACCTGTCAATGCAGCATTGATGAAAAATAAATCAGTGAGATAATTGCTTCCATCGGGCTTTAAAACAAAAGAATCTACTTCACCCACATTTTTAGTAAGCCCCTTATTTCCATTCATATCAAATTCAATATCCTGGTTGTAAGTATTGTAACTTAGTACTACATCACTACCAAATTCCTTATTTGCATAAATATCACCTTTCTTTTTGCCACCAAAAAGGTAGGGAGTGCCTTTTACTTTAAAATTTCCGATAACAATATAACTACCTGAATTTTGAAGGTCAAGTAAATTATAAGCTAAAGCAGGTTCTAAATTTGATTGTGCATTCAATAATTGCATACTGCCAAAGAAGAAAACAGAAAGCGAGAACAGGTAACTTTTCATACGTTTATTAATGGTGCTAAGATAGACTATTACTGAAATTAATTAATATAAAAAAGGGCGACCGCATTTGGTCGCCCTTTAGAAAAAAATATATATTCTATAACTATCTTGGTCTTAAATACTTTAAAGTATCAAGTGCAAGTCGTGATGATGGACCTGCACCCCATGTAAAAGCGGCATAAATAGTTTTAGTCGCAGCATCATAACGATTAACATAACCCGGCGCATCTATAACAGTAAATCCAGAAGCAGAAACAGTTACTGCATTTGTTGCAGGATCAATTGTAAAGATAGGATAAGTTATACCAATTCCACTACCATCTGCCCATCTGTGCAACGCATCGCTCTGAACGGTATATGCACCCGAGGTTACTAACCCAATTTCATAAGGGGCAGCAACACCCGTTCTAGCAGGATCACCTGAACGTAATGTGTAACTACGGTTCTCGTATACACCATCGTAAGGGTTCTTAATTGCAACACCAACCAATACTTTCTGTTGGTTTGAAGCTATTATAGCACCACCATCAGCACTAGCTATTTTAAGCCCCATTGCATACGTCTGAGTAAGATCTAAAGCGGCAGAATTTGGAAGGGTAACTTGCAAAAAAGCAGTGCGCTGACCTTTTGGAATAGTAACTTTAAATGTACTGGAAATATCTGCAGCATCAAATTCAGTTACAGGATTTACAGTGGCAGGATCGCGATTGTAAGCACCAGATATTGATGTATCTCTAACTAGTGTAACATTAATATCCTGTTCTGCAGGGCTATCTGACAATAGATTTACTAAAGCAAGTTTCAACAAAGTTGGTGTTGCAGAAGATTCTATTGCTGTTACATTTATTTTATTTGCTGATTCTGGAAAACCAACACCCAAAGGTGAATTTTCAGGACGATTAATTCCATACTCACTAGCGTCAAATGCTTTATCTTTTAAACAGCCTGTGCCTGCAAATAGGATACCAGCTGTAAAGCATGCCATTGATATTTTTTTCATAATATTATATTTATTCTTTAACATTAATAATTATTCTAAAATTTATTGTAAATCCCAGAATACTTTATTGTATCTGTCCACATTACCTTCTGCTACCACATTATTTTCATTGTAATTATATTCTGTTTGAGGATATAACAAACGAGTTGGTATTTTGGTTGACGTATTTGCCGGAGCAACAGAAATTGGAGGACCATCACCAACATAAGGGGCAGGAGCAGGGAATTGACCCGCTTTACCATATGCTATATCAGTTCTTCTGTAGTCTGTCCATAATTCGTAAGGTGCAATACCATTAAGTGCAAACCATTTTTGCTGAATAATGGTATACAAACCACCACCCGGAAGACCAGCAGCTAACGGACCGGCAGTGTAATCAACGTCAGGATAACCTGCATTTCCTGTAATGTAGGTATTAGCACTGGTAGAAGGATCTGCAAAACCACCTAGGAAATTAAAGCTTTCTGTAATAGCATCAGTTAAAGCTATTTGAGCAGAACCTGGAGTTAATCTCTCCATCACTTCAGCTTGTAAAAATAAACTTTCGGTGGCAGTAATAATCCACTGTGGCTGAGTAGCAGCTTTTAACAACCCTGTACCAATCCCTGAAAGATTTGAGTAAGAATTGGCTGTAAGAGATGGCAAACCATAAGCTACACCTTTGTACGCATTACCCGGAGCAATAGTGTAAAAACGAGCCCTACGTGGGTCACCATCATATCCATAATACTCTACTGCATAGGAGTTGGCTCTGTAATATTGGTTATTTGCTACAGCTGTAGAAGTTGCATCCTGAAAATAAGTGGACCAATATGGATTGGGCTTATTTACAGCATACCCTGGGTTCACAGATGCGTCAGTATCAAGAAACCCATCAGCATCAGCATATAGTGCTGTTAATTGCGTATTAAGATCTATTCCGCCAACTACAGAAGGTGTTTCAATACCATTCATAAGGTGAACCAACAATCTCAACTTAAGCGTATTTGCAAATTGGATCCATTTTGTTTTATCACCCTGAAACATAACATCAAAAATTGATATATCTTTACCTTGTGAAGGTACAGCTCTTCTGATTTGAGATTTTGCTGTATCTAACTGAATAAGCAAATCCTTGTATATATCAATTCCTTTGTCATACTTAGGCGTTACATTACCACTACCTTTCAAAGCCTGACTATAGGGTACGTTGTTGAATACATCTACAAGTATTTGAAAGTTATGAGCTTTCATTATGCGACCAATTCCCTCATAATATAGTGCATTTGCCTGTTTTGCTTTATTAATAATAACCTGATAATTATAGGCGTTACCGTACAAGTCATTCCATAATGTAGTACCAAAACCTGTGTTGAAGGTTAGGGCATAGGTTTCTTCCTGTACATTAGGTGCATAGGTACCTGAACGTGCCCAAAAACCCATCCAATTCTGTAACCATCCCCAATCGCTTGCAACAATTCTACCGGTAGCATCTAATGCGGCTGGCAAAATTACATCATAGGTAATTGTACTGTCCGTTGGTACATTTGTTTCCTGATTAATGTTAAAATCAGATTTTTTACACCCTACCGAAACAACCACAAGAAGGATGGTTGAGAGTAAGAGATATTTCATTTTATATTTTTTCATGTCTTAATATTAAAGGTTCAATTAAAAGTTTATGGTAAGGTTAGCGCCAAAAATTCTTGTTGGCGGAACGTTACCTAAGCCACCTACACCATTTGCATTGCTGTTAACACCGGTAAGACCTGTATTATTAACAATTTGTCTAGCAGGGTTATTAGTAGAAGCTGCTGTGGTAAATTCAGGATCAGACCACTCGTTTGAACTTGGAAACCAATTCACCAGATTTCTTCCGGTAAGAGTAAATGTTGCTCCTTTTACAGGTTTGTTGGCAAACCATTTTGAAGGAAATACATAACCAATAGAAACCTCTCTCAATTTCCAGAAAGCACCACTTGATAGGTAGTTACTGTTTACACCAGTATTAATTGCCTGAGAATAAAAATTGTATCCGCCTGTTGTATAAACATTTGAATTGGATACATATTTACCTGTTCCATCATCAATAACAGAATTTGGCCAAAGGAATGGTTGTCTTCCACTTTGTGCACTTCTATAAGAAATACCGGTAAAGTCCATGGCATTACCAAGGCTACCACTGTACATTTGATATCCGCCTCTGTAATCAGCCACGGCACCGAAAGTTAAACCTTTCCAATCCAGATTTAATGAAAGACCTATTAGATGCTTTGGAAGTGTATTTCCGAATGTTCTTAGTCTTGCAGCCTGTGAAGGTAATCCTGTAGCACTATTGATAATAACACGACCCTGATCATCTCTATTGTAATCTGTTAATTTAAAGGTATATGCAGGAGATCCTACAATAAGATAATTACCACTACCAATACTCACCTCATCTACACCTTCAACAAGTTTTTTGACTTCGTTGGTTGTATAGGTATAGTTGGCTTTGAAGTTAATATTAACTTTTCTGATTGTTACAAGTGGTGTTAATTTCAAGTCTAGTTCAATTCCTTTATTTACAAATGAAGCAGCATTTAATATAGCACTTCTAAATCCTGTAGAAGCCGGATAAGCTGCAGTCAAAATTTGATCTGTATTATCCTGAGTATAAGCTGTAGCTTCTATATTGATCCTATTTTTAAAGAATCCCATTTCAATACCCAACTCTTTGTTAGTTACAAACTCGGGTTTAAGGTCATCTCTTCTTAAAGTGGTACTTGCACTAAAACCAATAATATTTCCATAAGGGAAACCTCCTGTTGCGTCAGTATAAGGAGCAGAATACTTATTTTCTAAGGCATTGGCTGCTGTGTTAGCATTAGCAGTTCTTGATATTGCTCCTCTAACTTTTAGGAAGTTCATTATTTTATTATCCTTCAAAGCAGGAATAGCATCGCTTAAGACAAAAGATGCATTAACTCCCGGATAAAAATACGTAGGCTTACCGGTAAAGTTGAAGAAATTTGAGAATCGTGAATCTGCATCGTTAGAACCAGTTAGTTCAACAAAAGCCCATCCTTTGTAGTTAACACCTAATTTAGCAAAGAAACGCTCTATTCTGAATACACTAGAATATTGACTAGGATTAGCTTCACCTTGTCTAACACTTGGATTAAATACTCCGGGGATACCAAGGTTTGGTACGTCGATAGATAAACTATTACCTCTTGTTTGACGATAGCTATAACCAAACAATCCGTCAAATCTGAAATCCTTAAAGTCTTTTTTAACAATTGCAAAAAACTCTGAACTCAATCTGCTTGAGTTAGCAGAATAGTTATTCACCTCTGCTTTCTGATCTCCGGATCCTGCGATACTTTTTCCTGAAGCTTTTGCAAAATCAGAATAAGTAAACGCACCTTTTACCCCCTGATCTGTACCATTTGATATAGTACCACCTATTCTGTATGTTAGTGTTAACCAGTCTGTCGCTTTCATTCCTAACTCAATATTTCCCAATAGATCATTGGTTCTACCATTTGCTCTAAAGTTGTCAATTGACCAATAAGGGTTACTATAATAATCATTGAAATATCCGTTTGGATTAGACCAATAATCATTTTTCCAATCTTTGAATCTTGTGATTGGAATTTGCATAGGTGAGTTAATCAACATCCAATAGGGTTGAAAATCTCTACCATTTCCGAAACGGTCACCTGCTGCAACATTATAGTTTGTGTTTGTATAGTTTGCATTGAAAGTTGCTTTGAAACGACCGTATTCTTTGTTGGCTGATATTCTCAAGACTCTTCTGTTATTAACATCTTTTGGTGTAATACCCTTTATGCTTACATTTTGTGCACTTAGATAAAAGTCACCTGTTGAGAATGATATATCTGTTTGGTTTGTTACACCTTTATTCCAGAACTTTCTTTTTTCGTCGGGACGGGCACTGTACTCAACCATGTACTTATTTCCATTTGGATCATCTCTACCAATTTGTACCATGCTACCATCAAATTGTGGACCGTAACACTGATTTTCAATTGGGTCATATACTCCATATCCGTAAGTATCAACAGATGATCCTGAACCAAATGTTGTTTGCAATTTAGGCATAAAAGACACGGTTTCCATCTGCGTTGTCTGGCTAAAAGTAATAGTAGGTTTATTTCTGTTACCTTTTTTAGTGGTAACAACAATTGCACCGTTTACACCATCAGGACCATAAACTGCAGTTGCAGATGATGATTTCAAAATGGTAACATCTGCAACGTCAGCAGAGTTTAGAGAACTTAAATAGTTAAGACTAAGCGGCACACCATCTAAAATCAACAATGGGTTGTTGTTACCTGTTAAGGAACGAATACCTCTTAGTGTGATTTTGGTATCACCAAAAACGCCTGCATTGGTTGTCTGAATGTTTAGACCAGAAACTTTACCTGTTAAACCATTTTGCAGGTTAACAGGGCGGGCCTGAATAAGTTCAGTACTCTTAACACTAGCCGTAGAGTAACCCAACGACTTTGCCTGTCTTACAATACCCAATGATGTAGTTACTACAACCTCTGACAGATTGGAACTCTGCTTGGGTAAAGTTACTGATACTGTAGAACCCGAAAGTACAGTTACCTGCTTGTCGGCTGCACCCACAGCAGAAATTAATAATACATCTCCAGTTTTAGCGTTAATGGTAAAATTACCATTAGCATCTGCAGAGGCACCTGTTTTGGAGCCTTTAATCTGAATAGACGCATTACTGATAGGCTGTCCGGCCTCATCAACGACCTTGCCTGTAATTGGCCGTGTCTGTGCAAATGCCAACATTGAGGCCAGCATAAGCACGGTAAACAACGATACTAATTTTCTCATGTGCTTGATTTAATTTTCAAAAAGTGCGTAAAAATAGTGTTTCTCAACAAATGGTTAACAAAAACCGAATAAAAAGTTATTTCTTTTATTTGCAATTACTATTGACAAAGGGAAAATAGGAGTTGCTGCATGGTTTCTGTGATTTTAATGGGCATTATTTCAAAGTTTCGACATAAGTAAAAAATAATAAATATATAAGGCCGCCTTTGAGATAGCGGCCTTAATAAAATACTTATTCTACTAATTTAGAATTTATCAAACCATAATTTGGTTTCAACGGCATCGCCACCTATTGCCCTTGATGCTGCTTCGTAATTAGCCTTATTTAAATTTTGCTCCAAAACAGGGTAAGTTAACCTAACAGGTACATCAGATAAAGCCTCCGGTCCAGGTGTTAAAATTGGGAAATCTAACCTTCTCCATTGTGTCCATGCATCATAACCCCGGTTATAGAGTGCTAACCAAGATTGTACCCCAATCTTTTGTCTCCATCCGCCTGTGGCGGTTGCATAGGCTACAGCCGGTTGAGCAAGATAGGCAGTAGCTTGTGCGGTACTACCTCCCCACTCTTGTATGGAAGCTGCCACCGCATTGTTATAATGGCTTGCTGCTGTACCCCCTACACTTATTCCTCTCTCTACAGCTTCTGCTTTCAAAAATTCCATTTCTGAATAACTAAAAAATACATGCGGGTTAACCGGGTCTGATACTATTGTAGAAGGATCTGAAAAACTACCACCTCCTGTACCATAGGGCTGACCAACATATACTCCACCTGAAGTTTGAAAGTAGAAAGGAAGTCGTGGATCATTTAATAATAGCATTGTATCAATAACTGTATTTGCAGCTACAAAGTCATGACGACCACTTTGTATAAGATCTTCCCATACAGGGTTTGTATTGGGAGGTGCAGAAAAGTATTGAATTTTAAGATTATCAGCATTAGAGGTAACCACCTTTGAAGCTGCTTGTGTAGCCATGGTTGTGGCTTTAGGCAAATCAACATCAGCAATAACCATTGCCATTCTTAATTTAAGGCAATTACCAAACTTAAGCCAAGCCGCTACATCTCCGTTAAATATGATATCAGCACTGCCATAACTTGGTTCATTAACATCAAGATTGGACATAGCCGCCTCTAACTTTGCAGCTATTGAATTAAAAATAGTAGCAGCATTATCATATTTTGGCTGTAGTATATCTATGTTCAATGCTTCGGTGTATGGTATATTTCCGAAGGTAGTTACAAGCGTATAATAAGAATTGGCTATAAGGATATCGTTTATTGCAATCCTGTTTTTTATTTGCTTGGCACTTAATTCTACAGTTTCTGTTGCAGCTATTTTTGAAGCTTCTGACAAGTCTTTAATAACGTCTCTATAAAGTGTTGCAAACCATCTGTCGGGAATACTTCTGCTGTTGAGGTCATAATTACTCTCGTCAGTATAGGTTGTTTCTGTCCAATACTGCACAAAAAGCCTGAAGTTATTTACATTAACATTGGTGCTTGCCATTTGGTCAGACAAGTTGGCGGCAGCATTTGTAAACAAAGGTGCAGATGGAACTGCTACCGGTTGTTTTGGATTATTGTTTAAATCTGTGATATTTTTTGTACACCCCATTATCAATAAAATGGATAACAAGGATGTGATGGTTATACTCGTTTTCATACTTGAATTATTTTATTGTAATTAAAGTTTAAGTTTTACATTAAAACCAATGGTACGGGTTGTTGGATAAGAACCTGTCTGAATACCTTGCAGGTTGCCTGCACCAAATGAATCTTCGGGATCAGCATAGGGTAGGTTTTTATGGATAATCCATAAGTTTCTGCCTATGAGCGAAAGATCAATACCCTGAATAAATTTGTTAGTGAATAATTTTGCAGGAAGCGAATAACTGATAGAAGCCTCCCTAAGTTTTACATAACTGGCATCATAGACAAATGGTTTGTCTGGTGAAAATCTGTATCCATATGCACCATAATTAAAAGCCTGTGCACGTATTGTATTGGGTTTGCCATCTTCTGTAACACCTTCTCTTACTATTCCTCCGCCATCTGCTATTGTATTTCGAATAGGATTTCCCAAATCATTGTTTCCTGCAGTTTCAGGATACAAACCTGTAGCAAGACCGTAATACAAATCAGTTGAGAATACACTTCCGCCTTGTCTTACATCAACCAGAAAACCTAATGAAAACCCTTTGTAACTTACTTTGTTATTGACACCGCCTATCCAATCAGGATTAATATTTCCGATTGTAATATTGTTAGATGTAGACCTTAGATAACGACCGTTTGCACCAACAACTTTTTGTCCATTCAGATAAACGAAATCACTTCCGTGAATGGTTCCGTATGCTTCACCAAGTGATGCATTGATGGTTATACTACCCTGAAAAGATCCTAAGACAATATTATCCAAATCGCCATAAAGTGTCTCTACTTTATTACGGTTTCTCGTCCAGTTCAGGTTAATATCCCAGGAAAAATTCTTTGTTTTAACAGGTGTACCATATACAGAGAGTTCTATACCCTTGTTGCGTAAATCTCCGGAATTAACAATCCTTCTTGTATAGCCGGTTGCAGTAGATACCGTGAGTGGTAAAATTTGATTTGTAGTTTTTGCATTATAGTAAGTAATATCAAAACCTATTCTTGATTTTAAGAATGATGCTTCCAGACCTATCTCAAAACTTCCGGTTTTTTCAGGCTTTAATACCTGACTGTTTTTTGTACCACCAACGGAGAATAATCCATTTCCATTAAATGATGTAACCGGTGCACCGGAATTAGGATCTAAATCATACACATAAGTATCTTTAACAAAATAGGAAGGTGCATCTTTACCTACTGATGCAAAACTTGCTCTGAACTTGGAATAGGTTAACCAATTGGTCTTTAATAATTGGGAAAGTACTATTCCTCCTGAAGTTGAAAAGTAATAATACACATTATTTCCATCTGGTAATGTAGATGATCTGTCACGACGGGCAGTTCCATCAAGCGTATAAGTATTTTTGTAAGCTAATGTTACATTGGTATATTGACTCTCAACCCTTGTAATTGTTTCTAACTCAACGGGTGGTAGAGGTGTATTGAGCGAATTGGCTATGGTATAAAGTTTTGGAGTTCCCAATCCACCATTTGTAGAGGCATCAATACTGGATCTGTTTTGAACTCTTGTAGTTGAACCTAACAATACTTTCAAATTCAGATCTGTATTTAAGTCCCAGTTGCCATTTGCTATAACATCGTAGTTGACTTCATTGTAGCTTTGATTGAATTTTCTGTAGAAGGGAACTCCCACACTTGATACCGCTTTTCTTTCTTCTTGCTGCTCGTCATATCCATCATAAAATACTCTGGCTAAAACGCTTAACCACTTGGTTGCCTGATAATTTATATTCACATTTCCATACAATCTGTTTCGGGAGTCATTTTCTGCATTTTCATAACGCGAAAAATAAGGATTGTCCCAATAGGAAGGGGCAGATTTATTAAGTGTAAACGGATCAGACCAGTTCCAGGTAATGTTTTGATGATTTCTTTCGTAAGCAGCTTTAAGGTCATTAAAATCAACTCCAACATTCCACCATTGTCTATAGTTGGTCATTGGGTTTAGTGCATTTGCACCATCGTAACCTGTACCATACCTACCTTGTCCTCTTATTCTTGATAAGTTGGCAGAAGCACCGGCAGTTATTTTGTCGGTAACCTTATAGGTTGAAGTAAAGTTGAGTAAATCTTTGGTAAGTGCACTATTGGGTAATACTCCCTTTTCATCACTACGGGTATAACCCAGCGAATAGGTTGATTTATCATTGCCCGCTTCTAAAAATACGCTGTTGTTTATAGAAACGGGATTAATAAAGAAATTAGAAGGGTCTGTGCCTGCAGCTACCCATGGTTGTTTCTTTTTGTAGAATGCAGAAGTAGGATCGTGTGACTGCCATTGATAAACCTGTAAAGCCGGATCAAAAGGGGCGCCATAAGATGCATCTTCGGTAGAGGGAGAAATCAAATCTTCAATACCATCACCATTCAGGTCATCCCCTTCAAAATATGGATTGGTTGAATTACTGTAGTATTTTCCATAACCCTGACCATATTTTTTTTGATAAGTTGGAAAGGTTGACTTGTCTATAGAACTAACACTTACACTTGAGTTTAGTGTTACACTGAATCCTTTTTTTCCTTTTTTAGTAGTAATAATGATTACACCATTAAATCCCCTTGATCCATAAAGTGCTGTCGCATTAGGTCCTTTTAAGGTAGTTACACTTTCTATGTTATCGGGGTTTATATCTGCGGCCGCATTACCATAATCATATCCACCGCCGCCTTGCGATTGGCCACCTGTATTGTTGATGGTATTGTCTATGGGAACACCATCTATTACAAACAATACCTGATTACTTCCGGTTAATGATTTGGCACCTCGCAATACTACATTGGTAGACCCCCCCATGGTGTTATTTTGCCTTACTTCTAACCCCGAGACCTTACCAGAAAGGTTACTGATGAAATTACTACCTCTGTTCTTGCTGACTTCTGTACCCGAAACCGTTTGTGCGGCATATGGCACCTGATTTCGAGACCTTCTTACACCAAGGGCAGTAACCACAACTTCAGACATGTCTCTACCTTCACGTGACATTTTGATTGTAAGAGGTGCAGACGAAGTAACGGTTACCTCTAAGGTAGGTACATTTACACTTGATACCACTAAAATATCGCCAACAGAAGCGTTTATTTTAAAATTACCATTAGCATCTGCGGAGGTACCTGTCGCTGTGTTTTTAATTTGAATGGTAGCACCACTAACAGGTTGATTATTTTCATCTACTACTTTACCCGTAATTGGTAAACTTTGAGCTATTGCTATAATGGTAAATAGCAGTAGCACAGATAGGATAGAAAAAACTTTTTTCATTTTGTGCAGTTTAAATGAAGAAATAATAAAAGAGCTTTTCAGGAGAAATAAATCTGTATAATTATTTTAAGGCAATATTAATTTGCTTAATGCTGCACACTTTAAGTAAAACTAAAAAAAGTTAACCCGTAAAAAATTACTTGTTATTTCGCCTTTGAGATTTGATAATCAAATTTACTTTGAATAATGCAATGGAATGAATGAATACTCTTAGAAGTTGTACATCATCTGCACTTTCAATTCGCTTCTTCTATTGCCTTCTATTTCATCAAGACTGTTGCTAATAGAAGTTACATTTGAGTAGATGGTTTGTGCCCAACGAAGCCAAACGGTCATTTTTTTGGAAACGTCATAATTAAGGTTAACGTAGTACCTGAATCCTTTGCCAATAAACTGCGGTATGGAATAACTGTACAAAACATCGCTTTCAAAAGCATATAAACGGCTTTCGAAACCGCCGGTTTCAAAATATTGTAAACGGGTATTTAAGGAAAATGGCTGGCTAAATGGCTTGTACTTTGCCTCTATATAACCCAGAAAACCTTGTTGGCTGCGATCTTTTTCTTTTGTATCAAACCATAATATTTCTGCTCTTGTGCGTATAGAAATTTCTTTGCTTACATTATACGTAACCTGTGTACGCCAATTTTGAATTGGCCGGTTTACAACAGGCCTTATTGGCAAACCCAACCCCGACAAATTGATTAATTTATTTTGATTTCTAAAACGGGTATACACTTCTACCTGCTTATTGGGTTTATATGTTACTTGCAATAAATATTCGGTGCCTTGTGTTGGTGCATCTACCCTGTATCGTAGCCATGGAAAACTAAATACATCAGCATATCCATCAATCTTTAAAAAATAATAAGGCTTTAAACTTAACCCTGTAAATAGCCCTTTTTCATTAGTAGGAAATGTACCTTCGGTAAATGCATTGCCATAAATAGTCTGGTATTCCTTATCTATATTTCTATACACCATTGATGCGTCTACCTTTGCATCAAGACTTGCAAGTAATCCGCCAACAAATGCCTTATAATTATTTTTGTCTGTAGCAAACTCACCAAACATATGTAGGTTACGGAAAGTATAACTATAATCAATGCTTGAATTGTACCACTGATCTCCCTGTATAGCATACTGATTGTATGTTTGAACCGCTTTACTAATTGGCGTTGAAAAATGAAATGCAACTGCATTTATACCCAAATGGAGATTGTTTTTTCTATAATTAATGTTTCCACCAAAAGAGGTTTGGGTCAGTGTATTTTTCTTAGCCAGTTCAGCCGGAGTGCGGTGATACCCTGAATTTAAAATAGAAGAGACAAAGTCATCATTGGTCTGTAATGTATCCCCTGCGTTTACTGAACCATCTAATTTTCGAATTGATGCAAATCCTGTAACATCAATGCTTTTACTTATGCCAATAGTAGTGCCTATCCCTCTTTGAAAATTATACTCACCGGCCGAGTTATAGGGCCTAAGTATATCTGACTGTCTTTTAATGTTGGTAATATCAGCACTTTTTTTAAAAGCCAGGCTTTGCCAGTGAATTAAGCCTTGTCCCATATTTACTGTAAAGTCTCCTAAGGCCAATAACTTTACGGGTCCTAATTTTCTGGCAAAGAGATGGAAGGAATAAAAATCAAACCCCTGTTTTTGGCCACCTTTAAAAAATTGTTCACCTGCATCTTTCTCCCCTACCATCCCAAATTGAAGCAGGTTTCTATAGACATACTTATACCGTACAAAATATCTTTGGGGTTGTCCGGGATACCGATTAGTTATACTGTCGGGCAACAGAAACCCTTTACTTTTTTCAAGAGTTTGCTGCATTCGCATAAGTAAAGAATGCCTTCCTCCTGTTAGCCTTTTACCTATATCTTCAGACAAAGGCACAATATTGCCAACCCTAATATAGGGCAATACTTTCTGTATAGTTTCTACATCCCAGGTGGGTATAGCCTGTAATTCATAAATAGAAATCAGGTTACCCAAAAGCCTTCTGTAGTTTAGCAGGTTTTGAACCTGTAAATCACTAATCAGGCGCAATTCTTTCAAATCGTTTTCTTCAGCAGTATTAAGATTTACAGGATTTTTTTTAAACTGAACCAATGATTGCAGATAACTATCATCTTCAGTCTCACCATCTTGTTGCTCGGTCAGATTTTCTAACTGTTGCTCGGTCACACTACCGGGCTGAACTGGGTTTTCTTGTTGGCTGTAAACTTTTACACCCAAAAAAACACATAAGAATATTATGAGAAATTGTTTCAAACTTTTTATGATTTCTTCATATTGATAATTAATAAAAGCCCGGGGGTAAACCCAAGTTGAGGGTGATAAGCTGCATTAATATCTACCCTGCCAAAATTTAGTTTCATACCTAATCCCAAATAGCTGTTATTGCTAAGTGTAGAAATGCCGGCACGGAGAAAAATCTTCTCATGCAGGTTATATTGCAGGCCTGCATTTACACTTATGTCTTTGTCTTCCTGCTTTACAATTTCAGTACTAACAAATACATTTTTAGAAGCTTCATAACCTAAGCCAAACTGATAAATTGCAGCAAGTTTTTCATTACCTGATTTACTCAGTTTACTACTTGTAGGATTATAGATATGTATGCCAGTATGCAATTTTTCAGTGAGATGAAAAATGGTACCGATTTCAAAATTTATTGCACTTGACGTACCATATCCGGCAACCTTTACAGAATGATAGTTGAACTTTATGCCTGCATCAATAACCGAGGTTATTTTACGTGCATAAATAAGTCCGATTTGATTTTCATTGAAATTAGCAGAACCAAAATAATCTCCCTGAAACCCTATTGTACCAGATTTAGTGGGAATGGCTATTATAGCGGAATAATTATTTAATTCTTCTAACATAAACCTTCGCTCTCCATACACACCAAATGAACCTGATGTTAATTGCGCTAGAGAAGCCTGATTAGCTGTACCCGAATAAACATCGGAAAAATTGCGGCTATAGGCACCTAGAGCAACATACTTTAATGTAAGCGGCTCTCTCACTATTTGTGCATAGGACAAATGGGACAACAGTAAAGCTAAGGCAAGTGTAAAAAATTTCAATTGCTTAAATTTTGTTGAAAATTAGTTACAACCAACGAGTAAAGCAAAATTTATTTTTAGATAACATTTCAATTTTTAAAAGTTGGCTGTTGTCTTATACCTTTGAGGCCATGTTAATACTTGATGGAAAAATAGCTTCACAATCCGTAAAGCAACAATTAATCTCCTCTACAAAACAACTTTTAGAAAATGGTTATCGGGTACCACACCTTGCCGCAATATTGGTAGGTAGCGATGGTGCAAGTGAAACCTATGTAGCCAGCAAAGTAAAGACCTGTGCCGAATTGGGATATAATTCAACTTTACTTCGTTATAACTGCAATATAAAAGAATATGAATTGCTACAAAAAATTGAAGAACTAAATACCGATGATAATATAGATGGAATATTGGTGCAATTACCTCTTCCTAAACACATAAATGAAAGTAAAATAATAAACTGTATAAATCCTGAAAAAGATGTTGATGGATTTCACCCGGTAAGTATTGGCCGTATGGTACAGGGTCTTGAAACATTTATACCAGCAACGCCATATGGAATAATGCTTATGCTACAGCATTACAACATAGATACAAAAGGAAAACATGCAGTGGTAATTGGCCGAAGCAATATTGTAGGTCGTCCCATGAGTATATTGCTAAGCAGCAATGTTGATCAGGGAAATTGTACAGTTACACTTTGCCACAGATATACCAATAATTTAAAAGAGTTGACTCTACAAGCAGATATTTTAGTTGCAGCTGTTGGTCAACCAGGATTAATAACTGCTGATATGGTAAAAGAGAATTCTGTTGTAATAGATATAGGTATAACCCGGGTTGAAGACTTTACTATATCAAAAGGATATCGACTAAAAGGTGATGTAGATTTTGAAAATGTTTCAAAAAAAGTTTTGGCAATTACTCCCGTTCCGGGTGGTGTTGGACCAATGACTATAGCAGGTTTAATGAAAAACACAATGGATGCGCACCTACGTAGATTTAAAATATCAATAGCAGGAAAAACAGTGTAAAAACATTTAAATTTTTTTACCAAAAAAGCTACCTATCTCCAATATAAATATTGAAGATAGATAGTATAGTATTTTAAAGAAAACTTCTAAACTTTATTAGCAGCATGCCTGTGTTGCATACGCCAAATAATAACTAAGGCAAACACAACTCCAATTCCCGCTAAAATTAAATTCATATGATCTTCAATAGGCACCGCAGGTGGTGGTCCATCGGGGCTTCCACCGGGATCCTGACTAAAAGCACCAAAACTTAGCATAACGGTTCCCATAAGTGCTAATGCAAACCTTAAAGCTGACTTTGTAACAAATGATTTCATAAGACTCATTTTTCAGATTATTATTTTATAATTTTTAGAACCGGTTGTATGTATCTTTTTTACTCAATTTAGGTAAAAATACGGGTAGTAATATATTACTACCCGTTTAAAGTCTTTACTTATTACTAATCACCAAATTTTGTGTTGCAATTTTACCATCAGCAGAAATTATTTCTAACTGATAAGTTCCTGCTGCAATAGATGAAGGCATCTGAATAACTCTTGTAGCAGTTCCTCCCTCATGGCTTAATTTAGATGAGTAGATTGTTTTACCTTCTTTATTTAAAACAACAACAGTATAGTTACCCGAGGTCTGATTTATGAACTGTAGGTTTACACGATTGTTAACAATAGGGTTTGGATAAATATTGAATCCGTTACCTGATTTACCTATTGTTACTTTATCAATAGCGGTGAATTTAAATTCTCCATTGTTATTGATACTTTTTACCCTGTAATAATTATCCCCTCTTAATGGTTGCTCATGCATCCATGAATAGTTTAATTCAGGATTACCGTTTGCAATAGCAGTTTGCGATCCCACTTTTGCAAAAGTACTGCCGTCAGTTGAGTGTTCTACTTCATAGCGGCTTATTGACCTTTCAGCATTCACTTTCCAGTCAACCTGTACTTTGTTGCTTTTTTCATATGCTTTCATACTAATAGCAGTTACCGGTACACCCGCCTTGTTCTTAAAGACTACAATAAAGCGGTCTGTAGCAGATGATTTAGCGTCGTTGGTAACTGTAAAGGATACGTTAGACACAACTGCCATACTCAATGCAGTTCTTGAACCAGTATATCTATCCTCAAGATATGCAACCACATTTGCATCCATATTCTTAGGCATGAACTCAAAGCTATACTCTTGCTTCTTAAGGTTTGTAAGGTTGAATCTGATTGTATCCTCTGACACGATCTGCTTTCTGCCTTCTATGACCATTAACCTGCCATTACTAACCAATCCCAGGTTCTCACCAAAATTATTTGCCTTGACAACATCAGCTTCATCAGCAGCATTGGAATATTTGTCATCAAAAACAACACTGTTACCATCAGCCAACTGATTACCGTTAGTTGCATTGATTGCAATCAAATTGGTTTTGAATTGCTGTATAGGTGTAGATGAAGTTCTGAATACGCTTCTGCTTCCCGTTGTTTTTGCAGCTTCAGTTAATTGTATAGAACCGCCCGAGCCGGAACTTACAATAAATGCAAGACCACTTTCGATACGACTGTTTGGCGTACTACCATAGCTACCTCCACCCGGAGTAGGGTCATAACCATTTACACTACTAAATGTCTGATAAGCACCAACATTAGAAGTACCATATAATTTCGGATCCCATACCTTGAATGAATTTATGTTGGTTTTTACAACTCCGGTAGAGGCAAAATCTATGGGTGCTGCATAAACATTTCCCACCATTACGTTTTGACCTGCAGGCAGGGTTATAGATGGCTGAGAACCCATATACAAAGAACCAATGGTATACAGCGTAGTCGGCGAAGGATTTGCAGAACCGGCCTGTATCTGAGCAAACCTGTCACCTCTTATGTAAACAAAGTAACCTGATGTTGTTTGCATTACATTATTGGTACTGCTTACAGAAGTAAAGGTACCCGGTGCTCCATTGTTAAAGGACAATAGAGAATTACCAGAAGTAGCAGCATCATAACCACCTAACCCTGTAGTATTGGTTAACAATGTACCCACACCTGCTACAGCAGTACCACCTGGCATGCTTGTTTGGTTATCCTGCCAGGTCTGCTTAAATGTTTTAGTACCCTGAACAGGAACAGATAACATTCTCCAGGCACGGAATGCATTTTGAGAAATATACCTTTCAACTTTTACATCACCTGTTATGGTACCACCGCCTGTAATAGGGGCAACCCATGATGTACCATTTACATTGGATTTCAGCACCAGATTATTACCTGTTGTAAGTGTTGCACTACCAATGTTCAGTTCGTTGTAAATATTAGTTACATTACCCAAGGTAGCACTTGCACCTGTACCTGTTAGTTTCAATGAACCCATACCGGAAGGGGCAAAATATAATGTACCAACATTGCCGTTAGCAGCCAACGTTAAGCCTGCAACTGATACTCCACCAAATTGGCCTGTACCTGTTACAACACCATTCACCGTAAGCGTAGAATTACTCATTGTAACCGTAGCACCTGTTGCAATATCTATGTTTCTGCATAAAGCATTACTCGATATAAGCGGATTGTTGGCAGTAACCGGTATAGATATATCAGAGGTAGCTGTTGGTATGGTACCTGAACACCAGTTTCTAACATCGCCCCATGCAGTACTATAGCTACCCGTCCAGGTATTGCCTCCTATATTCAGAATTGCATTACCACTGGTTACAGCGCCACATGTACCTGTTACAACTACATTATAAGATCCTGCATCCGTAAGTTGTATAGGACTGATAGTGTATACTCTGTTTGTTGCTCCGCTTATTGGGGTTGTTCCTTTTCTCCATTGATAAGTAAGGTTTGCACCCGTTGCAATAACAGACATGCTATAGGTTCCTTCTGCACAAACTGTTGCTCCTACGGGTTGGGTAGTAATAGCTGTAGCGGTATTTATGCTGACATACGCACTTAATGAGGTAGCAGAACCGCAAGCAGCTGTAACCACTACAGAGTAGAACCCTGTATTGGCCGAAGTTGCATTGGTAATGGATAATGAAGGACTTTGAGCTCCTGATACATTTCCTCCGTTAGAAAGATTGGCAGAACCATATTTCCATTGGTAGGTGATAGTACCGGAACCTGACGCACTAGCTGACAAGGCAATAGTTGAATTGGTACACTGTGAGGTATTAGCAGCGGGTTGAGTTGTAATTACAGTTGCAGGATTAAGGATAAGCGTAACTGCATTTGAAGTTACGGAACCACAAGCACCTGTAACAATTACAGTATAAGAACCTGCTACACCTGATTGAGCACTGTAAAGTATCAGGTTTGGTGTTTGAGAAGAAGTATTACCGGTTATTGCTGCATTATTTCTTCTCCATTCGTATGATAATGTGCCCTGTCCTGATCCTACCACACTAAATGTAACATTGCTGCCTGTACAAACAGTTTGTGATAAGGGTTGAGTTGATATGGTAGTCACAGTATTCAAAGACAACGTTGCTGGATTTGATAATACTGCAGCGCCACATCCGCCTGTTACAGATACTGTATAGCTTCCAACATTACCTGCTCCAACATTATTAATGGTTAAAACACTTGTTGTTGCACTAGCGTTTCCTGATATTGGAGTACCGTTGAAATTCCATTGATAAGTAAGTACCCCTGTACCAACGGCTGCAACACTAAACTGTGCTTGTGCACCAATACATTTTGATGTACTTACAGGATGAACACTAATACCTGTAGCTGTTTTATGGGTAATGGATACTCCACTACTTAATTTGGGATTCTGACCTGCAGTTATACAACTTGTATTTAGACTTGATGTTAATTCTGCGGTTACAACACCATTATTTGGTATTGAAGATGTTGTAAATGTAGAAGCTGTTTCACCAGTCTGAACTGCACCATTGATAAACCATCTGTAAGCCGGAGAATTACCACCGTTGTTAATTACAGACGTAAAGGTTACCGGACTTCCTGCACAAATATTTGTTACACTTGGAGTAATAGCAATATAAGGTGTAACGTCTACACTGGTCAGTATGATATGATTACTGTTAACGACTGCATTTCCACAAGTAGTTGCAGTCATTTGAACATAAATGTTATCAGCATCAGCCGCATTGGTTACGGAATAGGTCGGTGTGGTACTTGGTCCAGATACCAATACATTATTTTTATACCATCTGTAACTTGGCGTTGCGCCTCCATTAGAAGGAGAAGCTGTGTAAGTTATAGATGTAGAGCTACAAACTGAAGTAGTAGATGCACTTAACACAACTGTAGGCTGCGGATTAGTATTTACAGTTATTGCTGCCCTTGCACCCTCACAACCTGTTGATGTATTTACCTGACTTACATAGTAATCTTTAGCTCCTACAATATTAGTCGTAGGTGTAATAGCAGTAGTTGAACCTACACCACCTGTAGCAGAAGCATACCATTTAAGGGTATGACCCACAAGTGCAGTGGCATTGGCTGACAAATTACTTGCCGTTTGACTTAAGCAATATGTAACCGGTGAGGTTACAACAGGTGCAACCGGTAAGGCATTAACTACAACATTTAATGTTGCTCTACCGCTTTCACAAGTGGTAGATGGATTAACCTGCGATACATAGTAAGGAGTATTACCCGGTGCACTGGTGGAAGGTATTATTCCAGGGGCAGAAGTACCACCCGTAGCAACCGTATACCATCTTAGCGTGAAACCGGATGTACCTGTAGCAACAAGGAATGAAGCCGTACTGTTTTCACAAAGGTTGAGTGGTGTAGTTACAGTAGGAACCGATGGTGCAGCATTAACTGTTACATTTATTGCAGTTGCTGGGCTTTCACATCCTTCTGGTACTG
Organism: Segetibacter sp.; assembly: GCA_043736115.1. Lineage (GTDB taxonomy): Bacteria > Bacteroidota > Bacteroidia > Chitinophagales > Chitinophagaceae > Segetibacter. The sequence continues at coordinate 46,284 of JAYTDC010000094.1, read as the reverse complement.
AAACCTGTGTTACATAATAGGTAATTGTACCGGGGGTAGTTGTAGACGGTGTTATAGCAGTTGAACTACCTGTACCCGGATAGGTTGTGTACCATTTTAGTGTATTGCTACCATTAGGCGTTGCCGTTAAAGCTGTAGCTGTTTCATTTTGACAATAAGTGTATGCTGTAGTAGCTGACGGTGCTGTAGGCACCGGATTAATAAGAAATGAAACATCTGCATTTGTAATGCAGCCTGTATTAGGATTGGTAACTGCAATGTTATAGGTATAGTTACCAGGTGTAGCACCTGCAATAAATACAGGATTAGTTATAGTGGAACTTGTAAGATTTGTTATTGGAGTCCATGCATACGTGTAGGTTGCAGGCGGAACAAACCTCCACGCTTCAGGAGTACTTACGCCAGTTGTAAAAGCTGTTCTTCCTGGTGCAGTAGCACCTATTGTTTGGGTAATATTCTGGAGTCCAATAGTTGGTGCAGCATTACCAGTTCCGTCAGCAATATTTGTAACATGGATTTCAACAACACCCGTTGTTTCATACAATATACATTGTACTGTACTTGTTTTTGAGGCATTGGTAAACTGAGGTACATTTAAATACTCAACAATAAATCTTCTCGTAGGTGCGATCCCATCGTTCCAATATCGTATTGTTCCACTTGTGCCAAGTTGCAAATCAGATGCGAAGAGAGCGATAATATTAGCTGGATTCAAAGTATTAGGAAACACAATACCTCCAGTAGATGTATAAATATATCTCCCTAAATCTGTTGTTGTGTAACTAGATCTTATACCAAAACCAATAACCCCATTTGTTCCAACTGATAACGTTGTATTATTAACCCCAAAGAAATTATATGAGAATCCTATTGGTATGCCACCCCATCCACCATCATCCAATGACCCCCCAGAAAGGGTAATGTTTGCAGTACCGCCAGATACAATTGTTGTAACACCAGAACCGGGTGCTGTTGCTGGCGCATATGAGGTAGATGAAACCCCGAAGTTACTACCTGACAAATTAGAATTTAACTGAACAGACGCATCAGCACAAACCGCTGTTGGTGTAGCAGTAGGTACTAACGGTGAACCCGGAATAACACCTACTGTAAATGTACCACTGATAGCACCGCAAACTGCAGATGTACCGGTTACTGAATAAACTGTGGTTGTTGTTGGATTTGCGGTTACAGTTTTTATATTTGTTGCACTAAGCGGACTGCCTGTCCATGCATAAGAATTAACATTTATGCCGTTTACATTAGCAGTTAAATCTACGGAACCACCTGAAGAACAGATTATACCGTTAGCAGGGTCAGAAGTAATGACATTTTTAGTGTAAATAGTAGCTGCTGTACGACCACTAACACAACTTGCATTGTATGCTTCTACTTTGTAGGTTCTTGATATGTTTGGTACACAAGTACTAGTAGCCGGAAGTGTATATGTTGCACCAATCAATGCACCAAGGGAATCGTACCATCTGATACCCGTAGCACCTGAAGGTGTTGTTGCACTAAATGTGTATGCACTTGATAGATCAATACCCACACTACTGTTTGCTACTACAGGATTTACAGGGCCTGTGCCAGAAATATCAATAGTGGCAGAATTATTAATTACGAAAGAATTTGAACACATTAAAGCTCCTGTTGTAAAGGCAATAGCTGTTACATTGAAGGTGTTACCGTCATTTGCATTACCAACTGTTACATCTATATAACCAAAACCCGAAGCATTGGAATTAATTATTTTTGTTGTTGCTGCTCCACCGTTTAAGTTGTAAGTCACTGACAAACTATTTGAAACGGGTAAACCTGCCAGCTCCATTGTAACACTTGAAGCATTTAAACATGCAATAGCAGTCTGACTGACTCCTGTTAAAGTTGGAACAGGCTCTACAGTAACTGTAACATTGTTACTATTAATACTACAACCTGATGAATTATAACCTTTAGCATAGTATGTAGTAGTTGCTGTTGGGTTAGATATAATATAATTTGTTGCAGTTGTTTGTAAAACATTAGCTGCGTTATACCATTCAATTGATGTAGGTACAAACAAATTAGCTGTTAAGCCCGGGTTTAGTGAACCAAAACTACTTGTAAGACCAGCAGTGGTTGTTGAAGCTACCCACGAAGTACCATTGTTATAAATACTACCTATACCCGAAGTAGATAAGGCAAGAGATGGGTATGTTGTTGCATTAACACCCGCAGCCACAGGAAATGAATAACTGTTCCATGCTACTACATCTATAATAGCACCTGTTGATGATTTAAGTACCATACCTGCAGCTGTACCAGAACCATTATCGAGGTTAGCACTACTGTGATATAACTGACCTGCTATATCAGGGGTAGTACCAGTTGCAGTTCTAAATACAACAACAACAGTCGCTCCTGAATTAATTGGGGTAATACCGGATGGTAATGTTACGGAACCATATAGTGATGTGCTTGACCAATATTCCAGAGTCATACCGGAGATATTTATACTGGAAGTACCTCTATTAGTAATTTCAGCCATATCTAGCGTAGTATATAAATTATAATCATTAACAAGGAATGATGGCATAGTAGATAACCCTCCACCAGTACCGGCTGCATTTTGTGTTACTTCAGATATTTTTAGAACGTTTGCATTTGTATTTGAATTTAGGGTAACACTCGTACCTGCACATACATTACTTGCAGTGGAAGTAACAGAGTTAAATGATGCAGTACTCAAAGGTTCGTCAGCATAGCTATTATTATAGGTAGCGGAATATGAACCATTGTCAGCAACTACAGAATAAGTAACAGTAGCACTAGTAGGGCTAGTTGGCGCAGTTATAGTGCCTGACCATGTACCTGAAGAATTGGTCATGTTAACAGGTGTCTGTGCAACTCCATTAAAGCTATAGTTCAAGGTAACAGATGTAACAGTACCTGTAACTGTAACAGTAATAGTTCTGTTTGTTGCTACGCACTGTATTGCTGAAGGTGTTATTGTATTAGCAGTAATTATTGGCACTGCACTAATACCTACGAATTCATATGCACCAATATCCGGTGTTGTAACATTTCTTGGAGTTCCTGCATAATCAGCTGTTATACCTGCAATTGGTGTAGCCTGACTTTCAAGAACTGATGCAGGTGTAGTATTAATTGTTAAATCAGGAATAGCAGCAGTAGGACCATTAAAGTTAGGATTTGCAGAGAAAGAAGAATTATCCTGACCTACGGCAGTTTTCCATGCAGCAATTGAGATAACATCTGCAGCATTAAATCTGCCAAATACACCACCTGTACCATTTGCGAAGTAATCATTATTATTTAATGTTAATCCTGTTGGATTAGCAGTAGTTCCCGCAACAGTAACTGCATAATGTACACCACCTGTTGAACCATTGCTTCTTGCATTCATAAATACGTTGTTGCGTATAATTCTAGTACCTGTATTGGTACTTCTGAATGCGTAAGAATTGCTTACTGTAGTTAGTACACCCGATCCACCTACATATACAGAGTTAAAGTAAATATTATTTGTACCTGTTACATCATAGATACCGTGAATCAGGTTAGCAACTGTAGGATTTACAGTTCCTAAACGAACAACGTTGTTGCTATAAGTACCGGAACCTCCATTCATATAGAAACCATTCATTACAGAAGCTGTTGCAGATACATTACTTGATGCTAATCCATATATCATATTTGCATTAGCAGAGGCAACAGAACCAGCATTGTAAATACCATGAATAGTATTAGATGCATTAGCACTTGCAGTAAGCGCATTAATTGTGTTGCCAGAAATACTAGCCTGTGCAGCACTATTTTGAATACCCGCAATTGCTGCACTTGTAGTTGTTGCAGTTGCAGTAGAAGTAGTATTCAGGTTGTTAATAATATTGTTATCAATAGTACTTGTTGCAGTTCCCGCAGTACAGTTAATGCCAAGAATAGATCCCGTAGCAGTTGCATTGGTTAGACTCATATAAGATATGGTATTACCATTTATATTAGCCCCAATAGTATTGGCCTGTAAAATACCTGTCATAGCACCTGAAGCACTGTTGCTATTAGAAACAGGGCCTGCTAAAGTACCAATAGTATTACCGTTTACCGTACTGATACCGGTCATAGTAGCATTATTACCTACCTGAATTCCAATGAAGGAGTTAGCAACAGTTGTAGTATTTAATCCAATACCTGCAACAGTATTATTTGTTATAGAATAACTAGCACCTGTTCCGGTAGCAGAAGTATTCCATAGTGCAATGAACGATCCTGATGTAGTACCGTTGTAGGTGATTGAATTTGCACTGGCACTATTACCTATTGTGTTGCCGGTTATTGTTGCACGACCGGTATGTGCTGATATACCACTTGATACACCTGTAGTGGTGGTAAGTGCCATATTGCGAACAGTATTGTTTTGAATGGTGGTAAGATTTGTAGCATCTAACCCTAACAAATAGATACCATGATAAGCCAAAGCTGTTGTTGCAGAAAGTGTTGATGTTCCTGCAGCACTTACGGCATTACCTCCAATAAAGTTGTTGGTGATGTTGTAAGATCCAGGAACAGTTGGTATAGTACTTAGTGTACTATAAAAACCTGCACCAATAGCGGTGTAAAAGGTTGCATTGCTTGCAAAAGTTCTATTTGAAGTCTGATAGAAACTGTTACCACTAATTGTCCATGCAGCTCCTGTAGAAACACCATTGTTGGTAATCAGATGAATACCCATATTAGGCGTAGAAGCGGCATCGCTGTAGAAGTTATAAATATTGTTATCAGAAATCACATTTGATTTGTTATCAGCCGGTGCAGCAGAACCCTGAGCATAAATACCTACCGGCGATACGCCATTACCATCTATATTACAATTATCAATAGTGTTGTTGTTATTACCCGATATAGATGTTGAACCTGCCGCTACTGAAATTCTTACTACACCGCTTGTAACAGATGTATTGTTGGCAATCAATGTCATGTATTTTACAACGTTTTCCTGTGCATCATTGAATAGTCTGATAGCAGGACCATTACCTAAGTTATTTATGGTGAGAGCAGAAGTAATACCTGTTGCACCCGGTCTGCCATCTAAGGTATAATATTTAGCGCCGGAGAAATCTAACAAAGGACTTGTACTGGTACCGGTAAGAGATTTTAGGATTGAGCCACTTTCAGGAGCAATGGTAATTCTATCTACTCCATTGGCGCCACTATTATTAGTGAATACTATTGGGAATACCTCACCGGTCGGATCATAAGTTGCAGACTTTAATAATACGGTAGTAGGTTGTGAAATAGGACAACCATTCAATATTAAGGCAGCATCACCCAGATAGGTATAGTCTTCACCTGCTCCTACAGTAATAGTGGAAGTAAGTGATGGACAGGCAGCAGTCTGATGATTAATACCAATTAGTGGTGTACCAAAAGCGGGACCATTAACACAATTACTATATGAATAAGCGTAAACATATACATCATATCCTGTATTAGGTGCTAAAGATGACATTGTAAAGGTAGAAACAGTACCTGCAACTATATTACTAATAGTTCCAAGACCAAGTGTCTGACCTACGGCATAAGTTATAACACCGTTTACAGGAGGAGTAACTGCACTGCCTGTTGGGTAACGGACCACCATGTAACCGGTAGGTGCTGTTGCATTAGGGGTAAATGTCTCTACTATAGAACCCGGTCCGGTTGTGCCCTGTACTAAAAGCGTTGGAGATGCAGGTGCAGTACAATTAGGTGTAATACTTTCATATGCACCTATAGATGGTGTTCCACCTCTTGTAGCACCAAGGTAATCTATTGTTACGCTTACTGTAGTTCCTGCACCAATTACCGGTGAACCTGTACCCGGTCTTAATGGATTGGTAACAACCGTAGATATTGGTGTAAATAGTGGATCGGCATTTATTGAATTTGCATTTTGTCCAAACCCTGCAATCATACCTGCTAAATCAACTCTATCACTTGTTAAAAATCCTAAAACACCTTGTGCACCACTAACGAAATAATCATTATAATTAATGCTAGTAAAGGCCGTGTTAGGAGCAGTACTATAAATAGTATATGACTTAGGTGCATTAGTAGCAGCGGTTTGTGTATTAAGAAGTATGTTATTTCTTATATCCAAAAGCCCTGAAGATGCATTATTAATCATTATACAAGAAGAAACAGCCGTGGGTTTTGTAGTCGTAACGGCATCCCTGTCACCGGTTAAACTTATAGCATTGTAATAAATAGTAAATCCTGTACCGGCACTTGTATAAATACCTGCACATGGGAATGATACACCCCCAGTACCATTATTAATAATGCTGTACATTACGTTATTATCAATTGTAATGTTAGCTGCGGCTCCTGTAGCTAAACCAATACCGGCAGCCCTGTTGGTACTATTATTAATAAGGTCATGTATTGAGTTGCGTGTAATTCTTGTATTTGTTACACCGGCTCCAATAGAAATAGCATCGAAACTTGAAGTTTGCGTTATACCTAAAACTTCATTTCTAGATATTGTTGCATTATTAGCCTGAACTAGATTTATTGCATTATTATTAATAGAATTGGTAACAGCCGCAGAACCTAATATATTTTGCGTAATCAAAAGATTATCAGTAACGCCTGATGAGCTTGCACTGGAGAATATACCAATATTTGCAAATGTTATTAAATTATTTTGAAGGGTGTTGTTATCATTATCATCGCCTGCTGATCCAGGATTTGTACCTCCTAATGCAATACCGTAACTACTAGTTTTAGTACCCGTATTTATGTTGCAGTTTTTAATGATATTACCTGTGGCACCTGCACCTGTTCCAAGACTTATCATAGAAACAGCTGTAGGCGCTGTGGTAGCACTATTGTTAATAGTCAAACTTCTGTCAGTTCCACCACTGTTACTACCATCAATAGTTACATTGTCTGCACCATTTAGTTTTATTAAAGAACCGCTTGCAAGGGTTCCTGTAAGCGTACTTGTTGTATTTGGTTTAATCGTTAACGTATAAGTGCCTGCAGAACAACCACTGTTACCAATAACATTTAATGCAGTTGCACCTGTTTCGTTTATTGTAGCATCCATTAAATTAGCAGTAACGTTACCCGTTAATCCTAAGGAATTTATGGCAATAAACAAACTGTTAGCAGCACCGGTAAGTGACGTGTAAGTACCGGCAGAACCAATAGTTACCGTACCCGTTAATCCTGCGGCAGTTATGGTGTAACTATTTAAGGTACCATTTATAGGAAATGCCGTAAAAGTTAAATCTACACTTGTTGGATCAATTGTAAAAGTAAGACCGGAAGTAATTCCAACTGTTGGTAAGGAATTATCCTGTGCCACCACAAAATATTGAATAACATCACCGGTTATTATACCCCCTGCTATGAGACTAGGGTCTATTGCAAAACTGTAAGGTGAAGTACTGTTAGTTGCTTCTGCATATTTCCAGCCATCGGTGGTATTTGTATTGTCATTATATTCATTAGCATTTAATGATTTTTTATAATAAATTCTCGGTTTTGTTCCGGATAAGCTATTAACGCCATTTGCATCGGTAATAGTTGCAAAAGTTGTCAATGTACGGGTTGTGGTACAAGAACTATTAGACAATGCTGTATAAGAAATACCCGGAGGTGTAACATCCTGTGCAATAAAGTTACCCGCATCTGCACCCATATCAGTTGGCGTAAAGCTTGCTCTTGTATCATTATCAAAATCGTTTGTTATAGAACCTATTGCAAGACCCGAAGCCTCTATTTGGGTAGGCAGTGCAGTATTTATATGCAAATCAACTGTGGCACTATTTCCGGTTGGGCTAATAAATTTAGGATCACCATTCACACTGCTTGCATCAAGTAACGTAGATGATTTCCACGTTCCAAAAGTGCTAAAGTCAGAAGTACCATTAAAACCAAACACTGTTCCTGTGCCTTGTACGTAAATGTCATTGAAGTTTACATTTGTACCCGTAAGCCCTGTAGTAGCAGCATAGTACACGCCATAGTGCTTACCGGTGCCACTACTTCTAACCCTTTGGTTTACAAATATGTTGTTTTGTATTACATCTGCACCCGTAGTTGCAGATTTTAGTAATGCAGCAGTATTTACAGCACCACCTACTACAGATGAACCACCTATATAAACAGTATTAAAGTAAAGGTTATATACAGTAGCAGTTGTTTTGTAAAATCCAATAATTTGTGCTGATACACTATTAGAAGTACCTGCCGGGTTAATACCCAAACGTACCATATTGTTACGGAAGGTAGCACCGGTTGATGCACCTGTCATAGCAATACCAAATTGTGAAGCAGAAGTATTGTTACCGGTAGAAAAAGAGTGTAAGAAATTTCTTTCAACAATAGTAGCAGTATTAGCCGAATTAAAGAATAGACCTGTAACGGCCAAAACAGATGCGCTGTTGTTGGTATTGGTAAGACTGTGTATGATGTTTGTAGAGATTGTGTACGCATTGGTACCTGTAACAGAACTGAAAGAAGTAATACCCGCAATAGAAACTGCGTTTGAAAGCAAGTTTGTATTTGTACTGGAGGTAGTAAGATTTCTTATAGTATTACCAGATACTGTAAGAGGTCCTGTAGTTACAGCTGTACCAGATACTCTAATACCCTCTATTACATTATTTGTGTAAGCAAAACTAGTTGCGTTAGTAATATTTGCAATGGTATTGCCTGTAACAGTAGCACCGGCAGCAGAAAGACTAGTTGCAGTAAAAACAATACCCAATTGATTTCCCGGCATTTGTGCTGTAGAAATGTGTTGAATATTATTTGCTAAAGAGGAACTACCAATTGTATTATTGTTTACAGATGTTGCTACTGTAAGAGCTGTACTGTTTAATTGAATACCAGTAAATGCCACAGAAAATGTACTTCCAAAATCCGCAGAGGTGGTAAAGCCACCAATATTGTTATTATTAATGCTTCCGCCTACATAAGCAGTGGCATTACCTGCAATGATACCCACTATAGATGCTGCCCCTGTACCTGTACCTCTGAATGTGAAGTTTATATTACCTGTACCCGTAATTGAGCCTATTGTATTTAATGCAACATCTCCTATATTTATTAACCCGACATTGGCAAAAATACCTGTAAAGTAAATAGTATTACCGGATGTAGCTGAGCTAAACAAATTAATGTTTTGAACAAAATTACCCTGCACAGAAGTAGCAGTTGTAATACCAACATCTAATCTAATACCATAAATAAAGTTCGATAAAGTGTTTATTTGTGTGCTGCTACCCAGGTTCATTACAGACCCTGCTATACCTGATATAGAACCACCGATTGTATTTCCTATAACAGAAAAACCATTACCAGAAGTATTATTAATCGTTATACCACGCAAAGAAGTAGCAGCTATAGTAGGTATTCTTGTGGAAGTCTGGTAAATATTATTACCATTTCCGGTAGTACCAACACTCCATAAAGTGTTACCCCCTTGAATATTAATACCCGTAGAAGCATTACCATCTAAATAGAAATCATACACTCTGTTGTTGGTAATAACATTGGATTTATTATCCGCAGGACTTGCAGTTCCTGATGCATAAATACCGTTTGGAGAAACTCCATTAGCATTAATGAAACAATTGTCAATTGTGTTCGTACTGTTACCATTCGTAGATGTTGCACCTACATTGGTAGTTGAGAATAGCACTACACCATTGGTAGTTGAAGTGTTGGCAGCAGTAAATATGAGATACCTGAAAATATTATTTTGTGCATCATTTATCAATCGCAATGCAGGTGCATTAGCCAGGTTATTGATGCTAATATATCTGTTAGAACCCGTTCCACCATTTCTACCATCTATTATAAAGTTTTTACCCCCGTTAAAATCCCACAAAGCTGTAGAACCAATACCACCTGCAGGATTAAAATTGATAACAGTACTCACTGCCGCTACCGGACGTATAGTAACCGTATTAACTGAAGTAGTAGGTACTACACCGGTTACATTTAACGGGTAAGCCTCTACAGTAGATACATAATCTGTTTGAAGTTCTAATATTACAGCAGCACCCAAGGCCGAATTTTCTGCCATTGCAGCCAATGCCGAAGTAATACTTGGATAAGTCGCTACATAACCGCTGTAAGGACCTGTTGGTCCTACAGCGTAACTACCACCGGCAAATGTACCCGTAGCAGAACCGGTAGCTACACAGAAAAATCTGCCGCCCGTAAATGTACCTATGGTAAGGCCACTTAACAAACCGGTAGTACCTGTACCGGAGGTAAACGTACCGCCAATAGAAGTGTATGCACCCCCTACAGTAGCAGACTGACCTAATTTTTGGGTAGAAACTATGGTACCCTGTGTAACACGTATATTGCTTACTGATGTTAAACTACCTGCACCCGATACAGTTGCTTGCCAATAAAAAGCAGCAGGACTTCCCGTAAGAGGGGCACTTACAGTACCACCTGTTGGTGCAGTAAGAAAACTTTCCATTAAAATGGTATAAGAACCACCTGCACCAAATACAGGATTAATTAACTCAAAACCCTCATAAGTTGTAACCTTACCTATAGGATACAGATAAGTTCCACCCGATAAACTAGCAGTAAATGTTCGTGCCAATGGTCCAACAACAAAACCGCCTGTTGCACTGGTTGTTGTACGTATAACAGAATTAGCAGCAGTACCGGTTACCGTTAAAAGATTAGCTGCAGTAGTATTAATAAGACCTGTAGAAGTAAAGGAAAGGTTGGTTACACTGTATGCTGCACCAAATGTAAGTGAACCTATATTACTTACGGTTAAACTTGCAAATGTGGCAGGGCATCTGTTACCCAAAGGCACCCCAACTGTTACGCCGTTATAATTAATATTAGTACCTGCATTTATAGTTAATCCGGTTGGTTGAAATAATCCTGAACCTGATGCTGCACTTGGGAAAAGCCCATTACCCGCTGTAGCTGATGCTGTAGCAATGTTAAGAGTAGCACCAGAAAGTGTAACATAAGAACCCAAACCTGTAACTGTTGTACCAGAACTATGTGTAGCAATACCTGTTGTACCTATAGTAGCTGTTATACCAGTTGCAATCGTTAAACTGACAGTAGTTGTAAACAAACCATTAAAAGTGTGACTAGCACCTATTGCACAGGTTAATGTTGAAATTGTAACATTACCACTCACCGTAGCAGGCATACCCGTACCGGTAGCACCACCTGTAAAGGTATAGTTACCTCCGGTATTAAAGTTACGGGTTGTGGTTTGTACAGAACCTGTAGCACCACTGGGGGTAATACCTGCCGTATTAGCTGTAGATAACGTTGCACCACTGTTGAGGTTAAAGGTACCTGCACCCGTCATGGTTGCAGTAGAGTTGAAAGTTATTAAGCTGGTAATACCCGAAACAAAACCTTGTGTAAAAGTTCCTGTTACCACCATAATACCGGCGGTTGCAGGAGTAATTATGGTAGTGCCGTTTACGGTTAGTGTAATACCGCTATTAATAGTTGTAAAACCAGGACTTGCTGTTAGGGTAAAGTTATTGAGCGTTACCGTTTTATCTACGGTAAATGCACCACCGGCAGTAGCGTTGTTAAGCGTAACTGTACCTATAGTAAGTGGTGTAGGAAAATTGGCACCAAAAGTCTGAGCCGTAGCACCACTTGTTCCGCTAAGGGTTATGTTACCGGAAGCTACACTTACAGTTCCGGAAACACCTACTGCAGATCCACCACTTTGTATGGCGGCACCTGTACCATTAACAACCAATGATCCACTTGCAGAAACGGCAAGGTTACCTGCACCTGAAAGTGTACCATTTAATGTGGTAGTACCAAATGTAGCCACACCATTAACAGTCAAAGTTTGTCCGGCACTTGTAGCCAAAGAACCACCACCGGTAACTGTTAATAGATTTAGTGTTACATTAATACCTGCTCCTACCAATGTAGTATTACTTGTAGCTGCTATGGTAAGGTTTACCAAACCAGAAATATTACAAGCCATGGTGGCGTTTTGCGCACCGGTGCCATTCATTGTAAAAGTTTGTGCAGATGATGTTGTAATATTACTACCTGCATTTAAGGTCAGATTGGTTCCGGTTCCAATAATATGACTACCGGCACTTGCACCACTTAATATGGCACCGGAATTCATAGTAAATCCACCATTACAGGTAATGGTGCCTGCATTTAAATAATTTGCTGAACCTCCAATAGTGAATAAACCTGTTATAGTAACAGTGGGTGCTGCACCCCATTGAAATGAACCAATACCGGTACTTGTAATAGTAACACTGCCTGTTGCACTTGTTAATGTAGAGGCTAAACTTGCGGCAACTACCTGACTTGGACAGTTCCAATTAAAAGTACCAACAGAACCAGAAAACGAAGGAGCAGTTGCAACTATATTTGTAACATTTACAATTGATGTAGCATTATAGGTTGCAGTAGGAATTGTACCACCATCTCTAAGGTGGTTATAAACCGCAGCGGCAGCAAAATTTAATGTTGTAGTTGTGCCTCCACTTATTACCCCACTATTATTTATGATACCTGTGCCAGCAACTGCTGTATTACCTGTTGTAGTATAGGTAGCAAAAGTATTACTAAGGGTAAACGTACCGGCTATTGCACCAACACCACCCGAAGCCAATGTAAGACCGAGTGTGGTACTCGAGTTCATGTTGAGTGTACAACCGCTGTTAATGGTAAGTACACTTGTAGTGAGTATTGCAGCAAGTGACGTTTGAAATTGAACATTGGCATTTGTAGAAAACTCTAATTGCCCTATGGTTTGTGTAGGTATATTGGTAACCGTGGAGGTAATATTGTTAAAAATCAATTTATCAGTAGTAGCCGGTGTGGTTCGGGTTGGTGTCCAATTGGTAGCCACCGTAAAATCTGCAGTGCCCGTTTGGTTCCATGTGTAAGAAGGCGGTGCAGTAGTTGCTTGTGTAAAATTAGCAGATGTTGCACTGACCGTACCTTCAGAAGTTGATACAACCTTCCAATAATAAGTAAAACCAGGTATTAGACCTGTTGCTGTATAACTATTAGTACCTAATGTAACATTGGCCGCAGAAACAAAATTGACATTGTCTGTAGATATTTGAACTAAATAATTAATAATACCTGTAGTTGGAGAAGCGGCATTCCAATTTAAAGTCATGCCCGTGGTTGATACACCTGTAACGTTAATGGTTGATGGACCGGCGGGGGCAGTGGGGGGTGTAAAAGTTAATACACGTCTTGAGCCATTTGCAGCCGAATTCAAATTTAATACATTAGAAGCTGCTGTAACTGTAGTTTGTACCAAAGCAGTTGTTGATCTATCTACACTTGCATTTGTTAAAGAACCACTATTTATGTTTGTAACGCTTAAAACCTGATTTGCACTTGCACCCCATGAAAAACCTACTTCAGGCGTTGCATCAGAAGCAACAGCTATTGTATTTATAGCCATAGCACCATAGATATATTCAACTACTCCAGTTGACTCATAAAATCTAATCTGCCATGTACCATTATTTGTATAGGTGTCCCACATTAAATTCATATTTCTAAATTCTACCACATAACATCGGTTGGGAAATGTACCTACTGATTTACCGAAAATACCCCCGGCTGTTCCTGTTCCTAAATCACCGTTAAAAGCGGAAAAACGCGGAGCAGCCAAAGTGCCACCTGCAGCTGTATATATGGATCCTGTTATTACTGCAGCAGAACCAAGCTGTAGCAATCCATTAGATGTTGCAAAAAAGCTTGTAAAGGGAGTGGCTCCAAAATAAAAGGTAAAACCCAAAGGAATGGCAGCAGCACTGATAGCCTGATCCTGACTAGTCTGGGTAGCTAAACAGTTGGTTGTACCTGTTGACATATCAACTGTATTTCCATTGGCATCTAAAGCTAAGGAACCGGTTGCATTGGTTGTAAAGGTGTAATTGGCTGTACTCTGCGCCATAGACCCGGCCACAAATCCAAAAACAGCAATAAGTAATAACGCGTAAATCTTTCTCATACGGGGGTGATTAATTAAAAAGGAAAATATTTTTTATAACAACGCAATAATTCTTCAATAAAACACACTAATTGTTCGGGTTCTTTTGACAAAGTTTGAGCCAAAATTTCACAAAATCTTAGAAGTATAAAAATATACGCTCTAAAAAAGCACAAATCCACAACTATAAAATTGAATTTTTGCTAAAATTCATTTAAAATCACTGCTTTATGATTTGTTTGATGCTTAAAATTGTTTGAAAACGTTGTAAAAAAAGCTAAAACCGAATTGCAATTTAATGATTTGTTGTCAGAAATTAACTTTTTCAACAAAAAAAAAGTTTTTAACAAACTAACGTTCCGACATCGTTACCGGTAATAATTTTGCACTCTTTTAGAATTTCTTTACGAAATTTGTTGGTTTATGGTTTTATTTTTTTTAATAAAGCCTTATTATTGAGTTTTTTTAGATGATTCATAATTTCAGGTATGTATTATTATTAATGCAATATCAACTAAACCTTAGTGTATTGTTGCATTTTTTTATTATTCCTTTTGTTTATTGCTGTTTTTTAAATTATATATACATATAAAGTATATAAATTTCTTTCGCCACTTGAAAAAAAATCACACTTTTTACGGCAGGTCTCTCTGTTTTAAAAATGAATTTTTTACATTATTATTATTGTACAGTAATTGCACTTTATAGAATGCCTGTCTAATTTTATAATTGTACCCTATTTCCAAAAAAATATTTTTCCATTAAGGGGGATTTCCTATCAAGACATTGATGGATGGAATGGCTTTTTTGGTTTTTTTAATTATTCCGATTGGACAAACAATATAGTCCAATTCAGCTTCGCTTCATTTCACTATTTGTTTGATTCCATAGGTATAAACCACTGTAAGATTTTTAAAATATTGGCCTATTTTAAAAATCACATTGGTATTACGCCGTCCTGCAATGACCAATAGAGCGGTACGGATATTTTCATTTCTAAGTAAAGGTTATACCCATGTGATTTGGCCTAACCGGCTAGCGCATCCCGAAACGAAATCAAACAGGCTTTATACCATAACCACATGAGAATTTATTAATTCATCCTTTCTCCTTTAATATAAGGTAGGTAACTTTGCCGGTCATTTTTCTAATAGTATAGCGTAAATTTTACCCATTAAAAAAGGAGACAAAATTGCCTCCTTAATCAAAATAATTGGTGCCTGCCAGGTTAGGTTAACCCCTCGTTTTACACCCTACTGCCTGACTATAACAATCAGAAAGTGGTTAAAACTGTGCAGGGCTTAATCTATTAATAATGTTTTGTTGTATTCATTTTTACCGTTAGTGATACGTATGGTATAACTACCTTTTATAAGCGTTTTATTTATTATAAGTTGCTGTGTAATAGAACCGCCCATATAAGGTAAGGAGGAAGTGTAGGCCTGCTGACCGTTAATATTATAAATTTTTACCTGATAATTATCTTTTTCCATATTGAACATTTGTAGTCCAATAGTATTGCCTTTTACCGGGTTAGGGTATATATTAATGCCTTGTACACCGGTGCCTACGTTTACCTTTACAATTTTGCTGTATTGAACCTCACCGCTTTTTCCGATAGTTTTTAATTTGTAATAAACAACACCGGTAGCAGTTGATTGGTCTAACCACTGATATTTCAGATTGCCTGTAGTACTTGTTTTAAGGTCTGCAATCTTGTAAAATGATAAGGGATTAGTAGCTTTCAGTACCTCAAAATGATCTGATTCAGCTGTATTGGCCACATTCCACTCTACCAAAATATTATTATCCTTTTGCGCAGCACTAAACGAAATAAGACTTAAAGGCAGCACACTTACAGGCCTAAGAAATATACAAAACCGGTTAGCTGCCCTTGATGCGGTGTCTGTATTTAGGGTAAAATGAATGGTAGTACTACCCGTGAGGCTTATAATATTGTCCTGATTAAGGTAACTATCTTTTAATACGCCTTCCATATTAGGCGCAAAATTGATACCCTCAAATTTGAGATAATAATCCGACTGCCGGTATTGCCAAATTTTAAGTGGTATAGTGTCATAGCTTACCAATAGCGGTTTACCCTCTACACTCAATAATATGTTGCCTACAGGCAAAGCTAAATTTTCATCAACATTATAAAATTTATATGAGTCCTCGGGTCCAATAGCGTTAGTAAAACCATTTTTATAAGCTACCACACATCCATCAGCAGTGTTTGAACCACCCGGGTTGGTATTTAGTAGTAACTGAATGGTAAGTTTAGACATGCCGGGAGGCACCCCGTTACCGCCTGTCTGAGCCATTGCAGATGGGTGAAATGCACCCATAAACAGCAAAAGGGTAAAATAAAAGGGAAGGTTGCACTTTTTAAGTAAGAAGGAATTGTTATTCCATTCAAACTGTTGACAAAACTTATTATACAACTTATTGGTGTTAAAAAAAGTTTTCATAGAAACATGGATATTGAAAAATGTAAATTGGATATTATAAGAAACATAAAAGTGGTTGTGAATATTGTAAAATAAATGGAGAATGTCTTTTTGGGTTACAATTATTATTAACCTGAAGTAAATACTCATTTTAGATAGTATTCATTTTTTTGAAGAAAGAATAAAAAAATGAAAAAATTTTGAACAAAATGAACCCTTTATTAAATAATGAATACAAAAACGTACTACTATTCAATCATTCTACCTTTCTATTAAATTATGCTTAATACCAAAAGATATAATAATTGTTTTGGTTAAAAAAAATTCCCTGACAGTACTTTAGCAGTAGTATGGTTAAATAAAGGCCTGCATAAATTAGGAAAAGAATAATTCAACAAAACAGATTGTACATAATGGTTTTAACACCCGGAAGAAAAGAACATACTATATTGTATTATACCGATTGCAAAACAAAATATTCCAATTCAGCTTCGCTTCATTTGATTATTTGTTTGGTTGCATTGGTATAAACCATGGTAAGATTTTTTAAAATATTGGCATATTTTAAAAATCGCATAGGTATAACAAAAAAGGTTTGCCTTTGCAAACCCTTAAGTATAATAAATTTTGAAAATGATATTTTTACGGCAGATGTGTAGGCAAGACACAAAACAAAAATTACAAATTTTTTAAGAAAAATTTAATCAAACCGTTCCTGTGTTTCTGGAACTCGGCACATATGTAGTGCTACTTTAGTTAAAAATAGATAATGTCCCCATTGGGAAAGTGAAATAAATCTATTTGCGGCTATGTCTTTTAGTTGGCTTTGAGGTAGCCAATAAATTCTATCTAACCTAACTATATATTCCTTTTTATTTATGTTATTAAGGGGTAGATAAAATAAATTGGTATGTTCTTGCCTTTTTAAGGCATGCAAAAAGGAATTTATCTGTTGCAAGTTAAACTCTACATATAATTCGTTTACCCAATCATCTAAAGGAATCAATGGGGCAAACAGAGCGTCTTTTTGATTTAATGGTCTTTCGTTGTCTTTAGCAAAGTCGCAGGAGTTTGAAATTATCATAACTGGTGAAAACCCGTTCTCAAACTCTTCTTTTTCGCTATTCCAATCTATTATCTTCAAAGATGGCAAAACATCAGATTGCATTAAAAATTCAGATGCATTATTGCTGTAAAATAAATCGTAAGAAATTTCAGTTTTTTCTGGCTGGAAAAACTGATTTAATGCAGCCTTTATCCTCCCTTTATTTGCACTTAATAAGGCTGGAGTTAATAACTCCTCAAAAAGATAGTCGCTTAAAATCATTCATTATAAGCGTGTAGGGGTTTTACTAAAATTTTTTCTTTGAAATCTATTTAGAGAATCCAAAAACTCACCTTCCAAAGGCTTTGCATTCTCAAAAAGATTTTTAGCTAATGCAACAATCGCCAATTGTTGCGTAATGTCTATTTTATCTTTTGTTTCTTCCTTTTTCAAAAAATAGGTGACAGTTGGACTACTCGCAAATTCAAAGTTGTCGAAATGAGTTCTTGTTATTGTATTGCTGTAATAGTTTTTCAAAAACGAAGATTTAAAATTACATTCTTCAACGTCTCTAACTTCTGAAATAGTATTACACAATTGTCGTCGAACTTCTGGCATTTCAGTAACCGGCATAATTATTTGTTTTTATATACAGATTTGAAAACTTTATTTGTCTCTGTATGAGATATGCTTGCTAAATCAAATACATCTTCGTCCGCTAATGGAGTTGTAGAACAACTGCATTCAAAAAACAAATCTCCTTTTGATTGTTCAAAATTTCCTCTCAATGAAAGATTAATTATCGAGTTGTTCCCTAAATCGTATTTAGATTGGAATAAAATATTTTTTTGAGATGAGTTAATTATTTCAGGCAGAAAATGAAAATAATTTGATGCCGGATTCTCAAGACTTACCTCAAATTTATTGAGGTACAAACATTGTACCTCTACTATACCATTCCCTATCCCAAGCTCTTTATATTCTTTAAGAATTGGCTTTGCTATTGTATTAATTAAATCATCCCAATTTTCATAAGGAGCAAGTTTGTGGAAGGAAATATAACCCTCACTTAAAGTAATAGCACTCTTCTGAATGGGATTTTTGAAAACCATTTTTATACCTGTTTCCTCTACCCCAGGATTCCCAATTGGAACTTTTTTGTTGAGATTAAACTCGACTCTAAACTCCTTCCGTTCTTCTTTTTCTACAAAGCCGTATTGAGATATTCTATCGTGAAATTTACCAAAGAAAGTGCTATCCCATTCATTTTTGGTTGAATCAAAACGCATCCCACAAAGCACTTCTACTAAATGGTTATTATTGTCTAACATGAAACCAGAGTAAATTTGAGACAAAAATATGGAAAAACTAACTAAGCGAAATTTTAAAATTGGTCTTGAACAAAACTCTTCAAAAAAATAATTGTTTGGGGGGCAAACAAGTCTCCCTTTAATTTTGAAGTATAAAGGCGAAGAAGGACAAACCCACAATGTCAGAGCTGACAAGAGGTTTCCTTTGTTGGATATAATTGTAAGCCACAACAAGGATACTGGTAAGCACGTCTGCCCTTCACCCTTGTAAATGGTTTATCATTCTCACATCTAGGACAAACAAGGTTCGCAAACCGTAGTTGAAATAGTTTGTCTAAACAGGCATCGTTGTCAGGATAAGCGGCTTTAAATTCATCAATGGTAAAACGTTTCATAATTGTAGATAGTTTATAACTTTCAACTAAAGTATTTTACGAAAGAATTGGATAGCTAAAAACAATCGGTAGTCTCAAGACTTACTAAAAACCAGTTAACTTAATGATAATCAATTAAATACGAATGCATATTCACAATTTGCAAAGTTTTGTTTGTCTCCTCAATGTAATTTGTGATTAGAAATATGTCATGGTTGCTTAACTTTACGATACCACTAAAAATAAAACACCACAAAACAATGGCACGGCATATTCAACTTAACTTACAACTTACCCCTGTTTATAGGTTTGATATTAAAACAGACCAATACACAACATATTACGAAGAATTTCCAAATGCAATTGCTGTTGGTGAAACAGAGGAAGAGGCGGAAATTAGATTAATCCGCTTAGTTGAAACTATGTGGAAAGAAAGACCTGATGATTTAAGGCATACTTTACTAACAAAGTATGCTAACTCTAATGAGGGAAAGTATAGTGGCGACATAAAAATAGCATGACAAGAGCAGAGTTAGTAAAATACTTGCAATCTCAAAATTGCACAGCACAACCAATTGAGGGGATTAATATTTCAGGGTGGCAAATAAAGTTTTTGAACAAAAAGAATGAGAATCTTTATGCCTATATTGATATGCCTGTGAATGGTAAAGAAGTCCCCAGTTTTGCCGTAGAAAGAACATGTTTGATGCTTCAAATTCCATTGCCTAAAGAATTTTAAAAAAGGGTTTATTTGAACTCAATTTGTTCATCAGTAAATAACAGTTCAAACCCTTCAAACTTATGCTTATCTTTTAGCCTTGTTTCATTATCTTCTAACCATTCAGTTTTCACCCTATGTAAACCTCTAATTGAGCCTTTAGGTTGAAGTAGTTTGAGTAATTCGTGTGTTTGTTCAGGGTTCTAACTGTTTCTCGAATATTAGGTCTTTCCTTAGATAGTTCAAACAATTTGTCTTGAATATCCTTCAATTTGCTTGCTACCCCCAAAGCATCTATAACCTTCAAAACTTGCACTTTTAAATCTGCTTTTAGTGGAAATGGCTTAGTATTATCTACTGTTTCCCCTACATCCACCAAAACACCTGACTTTGCAGATGTGGTTTCCCCCAAATTGTAACATCCTAATTTTATACTTTTAACTAGCTTATCAATTTCGCTCAATTTGTCGGCTAGGTCTTTTCTATCCCTACCCAAACTATCTAAAATAATTTGTGTTTGATTACTGTATTCCATGATAATTAATGCTTTACAAAACAAAATTACACAGTCATTATAGCACAAAAAAATACACCCGAAAATGTCGGGTGTATTCGTGTTAATTTATGTCTTGACTACACAATTGCCAGTTTTACCAACTACCACCCGAGCCACCGCCGCCAAAGCTACCACCGCCAAAGCCACCAAAGCCGCCGCCTGAACTGCCGCCACCAAAGCCGCCGCCAAAACCACCACCGCCTCTGTTACCACCGCCCAACATATTACCAATTATAGCCCCGGTTAGTAAATCACCATAACCTCTTCGGCTTACCATGCCGCCGCCTCTGCCACCACCGCGACTAATAACAAAGATGATAATCAGTACTATTACAATGAAAACAATGGGTGAACCGCCGCTGCCTTTGCCTTTTTTACGGTAGCCTGCAGGAGCTTTATACTCGCCTAAAGCAGCTTTAATAATAGCTGTTGTACCCAAATCGAGGCCGCGATAGAAATCATTTCCCCTAAAATTGGGTTTAATAATATCTTCTATAATAGATTTAGCTGTAATATCAGGTATAGCGCCTTCCAAACCGTAACCCGGAGCAATAAAAATCTGCCGGTCATCTTTAGCCACCAAAAGTACTACCCCGTTGTTGGTCTTTTTATTGCCAACACCCCACTCCCGACCCAGTTTAGTTGCATAATCTACCGGTGCATAATCATTGGTTGTTGCAACAATTACTATAGCAATCTGATTGCTGGTGCTGTCGTCGTAAGCTACAAGTTTGCGCTCCAGGGTTGCTACCTGGTCTGCGCTAAGTGTATTTGTAAAATCGTTTACCAATCTTGCCGGCGAAGGACGTGGGGGTATTTTTTGGGCTATGCCAAAAAAGAAAGTGAATAGAAATAATATGGTAACGAGGAAACGATTCATGGGTATTGTGTTAGTACATCGGTGACACGGATTGAATGGAATTATTATATTGAAAAACAAGGATTAAAAGGAAGTTGAACGCAAGACCAACAACAAATGTTTTTTGTCAAAACCAACCCTAAACCCTAAACATTAAACCCTAAACTCCTGCTCTTATTTTCCAAAAACTATTTGATCCGGAAGTTCATTTTTATCTGTTCTTTGATAAGGAAATTCTTTTTTTAGCGCCTGACCTATTTCTTCTACCACCACACATACCCCACCCGTGTAATCGTTTTTGGTAAAGGAATCAATCATTTTTTTTGCCTCCAAATCCCAATATTCCTGACCCAAACGCTGATAGATACCCTCATCAGCAAAAAGTGCCAATTGACGGTCGTCTATTGCCATATATAATAAAACGGCATTTCGATCCTGGGTTTTTTCCATTTTCAGGCTAAAAAAGATATCTCTTGCCCGGTCAACTGCATCCATGTATTCGCATTTGCTTTCTACAAAAATGCGCACCTCACCACTGGTGTTTTTTTCAGCCTGCTGAACAGCAGCTACCATGCGTTGCTGCTGTTCAGTGGTGAAAAACTGTTTTTTTTTATGGAAAGAAAATAGGGACACAAGTATTTGTTTGGGTACTTAGTATTCAGTATAGAGTATTCAGACTTTTAATGCTAAATGTCTTTATACTAAGTACTAAATACTTTATACTATTTTAGAATTTAACCTCCGGAGCCTTTTCTGCGCCTGCTTCTGCTGAGAATCCCTCTCTTTGTTTGAAGCCCATGAAACCTGCAAAAATATTGGTAGGAAATGCACGGACTTTGGTATTATACTGCTGAACTGCATCGTTAAAGTCGTTACGGGCAGTTTTTATTCTGTTTTCAGTTCCTTCCAACTGAGCCTGCAACCCACGAAATGCGTCGTTAGCACGAAGATTAGGATATTGTTCCGAGACTACCATTAATCTACCCAATGCTTGTGATACCTGTCCTTGTGCTGCCTGAAATTCTTTCAATTTTTCGGGGGTAAGGTTTGATGCATCTACTTTCATTTGCGTAGCAGAAGCCCTTGCAGCTATAACATCGGTCAATGTTTTTTGCTCAAAGTTGGCTTCGCCTTTTACGGTATTCACCAAATTGGGTATTAGATCTGCACGACGCTGATAATCACTTTGCACCTTGTTCCAGGCATTTTTTACAGTTTCGTCTTGTGAAACCAATCCGTTGTAACTGCCGCAACCACAACCGCCTAATATAAGTACGGCTGCCAGAATAACTATGAGTACTAAATTTTTTGAGTTCATTGTTGATTTAATTTTAATTGATTTGACTATTTAATACAAAACAAAGTCCAAATTAAGAAATATGACGGAATGTCGGTTTGTTTCACACAAAGAAACAAACTTACTTAATTGCCGCAATCCCTGGCAGTTCTTTCCCTTCAAAATATTCTAACATTGCCCCGCCACCGGTGCTTACATAGCTTACCTTGTCAGACAGGTCAAATTTGTTGACTGCTGCAACACTGTCGCCACCACCTACAAGGCTAAAGGCACCATTAGCAGTAGCTTCTGCAACAGTTAGTGCAATAGATTTGGTTCCGTTTTGAAATTTTTCCATTTCAAAAACACCCATAGGTCCATTCCATAATATGGTTTTTGATTTTAAGATGATTTCGCTAAAAATTCCGACTGCCTTAGGGCCAATGTCCAAACCCATCCATCCGTCAGGAATTGCATCGCTGGGTCGGGTTTCGGTATTGGCATTTGCATCAAATTTGTCAGCAATTACTGAATCTTCGGGCAGGTGGATGCTTACATTTTGTTGTTTGGCTTTTTCCAAAATTTCTAAAGCAGTATCCATTCTGTCATCTTCGCACAGTGAATTACCAATTTTGCCGCCTCTTGCTTTAATAAAGGTATACGCCATGCCGCCACCTATAATGATGTCGGTAGCTCTTTTAAGCAGGTTTTCAATAATTAATATTTTGTCAGAAACTTTTGCACCACCAATTATGGCCACAAAAGGCTTTTCATTGCTGTGTAGAACTTTTTCGGCACTAATGACCTCACTTTCCATCAGTAAACCAAACATTTTCTTATCGCCGGGAAAGAATTTTGCAATTACTGCTGTAGAAGCATGGGCCCTGTGTGCGGTACCAAAAGCATCGTTTACATACACATCACCCAATTTGCTTAATTTTTCAGCAAATGCTTCGTCGCCTTTTTCTTCTTCTTTGTAAAATCGCAGATTTTCAAGCAGCAAAACCTCACCTGATTTAAGTGCTGTTGACTTATCTGTAGCTTCTTGTCCTATACAGTCATTTGCAAACTGAATATTAATTCCGCCAAGCAATTCAGACAAATGACCTACCAAATGTTTAAGCGAATATTTATCTGTTGGTCCGTCTTTGGGTCGGCCTAAGTGACTCATTAGAATAACACTTCCGCCATCTTTCAATATTTTTTGAATTGTAGGAACGGCCGCAGTCATACGGTTATCGTCTGTTATTTCAAACTTGTCGTTTAGCGGTACGTTAAAATCAACCCTGATAAGCGCTTTTTGGCCGGAGAAGTTGTGGTTTTGGAAGGTGCTCATAATTGTTTATGGATTGAAAAAGTTATTGAAATTATTTTGTGATAATGAAATTTTAAGCTTGTTATCCCCACTCCATAATAAGGCCTCATATTCTACACATAATGATATGAATGGTACATCTTTCATGTCAATATTTTTACAAAAATCAATCGCCTTTTGAATTGCTGAGGAGGATAAAGCAGAACTGGAAATGAATTGAATATTAGATAAAAGCAGATTGAACAATTCCAATAATTCGTCTTCCGAAAGTTTGGAATATTTTAAAATTTTCTCTTTGTGCTTGAAAACTTCAATAAATAGGAAATTAGGAGAAATAAACTGGATATTTTTATTCAGCAAAACTTCCGACATAAAAGTTTTATGGCTTAGTAATGAGGAAAAAATGATGTTAGTATCTACGACAACTATCATAAGAGGCGACTGGTATATTGTTCCTTATTTTTTTCCCACCAGTCACTTTTTATTTCATTTCCAATATTAATGACTTCATCAGAAAAACCTGCTTTTTCAATAAGGTATTCAAGCCTTACAATCTTTGTTATTTCAAGTAAAACCTGTTCCGAAAAATTTGATTTGTCAATACTGAAAACAAGTTTTTTACCATCACTTGTTATTTCAAGACCCTGCATAGCCCTATTATTTTAGTAAATATAAAAATAAAGATGGGGGAAACAAAAAAGCCGCAGATAATTTCTACGGCTTTTTGAAATATTTGCCCGAAAATTAATTAAGAAATCAACCCTGCAAAGAATTGTACCGTACGCACCAATTGGCTTACATAACTCATTTCATTATCGTACCAACTTACAGTTTTTACCAATTGCTTATCGCCTGCTGTCAGCACTTTGGTTTGTGTAGCGTCAAACAATGAACCGTAGGTGATGCCTATAATATCTGTGCTTACAATTTCATCTTCATTATAACCAAAGCTTTCGTTGCTTGCCGCTTTCATAGCTGCATTTACTTCTTCTATGGTTACATTTTTGTTTAATATAGACACCAATTCTGTAAGCGAACCGGTAATAGTAGGTACTCTTTGAGCACTGCCGTCTAATTTACCTTTCAGTTCAGGAAGTACCAATCCGATAGCTTTTGCGGCACCGGTGCTGTTAGGTACTATATTTTGAGCAGCAGCCCTTGCCCTGCGCAGGTCCCCTTTAGGATGTGGTGCATCCAATGTATTTTGGTCATTGGTATAGGCGTGAATAGTAGTCATAATACCACCTACAATACCGTAAGAATCGTTCAATACCTTGGCCATAGGTGCAAGGCAGTTGGTAGTACATGATGCGCAACTGATAATTGTTTCGCTGCCATCAAGTATTGTATGGTTTACATTAAAAACGACTGTTTTTAAATCACCTGTTGCAGGCGCTGATATTACAACACGTTTTGCACCGGCTGTTATGTGTGCTTCTGCTTTAGCTTTATCGGTAAAAAATCCGGTGCTTTCTATTACTACATCTACCTCATGCTGACCCCACGGAATTTGAGCTGGATCTTTCTGTGCATATATTTTTACTTCGTGTCCGTTTACAACTATAGAGTTTTCGGTAGCAGTAACAGTTTGGTCAAAACGACCTTGCGCACTGTCATATTTAAGCAAATGGGCCAAAACCTGTGGTGATGTAAGGTCGTTGATAGCGACAACGTCTATACCTTTCATATTATAAATCTGACGAAAGACCAACCGACCAATGCGACCAAAGCCGTTGATAGCAACTTTTACTGTACTCATATTTTTAGAATTATTTGATTAAAAAACTTTGCAAAAGTACAATGATTAAACCTATCATCGGGCAAGTTTTTTGCGTTCAATTTTAGTGTGAGCATTTGTATAAACTTCTGTGACTGTGTGGCAACCTTAATCTGAATTTTAAGGAGTAATCAAATAAAATAAAAAAAACTTTTGGCAGAAGAGCGGTTCACGCCTATTTTTGCACTCCCAATTTAAAAACGGAGCGTTGGTCAAGGGGTTAAGACACCTCCCTTTCACGGAGGAATCACGGGTTCGATTCCCGTACGCTCTACAAAAGAAAAGACTTTCAGCAATGGAGGTCTTTTTTATGTTCTATCGGCTTTAACACTTTACCTAACAATAACTTCATTTTATTAAGCGTCATTATTAAAAAAGCTTAAATATTTATTGAATTATTAGATTAACATTTTCTAAATCCCAATTTCCTTTTTAAAAGATATTTTTACACGACATATTATTTTTTATAAAAACTATGAGGCAATATCTATTTACAATTCTTGTGGCAATTTTTTGTTCCAATTCCTTTGCACAAAACACCCACTCAAAGGAGCATATTAAAAAAGACGATAAAGCAGGGTACAATATTCCAATAACATTAACCCCATACAAAAATACATGGGTGTACCTGGGTTGCTATTTTGGCAAGTATAAAAATCTGGCCGACTCTGCGTATTTGGATGAAAAGGGTCAGGGTGTATTTAAAGGCAACGAAAAATTGCCGAGAGGCATTTACTTTACAGTATCACCCAGTAAATATTTATTGTTTGAGTTCATCATGGACAAAGAACAACATTTTACACTTAAAGCAGATACCACACATTTGTCTGACTATACCGTAACGGGTTCTCCGGAAAATGATTTGTTTTTAAACTATACTCGTTTTCTATCTCAAAAGGCACCGGGATTAAATGACCTTCAACAAAAACTGTCTTTGGCAAATAGTAAAAAAGACAGTGCCGAAATAAGGGCCAAACTAGAAAAAGGAAATAAAGAATTAATGGACTATAGGGAAAATGTCATAAAAACATACCCAAATTCTATGCTTTCCAGCTTTTTTTATACAATGAAGCGACCTGAGGTTCCTCCTGTACCAATTATTAAGGGCAAGCCCGACTCCGCATATCCTTATCATTATGTAAAAGACAATTGGTGGAATGGAGTATCATTTACAGAAGAAGCACTGGTTAGAACCCCATTTTTTGAGCAGAAAGTAGAGGAATATCTAAAATACTATGTCATGCCTGATGTAGATTCTACTATCAGTGATATTAACTACATGCTTTTGCTTGCAAGAGATAGCAAGCCTATGTTTCAATACCTTTTAGGAAAGTTTACTGACAAGTATATTAATCCGGAGTTTATGGGTCAGGATAAAGTATTTCTGTTTCTTTTTGAAAAATACTATAGTAAAGGTGATACTTTGTGGTTGAATGAAAAACAACGCAAATACATTTTTGACCGTGCTTACAGCCTTATGGCCAACCAATTGGGTGAGCCTGCTGCTGAATTAAATTTATTGGATACTGCAAATAACCCTGCATCATTATATGGAGTTAATGCACCCTTTACTTTTATTGCTTTTTGGGATCCTAACTGCGGACATTGTAAAGAAATAATACCAAGAGTGGATTCTATGTATCGGGCAAAGTGGAAAGCACAAGGGGTTAAAGTATTGGGTGTAAACGTAGATGATGGTGCAAACGAGGCGTGGAAAAAATTTATAGTGGAACAAAAACTAGATGGGTGGTTGCATATATACCAACCGAAATCTGCAAAGGATGAAGAAGCTAAAAAAGGGGTTGCAAATTTCCGGCAATTATATGATGTATATAAAACTCCTACTTTATATTTGCTTGATAGCCAAAAACGCATCATTGGCAAAATGCTCACAGTAGAGCAGTTTGATGAAGTGCTTCAAACAAAAATAAAAAAATCAACATCGGATAAATAACTCTGGACTAACATGAAAAAACTTTCATTGTGCCTGATTGGCCTTACTTTTTTGGGTAGTACATTTTCACAAACTGTGTTTACCTATGGAAAAAATGCAGTTTCGAAAGACGAATTTGTAAGGGCTTTTAACAAAAACCCTAATATAACAGTTGATCGAAAAAAAGCTTTGAAAGAGTATCTTGAACTGTATACAAACTTCAAACTAAAAGTGCAGGCAGCTTATGATGATACCCTTGATAAAGATGCAACACAAGAATATGAGTTGCAGAATTTCAAAAGACAAATTGCTGATAACATCATAAACGAACAGGCCAATGTAAAACAGCTTGTAAAAGAAGCGTTTGAACGTAGCCAAACAGAAATGCAGGTTGCACAAATATTTGTAGAAGTTGCTCCTGATGGAGACACTGCCTCTGCATTAAAAACAATTAATACAGCATTCAATGCCTTAAAAGAAGGTAAAGATTTTGGCGAAATATCCTCCACATATTCCTCTGATGAATCTATAAGACAAACAAAAGGGGATTTAGGATATATAACCGTCTTCACCTTGCCATACGATATAGAAAACGTTATTTATAGTTTGAAACCGGGAGCCTATTCTTCCCCTTATCGTAGCAAAATTGGTTATCACATTTTTAAAAATGTTGGTCAGAGAAATTCATTAGGTAGCCGGAGAGTTGCACAGATAATGATTGCAATGCCTCCTAATCCTACAGTAGAACAGAAAAATGACGCTACTAAAAAAGCAGATAGCGTTTATAATTTACTGAACGCCGGAGAAAATTTTACATCTTTGGTTGCATCAGTCAGCAACGATTTGAGTACTGTACCCAACAAAGGTGAATTGCCGGAATTTACCACGGGAACCTACACTGCAGATTTTGAAGCCGTAGCTTTTGGTCTTAAACAACCGGGAGATATTTCAAAACCATTTGCAACACAATATGGATACCACATTATTAAACTTTTGGAAGCAAAAGCATCTCCAACTGATATGAATGATGGAACTGTATATGCCAATCTACAGGATAAAGTAACCAAGGATTCGCGTTTGGAAAAAGCAAAAAACAAATTAATAGATAGTAAACTTGCACTCATAAAATATAAGGTTGCCCCTTTCAACCAACCTGACTTTTTAAAATATACAGACAGTGCGTTACAGGAAAAAAGCACTAAAGGCCTTAAAACCATTAATGAGAATACACTGCTTTTTTCATTTGCCAAACAAAACATTAAAGTAAGTGATTGGATAAAATATGCCAAAGCTGCTCAGCTAAATTCAGAAGGTGACAAAGTAAAAATGGAAGGTTTCTATAAAACCTTTGTACGCACTTCTGCAGACGATTATTACAGAAACAACCTTGGTGATTACAACGAAGATTACACAAGGCAGGTAACGGAATTTAAAGAAGCTAATTTGCTTTTTGGAATAATGGAAAAAAAGGTATGGGGCAAAGCCAATACTGATTCAATTGGCCTGAACGATTACTACAAGGAACATAAATCAAAATATGTATGGCCCCCAAGCGCTGATGCAATAATTATTACTTGTAGTACTGAAAAATTATCTACAGAAATACAGCAGAAAATCAAAGAAAACCCGAGTGATTGGAGACAAATAACGGGCAACAATGGTACAGACATTATTGCTGATAGTGGCCGCTATGAATTGTCGCAGTTACCTGTTGTGGACCGAACAAATTTTACAGATAAACTGATTACTTCACCTGTCAAAAATGCCAACGACAATACATATACTTTTAACTATGTAGTAAAAACCTATATAGAGCCAGGCCAAAGAAGTTTTGAAGATGCACGGGGCATGGTTATTAGCGATTATCAGCAGGTGTTAGAAGAAAAGTGGATTGAATCTCTAAGAAAAAAATATCCCGTAAAAGTTGTTGATGCAGTTTTTCAAACCATTAAATAATATTTGTTAGAGGTATAAGCCCCAACAAAAAAAGCCACGGATTTTTCTGTGGCTTTTTTATTAGAATAAATTATGGTGCTCTAGTTGTGTATTTTACTCAATATTGTAACAGAACCTTACATTTGTTTTATGCTGATAGCTATAGATGCAAGATATTTTTATGAAGATGAAATAAATGCGTACAAAACCTTCAGCCGCGAAATATTTTTATCATTAGCATTACAGCAATCTGCCCATCAATTCCTAATTGTTTTAGATAGACAAAATACTGAAGAAAATAATTTTCCGGCAAATGTGAAGCAAATTGTCATTACCCCAAAACCCAAAAATTATTTGACCTATAAATGGTGGTACCATGTACGTTTGCCTCTAGCTTTAAAAAAATATAAAGCCGATATTTTTATAGGCACTTACGGTTTACTTAGTGCCAAAACTAATGCACGACAAATTTTACTGCTTCACAATTTGTCCTTTCTTCATAAAAATGCATATCACCCCCGTCATAGTGTACTATTCCACAAAAAAAATACTACAGATAACCTGAATATTGCATCAGCAATACTCGTTGTTACGGATTCAATTAAGGACGAGTTGTCAAAAGTATTTTCACTTACGGCAGACAAACCAATTGTTTGCAAAAGTGCAGTTAGCAATGAATACAAGCAAATAGAATGGAAGAAAAAGGAAGAAATTAAAGATGAATATTCCGGTGGGTGTGAATACTTTTTATTTCTTTACAACTATCAAACTGCTTCGCAGTTTATTATGGTTTTAAAGGCTTTTTCTATTTTTAAAAAATGGCAAAGAAGCAATATGAAATTGATTGTTATATCAGATTCACTAACTCTCCTACATGGCCAATCCCAAAAACTTGATACCTATAAACATAAGAATGATATTGTACTGTTAGAGCAACTATCTCTATCACAAGATGCGGAAATAAAAGCTGCTGCCTACGCTTATATACATCCTGTGCTTTATGAAGGATTTAGCTATAATGTATTAGAAGCTATGAGATGTGGTTTACCAACAATAGCATTTGATATATCTGCTGTAAAAGAAATTGCGGGTGAAGCTGCATTATATTTTACTTCATCAGATGAGGCATCGTTAGCCGACCAAATGAAAGTGATTTACAAAAACGAAAATCTGCGAAACCAACTTGTAGAAAAATGTCTTGAAAAAGGTAAATTATATGAGTGGGAAACTGCCCGCTCTATAATTTGGCGTGTTATTGAAGAGGTTAATCAACCCAAATAGCAGTAATTGCAATTTCATATTTACAAATGAAAAAGAGTTGGTTATTGAGGTTGTATTTACTTAGCTTATTTTTGTCTCTTATATTTATCAAATGCATACAAGCACCATAACCATAGACGTACAATTAGACCACGATAAAGTACCACAGCAAATCTCATGGAGAGCTAGTGAAAGTACAGCCGAGCAGGCACAAAGAGCTAAAGCAATGCTTATATCTTTTTGGGATGGAGCAGATAAAACAGCTCTTCGCATTGATTTATGGACAAAGGATATGATGGTAGATGAAATGACTGATTTTTTCTATCAGACAATTATGACGATGGCGGATACCTATAAACGTGCTACACAACATGCGGAAATTAGTGAGGACATGAAAAATTTTGCTAAAGACTTTTATAAAAAATTCAGGGATGCGCAAATGGATACCAATAAGTTGGTGTAGGAATTTTTAGTATTTAGTACTTAGTATTAAGTATTTAGACCCGGGATTTAGACCCGGGAATTAAAATTTGTAACGATTTAAATGTAAAAATATGAACCTGGAACAACGTGTTATGGCAGAAATGAAAGATGCCATGAAAAGTAAAAATGAAGCAGCACTTCGTGGGTTAAGGGCTATTAAAGCTGCCATTATTATTGCAAAAACTGCTGAAGGTGCAGGAGGAGAATTAAAAGAAGAGGATGAAACCAAACTGGTTCAGAAATTGGTAAAGCAACGGAAGGATAGTCTCGAAATTTACGAAAAGCAGAACAGGGAAGATTTAGCAAAAACTGAAAGAGAAGAAATATCAATATTAGAAAAATTTTTGCCGGAACAAATGTCTGATGAAGAATTAAGAAAACAACTGGCGGCAATCATAGCAGAAACAGGTGCATCCTCACCGGCAGACATGGGAAAAGTAATGGGAATTGCCTCTAAAAAATTTGCGGGTCAGGCAGAGGGAAAAGCTATTTCCACTGCAGTAAAAGAATTGCTAAATAAGTAAAGGTTTAACCAATCATAAAGGCATTTATGCTGATAGATCTTACATGTCTCCTATTACTGGTACTTGCCGTTTTTAAAGGCATGAGCAAAGGATTTATTGTTGCAGTTTTTTCTTTCGTTGCTTTTATAATAGGCATGGCGGCGGCACTTAAACTTTCGGCAACAGTTGCAGAACACCTCCACCACAAAATGAATCTATCTGGCTATTGGTTGCCGATATTATCCTTTATGCTCGTTTTTACAGTTGTTGTATTTGCAATAAGGATAGGGGCAAAAATGGTAAAAAAAGTAGCAGGAATTTTCTTTTTAGGATGGCTTGATTCCCTGCTTGGCATTTTACTTTATTCGGCCATGTATCTTATGATTTTTAGTGTTATTTTGTTTTTTGCAACCCGCATGTTTTTTATTTCAGATGAGGCAAAACAGGCCTCTAAAACATATAAATATGTTGCGCCAATAGGACCAAAAGTATTAGGAAGTATTGGAAAAGTTGTACCTGTTTTCAATCATATATTTTCAGATTTGGGCAGTTATTTTGAAGCAATTGCAAAAAAGCATGGCAGTTGAAAAACATATTGTCCGACTTTTCAATTACTTTAGCGTTATATTGATAGGCAGCAACAATATTTTTCTTGTTGTCCTAGATAATTACTTAATAAACAGGTTTCTAAGATAGTACTTGAGATGAATTACGAAATCAAACAACTGGACAAATTTAAATACATTGAAATTGGTACAGGTGAACCACTTGTCCTGCTTCATGGGCTGTTTGGTGCACTTAGTAATTTCAAGGACCTTATCGATCATTTTAGTAAAAACTACAAGGTTGTTGTACCCATGCTACCCTTGTTTGAATTAGATATTTTTCATACATCAGTTGGTGGCCTTGCTAAATATGTACATAAGTTTTTAGAAACAAGAGGTTTTAATAATGTTCACCTGTTAGGAAATTCCTTAGGAGGACATGTGGCCTTAGTACATATTCTTAAACATCCTGAACGCATAAAAACTCTTACTCTTACAGGAAGTTCAGGGCTTTTTGAGAGCGGAATGGGAGACAGCTATCCTAAGAGGGGTGATAAAGATTACATCAGGAATAAAACAAGACTCACTTTTTTTGATCCCGCCATGGCTACTGATGAGTTGGTGGATGAAGTGTTTGAAATAACCAACAACAGAATTAAAGTCATAAAAATAATTGCACTTGCAAAAAGCGCAATAAGAAATAACCTTGGTGAGGAATTGAAAAACATTAAACAACCCTGCTGTCTCATTTGGGGAAATAACGACACAATTACTCCCCCTTTTGTAGCAGAAGAATTTAAAAAACTAATTCCCAACAGCGAGTTGCACCTTATTGACAAATGCGGACACGCTCCCATGATGGAAGTTCCCGGGGAATTTAATATTATTTTAGAAGAGTTTCTAAGTAAACACCGTCAGCCGGCAACTACATTGGCTTAGTGTTTGTCATTAATTATATTATAGCAGCATAATATGCTATAGCCTTAAAAATGTTAGCAAATCAACTCATAACCTCCCACTACCCTTCTGTAGCTCCCGATGATAAGGTAGTGCGTGCCCTTCAACTAATTGAAGACTTTGACATTTTGCATATTCCAATTTTAGACCATAATAAATATTTAGGGGTAATCAGCAAAGATGATTTATTGGATGCAGAGGAAGATGCACCAGTAAAATCATTAATGAGCAATATGTTTGTTAAGTTTATGCGGGTAGGAGAACATTTACTTACAGCATTAAAACTTGCTTCGCAAAATGGATTAACAATGGTTCCTGTTGTAGATAATCAGCAAGAATGGGTGGGCGCTATTACTAGTGCAGATATGATTAAAGCCCTATCACAATTTACAGGTGCCGAAGAACCCGGTGCAGTTATAGTATTGGAGATGGAAAGAAAAAGTTATTCTTTTGGAGAAATAAGCCGTTTGGTTGAAACCAATGATGCTTATATCACCCAGTTCAACACTTTATCTGAACCTGAAACGGGTTTGCTTATAGCTACATTAAAGATTAATAAAACTGAAGTATCAGACATTTTGGCAACATTTCAGCGATATGAATATACAGTCAGATATTTTATTGGTGAGGAGCAATATGAGAACGAATTAAAATACAATTACGATCACCTGATGTCTTACCTGAAAATTTAAAAATGAATAAATTAAAATGCCGGACCAAATCCGGCATTTTAATTTATTTAAATCTATTCTTAGTCTTTTAATACCTTTTCAAGAAAGTTTATCTGATCTTCAAGGTCTTTATTTTTAGACGTCATTCTTAAGGCCTCTTTCTTAGTTTTAAGTGCCAGAAGTTGTTCATTTACCCTCACCTTAAATTCCGGTGAAAATCCTCCCATCATATTTCTAAGAGACAGAATTTTATTAATTCCTTTTTTGAAATTTTCGGTGTTGGAAACATTGCCCAGGTACTTTAGATAAACTGGATAAAAACCTGCTCTCTGAAATACATTTTTCTTATCATAACGACTTGTTACGGAGTCAAAATCGGCATCGGTTTTTTGCGAAATTTCTACTCCTTCTATCGCACTTTCCAAAGCGCCTTTTGCATCACCTTTTAACATGGGTAACAATGAAATAGCTTTAGCCTCATCTATTTCTGCAAGTGCCTCTAATCCTGCACCTGAAACGCTGTAAGAAGAATCCAATGCAGCTTTAGAAAAGAGATCGTTGTATGCCGGATTTTTCAATTGGCCAAGCAATTCAATAGCATCTGCCCGAAGCAATCGTTTAGGATCATTCTTAGCAATATTTTCCACAAGTTTTTTAGAAGCATCGTCTAAATCTGTGGGTTTTAATTTTTGAAGTACCAACTGTCTAAGGTTATAAAAAGGATCATTAAGGCCATCTAACAATAGTTTTGTTGACCCTTCTACATTTTTATTATCTGCTGCAAATTCAAGCGCTTCTCTTCTGTCGACATATTTTTTTGCAAACCTGTATTGGTAAATGTAATCTGCGATAGTTTTATTTTCTTCCTTTTCTACAAGCAAATATTTGTCCCCATCAAAATTTATTAAATCGGGCTTAGCATTTACCGAAAAAGAAAAAGTATCTGCTTTGTTTTCCATCCAAACGTTGTGTCTTGTTTTGATTCCTCCGGTATAAATATCAATGGACACCGGCATCTTAAACAACTTTTCGGCATCCTGCTTTTGTTGCACAATTACAATAGCTTTTTGGGTAGCAGCATCATAATTGTAACTAATGTTGAGCTTTGGGTGACCGCTGCTATAATACCATTCGTTCCAAAACCAGTTAAGGTCTTTACCTGTTATTTCTTCAAAAGCCAAGCGCAGTTGATGTGCTTCGCCACTTTTAAACTTATAGGTAGTCAGGTATAGATTAAGAGATTTGTAAAATGCCTCTTCTCCAACGATGTTGCGTAGCATATATAAAATTCTTCCCCCTTTTTCATAAGTCACTCTATCAAACATTTCTTCTTTATCACGATAATAAAATCTTACAAGATTTTTGTTTTCACCACCACTTTGCAGGTAATCACCCATGTCTTTATAGTTACGTCTGTCGGCTTCGTCTTTGCCATATTTACATTCGTCCCAGATAATTTCACCAAAATTGGCCATGCTTTCATTTACGGTAAGGTTGCCCCAACTTTCGGCCGTAACCAAATCACCAAACCATTGGTGAAAAAGTTCATGCGAAACGTATTCTTCGTACTTGTTGCCATCAGTTAGCTGTCTGGCATTTTGTTGCAAAAATTCTGAATGCAGTGTTGCAGTAGTATTCTCCATTGCACCGCTTACATATTCTCTTCCTACCATTTGTGAATATTTTGCCCATGGATATTCTACACCAAGTTTGTTAGAAAAACAAGCCATCATTTCCGGCGTATGACCAAATATTTTACGGGCAACTTTTTCAAAATCCTTTTCTACATAATAGCTTACTTCTTTGCCCTTGTAGCTGTCTTTCACTATTGAAAATTCTCCAACACCCATAAAAAATAAATAAGGAGAATGTGGTAAATCCATTTTCCATGTATCAGTTCTTGTTCCATCTGCATTTTTCTTTTGCAGGGTTAGCAGTCCGTTTGATAGGGTGACATATTTTGCCGGTACGGTCATACTGATTTCCTCGGTAGTTTTTTGATTTGGTTTATCAATAGTAGGAAACCAAACAGACGATGCTTCCGTTTCGCCTTGTGTCCATATTTCAGTAGGCTTCTTTTTATCTGTTCCTTTAGGGTTAATGAAGTACAACCCTTTGGCATCACGAATGGCTGCACTACCCTGAGCTTTCAGTTCATCAGGCTTGGCAGTATAGTCTATGTAAATAGTATAGCGTTCTGTGTTCTTATAAGTACGATCAAGCTTTATAATCAACTGCATTTTGTCTTCATAGAAATATTGCAATGGAGTCATTTGTTTACTATTGCTCATCATGGACACTTGCTTTACCTCCATCCCTTTTGCATCCAGTCGAAGGCTGTCAGTTTCGTAGAAATGTGGCTTTAGGGTTATCCACGCTTTGCCGTACATATATGACTTGTCAAAATCAAATCTGACATCCAGTTTTGTATGCACCAGGTCATTCACCTTTTCTGCTGCCGGACGATAGACTTTTTTCCAGTTATCATTTTTAGGAAATGCAGTAAACTGTGCTTTGCCATGTATAGCACTTAATGAAAATAATGCCGAAGCAATTACAATTGCAACTTTATTCATGAAGGTTTTTTTATTAGTGGCAAATTTAGGTTGTAATGGGTTGGGTTGGTTACCGCTTATCAATTGGGGGTGGGGGGGAATTCTATGTGATTTGGAAACCATACGGTTTTCATATTCTTCATTTCCTACTTAACTTCATTTATGTATCCACAACTAATAAGAATCAAAATTTAAACTCTCCTTGATTGCTATTCAATATGAATTATTATTTAATATAAATTACTTTTGGATTGTATTTAAGAGGAAAACATAATAATTATGGCTAAACAATTTGACATTATTGATAGACTGACTGCTACCCTCCAAACATCTCAGCCAATAAAACCTGAATACCGCCAAAAGCTGGATAAAAAGTTCTGGCTGGAATTTAACTATAACTCTAACCATATAGAAGGTAATACGCTGACACTTGGCGAAACTGAATTATTTCTTGTTCACAAAGACACCATAGGGAACCACAACATTCGGGAATATGAAGAGCTTGATGGTCATAATAAAGCACTAACTATGGTGAAAGAATTGGCGGATGATGGGGAGCGACCGCTTACAGAATCATTTATTAAAAACCTGAACCGGGTGATATTAGTGAAGCCTTTCTGGAAAGAAGCGATAACAGCAGGCGGACAAGATACACGGCGGGAAATAAAACCCGGCGACTATAAACAATACCCAAATTCTGTGCGGCTGAAAAGCGGAGAACTGTTCGAATATACATCGCCTACGGATACGCCCATACAGATGCAGGAACTGATGGATTGGTACCGGGCCGAAGATGCGAACCTGCACCCGGTGGTGTTGGCGGCTATGT
This sequence comes from Segetibacter sp., assembly GCA_043736115.1. Taxonomy (GTDB): domain Bacteria; phylum Bacteroidota; class Bacteroidia; order Chitinophagales; family Chitinophagaceae; genus Segetibacter. The sequence continues at coordinate 8,937 of JAYTDC010000094.1, read as the reverse complement.
TTCATTATAAGTTTGTTCGCATACATCCGTTTGACGATGGCAATGGAAGGATAGCCCGTCTACTGCTGAACTATGTGTTGCTGAAGCATAACCTGCCAATGGTGATTATTAGATCTAGTGACAAAACAAATTATCTGAATGCCTTGCATCTGGCTGATGTGGGAGACTATGAACCGTTCATCAATTATATAGCGGAACAACTAACATGGTCGCTGGAAACAAGCCTGAAAGCTGCCCGGGGTGAAAGCATTGATGAACCGAGTGACATTGACAAACGCATAGACCTGTTGAATAAAAAATTGGTGAATAAACAAGTCGTGAATGCGGGGAAAACTCCGCAGTTGGTGTATGAATTTCTGGATAAAAATATGTTCCCGTTGTTTGAGTTGTTGGAGGAAAAACTGGGGAAATTGAAGCCGTTGTTTTTGCATTTTTCAAGAACTGTAGGATATCAAGCTGAACGTCATTCAGACTCTATTAATATTGGAGATAAGAAAAAGAGTTTAGATAGCATTAAACAAAATTTACCGATAATAAATTTAAAAAGTGGAGCAATAGCACTGGATACTTTGAATTACAGCTTTGGATTGGAAGGCTTGAAAAGCAAACTTTCTCAACAATACTTCAGTTGCTCTATTGGTGTACAATTTGATGCATTTGCCGTTTCAATGCAGGTGGATAATGGCAATGAGGTATTGTACCCTTACCATAAAATATTTAAAGAAGATGAAAAGAATAAGATTGCATCGGATATTTTGGAGAGGATGATAGAGGAGATAGATAGGGCTGTGGATAGAAGCGAATCGACTTGAGTAAAATTTAATCCAACTCCCCCGGAATGTCTAATTTATAACCCTGAATCGCTTCTCAACATCCAACGCAAATGTTTTCCAGTTAAAATTATAAACGTAAAGGAAGCAATCACTCATTGTGCAAATAAAAATGTTTCGGTTAGGATCATAAAAAAGGTCTTGAGTAAATTGAATGGTATTAGCTAGTTTATAGGGAAATACTGCCTGTGTGTGAGCGTTATAACCTGCATTAGTACCATTTTTGTTATCAATATTCGAAGCGTCTGATGAGTCAAAGTATGGATAGTTCATAACATTTCCTGCTGCGATAAATTGATTTGTCTGCAGGTCAACTAATTTGATTAAACCTTTAGATGCTCCACTCCATATAGATTGGGACAGGTTGAGACCATAAGTTTGCTTTATAACCCTGGATCCTCGAATAGAATCAAAATTTAAAACTCTTTCTATTTTTTTAAGATGAACCAAGCTTGTGTCTTTTTTAACTTGTAAACGGCCATTTATGTTGGTGCAACAGAAGAAAAGACCGTGCTTACCTAGGTCTATGCCAGAAGAAGTAAAAAACCGCATTAAAGGTGCTGCTGAAATTATTTGACAATTAAGAGAATAATTATTAAGATAGAAAATTTCGTGAAGCATAATCTCCTTCGCTGAATCTGACAACATGAAGTCTATTTCCTGTTTGATTAAGGCTTTTTGGGGAAATCTGTCAACCTCTGAAAAAGTATAATTTTCAAGTGCCTCAAATTCGCGACTTGGAATTCTCAAATCATACGCTTTTAGCTCACCTGTTACCACCTTTGAAATAAGGTGACTAAAAACATTTTCGTTTTTGATTCTTGTGGAATTTGCGAATGATATTGATTCTTCAGCATCTAATGCCCAGTTAATGCTTTCCGCTTCAATGAATTTATTTGTGCCATTGGGAAACAAGAAAATTTGATTGGGACCAACATAAGGTAATTTATTCTGTCCTAAAGAAATAAGGGCCAGAATAAGTAAAGCAATCATTAATAGGCAGTACTTAATCATAAGCTTCTAGCTAATTCAAAAATAGGCGGAAGTTTCTTCCTTACCAAAAATAAGCGATTAACAACTCTTAATCAAAGCTCCTATGAAACTATGTTGTACAAAAGAGTGACACAACGATACCTGATGAGTGGACAAATGCTGGCTCAAAAAAGATGTGTGCTTGACAAAAAAATCCCGCCTTCACAAGCGGGATTTTGAATAATAAGATCAAAAAGGTATTAGAATTTTGTCCATCCTTTGAACCATGTATCATTTGCTCCTACTGCACCTTTGTATGTTACAGGCTCTAAACCATTAAGTTTAGTACTTGCAAATGAAGCTCCACCTAATACAACACTGCCTTGTGTTGGCGTAAAGTCAGGTGATGCATAATTAAACGGATCGGTAAGGCCTAATGCTGCATTGGTTGTAAGCACACTATTAGTGAACGCACCTGTGCTATACCAAGCTAACATAGATGCCGCTGTAGCACCTGTGGGTGTGCTGCTGCTAGCTGCATAGGTTACAGGATCCGTACAACCGGCTATTATAGTGTTTTGAATCATCAAAGTTGGTGTACCTGTATTCAAATTATTGTCTGTAGGTATTCCTTTACTTGCATCTATAAATACTCCTTTGGGCCATCCTGCTATAATACTGTTGAATATTGAGATTGAAGAATTACGACGAATATGCGCACCTGCCTGATACAGGCTGCTACCAATAGCAGAAGATGTAACCTTTGGCCCCATCACCGTCATGTTGCTAAATACTGCTGCAGTTTGTGGTAACAAAGCACTTCCGTTGGCATCGTTATCACTTTCAAAACCGTTGCTCTTGCTGATGTCAGCTACTGATGAATCACGAAGTGCAATACCGAACTGTACTTTGCCTATAAATCCATTGTCAGTATCAAAATCATCGTCAAGAGTGCGGAAAGATATCAGGTGTTTGCAATTTACAGTGCCACCAAACCACTCAAAAGAATCGTCGTTTGCATAGGCTACTTCTACATAATCTATCTGTGTCTGATTGCCCACACCACCAAAAGTTAATCCGTTGATTTCTTTATCAGGAAGAAAAGCGTAACCGGCATACTCAATTCTTACATACTTCATTATCCCACTGTTGTCTGCAGGATTAGTGCCTCCATAAAGTCCAAGACCATCGCTGTTATTTACACCTCCTTCTATTTCCCCTACGCCCTGCTGACCGTTGTATGAAGTATTAACCGGAGCATTACCCAAAATGATTACACCTGCCCAATCACCACGTTGTGGGGTATTTGATTCAGAAGTAAACACAATAGGATTTGAAGCTGTACCTTCTGCATCTATCTTGGCATTACGGGTTATAATGAGTCCACCGTTTTTATTTAGTTCACCAACAATTTTTGTTCCTGCCTCAATAGTTAGTACTGCACCATTGGTTACATATACAAGGCCTCTTAGCTTGTAGGTATAATTTGCTTTCAATGTCCTGTTTGCTGTAATTCGGCCTTCCAGGATAACGTTTTCGCTTGTTGTACCTCCATCTGCTGTTACTGTTGGCCCGTCCACTTCTATCTTGCGGCAACTGGCTGTAATCAGTACAGTAGCCATCAATAGTCCATACAATTTTTTCATTTTGCTGTGTTTTTATGTATTGTTTGTTGTGTATTTTATTTTATTTTATAAGAAAAAGTAAAACTGAAATTTGATCCATACTGTCTGCGAATTGTCAATGCATCTACTCCATTATCGTATTTGCGGTTATCATTTAGATCCTGATAAAAGTTGGCCACCCGGTTAAGCATATCAGATGCAGAAAATTTTATTTCGCCATCATTTTTCAAAATCTTTTTAGCAATCTGAAAATCAAATACGGGTCTTGATGCTTCCCAAACCGGCGGTTGGTCGCCACCTACATAAAAGATACGGTCGCCTATCTGATTGTACAATAATGTAGTGTTGATGCCCAACTTTTCTATATCATACTGCAACGATGCGTTGAGTACATAAGGGCTCTGACCCTGCATAGGCCTGTCTAACTTTGAGCTACCTCTTTGCACCCGGTTGTATATGTATGCAAGATTGGTTTGAAAGGTGAAGTTGCGAAGCGCATTTACAAAGTCAAGCTTCTTTCTCATTTCCAATTCTACACCAAAGCCTGTTGCTTTGTCAGCATTAATGTAATTGAAAGTACTGCTGCTACCTGCGCCTGTTTGGTTAAAGTACAATTCAAGCGGGTTTTTGAAATATTTGTAAAAGACACCTGCGGTAAATAATTCTCCGGGTCTTGGATAATACTCATAGCGGATATCTGCGTTGGTAACTTTGGTACGCTGCAATGCTGTATTACCCGCAACGGTTGCACCTAAATCAAAGTCGAAGAACTGAAATGTGCTTAACTCTCTAAACTCGGGACGAATGACTGTTTGAGATCCCGACAGGCGAATGTTGGTTTGATTGTTTAATTTATAAGTAAGGTTGAACCCCGGTAGAAAGTCTGTTACCCTACTATATACATGACGGCGATCCGATTGCTTCATGCTACCAATCACCTGGTCAAAATCTTCTACTCGTAGGCCGTATGTTGCTCTTAACTTATCGGTAAATGAATTATCCAATTGCAGAAAACCTGCATTCAAAATGGAATTGGCAATGTAACGGTATTGGTCACCCGAAAGTTCACTAAAAGCAAACTTGTTATCGAAACCATTTCCAAAATTTTGAGCACTAAAAATCTGGTCTGCAGGTAATGCCTGTAAGGTTTTATTTTCTCCTTTAGGAATATAAATGGCGAATGGTCGTGAATTAAATATCCTGTCTTTTACCTGGAAAAAATAACCTGCTTTTACAGTTTGGTTATAGCCCAACAAATTAAAGGAAGTTGCTACATCGCCACCGGCATTGTAAATGTAATCACTCAATGAACCGAAGTAACGACTGCCACTACGCTGCGATGAGGGAGAAGCAGAAGTCAACAAACTATACACCGCATTAGGGTCTGTAGGATCTTGATTGTATTGAATCCTTCTTTGGTCTGGAATGTATTGATCTAATATGGTAAAGCTTCCGAACCAATGTAGTTTACTGCGGTATTGCTGAAAATTATGATCGCCGCTTACCTGTGTGTTGTAGAATGTATTTGTTTTAAGTGCAAGTTCTGTGGCTTTTATATTCTCCCCATTAATAGGTTCAAATTCATAGTCCTTACCCGTTCGAAGTGTTGCATAGTTGGTAGCGTTTACATTCAGAATATTTTTGAAAGCTATCTTATGATTGCTACCCAATTGTAAGGTTATGTTTCCTAAAGCTCCCCACAGTACATCTTTGCTATACTTATTATTGTTGTAATCAAAACTTAGATCAGCCTGATTGTTAACTACATTATATACCCTGTTGGTAAATGCAGTTCGCTTTATGGACTGATTATATGTAAGCGCATATATCGCTCCCAGTTTTACATTGCGTTTAAAACGCTTATTAAAACCACCATTTATCTGAAACGTTTTGTTAAGTGCCGGAATAAAATTAGATGATGTTTTTTCTGCTGACCAAATATTCTGAAACAGCTTACCAAAAGCTGTTTTTTCTGCTCCATTACCAATGCTGTTATATGCCGACTTTGTTGGCAATGATGCAGGTAGAGCCCTTGTGCCATCATCTAATCCCAGAAAATCATATTTACCACCCTTATATGTATAAAAATCACTTCCTATTGTTTGAGAATTAAAACCTGTACCCGCCTGTACATTAAGAAAATTAGTAGAAGGAATATCTTTAGTATTTACCTGTATTAAACCACCCGCCCACTCGCCTGATAGTTCAGGAATGAATGATTTATTGATGATAATATTATCAATCATAGAAGAAGGAAATATATCGAAAGAAAAAGTCTTACGGTCAGGCTCGGTGCTGCTTAGTAACACACCATTCAGCATGGCCTGATTGTATCTGTCACTTAGTCCACGAACCACCAGGTATTTACCTTCCTGAATAGAAGTGCCGGGGATACGCTTCAACACTTCTCCGGTATTTTTATCAGGAGATCTTCTTATTGCTTCTGCGCTTATAACCTGCGATACTGTACTTGTGTTTTTTTGATAAGCTATCAGAGAATTAACTGACTCACGTTTTGTACCTGTTGCTGTTACTACAACATTATCCAGTTTTTTTCCGGCTTCGTCCAATATTACTAACAACTCATCCTGTTTAGCAGATAATATATTGTTTACTGTTTTTTCGCGGTAGCCAATTGCAGTAAAAGTAAGGGTGATCATTTTATCTGAAACGGCAACAGTAAATCTACCTTCAACATCTGTAGAGGTACCTGATTTTGAACCCTCGATCAATATACTTGCACCTGCCAATGGTTCATTCTTATTATTTAAAACTTTGCCGCTTAATTTTTGAGCAAATGAAACTGTAACCAAAGAGAGTAGTACTATTATTAAAAGTGCTCTGTTTAACAATCTAATCATCTTCATTTTTTTCATAATGCAAAATTATTATCAAATTGTTACCCTAATGTTACCGCAGTGTTACTGTAATATTAACAATAGACAAATCACTATTTGATTGCCAGAAATATCAGGACTTTATATTTTCATTATAGCGATCAAATCTGATAGAACTAATTATGAAAATATCCGCCTATAACTAAACAAGGAAAATATAGAATAATACAAAAGATTCATCCATTATGGTTTGCCATCAATTAAACATTATAACCGAAGGATTGTGTTTTAATAAAATCTATTGCATATTTTAATTTGCGTATACATAATTTCCGATAAATCCAATATTATCTTATTATTAAGGAAATGTTACGTGATGGTAGAACACCTCATAAGTCTATTTTTGCCTAAATATTTGAATCATGGGATTAAATTCAATTGGTAAGTTGTTTATGCCAAAAAACAAGATTTTTTATAACTTGTTTGAAGAAGTAGCAGAAACAGTAAGGATAATGGGTGCAGTGTTGAAACAACTGGTTAATGAAACTGATGTAGACAAACGTGCATCGCTTACTACTCAACTAGAAGACCTTGAGCACCTGAACGATGATCATACCCATAAAATATTCACAGAGTTGGGGCGCAATTTTATAACCCCCTTTGACCGGGAAGATATTCACTACCTCGCTTCTGCATTAGATGATATTGCTGATTATATTTATTCTTCTGCTAAGAAAATCATGTTTTACCGGGTAAACCCAAATGATCCCGGTATACAGAAAATGGTGGAACTGATAGAACAAGGAACCATTTATGTACAGAGTGCAGTAGCAGAACTTCGGGACATGAAAAACCTGCGCAAAATAACAGAAGCTTTGGTAAGGGTAAATGACATTGAAAATCAGGCCGATGATATATTTGACCTAAGCATAGAAAAACTTTTCAATCAGGAAAATGATTTTAAGGAAGTAATCAAAAGAAGAGAAATTTATCAGGTATTAGAATTGGTAACTGATAAGTGCGAAGATGCAGCAAATGTAATAGAATCTATTATTGTAAAGTATGCATAAGAGACCCTCTGCATTTGTTTAAGCTTAAAAATTACTTATGTCAATTTTACTGATACTAATCATCATATTTGCTTTCATTTTTGACTACATCAATGGGTTTCACGATTCTGCAAATAGCATAGCCACAATTGTTTCTACCAAAGTACTTACTCCGGTTCAGGCGGTAGTTTGGGCAGCATTTTTCAACTTTTCTGCATTTTTCATATCTAAATATATTGTAGGTGGTTTTGGTATTGCCAATACTATTTCCAAAAGTGTAACACTTCAAAACGGCGATCCACTAGCACTGTATGTAATTTTTTCAGGGCTGCTTGCTGCAATTGTATGGAATTTAGTTACCTGGTGGTTTGGTATTCCTTCAAGTTCTTCTCATGCACTTATTGGTGGGCTTATAGGTGCTGCTGTAGCCCATTACCACAGCTTTACTGTAGTTAATGCTTCTAAAGTTATTCCTATCATCATCTTTATATTTATTGCTCCTTTAATTGGAATGATAATAGCTTTTTTCATTACTATACTTATTGTTCAGCTTTGTAAAAGAGCTAATCCATACAAAGCTGAAAAATGGTTTAAACGTTTGCAATTGGTTTCGTCTGCGGCCTTCAGTATAGGTCATGGTGGCAACGATGCCCAAAAAGTGATGGGTCTTATAGGTGCAGCCATGATTGCCAGCAATTATATTCCGGATTTTAAAGCGGTTCCGGATTGGGTGCCTATTTCCTGTTTTATTGCAATTGCTTTAGGTACATTGAGCGGTGGCTGGAAAATTGTAAAAACCATGGGCACACGTATTACCAAAGTAACCCCTTTAGAGGGTGTTGCTGCAGAAACTGCTGGTGCTATAACCCTTTTTATGACCGAGCATTTTAAAATTCCTGTAAGTACCACACATACCATTACAGGTTCAATTATAGGTGTAGGCGCTACCAAAAGGCTATCTGCTGTAAGATGGGGCGTAACGGTGAGTTTGCTTTGGGCGTGGATTATTACTATCCCAATCAGCGGGTTGATGGCCGCTGTTTTTTTCTTTCTAATGAAGTTATTTATAAACTAATCTCAAATAAATATCATTGTAAAAGTTCATTTGCGCTTATTTTTGTAAATGACCTTTATTTCGATAATCTATTTGTTTTTATGAAAAAAATACTTGTTACCGGCGGATGCGGCTATATAGGTTCGCATACCATTGTTGATTTATTGCAAAACGGTTTTGACGTAATATCTATAGACGACAACAGCCGCAGTACAAAATACCTGTTAGATGGTGTAGAAAAAATAACGGGCAAAAGGGTAAAAAATTACAAAGTTAATTTAGCGGATTATAACGATACCCGAGCCGTTTTTCAGGAAAATGAAGACATAGCAGGCATCATACATTTTGCTGCTTACAAAGCTGTAGGCGAATCCGTGGCAGAGCCCTTAATGTATTATGAAAACAACCTTTTTTCCCTAATTAATCTGTTGAAATGTGTGGAAGAGTTTGAAGTCCCTCATTTTGTATTTTCATCCTCATGTACTGTTTATGGCAACCCCGATATTATACCTGTTACGGAACAATCGCCAATAAAACCTGCAGAATCTCCTTATGGAAGTACTAAGCAAA
>JAYTDC010000093.1:0-8489 GCA_043736115.1 Segetibacter sp. | reverse complement strand
AAGCCCCCTGCTATTGAAAATTTCAAAAGGGTAGCTGTAAAATCAATAACTCCAACAAAATTTATGGCCTAATACTAGTTTTGTCGGACAACAATGATTATGAAAATGAGTTTGATACAGAAATAACAGACTCATTCGAAATATCTAATGCTGCTGTAAAAAAGCAAGCCCGTGTTTTTAAAAGCATTTTAAAGTTGGATAAAAACTTTCACATATATATACATGGTAGTAAAGAAATGATTGAGCGTGGTTTTGATGAGGAGAAAAATCTTAATTACTATAAAGTTTATTTTAAGGAGGAACAATAGATTCATTTTCGTTTAACCAAACCCCTACTTGTCTGGCATGCTTTTTTTGTAAATTTATAAAAATATAGTTATGGATAAAATGGAATTAAAAGGTGCCTGGAACGAATGGAAAGGCAAACTTAAATCGGCTTATGCAGACCTAACCGATGATGACTTAAAATATGAAGAAGGAAAAGATGACGAACTATGGGGAAAGATTCAACAAAGAATTGGTAAAGGAAAAGATGAATTGGTTGCTTGGTTAAAAGGTTTAGGTTAACTAATTGGGGGGATTTTTTGAATAAAGACTTTCTAATTTTTAGAAAGTTTTTTTTATTTAGACGATATTTTACAATAAAAGACAATGAACTTACATTCTGGTTATCCATATTGGCTTGTAAAAGAGGGCATTCCCTACAATTACCCAAAACTTGAGCAAAACATAAAAGCTGATGTAGTTATAATGGGTGGTGGTATAAGCGGTACACTATTGGCTTATCACCTAATAGAAGCTGGCGTAGAATGTGTAATTGTTGATGCTAGAACCATTGGTTTGGGCAGCACATCGGCTAGCACCGGACTATTACAATATGAAATAGATACACCTCTTTCTAAATTAGTAAATTTGGTTGGCGAATACAATGCAGTAAGGTCTTATGAGCTATGTGCAGAATCAATAATTAAGATAGGGAACATTGCCAAAAAAATTGGCTTTAACGATTTTAGCTTTCAACAAAGTTTGTATTTTGCAGCCTATAAAAAAGATGTTGCTTTTTTAAAAGAAGAATTTGATATTAGAAAGAAAAATGGATTCAAAGTAGCATTTCTTGATGCTGAAGATGTAAGTACAAATTATCACTTTTATTCACCTGCTGCAATTCTTTCGCAGGAAGGGGGTCAGATTAATGCGTATGCTTTTACAAATGCTATACTTCAATATCTTGCTAAGAAAGGTTTAAAAATATTTGACCGTACCAATATCACTAATATCCAACATTATAAAGCCGGAGTAAAACTCATAACGGACAGAGGATATACTATAAAGGCAAAACAATTAATGTATGCAACGGGTTATGAAGTTGTAAATTATATTGACAAGAAAATTGTTGACCTACATTCAACCTACGCCTGTATAAGTGAGCAGGCTAATGAAGCATATAAGTTTTGGACTGATAATGTTCTTTGTTGGAACACCGCTGATCCTTATCTGTACTTAAGAACAAATGATAGAAGAATAATTATAGGCGGCCGCGATGAAGAATTTTACAATCCAAAAAAACGTGATGAATTGTTGCCCAAAAAGACAAAACAACTTATTGCTGATTTTAAAAAGTTGTATCCTGATGTTGATTTTAAATATGAATTTGCCTGGACGGGAACTTTTGGTGCTACTAAAGATGGACTACCATATATAGGTAAATATAGCCAATTAACTAACAGTTATTTTGCACTTGGTTTTGGGGGAAATGGAATTACTTTTAGTCTAATAGCTGCCGAAATAATTAGGGATATTGTTACAGGTAAGAAAAATAATGATGCTGATATCTTCTCGTTTAGAAGATAAAAAATGGGTTATGAAAACAATACTAATTACTGCTTATTTCTTTGATTAGTTTTTTGTTTTACAGGTTTTAAATCTTCGAAATCCTTTTTTAATTCATGGCGTTGTTGAGCTTCATCTATAGAATGGCTTTGTTGAAGATTTTCCTCATTTTTAGAAAACTCGCTGAGTTTAAGATAATATTTTTTTATCACATTTAGTTCATCTTCTGACATTCCTTCAACATTTACTAGCCGGTTACTTGCATATTGGTGTGCAGCAACTAATTCGTTAAGTTTTAGTTGTATTGCCAGTGAATCTTTGTTTTGTGCTTTTTGAATGAGGAATACCATTAAAAAAGTAATGATAGTAGTAGCAGTATTAATAAATATCTGCCAGGTTTCAGAAAAGTGAAATGCTGGTCCGGCCAATGCCCAAACCACTATTATACCAAATGCAATTAAAAAAGCAGGAGTACTGCCGGTAGCTTGTGTAGCTTTTGAAGCAAAATTTTCAAAAGAACTTACAGATGAAGCTGATTTTTTACCCTTATTCATATTTTATTGTATTAATATTCAAATCCTATGCCTTGGGGTTATTATTCTTCACTAGAATTGCTTAAGATTATTTGCCTTTTTATCACTTACCTATCTTTGTTCATATGCCGCGAATACTATCAATAGATTATGGATCAAAAAGAACAGGACTTGCAGTTACAGACCCTTTAAAAATTATGGCAGGTGGATTAACGGGAATACATACCAAAGATTTGGAAAATTTCCTGAAAGAATATTTTAATAAAGAAGTAGTGGAATTGGTTATTATAGGTCATCCTCTCAATTGGGATGATACCGCTACACATGCTACTCCGTTAGTGGAGGCATTTATCAACCGTTTCAAAAAAGTGTTTCCTAACATTCCCATTAAAAAAGTTGATGAACGCTATACATCAGTACTTGCAGTACAAAGTATGGTGCAAAGTGGCATGAAGAAAAAAGCACGTCAAAACAAAAATCTGGTAGATGAAATTGCAGCCACAATTATGCTGCAGGAGTATCTAAATACCATTCCCTGACTATTCCATTTGTTCATTGATTCATTTGTAGGTAAATTTGTACCCTTTGTAAATTTTAATGGTATAACGAACTTATACTGAAAGCAATTTTAATAATGATACTTCCTATTGTAGCGTACGGTGGACCGGTTTTAAGAAAAGTGAGTGAGGACATTTCCCCTGATTATCCCGGCTTTTCCAAATTTTTAGACAATATGTGGGAAACCATGTACGAAAGCAATGGTGTTGGATTGGCAGCACCACAGGTTAACAAAAGCATTCGGTTATTTGTAATAGACAGCAAACAAATATTTGAAAATCAGGAAAAAGACGAAAAAGGAAAATATCCTGATGAACCCGGTGTAAAAGGGGTTTTTATCAATGCACGAATTGTACATCTTGAAGGTGGTGAATGGTCCTATAACGAAGGTTGCCTTAGTATCCCTAAAGTAAGGGAAGATATTGTGCGTCCTCATATTGTGACGCTCAGATATATGGACGAAAATTTTGTTGAACAAACCAAGACTTTCAACGGGTTAACAGCTCGTATTATACAGCACGAATATGATCATTTAGAAGGTAAATTGTTTATAGACTATCTAAAACCTCTACGCAAAAAAATGCTGCAGGGCAAGCTAAACGACATTAGTAAAGGCAAAGTAAAAGTAGATTATAGAATGACGTTGGCGAAATAAGGAGCAAGATGTTAGCAAGACTTAGTATCAAGATTCTAGTAGCAAGTTGTTAGACAAGAGAATATTATGCTAACTATCACATTATCACATTTTCAAATTGAGCCATTTTCAAATTGAACCATTTCTTTCTTCCGGTCTTGTGCAATGGGGTTACCCAAAATCAATTTACAGTCTGACATTTCAATAATTTTCAAAATTAATATCTGAAAAGTTATTTACGCTAATGTCGAGGTCACAAAAGGTGACCGAGGTTACCCACCGCACAAAACCGGAGCCATTTTCAAATTGAACCATTTCTTTCTTAATTCATTGCTAAAAAATCGCACTCTTAATTTTCAATTTTAAATTTTCCTCATTTTAAGGTAGGTTTGCCCGTCTTATTTTATTAACCAAAACAATGTTGTACAGCGGGATGGCCTTTTTAGGGGTCAACGCTGCCAAAGATTGCTATTTTTTTAATTATCAAAATACCAGAATGAATTTCAACAAAATCAACAACATTGTAGGATGGGTTGTGTGTATCATCGCCTCTGCGACCTATATTATGACTGCTGAGGCTGGCGGTAGCCTTTGGGATTGTGGTGAATTTGTAAGCAGTGCCTTTAAACTGCAGATTCCACATCCGCCGGGGGCACCTATGTTTGTACTTATTGGTCGTGTATTCATTATATTATTTGGAGATAATCCTGCTACAGCAGCAAAAGCTGTAAACGTAATGAGTGCCTTGGCTAGTGGATTTACCATATTGTTTTTATTCTGGACCATAACCCACTTTGCCCGTAAGGCTGTTCAAAAAGTAGGGGAACAGCTCAATATGAACCAAATTATGGCTATTATGGGTGCGGGTGCTGTGGGTGCTTTAGCTTATACTTTTAGCGATTCTTTCTGGTATTCAGCAGTAGAAGGCGAAGTTTATGCCTTGAGTTCTTTTTTTACTGCCTTGGTATTCTGGGCTATATTAAAATGGGAACATTCAGTGGACCACGAAGCCACAACAGGTATTAACGCTGACCGTTGGATCATTTTTATTTTCTTTATTATGGGCTTATCCATAGGTGTGCATTTGCTCAACTTATTGACCATTCCGGCTATTGTAATGGTTTATTATTACAAAAAATACAAGGTAAGCAACAAAAATACGTTGTATGCATTCTTAATTGGTTGTTTAGTAACTGGAGTTGTACAAAAAGCTGTAATACAGTACACTATACAAGGTGCAGGTTTCTTTGACCGCATGTTTGTCAATGGTTTCGGTATGCCATTTTTCAGCGGTTTTATTATATTTTTTGTTTTGCTTGGTGTATTAATTTGGTGGTTATTAAAATATGCCCGTCAGAAACATTATACCTTTTTACGACTGGGATTGTGGTGTTTTACATTCATGCTATTAGGATACAGTACTTACATCACTACTATGATTCGTAGCAATGCTGACCCTGCTGTTGATATGTACAATGTTGACAATCCAATGAGTTTGGTTGGTTATCTTGGCCGCGAACAGTATGGAGATTTTCCCTTGGCATATGGTCAAAAATTTACGGCACAGCCCATAGATTACAAAGAAGAAGGAACAAAATACATTAAAGCAAACGGGCATTATATAGAAAATGGTAAAGAAGGTCATTATGTTTATGATGCAGATAAACAAATGCTTTTCCCAAGGGTTTGGGATGCAAGCAACGATCAGGGACATGCGGATTATTATGCCAATTTTCTCGGAATAAACAAACTTCAGGACGGTACTTACGACCGTGATCCTAATTTTGGCGATAATATTAAGTTCTTTGTATCCTATCAATGCTATTGGATGTACTTCCGTTACTTCATGTGGAATTTCTCCGGTAAGCAGAATGACGTACAAGGCGTTTATAATGGAAATGTAAGAGATGGTAACTGGATAACCGGAATATCATTTATTGACAACCTGATATATGGCGATCAGGATTTAATGCCGGACAGCAGTAAGAACAATAAAGCACATAACAAACTATTCCTACTGCCATTTATCCTTGGTATTTGCGGACTTATTTATCAAAATAAAGCAGATAAGAGAGATACTTTTATCACCTTTTTACTCTTCTTTTTTACAGGAATGGCAATTGTGCTTTATCTTAATCAGGCAGGTAATCAACCACGTGAACGTGATTATGCTTATGTAGGATCGTTTTATGCATTTGCAATATGGATTGGTCTGGGGGTTTTGCAAGTGAGGGAATGGTTGAGCAAAGCTATGAGTAAAAATATTGCAACCAATTTAGCCACGGCTATATGCTTGTTGGCGGTGCCAATGTTAATGGCAGCACAAGAGTGGGATGACCATGATCGTAGCCGAAAAGTAATAGCTCGTGACCTTGCTAAAAATTACTTGGAAAGTTGCGCACCAAATGCAATATTATTCTCCTTTGGTGACAATGATACCTACCCACTTTGGTATGCACAGGAAGTTGAAGGGGTTAGACCCGATATACGTGTTATCAATTATAGTTTGTTAGGTATAGATTGGTACATAAATGAACTACGTTACAAGGTAAATCAAAGCGACCCGATAGATGTAATTTGGACACCCGAACAAATTCAGGGCCGCAAGAGAGATTATATACGTTACAACGATAAATCAGGCTTGCCCGGTAATCAATACTTTGACCTCTACGACCTCATGAAAAACTATGTAGGTAGCGATGATCCTTCTAAAATGATGGGGGCAGGCAACAGCGATTACATCAATACTTTTCCGGTTAAAAAAGTTTCTGTACCGGTAGATGTAAACCTTGTAAAACAAAACGGCACAGTAAGTCTTACAGACAATGTAGTACCTGAAGTAAGGTTTGATATTCCTAAGAATTTGTTGATGAAAAATGATCTTGCAGTATTGAATGTAATTGCTGCAAGCAAATGGAATCGCCCCATATATTTCACCTCTAATTTTGATGAATTAGGCTTTGGGCCTTATTTACGTAAAGATGGACTTAGCTATAGACTTGTTCCTGTTGCCGGTCAGCAGGTAAATACCGATTGGATGATGGACAAGCTGATGACCAAATTTGCTTCAGGCAATGCAGATAAACCAAACGTTTATTTTGACGAAGAAAACCGCCGCCACCTTAATAGTATCAGAACTGCATATGCAGAGCTTGCAATAGATTTATCTAATAAAGGCAGAAAAGAAGATGCAAGAAAAATTCTGGACAAAGGCGACAAAATGATGCTGCAGGAGAATATGCCTTACGGTATGATAAGTCGTGGAAATATGCACAACCGCAACAGTATTTCTTTTCTTGAAGCATGTTACCGGTCTGAGCATAAAGAACTTGCGGCCAAGGTCATGGCATCTGTAAAGAAAGACTTGCAGCAACAGGTTAAGTTTTACAATTCGCTAAGTGCAAACAAAGCAGAATCTATGGCTTACGATAAAAAAATAGCCGAAGACTATCTGCAGGCATTAAACAGTATAGAACAAATGTATAATAAGCCGGTAGTTCAGGGAGGTGGTGCAACAAACATGGTAGCACCGGGAGAACCTGCAAAACCTAACGATAGTATAAAGAAATAGTTAGCTCAATTTTCCGTGAGAAAATACTTTTTTATGGAAAAATTTTGGCAGTTGAAAAGTAATTATATATTTGTATTCTACTGTTTTATAAAGAATTAAATTAAACCAACTACTGTGGCTTACGACAACAACGAACCTAGAATAGAAAGTGTTTACAGCAAACGAATTCGTGCAGGTAAAAGAAGGACTTATTTTTTTGATGTACGGGCAACCCGAAGCAACGATTATTTTTTAACCATTACAGAAAGCCGAAAAAGGTTTGATGATAATGGTTATGACCGTCACAAGATCTTTCTGTACAAAGAAGATTTCAATAAA
Organism: Segetibacter sp.; assembly: GCA_043736115.1. Taxonomy (GTDB): domain Bacteria; phylum Bacteroidota; class Bacteroidia; order Chitinophagales; family Chitinophagaceae; genus Segetibacter. The sequence goes on along the minus strand of JAYTDC010000093.1, from coordinate 1,045 downwards.
TTTATAAAGGCTCTTGGTGAGGCTGTAGATTATGTAAAAACTGATCTTATGCCCGACTTCGATTTTGATGCATTTAACCACGACAATTACGATGAAGGTGCAATGCCTGTAGTTGCAGAAAGTAATGCTGAAAACAGCGAAAAACTTAACGCAGAAACAGAAATTTCATCCTCATTTTCAGAACAATCTGTAAATCAGAATGAAGCAGTTTTGGTAGATCAAGTAACCAATAATACCGAGGAAGTAGATAAGTGGTAATACACAAACGCTTTTAAATAATAGCCGTTAAACTGCAGGGTTTAGCGGCTTTTTTGTTTCAATGAATATTAGATAATTCGTAATCAAAATCAAATTTGGTTTCAACAAAAATGACGTCCACTTTTTCCAAAAGCGAAGGCGTGTTGAACTCCTCCGGAGTTCTAAAGCTCTTTGATAATCTTTGTATGTTACAAATATTTATCTCCTCCGGAGAAAAAATATAGTTTGCTAATAATCTGGATAGGTTAATGCAACTCAAGCGGAGTTGAATATTTGTAGAAAAATTGTGGTTATTGGTTTTTCGAACTCCGGAAGGAGTTCAATAAATAAGTCCAAAAGGTTTCGCAAAAAAATTGAAATCAAGCCAAATTCGCTCATACAACTCCAGCAGAGTTGAATATTTGTAGAAAAATTGTGGTTATTTGTTTTTTCGAACTCCGGAAGGAGTTCAACAGATAAATCCAAAAGGATTCGCAAAAAAAATTGAAATCAATCCAAATTCGTTTATACAACTCCAGCGGAGTTGAATATTTGTAGATAGATTGCGGTTATTGGTTTTCGAACTCCGGAAGGAGTTCAATAAATAGTCGACCCTCAAAAAGTCGGATTTAATTTTTGGGCACAAAAATCCCAGAACAGCTCCAAAATGTTTTTGCAGTTGATTAGCCAACGTATAATTGCCTCTGTTCGCCAGAGGTTAATTCGTCGTTTAAAGTTCATTCCAGCTGCTGCAAGAATTACATTTATGTTATCCCCGAAGATTCCTTTTAGAAAATTCCTGCATAGC
>JAYTDC010000092.1:0-18944 GCA_043736115.1 Segetibacter sp. | reverse complement strand
TACTAAGTTTAAGCTAATTACAAGGCAAGGGTAAGCTGTTTGGGAAGAATATTAAAGCTCATTCTATGATGCCGGCACAAGCCATATTCATCTATAGCTTTGCGATGCTCTAAAGTTCCATAACCTTTGTTACGCTGCCAGTTATAGTGTGGAAATTCAAAATGGAGTTTTTTCATGTAATCATCCCTATAAGTTTTGGCTAATATGCTTGCTGCTGCAATTGAGGCGTACATGCCATCACCTTTTATTATACAAGTATGATTTAGCTCCTTGTATGGAATAAAATAATTGCCATCTATAATCAGGTATTTTGGTTTTCTGATTAAATGCTCTACAGCATTATGCATTGCTTTTACAGATGACTTTAAAATATTTATTTCATCTATTTCCCGATTGCAAATCTGTGAAACACTATAAGCTATAGCCTGCTTTTCTATCACTAATCTCAATTCCTCTCTGTCCGCTTCGCATAATTGCTTACTGTCGTTAAGTTGTGGATGGTAAAAGTTTTTTGGTAATATAACAGCAGCTGCAAATACAGGACCTGCATAGCAACCCCTTCCGGCTTCATCGCATCCGGCTTCTAATAATTTATTCTGATAAAAAGGCAATAACATATACAATGTAAAATTGCTGATAAGTAATTACAATTGAAAAAAGAATATTCTACACATAATAATATCACATAGCTAATCATTTGAATTTAAGTTCTCAAACCATTTTCCTAACCCTATTTTCATCTTTAATTCAAATTAAAAATAAATTTCTTTGAAAAAAAATTCAGTACCGCACAATTTTCTGAATAATACTGCGTTTTAATAACAGTTCAGTCCATTGTAGTTTTAGTTTTAGGTAATAATTTAAATTTCGCGAAAGAGCCCTGGTGTAATGCCAGGGCTTTTTTGCTTGTGTCAGGTCACATCGGGCAATTTCCCCATCACTCAACAAAAATTCACTCTTAGAGAGGGTTAAATTTTTAGGGGTTGTATTTAATCCATTAAGAAAGAACAAAGTGCCTGCCCTTTGTCTGCACCGTGAGTAACAGCAACAGAAAAAATATACACCCCAGATTTCCATGTTTGACCAGCCAACGGAATTACGCTTAAAAGGTAAATTCCGGGCAATTTCCCATTGCTTACTGACTGTATGCTACTAATACTGCCACCCGGCCCTACTATTTCAGTGCCTAATTGAAAATTGGCTGCAGCCATTCCTGTTACAGGGTTCCCCGCTGCATCTTCTACGCTTACTATTACATAAGTCCGCTGTGCATTGCCGGGTGCGGCAATGGTATCTTCACCCACAGCAGTTATAAATAATTTTGCCATAATACAAAGTTTTAGTTTGGTTATACACTTCATTATTGAAGCCTGTATAAAGGTATGAAAAGGAACGGCTGTTCCTTCTTTAAAGTATAGGACCATTCAACATACAACCCCAAACAATTATATTTGTTGCATCTATTTTAAATTTTAACCAGTTAGGATGCTGATAAAAACTTTTGGCAGTGCAGTTTATGGGGTTGAGGCAATCAACATTACCATAGAGGTAAATGTAGCTGAGGGGCAAGGGTATTTCCTGGTTGGCCTTGCAGATGGTGCAATTAAAGAAAGTCAACAACGCATAGACAGTGCCATTAAAGCAAATGGCTATCGAATGCCCCGCATCAAAATTGTGGTGAACATGGCTCCGGCCGACATTAAAAAAAGCGGCTCGGCATTCGACCTCCCAATTGCAATCGGCATCCTCGGTGCCAGTGAACAAATAGAAAATGTAGATGCCCTAAAGGATTATGTAATCATGGGTGAGTTAAGCCTCGACGGCTCTATTCAACCAATAAAGGGTTCATTACCTATTGCTATTCAGGCAAGAAAAGAAGGCTTTAAGGGATTAATTGTTCCAAAGGCAAACGAAAGAGAAGCCGGCATGGTAAACAACCTTAACGTGTACGGAGTCAACCACCTGAAAGAAGTGATAGATTTCTTTGCTGATGAAACCACATTGAAACCTGTAGAGGTGAATACCCGTGAAGAGTTTTTTAATTCTCAATATGAATTTGAACTAGATTTTACTGATGTAAAAGGTCAGGAAAATATAAAAAGAGCTATGGAAATAGCTGCAGCCGGTGGACACAATGCCATTCTTATTGGTCCTCCCGGTGCTGGTAAAACTATGCTGGCAAAAAGATTACCTACCGTATTGCCACCTCTTTCTTTGCAAGAAGCCTTAGAAACAACAAAGATTCATAGTGTTGCCGGAAAAATGCCAGAGAACTCATCCCTAATAAATAAACGCCCTTTCAGAAGCCCACACCATACTATTAGTGATGTTGCATTGGTGGGTGGTGGTGGCATTCCACAACCGGGAGAAATATCCTTAGCCCATAACGGTGTATTGTTTTTGGATGAATTACCCGAGTTTAAAAGACAAGTGCTTGAGGTTATGCGTCAACCTATGGAGGAAAGACGGGTAACTATTTCCCGGGCAAAAGTTTCACTTGATTTTCCTGCTAATTTCATGTTGATTGCAAGTATGAACCCATGCCCTTGTGGATATTACAACCATCCTGATAAAGAATGTACTTGCCCACCGGGAGGCGTACAAAAATATTTAAACAAAATATCAGGGCCGTTACTCGATAGAATAGATCTACACGTAGAAGTAACTCCGGTGTCATTTTCAGAATTAAGTAACGTAGCTCAAGGTGAATCCTCTGCAAGTATAAGGGATCGGGTTATAAAGGCCCGTGAAATACAGACACTACGTTATGCAAACACACCGGGCACTTATGCCAATGCACAAATGAGCAGCAAACAGCTTAGGGAAATTTGTATCATAAATCAGGCCGGTGAAGCGCTGCTTAAAAAAGCTATGGAACGCCTCAACCTCTCTGCCCGTGCCTATGATAGAATACTAAAAGTGGCAAGAACTATTGCCGATCTTGCAGCAAGTGACGACATTAAAGTAGAACATTTGGCTGAAGCTATACAATACAGAAGTTTGGATAGAGAAGGTTGGGCGGGGTAAGAAAATAAAGATTATGATAACTTTCAGCTCATTAATGTCAGATTACCATTGCTTCATTTTTGTCAAATGAAATGACTTAAAATCAATAAACACTGAACGCAGGCTATCTTTGCCGCTCTTTATTAATTTCTACAATTATTTATGAAACTTCTTTTACAATATCTTAAGCCCTATAGGTGGATGATTGCATTAGCCTTGTTGTTGGCCGCAATCAATCAGGTTTTTTCTTTGTTTAGTCCAATGATTATTGGAAAAATTATGGACAATCTTGCCACACATCCTCACGTAGATGCATTGGGCAAAACCCGTCAACAACCCGAATATATTTCAGGTGTTCTCTACTTTTTGGGGCTGCTCGTTGGTACTGCTATGGTTAGCCGTATTGCAAAGGCTTTTCAGGATTATATGGTAAATGTAATTGTACAAAAATTTGGTGCGAAAATATTTACCGATGGTTTGCGTCATAGTATGCGATTGCCTTATCAGGAGTTTGAAGACCAACGCAGTGGCGAAACACTTTCAATTCTTACAAAAGTAAGAGCAGATACTGAACGATTTATCGGATTCTTTATCAATGTTTTTTTTGGCATTTTAGTAAGTATTGTATTTGTGTCTATTTATGCATCTACCAAGCATTGGAGCATTGTACCTACTTATGTTGGAGGCATAATTGTGCTGGCCATAGTAACAAATATTTTAAGTAAAAAAATTAAGCACATACAAAAAAACATTGTTAAAGAAACTACTATGTTGGCGGGAACTACTACCGAAAGCTTACGCAATATAGAATTGGTAAAAAGCCTTGGACTAACCGAACAGGAAGTAAAGCGTTTGAACAACAACACCTACAAAATTTTGGGACTTGAACTTCGTAAAGTAAAAAGTATTCGAACATTAAGCTTCATACAGGGAACTCTTGTAAATTTTCTGCAACAAGTCATAAGTTTTGTATTGCTTTATCTCATATTTAGAGACATACTTACCCCCGGTCAGTTTCTTGCCCTGCAGTTTTATGGTTTCTTCATTTTTGGCCCCATGCAGGAGATTGGCAATATTATTATTAGTTATAGGGAGGCAGAAGCAAGTTTGCAAAACTTTCATAACCTGTTGAATAAGCCCGTGGATGTTACCCCTGCAAATCCACAAAATGTTGGAGGTATTGATGAGCTGGAGTTTAAAAATATCAGTTTTCGTCATCAGACAGCAAACTTCAAAGCTTTGGACGATATTAGCTTTGATGTAAAAAAAGGAGAAACCATTGCATTTGTTGGTCCATCAGGTGCAGGCAAGAGTACTTTGGTAAAACTATTGGTTGGCCTATACCGTGCACAGGAAGGGGGCATTTACTACAATGGTATCAGCAGCAATGATATCAACTTTGATGAACTGCGTGGTCAGATTGGATTTGTAACACAAGACACCCAACTATTTGCCGGAACCATTCGTGAAAATTTATTGTTTGTAAATCCATCAGCAACAGATGATGAACTCTATGATGTTTTAGAAAAAGCAAGCTGCACTTATATACTTAGTAAAGCAGAAAATGGTCTTGATTCATTAATTGGTGAAGGTGGATTGAAACTAAGCGGTGGAGAAAAACAAAGACTTTCAATTGCCCGTTCTTTACTTAGACATCCACATTTACTCATTTTTGACGAAGCAACATCTTCGCTTGATAGTATAACCGAAGAAGCAATAACAGCAACAATTAAAAACATTTCCTCTGAACGAGAACAGATTACTGTTTTGATTGCACACAGATTGAGTACAATTATGCATGCTGATAGAATATACGTACTTGAACAAGGAAAAGTAGTTGAAACGGGCAGCCATCAGAAACTGCTTGAAGACAAAGGACTATACTTTGCCATGTGGAGACAACAAATTGGTGAAAGAAAGCTATCCAAAGCGGTGGTTTAATATAAATTTAGGGTATCACATGGTTAGATTTTTTTTCTTCCGATAAAAAATAACTTTGCTATAATCTATATAAAGTTCAATTTAAAATAATGAATATTGTAATTACAGGGGCTAGCAGCGGTATAGGCTTTCACACAGTATTACAACTATTGAAAGATGAGGATAATATAGTTATTGCAATATCGAGAAGTGAAGACAAATTAAAATTGCTGGAGCAGGAAGCTGCAGAGTGTGATTATGGACCTCAATTATTTACACTACCTTTCAATATAACCTCGGGCAATTACCGCAGTCAGTTGCACTCGTTTATATCCATGCATATGAAGCATGTGGATGTGCTGATTAACAATGCCGGGGAACTCATCAACAAGTCATTTGTAAAAACTGAAATAGAAGAAATAGAAGAAATGATGGCAAGCAACTTCATCGGGCATGTAAAAATGATTCAAGCTATCATTCCTTATATGAAATATGGCGGACACATTGTAAACATTGGCAGTATGAGCGGCTATCAGGGAAGTGTAAAATTTGCTGGTTTATCAGCTTACTCTGCAAGCAAAGCTGCCCTGCATACACTTACCGAATGTCTTGCTTTGGAACTTGCTGAAAAAGAAATAAAGGTGAATTGTCTTGCACTTGGCTCAGTTCAAACAGAAATGCTGCAACTTTCAATTCCCGATTTTAAGACACCTACAAGTGCAGATGACATGGGAAAATATGTTGCAGAATTTGCCGTAACAGGTCATAAGTATTATAATGGGAAAATACTGCCGGTAGCAATATCAACACCATAACATGCAGTTCATTTTTTTATTACAGTAGTTGTTCCATTTATTTTGACTCAAAAAAACTACATGTGTAGCTCCGGTTGTAATTCTAATATTGCTTTAATCTTATAAAAATGTGTCTTTTTCTTATTTCTTAATTTCAGTATTACTTCGCTTTTAAGTCTTGCGTTGTTCTTTGAATATTGGCTTTTAGATAAGTTTTTTTCAAGATTGAGTTGCCATAGTATATTCCCTTTTTTTGTAGTGATTACTGCAGCTTCACCTGTTGAGGTTAAATTGCCAACAGTTACAGGAGGAACCGCTTTATAGCTGATAATGTTGAAAGCATTGTTGCCAATATATGCTGCACTCCATATAAAATTTTTATCAGCCCGTGATTCTATGTATACTCTGTAAAGCGTATCAGGCCCTTTATGTTCATCTCCTACGGGAATGGTGCCAGGTATATTGAGTTGCATATAAGCATGTGCTTTTATTATACCCGTTTTAGTTTGGGCACATGATCCAAATGATATCCCCAAAAGCAAAACAAAAAACCGTATTGGAAACCTTATCTTATTCATAACTATGATTTTAGTTGTTACAAAAAAAGGTTGTTACAAAATGTAACAACCTTTGCATTATTCTTTCAATTTTATTGTTTAAAAACCTGCTTTGACAGCTTTTCACCATCTGCATAAACTGTCAATACATATGTTCCATTTGCCAGGGCATTTTGACCTATTGAAAATCTTATAGTGGTCTGATTTAAAGATTCATAATTAACTACTTTAATTATTTTACCATTCATATCTGTTAATTGAAGCTTTACAAAACCAAAAGGTATTTTACCAAAACGAATGTCCAAATAATTTCGGAAGGGGTTATTAAGTAAAGTTATATTTTGATTGGAGGCTTCACTTTTCAGGAGTACAACATTACTATAGTCAAAACTACCATCTTTGTCAACCATCCGTAACCTGTAATAATTAGCAGCTAAGGCAATTTCTCTATCATAAAAACTATATTTTTTTAAGGTGCTGCTATTTCCTGCTGCATTTACAATACCTATCTTTTTGTAACTGCTTCCATTATTACTTCTTTCTATTTCAAATAAGCGTGTATTGCTTTCAGATGCAGTCTTCCACTCAAGTGCAGCATGCTTATCCTGCAACTGTCCTTTGAAACTAAACAATGTAACAGGTAGAGTAGAAAGATTTGTACTAAATACACCTCTGCCATGAGTAGCTACGGTAATAGTACTATCACTTTTTCTAAACCTGATCATATCTGTTCTCACATTAGCAAATCCATTGTTATCAGCTTCCCATGTAGGAGTAGTTCCGGCAGGTGTAGTTGTAGTCCAAACACCTAACTCTGTAGCTAATGCAATTCTTATCCCATTACCAGGAATAAATATACCCCATCTTACAGGCATATCAGGCAGGTTACCTTCTATATCATTCCACGAGGTTCCACCATCAGTACTTTCATATACACTTGTAAGGCCATAATTAGAAACGGTTGCAAGCAGATGACTTGGATTGCCGTCTTCAACATCTATAGATGAAATATAACCTGATATTGCCGGAAATGAAAGGGTGGTGTATGTAGGAGTAACAGCATTTGCATTATCTACTCTTACAACTTTAGCAGTACCGGAATAGGCTCCAATGTACAATCTGTTATCAGTATTAGGATCTACCTTTAGAGTAGATATATATTGTGAAGAAATACTGGGAATATTGAGTGTTTCAATGGCAGGTGTACCCGTTACTATATTCTTAACTCTACCTAATACTCCTAGTCCATTATTGCAATACAACAGTTTTGATTTACTATCATACTCCGAAGGGTTTATAAAATCTCCATTATTATTACTCAAAAACTGGCTGAAGGTATTACCGCCGTTTCTGGAGAAATAGTAATTGGAATACACGTAAGATGTTATTTGTATATTAGGATCAAGTTGATCTATGAAGCAGTATGCACCATCCCCACCGGTAACCGTTGTTGTAGCGCCCAAACCCGAAGAAGTAAATTTTTGACTGCCATTATCCTGCGCCCCTGCCAACATATAATTAGAACCTGCATCTGGATGAACAGCAACTGCATAGTACTGTGTGACATTGTATCCGTTGTTTCTGCTACTAAAAGTTGTTCCACCATTTGTAGAATAAAACAAACCTCCATCGTTACTTACAATTAAATCATTAGAAGATCCATTCATATAAACTATGTTATGAATGTCGGCATGAATTGTAGCCAGCGATGAACCACAGGCTGTGCTTCCTGACCATTTTGTTAATTGAGTAAAATTGCTACCTCCATCAGACGAAGTCATTACATCTACGCCGCCAATTAATAACTTACTAGCATTTTGTGGATCAAAAGCAGCTATAAGATCATACCAGGATTGTCCCCTGGTAAAATCGGATCTTATTGTACCCTGATCGCACCAACTAGGAACATTTATAGCAGTCCAGGCTGTACCACCATTATTACTTCTGTAAAATTTAGTTACGCTTGCATCATTATACTTTTGACATAATAAATAGACACGGGAAAAACTTGAAGGAGCACAAGCAATTTCAATTCTTCTGAAACCCGCTTCACCCGTGGGGGGTACAGGAGTTATATCTGTCCACTGCCCGGCCTCACCTTGCAAAGCTCCAAGTGTAGCTGCTGACTTAAATACATGGCCATAGGTTGCATTATTACTTCCAGATAGTCCTGTAGTGGCATACAAGTCGCCATTTGCAGCTATTTCCAAATCGTTACCTCTAAAATAAAAGGCATCAGCACAAGATCCCGAATTATTGTAAGACCCTATTACTCTTGTCCATGTAGCACCTTGATCTGTTGACTTTTTTATACCGCCGGCATTACAATAAATGGCACTTCTGCAGGAGGCATATACATGACCAGCAGCAGTAACAACAATATCCTGTATATATGTGTAGTCATTAGAGAATGATGGTTCTGTTGATGTTAGTCTTGACCATGTGTTACCACCATCTGTAGATTTATAGATACCGGCACCTCTTATTGCATCGGCATTACCAAATCCTTCACCGGTGCCTGCATACATTATATTGAGAGAAGAGGGGTCTTGTGCAATGCAGGATATTGCAAGATTTTCCATGTTATCATTCACCTTAGTCCAGTTGTAGTTTGAACTTTTAAAATCAGTACATTTCCATATACCACCGCCTACACTACCGGCAAAAACAGTGTTACCAGTAGGGTCATTTTTATCTACCAAAACGGCTCGTGTTCTTCCAGCAACATTTGTAGGACCACGTTCTGTCCATAACAATCCTCCATTTGTTCTATTATATAACATTGCACTGCTGCGGGCAGCAAACAACCTTTCGTTGGGAATATAACCCAAGGCCGGATCTGCTGTCATTGTTATTTCACGTTGCATAGCTTCCTCTATACCATCTTGTTCTTCTTCATGCGGAGAGGAAGCAACACTTTCTTCTTTTGGGGTTGCGGAATTTTGACAAGACAATGCCGTTAACTGAATAATGGCAGCAATAAAAATCAATTTTAAGATGTGACTCATGGCAGTGCTTTTACTTGTAATAAATGAATACTCAAAAATTGAATAAATTGTTCACATTTACAAATAATTTATTTTGGGATAAAAAGCACAATTTAAAGTCAGGTAAAATCCAATTCCAATGTAATAACTTCGACAAATCATTTAATTCAAATGGGGCCATTAATTTTTGAACAAAAAGACAAATTCTTTTTTTAAAAATTGAAGAGAGGATATGAAAATAATAAATAAATATTAGCTATATATACATATAAGATCCGGATAAGAAATAATCTTATAAGGACAGTATGATTAATGTGTTAATAGTACTATTTAAATAGTTTCTACAACTTCGGAATGTCTTTTATTAATGTTTTTAGTAGCCCTGTAATTAGTATAACTAACATAGGCAATCATGAATAAAGATGATAACACTAAGCAGGATAAAAGAATTGAAAAGAAGTTCATAATAAAATCAATTGATTGTTACTTAAATAGATTCTAAAATTAGGATTGATTTTCCAAAACAGTTTTAATGAATTAATATGATTGTATTAAGATTGCGTTAAGACAATCCTATCATTAACAACGAGTTTAATGTATTAAAATTGCAAACATCTCAACTATATTTTAGTTGCATTTTATTAAGAAATAATTAATTCAACATTCCTAAATACTGCAATTAAAAAATTGTTAAATCAGAAGTTGTGACAAATAAGCAGGATAAATAAATCAGAAACGACATTTAATTAATAAGTACATAAAGCATTAGTTCCAGGTTCTTTTTGGCTTTCTGAACAATGCGGGTAAGAATAGTAGGTAGTATAAGCACATCCAAAGTTCAAAGAACAAAAACCATGGATATAAATCAGACTCGTTAAGCTTTTTCATTGTTTTAAAATAAACAATAGCCTGAATAATTAATCTGATACCAAATATTGAAAGTGATATCCACCAGTTAAAAAAGATGGCCGAGATAATAACTAAAGGATAAACAAGAAATTGAGTTGCTGAATACAATCCCAGCAATAGTTTATGTTTTGTCCGGTAATATTTGGCTGTTGAATAATGTCGGTTTTTTTGCCTGAACCAATCCCCCCAATTTTTTTTTGCTTCACTAAGTGTATGTGCTTCCGGTTCTGTAACTACGGCTGTGTTTTTTTTATTTGCTACTTTATTTATAAATAAGTCATCATCACCGCCGGGAATTTGGTTTAAAGCAGAGAATCCTTTGTTCCTTATAAATACATCTTTTTTATAGCTAAGGTTTCTTCCCACTCCCATGTATGGCAAACCTGCTAAGGCATAACTCAAAAATTGTAATGCAGAATGAAATGTCTCAAACCGTATTATTTTATTGAGAAAAGTATCTGTTTTGTGAAATGCTCCATAACCAAGTACTATTTCAGTACCCTCCCTATATCCGTCCTGCATTAACTTCATCCAGTTTTCACTTGCCGGTACACAATCTGCATCTGTCAACAATATGGTTTCATTTTTTGCAGATTTAATTCCCATACTTAAAGGAAATTTCTTCCCTGCAATTAGTTTTGCCTCCTGCGATAGCTGAACAGGAACCAAATGCTTAAAAGTCCTCTTTAACTCTTCAATCAGATATTTTGTGTCATCTGATGAATTGTCATTTACCAATATAACCTCATGGGTTGTTGAATAGTTTTGTACAAGTACCCCCGGTAAGTTTTTTACAATATTACCAGCTTCATCTCTTGCACATATTACTACAGATAGGGGTTGCTGTTGGCTATGTAACTTTGCTTTGGGTTTATGAAAGGCAAGACGACTAAATATTACAACATAATAAACCAATTGTATTAAAATAACCAGGCAAAAAAAACCAAAAGTCAACTCTTTCCAATACTGCATTATCATCATGCGGCAAATGTAAGGCACTTAATTTTAACCGCTTTTGAGACCTCCAATACAGTTGAAAAAATCAAGGTACCGGGTCGCACCCATGCCCACCCCAGGGATTGCAACTCACAATCCGTTTAATTGAAAGCCATCCGCCTTTAAAAAAACCATATTTATTTAGTGCTTCCTTAGCATATTGTGAACAGGTAGGTATATAGCGACATTGCGGCCCCAACAATGGAGAAATTATTTTTTGATAAATCTTTATCAATAACAAAAACGGCAAGATCAATATTTTAGATAGTATTTTCAATTCGTTCTTTTACTGTTGATGATTTCTTTATTCAATCTTTGTAAAAGTACACCCATCTTGTCATAGATTTCTTTGTACACCGGCAGTTCTTTACCAATGTAAATAAAAAAGAACACCATACTTTTTCCTTCGGCAATCAACAATTTTTGTATTGGAATTTTCTGTAAGCGATAAGCCTCTCTCATCACTCTTTTCACTCTGTTTCTGTCGACTGCTTTTTTAAATTTTCGGCTGCTGACAGTTACCCCGGCTTTTAGCATGTGGGGTTCTTCTTCCACAAAGTCATACAGCAACTTTAGCGGAAATGCAGATGTGCTTTTGCCCTTAGCGAACAAATGCTCAATCATCTTTCTGCTTTTAACCCTTTCTTCTTTACACAAAGTGAATAGTGTGCTGATGGTATTTTGTTTTAAGCAAAGGAAAGGAAATAACGGAGTTAATATCTAAAGATAATTATCTAAAACGTAAAACTATTCTAAACTGTTAGGGAAATTGAATTACTGAAAGAACGGGGTAACAGAAATTCATTTTCCGTACTTTCCTTATTTTCCGTGAGAAAAAAAATAAACCTTACAAAATCTTAATACCGAATACTAAGAACTGAATACTTCCCCTTCATATCTTTGCCCATGCCAACAAACATTACACCCCTCCAACAAACAGATTTAGATAGATTTTTTGGTGATGGCCTCACCTTCGACGATGTATTACTTCTTCCTGCATATAGTCAGGTACTCCCAAGAGATGTAAATATCTCCAGTAATCTGACAAAAGAAATATTGCTAAAGATTCCAATGCTTTCCGCAGCAATGGACACAGTTACAGAAGCAAGTTTGGCCATAGCACTGGCAAGAGAAGGCGGTATGGGAATTCTTCACAAGAACATGAGTATAGAACAGCAAGCCGATCAGGTACGTAAGGTAAAACGCAGCGAAAGTGCCATGATTGCCGACCCTATAACTTTAACTGTAGATGCTACCATTGCAGATGCATTGAAGCTAATGAAAGAAAATAAAATTGGGGGCATTCCCGTGGTGGACGTTACCAACAAATTAGTCGGCATATTGACCAACCGCGATTTACGTTTTGAGAACAACAACCAACGAAAGGTGAGCGAATTGATGACCAAAGAGAACCTCGTGGTTGCCCCCGAAGGCACAACACTTGCACAGGCAGAAGTCATTTTGCGACAGCATAAAGTTGAAAAACTACCAGTTGTAAATAAAGATGGTGTACTCGTTGGCCTCATCACTTTCAGAGACATTGTTCAGCTACGCAACTTCCCAAACGCCGGCAAAGACAGCTTTGGTCGACTCATGGTTGGTGCAGCATTGGGCATTACTTCAGATATGAATGCACGAGCCGAAGCATTGCTTCATGTAGGAGTAGATGTAGTTACGCTTGACAGTGCCCACGGCCACAGCAAAGGTGTAATTGATGCCCTCAAAGCATTAAAGAAAAACTTTCAACACTTACAAGTAATAGCGGGAAATGTAGGTACAGCAGAAGGAGCAAAAGCACTTGCAGATGCAGGTGCAGATGCAGTGAAAGTGGGTATTGGACCCGGTTCTATATGCACCACCCGTATTGTGGCAGGCATAGGCGTACCTCAGATTACAGCCATTTTAGAATGTGCAGCTGCACTCAAAAATACCGGCGTACCACTTATAGCAGATGGTGGCATTCGTTATACCGGAGATATGGTCAAAGCCCTTGCTGCCGGAGCAAATGCGGTAATGATGGGAAGCATTTTTGCTGGTACAGACGAAAGCCCCGGCGAAACAATTATTTACGAAGGTCGTAAATTTAAACAATACCGCGGCATGGGTTCTTTAGGAGCTATGGTGCAAGGCAGTGGCGATCGCTACTTTCAGGATGTGGAGGCAGACATAAAAAAATATGTTCCAGAAGGTATAGAAGGCCGAATAGCTTATAAGGGCAATCTTAACGAAGTGGTTTATCAGTTTACTGGTGGCCTACGTGCAGGCATGGGTTATTGTGGTGCACAAAGTATTTCTGAACTTCAACAAGCAAAATTTGTAAAAATATCGAACGCTGCAATGCGTGAAAGCCATGTGCATGATGTGGTTATTACAAAGGAAGCCCCGAATTATAGCAGGGGGTAAAAAGCATTTTTATAAGGTTGGTTTAAATTTCTAATGAATTGGTTTCGCTAAATTGCATTTAAGAATTTCACTAGAGGAGAACTACATAGTAAATAAAATATCTGTTCAAGTATTATTAAACCATAACTATTTCTTTTGAAGTCTAAGTTTATTATCCTACTTACCATTGTTTTTTTTGCCCTTACGGGAAATGTGTTTGCACAGTCGGAAGACCCTAGTATCTGCGAAATAATTTGTCCGCAGTTTGCAGTAATTGACTTCACCAAAACTATCACCTTAGGTAAGAAAGCAAAGTTGCAGTTGGATTCGACAATGAAGATTGCAAAGCAATGGCCAATGTGTAATAAAATAAGAGTGGTAGCAAACGGAACTTCTAGCGAACAGAGCCAGCAACAAAGCTGGGACAGGGTAGCCGCTGTGATTATGTACCTAAGAAAAAGGGGTATTGAAAAACAAAGATTGATATTTGTCTATGGTGAAGAGGGAAATCCTAACATAGTAAACATTCAAGGATGCAAGCAAAATGATATGGGGCCTTGGTGGACACCACCACCACACCCCCGGTTTAGCTTGCATAAACGTAAGGTTACAGCTTTTGGTTACAAGTAACTCGTACTTTAATAATACGCCATATTTTTCAAACACCTGCTTAGCTTTTAAGAAAACACATTTACTTTTAGCAAAATTTTTTTGCTTGTGAAAAAATTGTTTTCGCATGTAACAAAACATGGAAAAAGGTGAATAAGGATATATCGTACAAGTGTGCGACGCCTATGAAGCCCCAAAAAGCTAAAATGCGGGGACAAAACACCAAAAACACAGATAAGCAGCAAAACACAAAATCAATTAACGAATAAACCAGTTAACCAATCAACGAAATAAAGCTGACTAATAAACCAATTATACAAGATGGAGTATAACTTTAGAGAAATAGAGCAAAAATGGCAACAGCAGTGGAAAGAGACCGATGCTTACAAAGTGGACAACAACTTTGACAAGCCAAAGTATTATGTTCTCGACATGTTTCCTTATCCGAGTGGTGCGGGGCTGCACGTGGGGCATCCTTTGGGCTATATTGCTTCGGACATTTTTAGTCGCTACAAAAGGCTGAAAGGTTTTAATGTACTGCACCCAATGGGGTTTGATAGCTTCGGCTTACCTGCAGAACAATATGCTTTGGAGACCGGTCAGCACCCTGCAGAAACCACAAAGAAGAACATTACAACTTTTAAAAGTCAGTTAGATAAAATAGGCTTCTGCTACGATTGGAGCCGCGAAGTCCAGACGAGCGACCCTAACTATTACAAATGGACACAAAAGATTTTTCTGGACTTGTTTAACAGCTATTTCTGCAATACCTGTAAACAGGCAAAACCCATCAGCGAACTGGTAAAGAAGTATGAAACCCACGGTGGAAGCACCTTTTCCACCGAAGAATGGAACAGCTCCGCAAAAGTACAGCAAGAAGAGATTTTGATGAAGCGCCGTCTGGCCTTTTCCTCCTTCGGGGAAGTGAACTGGTGCGAAGCATTAGGTACCGTATTGGCCAACGACGAAGTTGTAAACGGCGTGAGTGAACGTGGTGGTCATCCGGTGGTGAAAAAGAAAATGAGGCAATGGTACTTGCGGATTACAGCTTATGCGGACAGGCTGTTGGAAGGGCTGGAAAGGGTTGACTTTAGTGAGAGTATGAAGGAAATGCAAAGGAACTGGATTGGGAGAAGTGAAGGTGCGGAGGTGACTTTTGCGGTAGCGACCTCACCCCAACCCCTCTCCGAGGGAGAGGGGCAAGAATCCGGAGCGGAAAATAAAGTGCCGGGGTATATAACCAATACTATAGAGCAATGGAAATTTCTTTCTGATTACGCAAAAGAAAACAGGAAGCATTTGACGGAATCCGAAGAAATTATTTGGCAGCAGGTTAGAAATAGGCAAATCAATGATTGCAAGTTTAGGAGGCAGCACCCGATTGCTGGCTATATTCCAGACTTTGTTTGTCTTGAAAAGAAAATGATTATTGAGATTGACGGAGGTTATCACGATGAAACTGAACAGCAAAAATTTGACGAAGCAAGAACACGCTGGTTAGCGGAGAATGGTTACACGATGCTTCGTTTTACAAACAATGAAGTGAATAATGACTTTCCAGAAGTTATCAAAAAAATAGAGGGAACTCTTATTGCTAAAACGACTTTAAGCAATCAAGAGGATGCTCAAAGTGCGGAGCAAGCATTCGAGTCTCCCCTCTCCTTTGGAGAGGGGCCGGGGGTGAGGTCTTTGACCGTCTACACCACCCGCCCGGACACCATCTTCGGCGTGGACTTTATGGTAGTTGCTCCTGAACATGAAATTGTGCAGCAAATAACCACAGAAGCTCAAAAGGAGGAAATTGAAAAATACCTCACTTACGTAAAAGGCCGTAGTGACCGCGAACGACAGTCCGAAGTAAAACAAATTACCGGTGCTTTTACAGGTGCTTATGCTATCAATCCGTTTAATGGCGTAGAAATTCCCATCTGGATATCAGAGTATGTTTTGGCAGGTTATGGCACGGGTGCTATTATGGCCGTGCCTTGCGGCGATGAACGAGACTTCAAATTTGCGCAGCATTTCAACATTCCAATCACCAACATCATTGGCGAACATTACAATGGCAGAGAAGCCAACCCGACCAAAGAAGCCGTATTGCAAAACAGCGGTTTCTTAAACGGACTGCTGATGAAAGATGCCATTGGAGTAGCTATTGACAAGATAGAAGAAATGGGCATTGGCAAAAGAAAAGTGAACTACAAAATGCGGGATGCAGGCTTTAGCCGCCAACGCTATTGGGGTGAGCCTTTCCCTATCATCTGGAAAGATGGTGTCGCTACTCCGCTTAGCGGAAGTGAATTGCCGCTGGAACTGCCACACGTAGAAAAATATGGCCCTGGGCCGGAAGGTGAAGGTCCATTGGCAAATATTGAAGACTGGGTAAATACACCCGAAGGCCGCCGCGAAACCAGCACTATGCCGGGTTATGCCGGTTCTTCGTGGTACTTTCTCCGCTACATGGATCCCCACAACAGCCAGGCTTTTGTTGACAGAAAACTAAGCGACTACTGGAACAGTGTTGACCTCTACATTGGAGGCACCGAACACGCCGTTGGTCACTTACTCTACAGCCGAATGTGGACAAAAGTCTTGTACGACCTGGGTTATATTGGTTTTGATGAACCGTTTAAGAAGTTGTTGAATCAGGGGATGATACAGGGGAGTTCGAGGTTTGTGTATAGGTTAATGCTTTCGCTAGTAAGTATAGCTGAACGAAATTCTGCAGCCCGCATACCAACAATATTTGTTTCAAATAGATTTCTTAAAGAAGTAGAAAAAGACACAACAAAAATATCCGACCACCTTTATCAACAACTTTCTGAAATCCTTTTGAAAAAAGATTTGGAATTAAATGTTGATGTTAAGTTTGAAGGTTATCACATTAACCCAATTCATGCAGATGTCAAAGATGTTGATGGATTGGAATTAGATATTGCAGCATTCACAAAATGGAAGAACGGGGAGTATGAAGATGCAGAATTTATTTTGGAAGACGGAAAATACATGTGCGGTGCCGAAGTCGAAAAGATGTCCAAGTCCAAATACAACACAGTTAACCCTGATGAACTTTGTGACAAATACGGCGCCGACACCTTCCGCATGTACGAAATGTTCCTCGGCCCTGTAGAGCAAAGCAAACCGTGGGATACCAAAGGCATTGAAGGCGTACACCGTTTTCTGCGCAAGTTATGGCGTTTGTTTTTTGATGAAATAAAAGGCAAGGTTTGGAATGAAGAAAAGGCAATAGCAGCTGAACTAAAAGTGCTGCACAAAACCATCAAAAAAATAGAAGACGATACAGAAAGGTTCAGCTTCAACACGGCTGTAAGTACGTTTATGATTGCTGTAAATGAACTCGCCGATTTGAAATGTAACAAACGTGAAATACTGGAGCCATTGGTTGTATTGTTAACACCCTACGCCCCACACATCAGTTCAGAATTGTGGAAGCAAATGGGCAATGAAGGCAGTGTATTGGATGCACCATTTCCAAAACTGGAGGAAAAATATCTGGTAGAAAGCAGCAAAGAGTATCCAATAAGTATAAATGGCAAGGTTCGCAGCAGCATCAACATTTCTCTAGATGCCAAACAGCCCGAAGTCGAGCAACTGGTTTTACAAAATGAAGTAGTCCAAAAGTGGTTGGATGGTAATGCACCTAAGAAGATTATTTATGTACAGAATAAAATGATAAATGTAGTAATTTAGAATACCATAGTCGAAAGGTCATAGTAACAGAATATCCCAGAACACTCCTTGGATATTCTGTCACTTGTAAATAATTTGAAATTGCTAGTTCCGTTAAACTTTCACACCTATCGACATATCAGAAACATTTTCCCAGTCATTAAACTTCGTTTTACTTTTACACCATGAATCAGATTGCCTCGACTATATCTAAACACACCAATGAGTTTGCACGGGTTGTTCCGTTTGATGCAACCACCGACCATTTGCTTAAAATGGATTTCACCAAAGCCAACGCCAGTCTGACCGACGAAATACTCAACAGCACCGAAAAATTTAGTGAATACATTTCCAATCTTCTGGGCGATAAATTTACTTACGGCATAGGAGGCTATAACGAGCACCGCACCATTTATGCCCGCAGCCATCACTTTGACAGCACCGAAGAGCCACGTAGGTTGCACTTAGGAATTGATATTTGGGGCAAAGCAGGAACACCCATATTTGCGCCATTAGGCGGCTATGTTCACAGTTTTGCGTTCAACGATAATTATGGAGATTATGGTGCTACAATTATTCTTCAACACCAATTGGATAGTGTTTCATTTAACACCCTGTACGGACACCTTAGCCTCCGCGACCTGGATGGATTGCAGGAAGGTCGCTACATCAGCCGCGGTGTAGAATTTGCTCATTTTGGAGAGCCAAATGAAAACGGTAATTGGCCACCACATCTACATTTTCAAATAGTCCATGACATGTATCAACATCATGGCGACTATCCCGGTGTTTGTAAATTTTCTGAAAGAGAACAATGGCTATCGAACTCTACCAATCCGGATATTTTTTTAGGAATGATGCAGTATATATAGTATAATAAAATTTGGTGGTACTTTTAGAGGTAAAAGAAATAAACTAGTGTACCGTTCATATGATTTTTGCAATATCCTCCACAAACAAAAAGACCCTGTTGCAATAAAGCGACAGGGTCTTTTTAATAAATATGGCAGCTACCTACTCTCCCGGTTGGTGTACCAGTACCATCGGCCATGGGGGACTTAACTTCTCTGTTCGGTATGGGAAGAGGTGAACAC
>JAYTDC010000091.1:0-4205 GCA_043736115.1 Segetibacter sp. | reverse complement strand
AACTAATGAGGCAGCCTCTTTTATTCGGATCCCTATAGGAGAAGGGTTGACGTTTAAGCGATTCTCAAAGCCAATTTTTAGTATTGAGACATCCTCTTTGTGTATCGTATTTACAGTAAGAAATACCTATCCTTAAATTACTTCATTTTTCATAAAAAAAATCTTCAGGAAAGTATTTCTTTCATTTGAGATGTTGGCAACCTATGCCCTATTATGTTCCACTTAATAAAAACTTGAAAATATTTTTTTTCAAACCCAACCAATAAACCAAAGGCTGTTGTAAAACTGTTTAGGGTTCCGGAAAACTCTTTTGCATTCAATCAATTTTTATTTCAACTAAAATATTATTTATGAAAAAGATGTACTTGCATCTTATTGCTGCTTTGTTTGTTAGCAGTAATATGGTAGCACAAACAGGTGTTCTTGATGCCGACTTTGCCAATAGAGGTATTGCAACAACTGGTCACACTACCCCAAAAATGAATGGTCACACATCGGTTTTGCAAGCCGATGGAAAAATTATTATGGCATGTAATAATGGTGCTAATGAAATTACTTTAATCAGGTACACCGCCAATGGCTTTTCTGATAATAGCTTTGGAACTAATGGTAAAGCTGGCATTACCGTTCCATCAGGTTCATTGTTGGGTGGTACATCTGCTTCTATTGCAGTTCAAGCCGATGGTAAGATTATTTATGCCAGCAACGCATCAGATAAAATAGCTCTTGTAAGGCTGAAAACAAACGGAACACTAGATAGCACATTTGGAACAGGGGGCATAAGTTATAAAAGTGTTCTCGCAGGGTGGTCTTCACAGGTTTTTAAGGTTTTAGTGAAGCCTAACGGAAAAATTTTGACCGGTGGAATTGGAAATGATGGCACGGAAAAGTATTATGAAGTAGCTCAATTTATGGCTAATGGTGCACTTGATTCGTCTTTTGGCACCAACGGGTTTTATCATTACAATGCCGGTCTGCAGGGCGGCTGCTTTTCCATAGCACTAATGCCCAATGGCCACATTGCAGCAGGTGGCATGATATACAGCTTTGCAGGCAGTATGAGTGTCATCAACCTATTTGCAAATGGGCATGTTGACAGTACATATGGAACAAACGGTATTGCAACTTGCCTCGCATATACTAATTACCGCTCACAGTCTTGCAGATTAGCCGTTCAGCCCGATAATAAGGTGCTGGCAATGGGTTATGGGAGTTGCAATGGCGGACAGTGTATAGGACTGGTACGCTTTAAAGCAAATGGTGAACGTGATAGCAGTTTTGCGTGGTTGGGTACACTTACTACCACATTCAAAGACCAGCATGACCTGCCCCAGAATATAACAATACAATCCGATGGTAAATTAATTATCAGCGGTTCTGCCAGCGGCAAATTTGCATTGATGCGTCTGAAGCCTAATGGCACTACCGATTCGACCTACGCCAGGTTAGGAAAACTGGTTACCAATATGCCTGGTACAGGTAGTTATGTTGCTTATTCATTTATTCAGCCCGATAATAAAATGGTGCTTACAGGCATTACCAATATGAACGGGAGCTATAACTTTATTGCAGGACGATTTGACAACACCCCTATCTCCTATTATAATTCACTCAGAGGTTCTATTTTCTCTGACGATAATCATAATGGAATCCGTGATAACGCAGAATATCTTTTGCCTAATTTTGAATTGTCGGTTGTAAAAAATAGATTTGATTCACTTTCAGTCTATTCATCCGATGGCAATTTTTCTCTTGATTATCTTGATACAGGTTCTTACCACTCAAAACCTATCATTGAAACATCGTGTTACATAACGGCAACGCATGTAACTAGTAATTCCACTTATTTCAATGTTGATACCGTGGCATTTGCTATGCAACCGTCTCCTTGTTTTCGCGATTTAGCTGTGAGCTTAACAACCTGCCAAAAAGCTGTACCAAGGTCAGGCTCTATACTTTATTACAATTTAGAATATAGAAACGATGGCTCCGATATGGCATCAGGCCATATTGATTTAATCAAAAGTAATAAGCTGGATTATTATAGCAGTACCGTGCCACCTGATGCAACTATTGGCGATACCATGCGTTGGAATTTTACAGGGCTTTTGCCACACAAAACCCGCAAAATGTACATTTTAGTAATGGTAAAGTTTCCTCCCCTGGTCGGTATAAATGATCTTATCTATTCAGTGGCGCACATTGTTTCAGACACTTTTGAACAAAACCTGCAAACGAATACTTCTTTCATACGTCAAAATGTTCTTTCTTCTTATGATCCCAACAATAAGATAGAAAACCATGGCGGTTATATATCTATGGGTGAAGTTGGAAATGGTGACTACCTTACCTATACGGTCAATTTTCAAAACACAGGTAATGATACTGCATTCAATGTATTCATTCATGACACTCTGAGCAACAAACTGGACTGGAATACACTGGAAATGGTAACTGCTAGTACCAATTACCAGTTAGTGAAGCATAATGGGGTATGTATCTGGTCTTTCAGAAACATTCAACTGCCCGATAGCAACGTGAACGAGGAAGCTAGCCATGGTTGGATTAGCTATCGCATAAAGCCAAAAGCAAACGTGCAAATTGGCGATGTGGTAGAAAACACAGCAGCTATATACTTTGACTACAACCTGCCGATATATACCAACACAACAACCACGGCCATTGTAGCAAATACACTACCGCTGAAATTACTCACTTTCACAGCCATAAAAGAAGGTAAAACAAACTTGCTGAACTGGAGTACTATAAATGAAATAAATGTAGACCGCTTTGAAGTGGAAAGAAGCACCAATGGCAAAGAATTTATTAAAATTGGTGCTTCAAAAGCCACTAACTATGCCCCATTGACGGCTAACTATTTTTTCACCGACTACATGCCGCTTACTTCCAACAATTACTACCGCCTCAAAATGGTTGATAAAGACGGCAAGTTCAACTTTAGCAATGTAAGACTTATTAGCAATAATAGCAACTATCTTGTTTCAATTTATCCAAATCCTGCAAAAGATAATTTGCAAATACAGGTTGAAAGTAAAGTGAAATCACCCCTACAAATATTGGTATTATCTGTTGATGGCAAAGTACTTTTATCTTACAACTTTACTGCAAATGAAGAAACTACCTTGCAAAGAATCAACATTAGCACTTTACCCAAAGGCATTTATTTTCTGAAAATAAATAACAGCAAAAATGATCAGATAATTAAGTTTGAGAAGTTGTAAATAAATCTGACCCTAAATCAAAACCCTTTCTATTTAAATTGTCCAAACGGAAAATTAAATAGAAAGGGTTTTTGCTTATAACTTATTTGTGTTTGAAATAATAATATTAAGAAAGACAATTTGAATTTAACAACAAAGTTTTTGGCAAACAAATCTTTCAACATAAGGTTTTAATTTTACCAAAAATTATTATCCATGCCCACCCCCACACTCCTCTGCCTCGGCGATTCATATACTATAGGCGAAGGTGTACCCTTGCACGAAAGCTTTCCGTATCAACTAATACAACTTTTAAGGAAGGAGGGTTTACATTTCCATTCAGCGGAAATTATTGCCAAAACCGGTTGGACAACTTTTGAATTGAAAGACCAAATAGCTCATACTATTCTATTGGATAAATATGATTATGTCACCTTACTGATTGGTGTAAACAATCAATACAGAAATCTATCGGCAGAAGAATATAAAACCGACTTCGAGTGGTTATTGAACAAGTCCATTAGTCTTGCTGACAACAATCCTGAAAAAGTAATTGTACTCTCAATACCTGATTGGGGCGCTACCCCATTTGCCGAAGGCAGGGACAGAGTTACAATAGCTGCAGAGATTGATGCATTCAATAATATAAATGAAAGCTTGTCGGCAGTTAACCATGTGCATTATATAAACATAACGCCGGGTACGAGAGAGGTTGCAATTGACGAAACATTACTTACAGGTGATAAATTACACTACTCGGGCAAGGAGCATAAAAGATGGGCTGAACTTGTGCTGAGTAAAATTTTTTCACACAACTGGAACAAAGAGAACAAAGCAATAAAGTAATTGTATGGTCTAAAACTATATAAGTATATACAATACTAATGTTATGTTAATCGTATAATGACGGATACAATTTTTTCAATTTAATCCGTGCTTCCTTATTTGTGAACTGCCAATTTATTTTG
Source organism: Segetibacter sp. (assembly GCA_043736115.1). Taxonomy (GTDB): domain Bacteria; phylum Bacteroidota; class Bacteroidia; order Chitinophagales; family Chitinophagaceae; genus Segetibacter. The sequence continues at coordinate 16 of JAYTDC010000091.1, read as the reverse complement.
CTGTTTTTATTGTTTC